>JAJRXC010000109.1 GCA_024276495.1 Actinomycetes bacterium
CGATGTGGGGGGCGCCGAGGTCGTGACGGCCGCCGCCGGGATCAGGCGATGCGCCAGAGGCGGGCGAGGAAGGCGGCCATTTGTTCGCGGGTGACGTTGTCGGCGGGTGTGTAGGTGGTGGGGCTGGTGCCGGTGGTGATGCCGAGTCCGAAGATGCAGGCGATGTCGGCCGCGGCGAAGGAGGTGGTGGTGTCGGTGAAGCCGGTGGGGCCGGTGGGGCAGGTTTTGCCGAGGGATCGCCAGAGGCGGGCGAGGAAGGCGGCCATTTGTTCGCGGGTGACGTTGTCGGCGGGTGTGTAGGTGGTGGGGCTGGTGCCGGTGGTGATGCCGAGTCCGAAGATGCAGGCGATGTCGGTGGTGGCGAACGAGGCGGCGGTGTCGGTGAAGCCGGTGGTGCTGGTGGGGCAGACGTTGGCGCCCAGGGTCGCGTCGGACGCGCCGGTCACGGCCGGCGCCGCGGTCAGCGCCAACGGTGAGGTGCACGCGCCGCTCGCGGCGGTGCCGGTGATGGTCGCGGTCGCGGCGGCGCCGGCGGCGAGCGAGGCGATGGTCCAGGTCGACCCGGTCACCGAACCGGCGGTGGCCGATACCGACGGCGAGGTGACACACGGCAACGTCAAACCGGTGACGACGATGCTCGCCGATGGGCACGGGCCGGTGTTGGTGACCGTCGTGGTCGCGGTCGCCGTCCTACCGACCTCGAAACCCGACGCCGTCGTCGTCACCGACAAATCGCTACGCCAACGCCGCCAATCGGCTCTTCCGTTGATGGTCGGATCGGACCCCGGGTCGACGGTGGACACCTGGATGCGGTCGGTGCCGTCGGCGTTGGCGGCGTACACCTGCCTCGTCGTGCCGTCGTCGCCGTCCCACGCGACGCGGGTGCCGTCGGCCGACCACGCCGGTCTGCGATTCGAGGTCGGGTCGGGTCCCGCGCCGACGGTGGAGATGTCCATGCGGTTCGTCCCGTCGGCATCGCTCACCCAGATCTGCTCGGTCGGGCCGCTCGACCCGACCCAGGCGATGCGGGTGCCGTCCGGTGACCACGCAGGGGAGAATCCGCTGGTCGGGCCGGAGCCCGGGTCGACGGTGGAGACCTCGATCCGGTTGGTGCCGTCGGCATCGGCCACCCACACTTGAAGAGCCGTCTGACCGAGACCCCACCAGGCGATGCGGGTGCCGTCGGGCGACCAGGTCGGCTCGGAGTTGTCGGTCGGGTCGCTGCCCTGGCCGACGCTGGAGATCTCGATCCGGTCGCTGCCGTCGGCATCGCTGACATACACCCGCCTCGCGGTGCCGTCGTTGCCCTCCCAGGCGATGCGGGTGCCGTCGGGCGACCACTCCGGGTTGCGATTGGAGACCGGGTCGGGGTCCGGGCCGACGCTCGAGATCTCGATGCGGTCGCTGCCGTCGGCATCGGCCACCCAGATCTCGAAGGTGAGATCGATGAAGCCGGCCCAGGCGATGCGGGTGCCGTCGGGCGACCACGCCGGAGAGAGGTTGCTGACGGGGTCGGGGTCCGGGTCGCCGGTGGAGATCTCGATGCGGTTGGTGCCGTCGGGGTCGGCGACCCAGACCTGATAGGTGGCGCCGTCGAGGCCGTCCCAGGCGATGCGGGAACCGTCGGGCGACCACGCCGGTCTGCGATTCGCGATGGGGTCGGGGTCCGGGCCGGCGGACGAGATCTCGACGCGGTTGGTGCCGTCGGCGTCGGCCACCCAGATCTGGTCGACGGACCCGTCGAAGCCCTCCCACGCCAGCCGGCTGCACATCTAGGCTCCCGCGGCGGCCACCGACGGCCCGGCGGTCAGGCCCGCCGAGGGAGCCACCAACGCCAACGAAACGACGATGCAGAGCTTCCTCACGATCGAGCTCCCCCAGTCGCCGCCGTCGAACACGGTAGCCCGCCGCCGCGACCGCTGCTGGACGACCGGGCGACAGGCCGGAGCGCCGCGGGGAAGTCGGCCCTCCACCGTGTCGTCGGACCTCCGCCGAATCCGGTCATAGACTGCCTTCGCCGGGTGCCGAGGGAACGGACCCCTCTCGACCCGTGGAGGAACCATGTGCGGGATCATCGCCGTCGTACGCCGCCCCTCGACCCGGGCCACACCCGACATCGGGCAGATCCTCGACCCCGTCGCCGGCCTCGCCGCGACCCTCCACGACACCGGCGACCTCACCGCCGCCCTACGAACGGCGGCCGACGAGCTGGCAACGGTCGACGCGCTGCTGCGTGGAGTGCCCGGGGTTCGCCGGTTGCTCTCCGATGCCACCATCGCGCCGGCGCTGGCCCACCACTGCGGCGAGATCCAGGTGGCCGTCGAGGCGATCGAGACCGCGATGGAGAACGGGCCCGCGCTCGGCACTGCCGAGCTCGAGCGGCGCAACCACGAGCTCATCCGGGTTCGTGACGGGGTGTGGGCGCTCACCCGGGATCGGCTGCGAGCGGCCGACGCGGTCGCTCGACTGGCCGGCGACTCGCCATCCGGGGCTGCCATCGAGGCGTTCCTGTCGGTCCACCAGGCCCTCTCCGCGATCGACCGGCTCGAGGTGCGGGGCCGCGACTCCGCCGGCCTCCACATCTTGATCAGCGACCACGCGCTCGACCTCGACGACCCGGTCATCGCTGCGGCGGTCGCCGAGCGGTCCGGCGACGCGAACTTCGGTTCGGGCAGCGTGCGGCTCGTCGATGGCGTCCTCAGCATCGTCCACAAGACCGCGGCGGAGATCGGTGAGCTCGGCGACAACACGGCTGTGATCCGAGCAGCGTTCGCGACCGACCCGCTGCTCGCCGCAGCCCTGGCCAACGAGACGGCCCGGGCCCTCGTGCTCGGCCACACCCGCTGGGCCTCGATCGGGATCATCAGCGAACCCAACGCCCACCCGCTCAACAGCGACCTCGTCGACACCGACGGGCCCTACGTGATCGGCGCGCTCAACGGCGACGTCGACAACTTCGCGGACCTCGTCGCCCAGGAGGGCGTCACCATCACGCCCGGGATCACGACCGATGCCAAGGTCATCCCGGCGCTGATGAGTCGCCGGCTCGACGAAGGGTTGGCGTCGGCCGAGGCGTTCCGCCGTACGGTCGCCACCTTCGAGGGGTCCGTCGCCATCGGTGCATCCACCGCGACCGCGCCGGGCCGGCTTCAGCTCGCCCTCCGAGGCAGTGGTCAGGCGCTCTACGTCGGTCTTGCCGAAGACGCCTATGTCGTCGCCAGCGAACCGTACGGGGTGATCGAGGAGACCAGCCAGTACGTCCGCATGGACGGCGAGACGCCCGGCAACCCCGAGAACCCCAACGCCAGCCGGGGTCAGATCATCGAGCTCGACGCCGAACACGCCGGTTCGCTTCGCGGCATCCTCCGCAAGGCCTACGACGGCACCGACCTCCCCGTCACCGACGACGACGTGGCGATCGCGCGAATCACCACCCGCGACATCGATCGAGGCGACAGCCCCCACTACCTGCTCAAGGAGATCGGCGAGGCACCGACGTCGTTTCGCAAGACGCTCCGCGGCAAGATCGTCGATGGCGACAACGGTCCGACGGTCGGGCTCGGCCCGGAGATAGTCCCCGTCGACGTGCGCGAACATCTGCGCGACGGCACGATCCGCCGGGTGCTCGTGATCGGTCAGGGAACGGCGGCGGTGGCCGGTCAGAGCCTGGCCGCGACGCTCGACGTGTTGCTCCCCGACGGGGAGATCGCGGTCGAGGCGATGCTCGCCACGGAGCTCTCGGGCTTCGGGCTGCGAGCCGACATGAGCGACACCCTCGTTGTCGCGGTGAGCCAGTCCGGAACGACGACCGACACCAACCGCACGGTCGACATCGTGCGCAACCGCGGGGCCCGGGTCATCGCCATCGTCAACCGCCGCGGGAGCGACCTCACCGACCGGGCCGATGGGGTGCTCTACACCTCCGACGGGCGCGACGTGGAGATGAGCGTCGCGTCGACCAAGGCCTTCTACTCCCAGATCGCGGCCGGGTTGCTGCTGGCCATCGCCATCGCCGACGAGCTGCTGGGGGATGCCGGGGCCGCCGACCGCCAGTCGCTGCTCGCCGCGATCGAGACGATTCCGGCGGCGATGGAGACGGTGATCGGGCGCCGCGACGTCATCGGCGACGCGGCTCGACGATTCGCACCCAGCCGCCGCTACTGGGCGCTGGTCGGGAACGGTTCGAACCGCATTGCCGCTCGCGAGGTCAGGATCAAGCTCTCGGAGCTCTGCTACAAGTCGATCGCCGCCGACAGCACCGAGGACAAAAAGCACATCGACTTGTCGTCCGAGCCGCTGATCCTCGTGTGCGCGGCCGGCCTGTCCGGTTCGACCGCCGACGATGTCGCGAAGGAGGTCGCGATCTTCCGGGCCCACAAGGCGGCGCCGATCGTGATCGCCGACGAGGGCGAGGGCCGCTTCGATGCCGCCCTCGCGGTCCTGCCGGTCCCCGCCGTCGACTCCCGCCTCGGCTTCATCTTGTCGGCGATGGTCGGTCACCTCTTCGGCTACGAGGTCGCCCTCGCCATCGATGCCCAGGCGATGCCGATGCGAGAAGCCCGCAGCGCGATCGAACAGGTCGCGATCCGCTCGGACATCACCGGCGAGCAGGCCCTCGGCCTGGTCGCGCCCACGCTCGAACGCACCGCCGGCGCGTTCTTCGACCGCATCCGCACCGGGGAGCTCAACGGTCACCTCGAAGCGGGCACCGCGGTGAGGATCGCGTCGCTGCTGCGCTTCGCGCTGGGATCGAGTCCGCTGGAGGCGTACCAGATCGAGTACGGCAAGGTCGGCACGCCGGCGGTCGTGCTCGATGATCTCGTGGCGGCGCTCACCGTGGGGATCGAGGAACTGACCCGGCCCATCGACGCGATCAAACATCAGGCCAAGACCGTCACGGTGGGGATCTCCCGGTCCGACGAGACCCTGCTCGAGGCCGCCCTCGCCCGGGCCGCCCTCGAGGCCGGCGCCCCGCGTGACCGACTCAGCTACGCCTCGCTGCGCACCCTCGCCGACCTCGACCCGGCCGTTGCCGAGGTGCTCGGCCACACCCGATACCGCGTCGAGGGTCTCGACGAGCAGGGAGTGGGCGAGCCGACCGCGGTCGTCGTCGACCGTGGCGGCATCAGCCGCAACATCCCCTCGCGCACCGACCGCTCTCCCACCCTGCGGGGCACGAAGCACCAGGTCGCGCTCGAACGGAAGGTGTTCGTGGCCCGTGGCCGAAGCGATGGCCGCTCCGTGGTGATCGTCCCCGAGTTGAAGGACAACGTCACGACCGGGCTCACCCTGCTCCAGGTGCGGTTCGCCGACTCGCTCTCGCCCGCGGCGGCCCGCGGCGTCCTGCAGGGTTACCGCAACCGCTACTCGGCGCTGCGCGACGCGGTGGTGGAGACGGAGGAGACCTTCCGCGAGGACCTCCTCGGTGATCAAGACGTCGGTGATCTCCTCACCCTCCCGATCAACGCCCTGGCTGATCGCTGGCGGATCGGCTGAGTGTTCCGCCCGACCCGACCGACGGCGCCCGGTAGGGTCCGGGGATGCTCGGCATCGGTACGGACCTGGTCGACATCGATCGTTTTCGGGTGGTGCTGGCCCGCACCCCCGGCGTGGCCGACCGGTTGTTCGGCGCGGCCGAACGGGCCTACGCCGACCAGGCCGCCGACCCGACCGCCCGTCTTGCCGCCCGCTTCGCGGCGAAGGAAGCGACATTGAAATCGCTCGGTCTCGGTCTCGGGGCCATGAACTTCGTCGACATCGAGGTCGTGAAGCACGACGACGGCCGCCCCGAGCTGCAGCTCCACGGTGACGCCCTCGTCGTGGCGCAACGGGCCGGCGCGGCGCGGTTCCTGTTGACCATCAGCCACACCGATCATCTCGCCCAGGCGACGGTCGTCGCCCTCTCGGCGTGATCGCGATCGTCACCCCCGCCCGGATGGCGGAGATCGACGCGGCCGCGTCGGAGCCGGTCGAGGAGCTCATCGACCGGGCCGGCCGCTCGGTCGCGCGGGTCGCGCTGCGCATGCTCGGAGGTTCCTACGGCCGACGGGTCGTCATCTTGGCCGGGCCGGGCAACAACGGCGCCGACGGCCGGATCGCGGCGGGGCATCTGCGCCGCCGAGGCGTGCGCGTCGCAGTCGTCGAGGCGCTCGACGCGCCGTCGGCCCCGCTTGTCGCCGACCTCGTCGTCGACGCGGCGTTCGGCAGCGGGCTCCGACGCCCCTATCTCGCCCCGTCCGTCGGGCCGGGTGTCCCGGTGCTCGCCGTCGACATCCCCTCCGGGGTCGACGGCCTCACCGGTGCGCACCTCGGCGATCCGCTCCCCGCCGATCGAACCATCACCTTCGTCGCCCTCAAGCCCGGGCTGTTGTTCGAGCCGGGCCGGTCCTCGGCCGGCATCGTCGAGGTCGCCGACATCGGCCTCGATCCGGGACCCGTCGACACCCACCTGGTGACCGACGACGATGTCGCGAGGTGGCTTCCGCATCGTCGGGCCGATGACCACAAATGGCGGTCAGGGGTTCGTGTCGTCGGTGGTTCGCCGGGCATGACCGGCGCCGCCGCGCTCGCCGCCCGGGCCGCCCAACGAAGCGGGGCCGGCATCGTGCAACTCGCGATGCCGGGGGCGCGGGGCGATGAAGGGCCGGTCGAGGCGGTCGGGATGCCGCTGCCGACGACCGATTGGGCCGATGCGGCGTTCGCCGACCTCGACGACCGCGTGCGGGCCGTGCTCATCGGGCCGGGCCTCGGCCCCGTCGAGCCCGACTCGATGGCCGCGGCCCTCGCCATCGATCGTCCGTTGGTGGTGGACGGTGATGCGCTCCAGAGGTTCGTCGTGTCACACCTCTCGACTCGTGTCGCACCCACCGTGCTCACCCCGCACGACGGCGAATGGGATCGGCTCGGAGGCGAACCGGCCGCCGATCGGATCGCGGCGACGCGTGCCTTCGCCACCTCCCACCGGGTCACCGTGGTGCGCAAGGGGCCAACGACGATCGTCGCGGCTCGCGACGGCCAGGTCCGGGTCGTGGCATCGGGCACCGCCGCGCTCGCCGGCGCGGGGACCGGTGACGTGCTGGCCGGATGCATCGTCGCGCTGGTCGCCCGCGGCCTCGACCCGTTCGACGCGGCGACCCTCGCGGCGCAGGTCCACGGCACCGCCGGCCGCCACCTCGGCGCGGGCCTCGTTGCCGGAGAGGTCGCCGATCGGCTCCGCGTCGAGCTCTCCGCCCTACGGACCCGACGCCGATGACCGCGAGGTCCGAGGTCGACCTCGGTGCCGTTCGCCGCAACGTCGCCCGGCTGGGTGCGGCCGCGCCGGCCGCCACGCTGTGCGCGGTGGTCAAGGCCGACGGATACGGCCACGGCGCGGCCGAGGTGGCGGCGGCGGCCATCGAAGGGGGTGCGGGCTGGCTGGCGGTGGCGACGCCGGCCGAGGCGACGATGCTGGCCGACTCCGGCATCGACCGATCGACACCGGTGCTCCTCTTGTCGGAACCCGATCCCGATGCCCTGCGTGCGGCGTGGCCTGGCCGACCCGCCGGCCTGCGGCCCACGGTCGCCACGCCCGAAGGCGTGGCGACCCTCGGTGGGCTCGTGACGGCCCGGGACCGGGTGCCGGTGCATCTCCTGCTCGACACGGGAATGCACCGCATGGGTGCGGAACCGAGCGACGGCCCCGCGCTGGCCGACCAGGTGGCGGCGACGCCCGGTCTCGTGCTCGAGGGTGTGTGGACCCACTTCGCGGTCGCCGACGACCCCGAAGACGACTTCACCGCCGTGCAGATCGCCCGGTTCGACGACGGTGTCGCCGGGATCGCCGCCGCAGGTCACAACGGTCTCCTGCACCATCTCTGCAACTCGGCCGGGGTGCTCACCCACCCCGAAGCCCACCGCGACCTCGTCCGGGTCGGGATCGCCGTCTACGGCGTCCTCCCCTCGCCCGACCTGGCCGGACGGGTGGAGCTCGAGCCCGCCCTGCGGTTGTGCGCCAACGTGACCGCGCTGCGAACCGTCGCCGCCGCAGAGAGCGTCTCCTACGGACGTCGGTTCTTCGCCGATCGACCGACGCGCGTCGCGACGATCGACATCGGCTACGCCGACGGCGTCCGCCGCTCGTCCCCGGCGGCCGGGGTCGAAGTGCTCGTCCGCGGGAAGCGGGCGCCGATGCTCGGTGTCGTCACCATGGACCAGACGATGATCGGGGTCGACGACGAGGTGGCGCTCGGAGACGAGGTCGTCTTGATCGGCGCCCAGGGGAACGACGCGATCCCGGTCGAGGAGATCGCCGGGCGGCTCGGCACGATCGGCTACGAAGTACTCACCGACCTCGGCGCCCGGATCATCCGATCCGTTCGCGACTGATCACCGACTCGGGCGTCGATATGCGGGTTCTGCTGATCGAGACCTTCTTCGGTGGATCGCACCGGGCCTGGGCCGAAGGATGGAGAGACCACAGCCGGCACCACATCGAGCTCCTCACCCTCGAGCCGCAGGCCTGGCGCTGGCGGATGCGAGGCGCGGCGGCGACCCTGGCCCCGATCGTGCTCGAGCGGGCCCGTTCCGCGGACCGGCCCGACATCATCGTCGCCTCCGACATGATCGACCTCTCGGTCCTCCTCGCCCTGACCCGCCGGGAGCTCACCGCGGTGCCGGTCGTTCTCTACCTCCACGAGAACCAGTTGACCTATCCGCGTCGGCCCGGTGAGGCGCTCGACCAGGGACTCGCATGGACGACGTGGAACAACCTGCTGGTCGCCGACCGGGTCTGGTGCAACTCGGCGTTTCACCGCGACGACGTGCTCGGCGCGCTGACCGGGTTCCTCGCCGCCGTTCCCGACCACGACCACCGAGACCGGCTCGGTGCGGTCGCGGCGAAGACGCGGGTGCAACCGGTGGGGGTCTCGCTCGATCCGTGGCGTGGTGCCGTCACCCGGCGCCGGGGGTCGCCCCCGCTGGTGTTGTCGAACCAACGCTGGCATCACGACAAGGACGTGGATGCGGTCGTGCGGGCCCTCGTCCGACTGGCCGACGAAGGAGTCGACTTTCGGGCCGCGGTCGTCGGTGACGACACCGGCGGGGAGGCCGAGACGATCAACCCGCTCCTCGACCGGCTCGGGCCACGCGTCGTCGCCCGCGGGCACCGATCCCGCGCCGACTACGAGACGCTGCTCGGCGACAGCGACATCGTCGTGTCGGCCGCCCGAAACGAGTTCTTCGGCATCGCCGTCGTCGAGGCGACCGCGGCCGGCGCCGTTCCGGTGCTTCCCCGCCGCCTCGCGTACCCGGAGACGATGCCGAGCCGCTACCACGAGGCGGTGCTCCACGAGCCGGGACGACTGGGCTCGGCCCTGCGGCACACGATCGAACAGCTCCACGTGCGGCGAGAACAAACGAAGGGCCTGGCCGCGGCGATGTGGCGTCACGACTGGTCGAACGTGACCGAACGTTACGACCGCGCCGTCGACGAGCTGGTCGAGACCGGCGCCGGGTCGCGATCCGGCGCCGTGCCCCGCGAGTAGCGTGCGGACCGTGGAGCTCGGTGTCGCGGGAGTCGGGGTCGGCCATTGGACCGACGAGGTCGCCCGGACCGGATGCACCGTCGTTCTCCTCCCGCCCGACTCGGTGGCTTCCGGCGAGGTGCGGGGTGGCGCACCGGCCAGCCGGGAGTTCGCCCTGCTCGACCCGACCCGCCTGGTCCCCTCGATCGACGCCGTCGTCCTCGCCGGCGGGTCGGCGTTCGGGCTCGCCGCGGCCGACGGGGTCATGGAGGTCCTCGAGCAACAGCAACGGGGCTTCTCGACCGCCCACGGTCCGATTCCGATCGTCGTCGGCCTGGCCCTCTACGACCTGGGGGTCGGCGACTCGCGCGTTCGCCCCGGGGCCGCGGCCGGCCGTCACGCGGCGGAGCACGCCACCGACTGTCCCGCGACGGGGGCGGTCGGAGCGGGAACCGGGGCGACGGTGGGGAACTGGCGGGGCCCGACCCACGTCCGGCCGGGCGGGTTGGGGATCGCAGTGGTTCGCCGTGCCGAACTGGTCGTGACCGCGATCGTGGCGACGAACGCGGCCGGTGACATCGACGACGGCGCCACCGTGGCCGCGGTGGCCGACGGGTCCTTCGGTGACTGGCCGCAGCGGTCCGAGACCGGGATCAACACGACGATCGGGGTGGTGGTCACCAACGCGGCACTCGACAAGGTCGAGTGCCGGCTGCTCGCCGAGGGTGCCCACGACGGCCTGGCCCGCGCCATCGTGCCGCCCCACACGCGCGCGGACGGCGATGCGTTCGTCGCGGCCGCAACCGGGGAGGTGCACGCGGACGTCGACGACGTGCGGTTCATGGCCGTCATCGCGGTGGAACAGGCCGTCCGGGAGTCGGTGGCTAGCATCGAAGGGTGAACACGGCTCTGCACCTGCGGGCGACGACCACATCCGTCGCGGCCACGAAGGCGTTCGCGGCGGCCCTCGCCGCCGAGCTGCGTGACGGCGACCTGCTCGTGCTCGTCGGCGATCTCGGCGCGGGCAAGACCGCGTTCACCCAGGGACTTTGTGCGGCCCTCGGCGTCGACGTCGCGGTGACGAGCCCGACCTTCACCCTCGCCAACCGCTACGAGGGGCGCCTCGTCGTGAACCACCTCGACGTGTACCGGCTCGACTCCCCGGCCGAAGCGGAGGACCTCGCCTTGTCGGAGCTGCTCGACGACGGTGTCACGGTGATCGAGTGGGGCGACCGCATCGAGGCGGCGCTGCCCGTGCAACGGCTCCGGATCGAGATCACCTTCGGCCCGGGCGACGACGATCGGCTGATCGGGTGCGACATGGTCGGCGACACCTGGGCCGGGCGATTCGGCGACATCCGGGCCGCGGTCGGCGACTGGCTCGCCGCGTGAGCGGGCCCCTGATCCTGGCGATCGAATCGGCGACGGCCCGGGTGGGTTGCGCGATCGGCACGGTCGACGAGATTCGGGCGTCGACGTTCTCGGCTCGCCCCCGCCGCCACGCCGAGTCACTGATTCCCCAGATCCGCTTCGTCGTCGATCAGGCCGGTGCCGTGCTCGACGACATCGAGCTGGTCGCGGTCGACATCGGGCCCGGGCTCTACACCGGTCTGCGAGTGGGGATCTCCACGGCCCGGGCGATGGCCCACACGCTCGGGGTGTCGATGCTCACGGTCACCTCGCTCGAGACGGTCGCCCACGGCACGCGCGGCGACGACGATCTGGTGGTCGCGATCGACGCCCGTCGTGGTGAGGTCTTCCATGCGGCCTTCCCTGGCGCCGAGACGCGATCGGCCGGGAGTGAACCGGCCGTGTCCACACCTCAGGCCCTCGCCGAGTCCCTGGCGGGTCGCCCGGGTCTCCGGGTCGTCGGTGACGGTGCGGTCGCCCACTCGGCCGTCTTCTCGGCCCGGGGTCTCGCCGTGGGTGGGGCCGAGACCTCGTTTCCCCTGCCCGACGACGTCCTGCGGGTCGCGGCGGGGCGTCCGGGATCGGCCGTTCGGCCCGACGAGGTGAAGCCGCTGTATCTTCGCCGCCCCGATGCGGTGGCGAAGTGGGAGGGATCCTGATGGCCGTCGTGAGGCTCGATCCGATGGCTGGTCGTCACATCGACGCGGTGCGGACCATCGACCGGTCCGTCTATGCGAATCCGTGGTCGGCGACGACCTGGCGAAACGAGTTGGCATCGCCCGATCGCTTCCATCTCGTCGCGATCGACGACGAGACCCTGGTGGGTCACGCCGGGCTCCTGTTCGTCCTCGACGAGGTCCACGTCACCACGGTGGCCGTCGACCCGGCGCGCCAGGGTGAGGGGATCGCGTCGCGGCTTCTCGTCGCCCTGCTCCGGGAGGCCCGACGGCACGGTTCGCGGGCCGCGACCCTCGAGGTGCGTGCGTCGCACCTGCGGGCCCAGCGCCTCTACGGGCGTTTCGGGTTCCGGCCGGTGGGGTTGCGCCGTGGCTACTACTCGGCTCCGGCCGACGATGCGGTCGTGATGTGGCTTCACGACCTCGGCGGGGCCGAGGCCGGCGCCAGGATCGACCGGGTCGCCGCCGCGGCGCGCGACGAGGCGACGGGAACCCGCTCATGAGCGCCGACATCGGAGCCGACGTCATCCTCGGCATCGAGACGAGCTGCGACGAGACGGCCGCGGCGGTCGTCACCGGCGGTGTCCACGTATGGTCGAACGTCGTGTCGAGTCAGGTGGAGATCCACGCGAAGTACGGCGGGGTGGTTCCGGAGGTCGCGAGTCGGGCCCATGTCGAGACGATCATCCCGGTGGTCGACGAGGCGCTCGACCGGGCCGGCCTGGAGGGGCGTGACATCGAGGCCGTGGCCGCGACCCACGGCCCCGGACTGGTCGGGGCGTTGCTCGTGGGGGTCTCCACGGCGAAGGCGATGGCGCTGGTGTGGGATGTCCCCTTCGTGGCCGTCAACCATCTCGAGGCCCACCTCTACGCGGCGTTCCTCGAAGAACCCGACCTCGAGATGCCGCTCGTCGTCCTCCTCGTGTCGGGGGGCCACACCATGTTGATCCTCATGGAGGACCATCTGCGTTATCGCGTGCTGGGGTCGACCGTCGACGATGCTGCCGGCGAGGCGTTCGACAAGGTCGCGCGCCTGTTGGACCTCGGCTATCCCGGCGGTCCGGAGATCGATCGTCTCAGCGTCGAAGGCGACCCGGCGGCCATCGCCTTTCCCCGGGCGATGGTCAACGACGGCTGGAACTTCTCGTTCAGTGGGGTGAAGACCGCGGTCGTCAACCACGTCCGGAAGTTCCCCGAGACGCCCGCGGCCGACGTCGCGGCATCGTTTCAGGAGGCGGTCGCCGATGTCCTGGTCACCAAGGCCCGTCGAGCCGCCCGCGAACACGGAGCCTCCGGGATGTGCCTGTCCGGCGGCGTCGCCGCGAACTCCCGGCTGCGAGAGAAGATGGCCGCGGCGTGCCGCGACGACGGTCTTCGGGCGTTTCTGCCCAGCCAAGCGATGTGCACCGACAACGCGGCGATGGTCGCGGCGGTCGGGTGGTGGCGCCTGCGCGCCGACGGGCCGTCGAGTCTCGCGGCCGGTGCCGACCCGTCCCTGCGGCTTCCCGGCCACTGATCCACGCGACCGTTCGATCGCGCCCCGGATGCGGTGCCGGGGAGAATCTCGAAAATTCTCCGGTCCTCGTAGTTGTCCACTCCGTGACCGGGTTCTATCGTTAGCACTCTCGCTACGCGAGTGCTAACGACTGATCTCGGAGGATCAAATGAATCTGCAGCCCCTCGAGGACCGCATTGTGGTCCGTTCCAACGAAGCGGAGTCCACCACCGCCAGTGGCCTTGTCATCCCCGACACGGCCCAGGAGAAGCCCCAGCAGGGTGAAGTCCTCGCGGTGGGTCCCGGCCGTCGTTCCGACCAGACCGGCGAGATCATCCCGGTCGACGTCGCCGTCGGCGACACCGTCGTCTACAGCAAGTACGGCGGCACCGAAATCACCGTCGAGGGTGAAGAGCTCCTCATCCTCAATGCCCGCGACGTGCTCGCCAAGATCGGCTGAGGAAACCACACATGGCAAAGATCCTGAAGTTCAACGAAGAGGCCCGCCGCGGTCTCGAGGCGGGCGTCAACAAGCTCGCCGACGCGGTGAAGGTCACCCTCGGCCCGAAGGGCCGCAACGTGGTGCTCGACAAGAAGTTCGGCGCCCCCACCATCACCAACGACGGCGTGTCCATCGCTCGTGAGGTCGAGCTGGAGGACAGCTTCGAGAACATGGGTGCCCAGCTGGTGAAGGAGGTGGCGACCAAGACCAACGACATCGCGGGTGACGGCACCACCACGGCCACCGTGCTGGCGCAGGCGCTCGTGCGGGAAGGTCTTCGCAACGTCGCGGCCGGTGCCAACCCGATGAGCCTCAAGCGGGGCATCGAGAAGGCGGTCGCCGCCGCGGTCGACGATCTGGCCGCCCAGGCCGTGCAGGTCGACGACAGCAAGGACAAGATCGCCCAGGTGGCGTCCATCTCTGCCGCGGATCCCGCGATCGGCAGTGTCATCGCCGACGCGATCGACAAGGTCGGCAAGGACGGAGTGGTCACCGTCGAGGAGTCCAACACGTTCGGCATGGATCTCGACTTCGTCGAGGGCATGCAGTTCGACAAGGGCTATCTGTCGCCCTACTTCGTCACCGACCCCGAGCGGCAGGAAGCGGTGCTCGAGGAGCCCTACATCTTGTTCAACCAGGGCAAGATCTCGAACGTGGCCGACCTGCTGCCCGTGCTCGAGAAGGTCATGCAGTCGGGCAAGCCGCTGTTGATCGTGGCCGAGGACATCGAAGGCGAAGCGCTGGCAACCCTCGTCGTCAACAAGATTCGCGGCACGTTCAGCTCGGCGTCGGTCAAGGCCCCCGGCTTCGGTGAGCGCCGCAAGGCGATGCTGCAGGACATGGCGATCCTCACCGGCGGTCAGGTCATCGCCGAAGAGGTCGGGCTCAAGCTCGATTCGGCCGACATGTCGCTGCTGGGTACCGCCCGCAAGATCGTCGTGACCAAGGACGACACCACCATCATCGAAGGTGGCGGTACGGCCGAGGACGTCGAGGGTCGGGTCAATCAGATCAAGGCCGAGATCGAGAACACCGACTCGGACTGGGACCGGGAGAAGCTCCAGGAGCGTCTCGCCAAGCTGGCCGGCGGCGTCGCCGTCGTCCAGGTCGGCGCGGCCACCGAGGTGGAGCTCAAGGAGAAGAAGCACCGCATCGAAGACGCCCTGTCGGCGACGCGGGCTGCGATCGAAGAGGGGATCGTCGCGGGTGGCGGCACCGCCTTGCTGCGGTCCCGTTCCGCGGTTGCGGCGATCATCGACACGCTCGAAGGTGACGAGGCCACCGGCGCTCGCATCATCGAGTCGGCCCTCGAGGCTCCCACGAAGCTCATCGCGGCCAACGCCGGCCACGAAGGTGCCGTCATCGTCCAGCGGGTCGAGGCCGAGTCCGGTTCCACCGGATTCAACGCCGCCACCGGCGAGATGGTCGACCTCATCGAGGCCGGTGTCATCGACCCGGTCAAGGTGACCCGGGCCGCGTTGCAGAACGCGGCGTCGATCGCGGGCCTGCTGCTCACCACGGAGGCCATCGTCGCCGACAAGCCCGAGGAGACCCCGGCCATGCCGATGGGTGGCGGCGATCCGATGGGCGGCATGGGTGGCATGGGCGGCATGATGTAAGCCCCCCCACCCCTCCCCCTCCTCCTTTTCTGAGCGGTGGATCGCGCCATACGCGAACAACTGCTCAGAGATCCAGGAACTGCACGGCCCGGGACTTCGTCTCGGGCCGTGTCGCGTCCGGCTCGCGCCACCGACCACTAACCTCGGGCAGATGCGTATCGTTCGGCGCATCGACCCATGGATGCCGGCGTCGGTCGCAGTGATCGCCGCGGTCTCGCTGCTGGCGCCCTGGGCCCGCAGCGGCCGCGTCGACCGGTCGACCATCGAGCTGCTGTCGACGGCCGGCGCCCTCGATCTCCTCGTCGGATGGGCGGAGGTCGCCACCCTCGTGAGCTGGTATCTCGTCCCGGTGCTCGCCGCGGCCGCCGCCCTCGCCGCCGGCTGGCACCGAAAACGACTCACGGGCGGCTTCGTTCTGCCGATCGGACCGCTGATGGGGCTCGCCTGGTTCGCGGTTCTCCGCTCTCCCCTCGAGAGTCGGTGGGGGGCCGGACTCGGCGTCGCCGCAGGATTGATCGCAACCACACTCGCCGGCCTGCTACTCATGAGGCCACAGAACTCGGCGGAAGGACGCTGATGTCGGACCACACCGGTGACAACGCATGGCAACCCCCCGAGGGCAGCGGCCCCTCCCAGCCGGGGGCGGTACCGCCCACGCCCGACTCCTCGACCCCCCTCTCCCCACCGCCGGTCCCGCCCGCCGGAGCGGGGTCGGCCCTGCCCCCGCCCCCGGCCCGGCCGATCCCCACGACCGTCACCACCGGCCCGGTCGAGGCGTCCCCGCCCCGCGGCCCCCGTTGGGTCGGACGGGTCCTCGCCCTGGGCGCGGCGGCGGCCCTCATCGGCGGTGGTGGCTATCTGGCGATCAACGCCGGTGCCGCGGACGGCGGGGCGGCCACACCGCAGGGCGCGCTCGAAGGCGTCCTCGATGCGCTCACGAACGAGGACCTCGTCGGCGCTGCCGAGTTCGTCGAACCGACCGAACGCGAGACGATGATCGACGCGGGATTCGACGTCGTCGACGAGCTGATCCGGCTCGAAGTCTTCTCCGATGATCTCGACCTCCGGTCCATCGGCGGGATCGACCTCGACTTCCGCGACATCGAGATCGACATGACCGAGGTGCGACCGGGGGTGGCCCAGCTGTTCCTCGACGGCGGCCGCGTCTCCGCGACGGTCAACGGCGCCGAGTTCCCGTTCGGATCCCTGATCACCGACCGGATCGACGCCGAGACGCTCGCCGTCGTCGAATCGAACTCCACCCGGATCGAGCCCACCGAGTACCCCATCGTCGCCGTTCAACGCGACGGGCGCTGGTACCTCAGCTTGTGGTACTCCGTCGCCGAGAACGCCCGGATCGCCCTTGACCAGCCGTTGCCCGGCAACGAGCGTCCGGACGCGATCGGCGGCGACAGCCCGGAGCGAGCGATCGAGCTGTTCGTCGGCGCGATGACCGGTGTCGATCTCGCGAGCATGATCGGCATGCTCGATCCCGAGGAGGCGGCCGCCCTCTACGACTACGCGCCGCTCTTCCTCGACGACGCCCAGTCCGAGGTCGACGATCTGCTGGCCGAGGCCCGACGTGACGGATGGCGCTGGGATGTCAGCGACCTCCAGTTGACCAGCGAATCCGATGGCCGTCTCGCGACCGTCGTCATCGACTCGTTCGCGTTCGAGGCGAGCGGTCCGGGTACGACGGTCGAGGTCGTCTACTCCGGGGACCGGAGCCGGATCTGGTTCGACACCGAGGGCCAGACGGTGGAGATCATCGCCGATGGTGAGTGCGTGACCACGACGTTCGACGACGGTTTCGGCGTCCAGACCGACGAGTTCTGTGCATCGGACATGGCCGAGATGGCCGGGCTTGAGGCATTGACCGGCGGCGCCTTCGCCAACCTGCAGTCGATGTCGGCGCCGGGCATCGTCGTTCGCGAGGTCGACGGCCGGTGGTTCATCTCCCCGCTGCGAACCGGTTCGACCCTCATGCTCGATGCCCTTCGCAGCATCGAGGCCGACGCGCTGGCGGAGACCGTCGACGCGTTCGCCGAGTTCTTCGAGGATCCGTTCGCGTTCGGAGCCGGGTTCGGCTCGTCGCCGTTCGGTGGCTCGTTCGGACCCGGATTCGGCTCGGGCTCAGGGTTCGGTCCGGCGGAGGATCCCGGATTCTTCGGCGATCCGGGGCCGGCCACCACGGCGCCCGGCGCCGATGGGTCGGAGGCGTCGGACTACACCGATGAGAACGCGGCGCTGCTGTCTCCGGAGTTCGAATACGGCTTCGTCTACGACCTGAGCGGTTCGTACCGCGGGGATCCGTGGCGCGACTGGCTCACGTCGGCCCAGGAGCGTCCCTACGGGCGGGGAGTCGCCGGTGACGTGTTCGTCGAGGATCTCGTCTTCTCGATCGTCGTCTTGTCGGAGATCTCGATCGCGAGCGACGAGGAACTGGCCGAATGGGTCAACGGAGAACTGATCGTCGACGCCGACCTCTCCTACGTGCGGGGCGAGACGAACTGGGGTGGCGCGTTCGCCGTCGCTCGCACCACTGACGACGGGATCGTCATCGTCGGCCTGTGGAACGGTTGGGACGATCGCGCCCTCGGTGCGCTTCGCACTCAACTCGACATGACTGGATAGCCTCCCGAACATGGATCGACCGCCTCCCGACCCGAAGAAGCTGCTGAGTCAGTGGGAGGAATGGGAAACCGGGGAGACGCCGCCCGGTCGGGTGATGAGCAACCTCAAGACCGGCGGCCTGCCCGACCTCCTGCGCTCGTTGATCGAGGACGAATCCTGAGCGACCCCACCTCGCCGACGGATCGGTGGCCGGAGGAGACAGCTCCGTTGGCGCCGATTCCTCCCGGCCGCGGCGGGCCCCAACGGATTCCCCGGCCGGTCGGCGCCGAGCTCGGCGGCCCACCTCCGTGGACCGCGCTGAGCGAGGCCGAACGTCGCGTCGATCTCGACCGGGTGGTCGACTCGCTGCGACGTCACCGTGTCGGCCGGATCGTCGGACCCGTGCCGGACAACACCCGCGACAGCGCGGTGTTGTGCCTCCTCTACGAGGAGGCCGGTCAGGCCCATGTCGTGTTGACCCGCCGCTCGCCGAAGCTGCGTCTTCACGCCCACGAGGTCGCCTTCCCCGGGGGTCGCAAGGACGAGAGCGACGCCGATCTGTGGGCGACGGCCATCCGAGAGGCCGAGGAAGAGGTGGGCCTCGACGCGTCGGTGGTCGAACCGGTGGGCGTGCTCGACCGCTTCGTGACCGTCGGGTCCCGGACCCTCGTCACGCCCTTCGTCGCGGTCACCGATCGACGCCCCGAGCTGGTGCCGTCCCCGGCCGAAGTGGAGTCGGTGCGTCATGTGGCCCTGTCGGAGCTCCTTCGTGAAGAGGTGTGGCGAGAGGAGATCTGGCCGCTGCGCCGCTTCGGTGTTCCCCGGGCGATCACCTTCTTCGAGCTGCGGGGCGACACCGTCTGGGGCGCGACCGGGGCCATGTTGCGCCAGCTCCTCGCGGTGGCCACCGGCACCGACGACACCATTCGCGGCGGTCCCGGCTGAGTCGGCCGGGCCGGTCTGCTCCGGCGTTCTAGACTCGTCGTGTGCCCGAGATCCGCTTCAGTGCCGACACCCACCCCGAGTTGGTCCGTCAGGTCAAGGTCTGGCTCGAGTCGACGGAGAACGAACGCACCGCGGCCGATGTCGTGGAGGGAAGCGCCGAGTTGACCAAGGACGCGCTTCGACTGATCGCCGCGGCCGCGCCCGCCCCGCTCGCCGACAGCGAGCTCGTCAAGGGACTCACCGATCTCGGCCACCGAGCGACCGACGCGACCCGAGACGCCACTCTCTCCGGTCTCGACAGCCTGGCCGCCGTGACCGACGGTCGGCTGGTCAACCGGGTGTCGAAAGAGGGCGCGAAAGCGGCCTACGAGATGAACACGAAGGTCGCCAAGCAGCTGCTGAAGTCCCTGCTCGGCGGCTAGACTCCACTCTTTCCACCCGGGCTGCACCTGGTCGGTCAGGCTCGACGAAGGGGTCGTACGCGTGGCCGAGATCGAAATCGGACGGGGCAAAAGCGCACGGCGGGGCATCGGTCTGCAGGACCTGTCGATCGTGCCGACCCGCCGAGCCCGCGACATCGACGATGTCGATCTCTCGTGGAAAATCGACGCCTATCGGCTCGATCTCCCCTTCATCGCGGCCGGTGTCGACCGGGTCGTGACCGCGGCCGACGCAGTGGCGCTCGGTGAGCAGGGCGCGTTGGGGATGGTCGACCTCGAAGCCGTCTGGGCCGAGCACTCCGATGCCGTGGCCCTGGGATCGCACATAGCGAAGATCAAGGACGCCGACGTGCGAATCGCGGCCGGCGTGAGTGCGGCCCGGGCCGAGGAGCTCGCGCCGCACGCGATCGCGGCCGAGGTCGACGTCCTCGTGATCCACGACGGTGTCATCTCCGCCGAGGTGGTCTCCACATCGCCCACCGCGTTGAACCTGAAGACCTTCATCCGCACGCTCGACATCCCGGTCGTGGTCGGCGGCTGCACCAGCTACTCGGCGGCCCTGCACCTAATGCGAACCGGGGCGGCCGGCGTGATCGTCGGTGTCGATCAACCCGAGCTCGGCATCGGTGTTCCCCTCGCGTCCGCGATCGGCGACGCCCGGGCCGCCCGGGTCCGTCATCTCGACGAGACCGGGGTCTACTGCCACCTCATCGCCCGAGGCGACATCTCGACCGGCGCCGATGTCGCCAAGGCGATCGCGTGTGGCGCCGACGCGGTGCTGCTCGACGCGTCGGTGCTGCTCGGCGCCGACACCCAGGCGGGTGACGTCGTCGCCAATCTCCGCGAGGCCATGTCGATCTGTGGTTTCACCGATCTCAAGGGCTTCCAGAAGGTCGAGGTGGTCATTCGATGAACGCGGCGGCCCCCGGAAGTGAGGAAGTCGTCCTCGTCGTCGACTTCGGTGCCCAGTACGCCCAACTGATCGCCCGGCGGGTTCGTGAAGCCCGGGTCTACAGCGAGATCGTGGCACCGACGATCAGTGCCGGTGAGATCGCCCGACGCGAACCGATCGGCATCATCTTCAGCGGCGGGCCCGACTCCGTGCATGCCGAAGGGGCGATCGCCATCGATCCGGGGGTCTACGACCTCGGAATCCCGATTCTCGGGATCTGCTACGGCGCCCAGTTGATCGCCGGTCAAAACGGTGGCCTGGTCGACCGCACCGACCGCGGGGAGTACGGCCGCACGACGCTGACCGTCGACAACGACGACAGCATCCTGCTCGGCGGCACGCCGGGCGAGCAGTCCGTGTGGATGAGCCATTTCGACGCCATCGTGAAGCCTCCCACCGGCGTTGCCGCGATCGCGTCGACCCCCGATGCGCCCGTTGCCGCCTTTGAGGACCGCGAACAACGGCTCTACGGGGTGCAGTTCCACCCGGAAGTGATGCACACCAAACATGGCCAACAGGTCATCGAGCAGTTCCTGCGGGTCGGTTGCGGGTCCACGGGGCGCTGGACCATGGCGTCGATCATCGACACCGCGGTCGAACAGATCCGGGCGCAAGTCGGCGACCACCGGGCGCTGTGCGGTCTGAGCGGCGGGGTCGACTCGGCGGTCGCCGCGGCGGTCGTGCACAAGGCGATCGGCGATCAGCTCACGTGCGTGTTCGTCGACACCGGCCTGATGCGGCTCGACGAGGGCGAACAGGTCATCGAGACCTTCGAACGCAACTTCGGCGTCGACTTGATCCATGTGGAGGCCGGTGATCGGTTCTTCGCCGCGTTGGCGGGGATCACCGAGCCGGAGGCCAAGCGTCGAGCGATCGGTGAGCTCTTCATCCGGGTGTTCGAGGACGCCCAGGCCCAGGTCGAGGGGGCCGACTTCCTCGTGCAGGGCACGCTCTACCCCGACGTCATCGAGTCCGGCAGCGAGCACGCGTCGACGATCAAGAGCCACCACAACGTCGGTGGTCTGCCCGACGACATCGATTTCGCGCTCGTCGAACCGCTGCGCAGCCTGTTTAAGGACGAGGTCCGCCAGGTCGGTCGCGAGCTGGGCCTGCCCGACGAGATCGTCGAGCGCCAGCCGTTCCCCGGTCCCGGCCTCGGCGTCCGCATCATCGGCGAGGTGACCCCGGACAAGGTCGCGACGCTCCAGCACGCCGACTTCATCGTGCGTGAAGAGCTCCGCAACGCCGGCCTCGAGCGGGAGATCTGGCAGTCGTTCGCCGTGCTGCCCGACATCCGCAGTGTCGGGGTGATGGGCGACGAACGAACCTACGGCTACCCGATCATCATCCGGGCGGTCACCAGCGAGGATGCGATGACCGCCGACTGGGCCCGCATCCCCTACGACGTCCTCGAAACGATGAGCAGCCGGGTCATCAACGAGGTCCCCGGCGTGAACCGGGTCGCCTACGACATCACGTCGAAACCACCCGGAACCATCGAGTGGGAATAGGGGATGGCACCGACGGCCGAGGCGAGAACGTCGAGGTGATCGAGCCGGCCGAGGCGTACCAGCGGGCGGCCGCTCTGTTCGGGGAGACCATCTCGGACCTGCGCGATCAGGAGTGGGACCTCCCCACGGGAGACGAGTGGACGGTCGTCTCCACGGTCGCGTGGGTGGTCGTCGGTGACGCCCACATCACCACGTCGATCGCGGGCGAACCGCTCGGCGAGGTCGGCGACTTCGATGCCGCCGTCCTCGGACCCGCTCCCATCGCCTCGTGGCGGGGCACCGCCATGGCCGCGATCACCGCTCTTCGCGAACCCGATGCCGTCGAGCGTTCGGTTCGCCATCCCGATGGCCGCCTCCGGATCGCCGACCTCGTCGCCCAGCGCGTGAGCGAGAACCTCGTGCGGGCCTGGGACATCGGCGAAGCCGTCGGCCGGCCGGTCGAGATCCCCGAGGATCTCGCCGACTGGTGCCTCGACTTCTGGGCCGGTCACACCGATGCGGTTCTCGCCGGTGGGGTGCTTCCCGATGAGCCGCTCCGACCGGCCGACGACGCGGGAACGGTCGAACGGTTTCTCGCCCTGACCGGTCGCCGGCTCTGAGGGTCAGGCGCAGATGCCTCCGGGTTCGGTCGGTCCCCGAACGGGATCGCACAGGTCGGTCGCCTCGATCGTCTTCAGCGAGAAGCCCTCGCCGGAATCCAACGGTGTCCCGAACACGTGGACACGGATGCCTCGGACCGCGTCGTCGCCGAGGCCGATGACGTCGTAGGTCACCTCGGCGAGGTCGCCGGTCTCGTCGGCGTCGACCGACATGACGATGTCGGTGGGTATGTCCGGGTCGGAGTCGACCGCTTCGGCGACGAGAAGGCCCAGCTCGGCGATGGTCTCCGCCTCCGGGGTGGTGCCGAGATCGGCGATCACCGCGGCGGTGATGTCGGTGGTCGGGCCGATCTGGGCGGTGAATCTCGAACTGATCCAACCCAGGGTCCCGTCTGCGGTGGTGATCTCCCACCAGATGGAACTGGGGAGAAGGCGGGCCCGTCCGGTCGCGACCGAATCGTTCGAGGTCGGTGCCAGCTCGGCGAGGATCTCGCCGTCGGTTCCCGGAATCGCCCGGACGTTCAAGCCGTCGTCGTGGCGAACGCCGACGACGGCCACGGGACGTCCCTCGGCGGGCGCCGCGATGAACGCCTCGCCGGGCAGCGCCGCGTCGGGAACGGGAACGGGGCCTGGGGTGGAGGCAGAGGTGGGGGGCGCGGCGGCCGTCGTGGTCACCGTCGAGGTCGGTGCGGTGCTCGTGGATTCCGGTGGGGTGGTCGTGGCGCCTGTCTCGGTGTCGCCCGCGTCGTCGCCGCACGCCGCGGCGACGAGGGAGAGCGCGACCGCGGCGACGAGACCGCGCACGATCCGCAAGGGGAAAGGTCTCATCCCGACATTTTAGTCGCGATCACCCGCCGCGCCGTGTCACCCGCGATCGCGACCCCCGGCGGGCGACACCGGGAAATCCGATCGAGAATCTGGGAGACTGCTCGAGTTCGACCGGCCGGTGGAGGTCAGCATGGACGACGAAACCTACGAGGTTTCCCTGGAGTCCGAGGATCGAGCCTCCGGTCTGCGGTCACGGCTCGGCGTATGGCTCGGCATCGCCGTCCTGATCGCGTTCGGCGTGGCGACGGTCGTCCTCGTGGGCCGCGACGCCGAGGCCGACGCTCCCGAGGCGGCCGACGACGACTCCGCCGACGGGCAGGCCGTGGCGATCGAGGTCGCGGGGCCCTACGACGGTCTCGAATCGATCGGCCTCCCGGTCGTCGTCGATCCGTCGGTCGGCCTCGTCGACGGTCAGAACGTCTCGGTCAGCGCCAGTGGGTTCCCCCGCGGCACCTCGGTTGCGATCGTGCAGTGCTGGGGTGTCGGCGACGGGACCGGGTCGGCCCAGAACTGCGACGCGGGAAACTACGCGCTCGCCACGATCGACGAGCAAGGGACGATGAGCGCCGAGTTCGTCGTCCGTCGATTCATCGGAACCGACCTCGGGGAGAAGGACTGCGCGCTCGCCGATGGGGTCGACAGTTGTGGGATCGCGGTGGCCGATGTCACCGACTACGACCGTTCCGGGGTGACCTCGACCTACTTCGATCCGACGGTCGCGGGGCAGCCCGCCCCGTTTCTGACGGTCGAGCCGAGCTCGGGGCTGCGCGACGGTGACACCATCACGGTGACCGGCACCGATTTCGTGCCGGGCGAGACGGCCCGGATCACCCAGTGTGTGATGAACACGACCGGGATCCCCGATTGCTTCTCCCGCAACCCGACGGGCGAGATCGTGGTCGATGCGCAGGGCAACTTCCTCGTGTCGATCGAGGCGACCCGGATCGTGGAGGGTGTGGCCGGTCCCATCGATTGTGTGGTCGACCCGTACGGCTGTCGGGTCCTGGTGGTCGGTGAGTTGATCCCCAACCCGGTCCGACTCACGTTCGATGGGAGCACCCGGCCACCGAGCGTTCCCTCGTTCAGGGTCGACCCGAGCAGCGGTCTCGTCGACGGTGATGTGGTCGCGGTCGAGCTGACGGACCTGCAGGGTGTCGATGGCAGCTACCTGATCGAGCAATGTGTCGACACCCAAGGCGGCTCGGCCTGCCAGACGGTCGACTCCGGAACGATGGTCGACGACACGATCTCGGCGACCGTCACCGTGAGTCGCGAAGTCTCGATCGGCGACGGATCGACGGGTGACTGCGCCGACGCCGGTCGACGGTGCTATCTGCGCGTCCAGACCGACTCCCAGGAGGTCGAACGTCTCCCGATCGACTTCGAGGCGGTCGGCTGATGACCGAACCGCCCACACCACTCCCCGCTGGGCGCCCCGACCGCGCCCCAGGTGTTCTGCGCCAACGCCTGCTCCTGGCGGGGCTGTTGCTCGCGTTGATCGGCGGCCTCGGTGCCGCCGTCGTGATCGGCGCCGACCGTTCCCCCGATGCCGATGCCGATGCCGATGCCGATGACGCGGGCGACGGTGGCGCCGGGACGGTGCCGGTGGCGATCGAGCTCGCCGGTTCCTATGACGGTCTCGACTCGCTCGGTCTTCCGGTCGCGGCCACGCCCGACATCGGTCTCGTCGACGGGCAGACGATCACCCTGCGGGGTTCGGGATTCGATCCCGAAGTGACCGTCGGCTGGTCGCAGTGCCGCTTCCGGACACCGACGGTCGGTCAGGACGACTGTGATCTCGGCAACATCGGGATCGGGACGACCGACCTCGATGGAAACTTCGAGGTGGAGTTCACCGTCAACCGTTATCTGGCTGCGGCCACCGGCACGTTCGACTGTGTCCAGGCGACCCTCGACGACGGCTGCTCGATCGGGATCGGCACCCTCAGCGACTACGACGAGTCGGGGAGGGCGCTGATCTTCTTCGATCCGGCGAGCGACGGAGAGATCCCACCCCGAATCGAGGTCGACCGGACCGAGGGGCTGCTCGACGGTCAAGAGCTCCTCGTCACCGGCACCGGATTCGTGCCCGACGAGGTCGCCTATCTCACACAATGCCCGATCGGCGGATCCAACGGAATCGGCAGCTGCTACGGCGACAACCAGGTCGGCGCGATCCAGGTCGACGGTGAGGGCAATTTCGCGATCACCGTGCCGGCGCTTCGGGTCGTACAGGCGAACGGCGGCGACATCGATTGTTTCACGTCCGCCTACCGGTGCCTGTTGATCGTCCAGGCGGCCCGAATCGCGAACACGGTGCCGCTCCTCTACGACGGCGCGGCGATGCTGCCCCGTGACCCGGAGCTCACCGTCACCCCCAACGAGAACCTCGTCGACGGGCAGACGATCTCGTTGGAGTTGTTCGATCTCCCCGTCGAAGGGTCGGTCACGGTCGAGCAATGTGTCGACCAGGGCCCGCTCGGTGAGAGCTGTTCGGGGGCGGTCGACGCGACGGTGCTCGTCGGCTTCACGATGGCCGACGTGGTCGTGGCCCGACTCATCACCAACGCCGATGGTGCCGACGTCGACTGCGCCGACCCGGCCCGCACCTGCTACGTCAAGGTGTCCTCGCCCGGCCTCGAGCCGGTGCGAATCCCGATCCACTTCGCGTCGGCATAGGCCGTCATCGACCGGCGAGGCGTTCGACGACCGGCGCCATCGTCTCGCGCGCGTCGGCGCTCCAGCTGGCGTAGGAGATCCCCCAACGGTCCCGCCAGCGGCGGATGTCGTCGCACATCTCGTCGACCGTCCCCACCAGGACGTGGGGCATCTCCCGGGCCTCGGCTGCGGTCAGGTCGAAGCCGGGAGCCATCGACTCGATGAGCGCGTCGCGGTCGTCGGTCGGCAGGACCATGTGGATGCGGGTCTGGATCTCGAGCCGGTCGAACCGGTCGCCCGCCGCCTCCCGGATCGCCGCGATCTTGGCGTCGGTTCGCGATGGGGCGCCGGAGGATCCGGCCGCCGCGTCGATCACCCCGCCGGCCAGTGACAGGTTGATCCCGACGATGTCAGCTTCGCGCGCGGCGAGACCGAGGACCTTGGGACCTCCGCCGGCGACCATCAGCTTCGGATGCGGGCGTTGGACCGGCTTCGGGAGACCGTCGAGGGAAGCGATGTCGTAGTGGGCTCCGGAGAAGGAGAACTCGCCGTCGGCGAAGCACTGCTTCATCACGGTGATCGCCTCGGCCAGACGGGCGATGCGAACACCGGCACGATCGTGGGGAATGCCGGCCTTTTCGTAGTCGGTCGTCTTCCAGCCGGCCCCGATGCCCCACTCGACCCGGCCGCCGGAGTAGCGGTCGAGCGTCGCCAACTCCTTTGCCAACACGGCCGGGTTGCGGAAGTCGTTGGCCAGCACCAACGTCGCCAGACGGATACGAGACGTCGCGGCGGCGACCGCGGTGAGTGCGACGAGGGGGCCGCACTGCTCGTCGAGGTGATCGGGCAGCGCCACGGTGTGGTAACCCAACTCCTCGGCTCTGACCCCGAGTTCGACGAACTCGTGGGGCTCGGTGAGCAGACCGCCGGTGATCCCGAAACGGAACGGATGCATGGCGGCAAGCTACCGGCGCCCAGGCCCTTTTACCGGGCATCGGCGGGGCCCACTCGGTGCCCACCCGGGGCCCGGTGGGAGAATCGTGTCACCGGTCGCAGCCGAGGCTGAGCGGCGGCTCAGTCGTCGATGTCGGTGGCGCCGTCGTCGAAGTACCCCTGGTGTTGCAGCGGTTCCGTCGCCGTGGTCACGATGCCGCCGAGGTTGGCCACGATGCGCTTCCAGTACCGGTAGAGGATCGCCCGAGGGACGACCTCGTTGCCGGGCAACTCGGAGTGCATGCACTCGCGGATCTTTCCTTCGAGCTCACCGCGCAAGACGTCGGACCGCTCCCGAAACGCGGTCGCCCGCTGCGGATCGTGATCGGTCAGCAGGTCGGCGGCCTCGCCCATCATCTCGGAGATGGTGCGGCGGTGACGGGTCAGTTCCTTCTCGTCGGGTGCTCCCGAGAGATCGACGCCCTCCTCGGCGAGGTCGAGGATGTTCTTCGCCTGGTCACCGATGCGTTCGATCTTCTTGATGAGCAGCGTGTAGCCGAGGACCTCGCCGATGTCCTCGCTGCCCTGGACGGAGACGTGGACGACGAGCTCGCCCCGGAGCTCCTGCTCGGCCCGGTTGATCCGGTCGTCGGTCGCCCGCACGTCCTCGGCGACGGTCGCGACATCGGCCCCGCTCAACAGGGCAGTCGACGCGAGGTCGAAGCTGTGGCGGGCATCGGCCAGCATCGAGACGGTTCGGGCGGTGATCGCTTCCAGTCCGGCGTCGCCCCGACGAAAAAATGACATGACCATGATGGGTCGCCTTTCAGCGGAAGATCGCGACGCCGACCAGCGGCACGATGAGGAACGCGGTCACCACGTAGGAGACCGCCAGAGCTTGGCGCGTCACGGCCAGCCGGGCCAGTGCCTCGGCCAGCCGGATGGGAATCTCGCGGATCTTCGTGATCGGGTAGAGGATCGCGATCGCAGAGACGTTGAACAGTGTGTGGACGAGGCCGATGGTGAGCGCCTCGGGTATCGCGGCGGCCAGCGCAGCGAGCAGCGCCGTGATCGTGGTGCCCACGTTGGCCCCGAGGGTGACGGGATAGATGTTCTGGATGCTCACGATTCCGGCCGCCGCCAACGGCACCATGATCGATGTCGTGATGCTCGACGACTGCACGGCGACCGTGATGATGACGCCGAGGAGCATCGCGACCGACCCTCCGCCGCTGCCGAGCACGGCGTTGAGCGACCGTTCGATCCGGTCGGCCACCAGGCGCCGCATGTTCTTCGTGATGAAGGTCAACGCGAGAAGGACGATCACCAGGCCGGTCGCGACCATGATCGTGCCGAGGAGGTTCTCCTTCGCGCCGAGTTCCGAGTAGAGGTCCTTCAGCCAGCCGACGGGTTCCTTCACCCATGCCTTGATCGGGCTGTTGTACTCGACCCCGGCCGAGCCGACGAGCTGCTCGCTGATCCACTCGGCGGCTCCGGACAACCAGCCGGTCGCCAACTCCACCGGCAGCAGGATCGCGACCGCGAGGACATTGAAGAAGTCGTGGACGGTGGCCGCGGCGAACGCCCGCCGGAACTCCTCGGACTGGCGGATCGAGCCCAGCGACACGAGGGTGTTGGTGACCGTCGTGCCGATGTTGGCGCCCATGATCATCGGGACGGCGGCGTCGACGCCGAGCGCGCCCGACGCGACGAGACCCACGATCACCGATGTGCTGGCCGACGACGACTGCACGAGCACGGTGCCGAGAATGCCGACGAAGAGGCCGGCCAGGGGATTGTCGACCCCCTGGAAGAGATTTTCCTGGGTATCGGCGCCCATCACCTTGATGCCCGCCTCGAGCAGCGAGACACCGACCAGGAAGGTGTAGATCAGCGTCAGGACGAAGAGCGCTCTGACTGCCGTCGGCATCTCGGTCGGGCCGGTCCTGGCGGGCGCGCTGGTCATAGCCGGTCGGAACGTAGCAGCTCGGTTTCGTCGGCGCCCACGGCGCCGTTCACCTGCTGTTCACCCGGGCACAACGTGTCGTTCACGTGTTGGTCGAGTCGATGTCAGACGTGATCCGTAGCGTGCCCAGCCTGTGACCGATCTCCTTCCACCGACCCGGTCCGACCGGGTTCGCAGCGTGCTCCTTCTGTTGGGTCTGCTCGCCGTGTTCGCGCTCGTCGCCGGCATCGTCGATCGATTCGACGACGAGCCCACCGCCGCCGGCATCGCTGCCGGGGATGGTTCGGGTGGGGTCGACTCGGTAGTGGTGCCGGCGGGTGAGTTGGTGGGTGAGTTCCTGGTGTCGGGGTCGTCGACGGTGTTTCCGATCGTGCAGCGTCAGGCGGAGGAGTTCGGGGCGGTTCATGGTGGTGTGGCGATTGCGGTGGAGGGTCCGGGGTCCGGTGACGGAGCGCAGAAGTTCTGTGCAGGTGAGGTGCCGATCGCGAACGCGTCGCGGGTGTACAAGGACGAGGAGTTGGCGATCTGTGCGGCGAACGGGGTGGAGCTCATCGAGTTGCGGCGGGGGATCGACGGCATCTCGGTGATCACGTCGGCGGGCAATGATGCGGTCGACTGTGTGTCGTTCAACGATTTGTATGCGTTGGTGTCCGAGGAGGCGTTCGGGTTCGATTCGTGGGCTGACGCGAACGGGTTGACGGGGCTGTGGGGTGGGTCGGAGTTCGACGATGTCGCGTTGGACATCTTCGGGCCGGGTGAGGAGTCGGGGACCTATGACTCGTTTACGGAGATCGTGATCGAGTCGGTGGCGAAGGGGAAGACCGGGCTCGATCCCGGGTCGCGGGAGCTCGCGACGACGATCCGGCCCGACTACACCGCCAGCAGCAACGACACGGTCATCCTCCAGGGCATCGGTTCGAGCCGCTACTCGCTGGGCTGGGTCGGCTACGCCTTCGCCCAGGAAGCGACCGATGCCGGTGAGGCCAGGATGCTCCAGGTCAGCCGCGACGACGGCGGCGAGTGTGTGACCCCCAGCCCCGAGACGATCGCTGATGCGTCGTTCCCGATCTCGCGGTTCTTGTACACCTACGTCAACGCGGCCGTCGCGGCCGACGAACCCGCGGTTGCCGCGTTCGTCGACTACACGCTCAGCGACGCCGGTCTCGAAGCGGTCACCGCCGTCGGCTACGTCGCCCTCGCGCCGGCGGATCAGGCTCGGACCCAGGCCATCTGGGCCGACCGGCTGACCGGCACCGGCCAATGGGAATGACCCGGTGACCCTGCCCGCGGTGACCGTGCCGACACGATCGAGCCGGGTGGTGGGGGCGGCACTCGAACCACTGGTCTTCGTGGTCGTCGCCGTGATCGTCGCGTTGGCCGAGTACTTCGTCGCCGGCCCGATCCGCGACTTCGGACCGTCGAACTTCTGGATCGCCTTCGTCGTCATGGCGGCATGGAACGGATGGCAGTTCGCGGCCGGGCAGACCGCGATGGGGTCGCTCACCGGCCAATGGATCGCGACGACCGACGGGACACCCGCCCCGGTTCTCACGATCATCATCCGGCAACTGGCACGGTTCGGACTGCTCTACGGGATCCCGGTGCTCGCCCTCGACGTCGACCTCCGGGCCGGCGTCGCCATCTGGGTCGTCACCGGGGTGGTCACCTGGAGGACTCCGGGTCGGCGAGCCCCCTGGGATCTTCTCGCCGACACGGTCGTGGTCGACGGATTCGGTCCGGGGGTGATGGTCCTCGACCTTCCCCCGCTGCGCGACGCCGCCGACCTCCGCGTCGACCGGTCCCGGTCGCGCCAGAACCGCACCGCCGCCCGCCTGATGTTGTCGGCCGGGCTCGCGTCGGTGGTCATCAGCATCCTGATCATCTGGAACATCTTCACCGAGGCGTGGACGTTCGTCTCCGACGAGGAGTTCCACTGGGGAATCCTCACCGCCCGCGGCTGGTTCCCGCGAGCCGGCGAGTTCGACCTCTCCACCCTCTTCGTCGGCACCCTGTGGATCACCGGGATCGCGATGGCCGTCGCCGGACCGGTCGGTCTGGGAGTGGCCTTCTACCTCTCGGAGTACGCCTCGTCGCGGGTCCGTGGGATCGTCAAACCCCTGATCGAGATCCTGGCCAGCATCCCCTCCGTGGTGATCGGACTGTTCGCGATCAGCTTCATCTCCCCGCAGGTGCTGGCCCCGACGTTCGGTGACATCGGGATCTTCTCGCTGCTCGCCGCGGGAATCGGGGTCGGTGTCCTCACCGTGCCGATCGTGGCGTCGATATCGGAGGACGCGATGAGGGCGGTGCCGATGGAGTTGCGCGAGGCGAGCTACGGGCTGGGTGGGCGCAAGGTCACGACTGCGCTGCGTGTGGTCTTCCCGGCGGCCCTGTCGGGGATCTCCGCCGCCGCGATCGTCGGCATCTCCCGGGCGGCGGGCGAGACGATGGTCGTCTTCATCGCCGCCGGGGGCAACGGCATCTTCAACCTCGACCCGACCGAGCCGGGTCAGACCATCACCGCGGCGATGGCGTCGTTGGGCGCGGGCACCGACCAGGTCGCCGGATCCGGGCTCGCGTTCCAGAGCCTCTACTTCCTCGGCGCGGTCCTCTTCGTGATGACCCTGGCGCTCAATGTCCTGTCCGACGCGGTCGTCCGACGGTTCCGGCAGGTCTACTGATGGCGAACCGTGCGACCGTCGTCGATCTCGAAGCGTTGCGGTCCCGGCGCCGCGTCGACGTGGGCGGTCAGGTGTTCTCCGCCCTCCTGCTCGTCTCGGTGGTCCTCGCTTTCGCGATGGTCGGTGCCGTGTTCGGAGATGTGCTCGCCGAGTCGTGGGACATCGTGTCCGGCCGGCTCTGGGACTTCCTCCGATCGCCCTCTTCGTCCGACCCGGCCCGGGCCGGCGTCTCCCAGGGCATCCGGGGCAGCCTTCTCATCGCCGCGATCGTGATGATGACGTTCCCCATCGGGATCGCCGGCGCGATCTATCTCGAGGAGTACGCCGAGGACAACTGGCGGACCCGGCTCA
>JAJRXC010000110.1 GCA_024276495.1 Actinomycetes bacterium
GTGCACGGGGTCACGGCCGGGGCCGCGGCCTCGGTCTCGTCGGGGGTGAAACGATCCGAGGCCCGATCGAGGAACCCGAAGTAGAAGGCGTGCTTGGCCCCCGGAGAATCGAGCTCGATCTCGTTCAGCGCCGCCTTGTAGGAGAGGTGTTTGTTGCCGGTCGCCATCGGACACTCGTCGACGAGATAGTCGATGCCGCGCAGGACGCAGTACGCGGCGGTGTCGCGCTCGGTGAGGCGCACCAACGGCTTCACCTTCTTCGGGAACCCGTTGGCCGCGGGGAGATGAGGGAGCTGCCGGCCGAGATAGTCGGTGTGCCAGTGCAAGACGTTGCCCATGAGCACGGCGGCCTCGTCATCGAGGTTGTGGCCGGTGACGATCGCGTCGTACCCGCCGCGGCGGGCGGCCTCGTCGAAGAGGTGCCGTTTCGAGAGCCCACACGCCGAGCAGGGGGCCCGCTTCGCGGCCCGGCTGCCGTTGGGGACGTCGAACCCGTGGTCGCGAAGGAGGTCGTCGACGTGCAGCACCAGCCCCCGCTCGCTCGCGAAACGGGTCGCGTGGTGGTGTGACCGGTCGCTGTAGTCGCCGATGCCCAACCCGATGTAGAAGCCCTCGGCTTTCCAGCCGAGCGCGAGGAGGATGTCCCAGACCGCCAGGGAGTCCTTCCCGCCGCTCACGGCAACGAGGACCCGATCATCGGGGGCGAGCATGGAGAACTGGTCGATGGCCTTGCGGGTCTGGTCGCGGCAGAGCCGGACGAAGTGCTCGGCACAGAAGTTCGCGTTGTGGCGGCGCACATCGATCACGGCAGGGCCACGGCACACCTGGCACTTCATCACGAACCGCCCGAGATCACCGGTCGGATCTCGACCGTGGCGGACTTCGCGAGCAGCTTGTCGTTCGGCACGAGCTCGCCGTTCTCGATCACGAGATGCGACTCCCGGTTGAGGTCGAGGCGGCGCAACAGGACCGACACCTGAACGGGGCCGTCCATCTCGATCTCACGGGACGGATTTCGCAGGAGAACCCGCACTCAGGCCGACTCGCGACGGGGATCGATGTGGCGAACGAGGAGCGTCTCGCCGGGTGCGAGCGGCTCGGAGAAGCGCACGGGCATCTCTCCCCGTTTGGTCACCCTGCCCGACCATCGCACCACGTACCCGGCCGCGAACACGGTGAGCCAGAACCTCGATCCGCCGAGCAGCCCCTTGCGGATGCTGTTCATCCGGATCATCCGCTTCACGTAAGTGGGCCCGAAGCCGGCTCGGGCCATCAGATCCGCCGAATCTCCACGACGGTGGACTTGGTCGTGCCGACTCGTCGCCCCACCCGGTAGACGACGTAGAGAACCAGCAAGCCGGCGCCGATGGCGACCGGCATCAACTTCTTCGCGGTGGCCTCGGCCCGCTCCTCGGCGTCGCCGACGACCGAGCGCAGCCCGGCTTCGATGTCGTCGCGGGTGATCGGTGCGGTTTCGTCGGCGGCCATCACAGGCTCCTCTTCGTGATCCGGAAGCCGAGCAGGGCGATGACGATCACCACGGCCACGAGGGTGAGCGTGTGGGGAACCCAGGACAGGTTGCCGGTGAACGTCGACCCGGTCTCCTCCTGAAGGAAACGCAACAGCGCGAGGGTGAGGGAGATTCCGCCGAGTATCAGCACGACACTGCCGGCGAGGCCGAGGAGGAGCCATCGTCCGGCGCCCTTCAGCGGATCGAGGGTCTCCTGTTTGGCGTAGGCCTTCACCAGGTCGAAGAAGTCGCCGACTCCCATGCGTTCTGACATCGCGTCACCCTATCCGGCCTGATCGGCGAGAGCCTCCAGCAACTCCGCGTGTTCGCGGATGATCTCGATCGCGTCGGCGAGCCGCCTCGTCGCCGACGGTTCTTCCAGGAGGCGCATCGAATCGAACGGCCCGAGCCCCGCCGCGACCGAGGCTTGCCAGGTCGCGAGGGCCGGGTCGCCGGAGAGATCGGGGGTGACCGACGGGCGCCCGGGATCGAGGCGTTTCGTGACGGCCGCCACCCGGGCGACGGCGTCGACGAGGGGACTTCTCGCCCCCGGCCCGATCGACGATCGACAGGTGTCGGCGTCGACGTCGGGCCAATCGGTCACCATCGCCCGGGGGAAAGGATCGTCGGTCAGCCACTCCTCGACCCGGATGCGGCGGGTCGCGACGGCGAGGATCCCCCACTGGCCGTCGGGGAGCTCGTCGGCCCGCACGACCCGGGCCACCACCCCGGTCGACGCGCGTTGGTCGGCGCCGCCGACCTCTCGTCCCCGTTCGATCATGACGGTGCCGAGCTCCGGTTCGGCCCGGGCGGTCACGACCCGGGCCAACTCCCGATACCGCGGTTCGAAGATGTGCAGGGGAATCGCCGCGGTCGGAAGGACCGTCTGTTCCAGCGGGAACATCGGCAACTCGTACACGGCGCTACGAGTTGGTGACCGGGGGAAGCGGCTCGAGTTGCTCGAGGGCCGGCCCGCCGGGATGATCGGCGATCACGTCGAGGACCGCGGGCAGGATGCCGTCACACGCGGACTCGGGGCCCGCCGCACCGGTGTCGGGATCGGTCGCCCAGTTGACGATGACCACGAAGGCGAGCTCGTCGCCGTTCGAGGCGACCGCCCGCCCGGCCATCGCGGTCACGTCGTCACGGGCCGAGGCGAGGACATCGAGCGTGTCGAGGCCCGCCGGGGCGCAGGCGCCGAGCGGGCCCTGCCCGATCGGCGGAAGCGACGCCGCCGCGAGCGAGTCGTCGCCGAGATCGAGGATGTCGGCGAGGATGCCGCAGGTGTTCCGGTCGTCGCCGGAGAGCCCGGATCCGTCCTCGGCCTTCGCGAGGTTGACCTCGCCGGGCTCGATGACACCGGCGTCGGTGAGCTGGGCCGAGACGGTGAGCAGCGCCGCGACCTGGGTGGCCTCGAATCCGCTGCGGACCGCGAGCTCCCGGAACAGCATCTCCGCGGTCGTACCGTCGAGCAGGGCGCGACGGGCGATGTCGATGATCGGCGGGGAACTGATCGAGGCGACCGGCTCCCGGTTGACGGCCTCGGGTTGGACGCCGACGGTCGGGGATCCTTCGACGACGATCCCCCCGGCTTCGAGGAGATCCGTGAAGCGTTCGGCGGCGTGGCGTGCCGGGTTCGAGGCCCGGCTGTTCGCCGGCGGGTCGACCTCGTCGGGGAAGGCGTCGAAGCCGTTGTCGAGCAGGAGCGCCGAAATCGGACCGACCACGTTCGAGGCGACGTCGGCCGATGTCCACGTCTCTTCGGAGTAGACCCGCTCCCCTCCCTCGTACTTCGTGTCGTCACCGACGACCGAGCCGGCGATCGTGGTGATCCCGTCTTCGGCGAGGGCGGCGACGACGGCTTCGGCCAGGTCCTCGATGGAGGTTCGGGCCCGGTCGTCGCCGAATCGACTGATGTAGGCGTCGGTGCTCAACACGGGGTCGGCGCCGCCCACCAGCCACAGGTCGCCGCCGAGCACGCCTTCGGAGATCTCGGCGGCCGAGTCACGCACGACGTCGGTGGTGAACCCCTGTGAGCCCAAGGTGTCGAACGCCGCGAGGGTGGCGAGCCGTTGCAGGTACCCGGGGACGAGGCTCGCGGCCGGGTCGATCTCGATGATCGGCTCACCATCGCGTCGCACCGACACACACCGGGGGTTGGCGTCGTCGACGCCGGCGATCGCGCCGCGCACGGCGCCGGCCAGGATCGTGTCGTTCGTGGGTTGACGAAGCCATTCGGGCGCCCGACGGACGTTGAGCAGCGGCGTGCCGAGCGACGGCACCGGGTCGGTGGGTTCCGGATCGTCGGGGTCGGCCGCGTCGTTGGCCCGGCCGGTGAGGACGGACGCCACGATGACGACGACGAGGACCACAGCGGGAAGGAAGAACCGACGCATCAGCCAGGCAGGTTACGCGCTCGCCGGCCCCGGATCGTGCCGCCCCGTGTCGATCATGTCGACGTCGGTTCGAGCGCGGCCCGAAAGAGCGCCCGGATGTGACGGAGTCGGGCGTCGAGCGCCTCGGCCCCGAGCGGGTCGCGAAGCAGGAGATCGCCGATGAACGGGACATCGCTGAAGTACGAGAGAAGGGCGCCGTAGCCGGTGAGCAGGAACTGCTCCGGATCATGGCGCCGGAACCGGCCGGCGTCCATCTCCCGCTCGAAGTACTCGACGGCCCGGGCGAAAAGAGGTTGGAGCGCGACCCCGAGCTCGATGTGGCCGGTCCCTTCCTCGGCCAGCGCCTCCCGCCGCACGATGCGGACGAAGTCGGGGTTGTCCATGAAAAACTCGAACCCGGCGGTGAGAACGAAGTCGACCTGTTCCCATCCGTTCGCCGACGACTGCGTCACCGCGGCCTCGACTCGCTGGTACCACTCGGCGAGGGCCCGTTCGAAGACCTCCCGGTACATCGCCTCCTTCGAGGCGAAGTGGTGCAGCAGGCTCTGCCGACGGATCCCGACGACGCCGGCGATGTCGTTCAGCGACGTGCCGTCGAACCCGCGTTCGGCGAAGAGTCGCTGGGCCGCGTTGACGATCGCCTCCTTGGTCGGCACGTCGGCCTCGGTCGCGGCGGTCCCGTTCACCCGCGGCATCGTAGTGGGAGGAAGCGGCAGGGCCCCGATGGTGTGCGCGCGATAGCGTCCGCCCATGGCCAACGAACCCCGGGCCGAGATGGAGATCGTCTCGGCCCTCTTCATCGACGAGATCGATCTCCGGTCGGTGCCCGGTCCGTCGACGCGCATCGACTTGTCGGGCATCCAGTTCAGCGCGGTGGCCCCCACACCGGTGCCGCTGGTGTGGGCGCCGCACCTCTGCGTGATCGTGCGTTGCCCCGCCGAAGCCGGTGGCCAGGGCGTGCTCGAAGTGACCTTCCACCGTGGTGAGGAGCAGATCGCCCGCAACGTCCAACCCTTCGAGGTCGAGCCGGGAAAGTTCACGTACCGCCTGGTCCGGGCCGAGCTGCAGTTCGACGACTACGGCTCGATCGAGGCCCGTTGCCGGATCGGACACGGACCCCATCTCACCGTTCCGTACACGTTGCTCCCACCGGTCGAGGAGTGACCGGAGCGATCCGGGCCGACGTCGGCCGACGCGGGTAGGGTCCGTCGGGTTCGGCGACCGGGAGGATCGATGACCGATTTCGACGAGCGTGCCATCAGCACCATTCGCGGCCTGGCGATGGACGCGCCCCACGCCGCCCGATCGGGCCACCAGGGAACGGCGATGGCGCTCGCGCCGCTGGCCCACGTCTTGTTCACCCGGGTCATGGACTACGACGCGTCACGGCCCGACTGGGCCGACCGCGACCGGTTCGTTCTCTCCGGCGGACACGCGTCGATCATCCAGTACTCGATCCTGCACCTCGCGGGGTTCGGCCTCTCGCTCGACGACCTGAAGGCGTTCCGCCAGTGGGGATCGGCCACTCCGGGGCATCCCGAGGTCGGCCACACCGCCGGGATCGAGGTCACCACGGGGCCGCTCGGGCAGGGTGTCGCCAACATGGTGGGGATGGCCATCGTCGAGGCGCAGCTGCGGAGCCGCTACGGGTCGGATCTGTTCGACCATCACGTGTTCGGGATGTGCGGCGACGGCGACCTGTCGGAGGGAGTCAGTCACGAGGCCGCCTCGCTCGCCGGTCACCTGGGGCTCGGAAAGCTGGTGCTGTGCTACGACGACAACCACATCACCATCGACGGGGTCACCGAGCTCGCGCTGACCGACGACGCGGCCGCCCGCTTCCGCGCCTACGGGTGGCATGTGCAGGAGCTCGGTGAGGTGGGTGAGGATCTCGACGCGCTCGAAGCCGGTCTGCGCGCCGCGATGGCCGTGACCGACAAGCCCAGCCTGATGATCGTGCGCACGATCATCGGCACGCCGGCACCCGATTCGGCAGACACCCCCGCCGCGCACGGGTACGCGTTCTTCGACGAGGAGATCGCCGCCACGAAATCGCGGATGGGAATGCCGCCCGACGAGACCTTCTTCGTTCCCGCCGACGTCCTCGAGGAGTACCGGATCCGGGGCACCCGAGGCCGGGCCGAGCGCGAGGCATGGGAGGCGCGGCTCGCCGCGCACGGCGACGACCGCACGACCCTCGAGGCGCAACTGGGCGGCTCGGGGCTTCCCGGCTGGGACGACGAGCTGCCGAGCTTCGAAGTCGGGACGTCGGTCGCCACCCGCAAGGCGTCCAACGCGGCCCTGCAGGCGCTGGTTCCCCTCGTCCCCGGTCTGACCGGCGGTGGCGCCGACCTGACCGGCAACACCGGCACCGTGATCGACGACGAAGGGGTGTTCTCCGCGGCCAACCCCGGCGGACGTCAGATCTACTTCGGCGTTCGCGAGCACGCGATGGGCGCGATCGCCAACGGCATGGCGCTCCACGGCGGCGCGATACCCGTGATCGGCACATTTCTCGTCTTCGCCGACTACATGCGGGGCGCGGTTCGTCTCGCGGCCCTGTCGCAGGCGCACACGATCTTCATCTGGTCCCACGACTCGGTCGGGGTCGGCGAGGACGGCCCGACCCATCAGCCGATCGAGCAGATCGCGTCGTTGCGGGCCATTCCCGGCCTGCGGGTCATCCGACCGGCCGATGCCAACGAGACGGCCGCGGCGTGGCGTCTCGCGATCGAGTCCGGTGGTCCGACCGCGTTGATCCTCACCCGGCAGAACGTGCCGGTGCTCGAGGGCACATCGGCGGCCGGCGTGGCTCGTGGCGGCTATGTGCTCCACGACGTCGACGACCCGGTCATCACCCTGGTCGGCACCGGCAGCGAGGTCGCGGTCTGTGTCGACGCGGCGGCCCGGCTGGCCGCCGACGGCATCGCCGCGAGAGTCGTCTCCCTGCCGTGTTGGGAGCTGTTCGAGGCCGCCCCGGACGATGTTCGCGAGGCGGTGATCCGGCCGGACCTCCCGTCGCTCGGGATCGAGGCGGGGGCGACGATCGGGTGGCACCGCTGGGTCGACGACATCATCGGGATCGACCGCTTCGGCGCGTCCGCTCCGGGCGCTACGGTCATGGCCGAGCTCGGCATCGGCCCCGACACCGTCGTCGCCCGGGCCCATGCCCTTCTCGAGTCCTGAACCCCTGATCCCCGACCGCCAGCCCGGAGGAATGATGACCCGCCTGCACGACCTCTTCGCCGAGCAGGGTCAGAGTCCCTGGCTCGACAACATCCGGCGCGGCTGGATCACCAGCGGTGAGCTCGAGGGGTGGGTTCGTCGAGGAGTTCGCGGCCTCACGTCGAACCCGTCGATCTTCCAGAAGGCGATCCAGGGATCCGAGGAGTACGACGCCGAGTTCGCCGATGCGATCGGCGACGGACTCGACGTCGAAGCCTCCTACTGGCAACTGGTCACCAGCGACATCCGATCGGCACTGGAGATCCTGCGGCCCGTCCACGACGAGTCCGACGGTCTCGACGGCTACGTCTCGGTCGAAGTCGACCCCGGGCTCGCCCGTGACGGCGCCGGAACCGAGGCCGCGGCCCGTGCCCTCGACACCCGCCTCGACGCACCCAACCTCTACGTGAAGATCCCCGCGACCGCCGAGGGTCTGGCGCCGATCGAGCAGATGATCGCGGAGGGGCGCTCGATCAACGTCACCTTGATCTTCTCCCTGACGCGCTACGCCGGCGTGATGGAGGCCTACCTGAGGGGACTCGAGCGGGCCGAGGGCGACCTGTCCGACATCTCGAGCGTCGCGTCGTTCTTCATCAGCCGAGTCGATGTCGAGGTCGATCGTCGCCTCGACGCGATCGGGTCTCCCGCAGCCACCGCGCTCAAGGGAAAGGCCGCGGTCGCGAACGGTGTGCTCGCCTACGAGCTCTTCCGACAGACCTTCACCGGTCCCCGGTGGGAGGCGCTCGCCCGCCGCGGCGCTCGGGTCCAACGCCCGCTGTGGGCATCCACGTCGACCAAGAGCCCCGACTATCCCGACACCTTGTATGTCGACGAGTTGATCGGCCCCGACACCGTCAACACCCTCCCCGACTCGACGCTCGAGGCGTTCGAAGACCACGGCACCGTCGCTCGCACGATCGACGCCGACGTCGAGGCGGCGCGCCAGGTGATGGCCGATCTCGCCGCCGTCGGTGTCGAAATCGACGACGTCACCCGCCTGCTGGAGGACGAAGGGGTCGCCGCGTTCGAGAAGAGCTTCGACGAGTTGCTGTCGGCGCTCGCCGTCAAAGCAGAAGGGATGCACTGATGGATCCGACCTACAGCGCCGAGGCCGAGAGCTTTCGCGAGAAGATCCAGGCCTTCCTCGCCGAGCAGCTCCCCTCCGACTGGCGAGGCATCGGGGCCATGGCGCGCGACGAGATGGAGGTCTTCCAGACCGCGTGGCGAGCGACGCTCGCCGATCACCGCTACCTGGCGCCCTCCTGGCCGACCGAGTACGGCGGCGGTGGCATGACCGAGGTCGAGCAGGTCGTCCTGGCCGAGGAGTTCCAGCGGGCCGGCGTGCCCACCGGCGGGCTCAACGACGGGTTCAGCATCCAGATGGTCGGGAACACCATCTTGCACTGGGGCACTCCGGAGCAAAAGGCCCACTTCTTGCCCCGCATCATCTCCGGCGACGACGTCTGGTGCCAGGGCTACTCCGAACCCGATGCGGGATCGGATCTCGCCGGCCTGGGCTGTCGCGCCCATCTCGACGGCGACGAGTGGGTGATCAACGGACAGAAGATCTGGACCTCGGCCGGGATGACCGCGAACTGGATCTTCGTGCTGTGCCGCACCGATCAGGACGCGCCCAAACACCGCGGCATCAGCTTCATGCTCTGCCCGATGGAACAAGACGGGGTCGAGGTCCGGCCGATCATGATGATGTCGGGCGAGTCGGAGTTCAACGAGACGTTCTTCACCGACGCACGAACCGCGAAGGACAACGTCGTCGGTGAGGTCAACGGCGGCTGGGCGGTCGCCATGACCCTGCTCGGGTACGAACGAGGCGAAGCCGCCGCCACCATGCCGATCATGTTCCGGGGGGAGGCCGACAAGCTCATGCGCCTCGCGAAGGAGCGCGGCCTCGACCGGGATCCGGTGTTTCGCGACCGTCTCGCCCGCATCCACACCGAGGTCGAGATCATGGGGTACCTCGGGAAGCGCTCGCTCACGAACTTCCTGCAAGGCGGCATCCCCGGCCCGACCGAGTCGATGTTCAAGCTCTACTGGTCCGAGTACCACAAGCGCGTCACCGAGCTCGCCGTCGACCTGCTCGGCGAGGCGGCCATGATCGTCGAGGGAAAGTCGCCGAACACGTCGTTTTGGTGCGACCTCCCCGGCTCCGCGAACAGCTCCGCCTCCTGGCTCGGCGCCTTCTACAACGCCCGGGCCGGCACGATCTACGCCGGCACGTCGCAGATCCAGCGGAACATCCTCGGTGAGATGGTGCTCGGACTTCCCAAGGAGCCCAAACCGCAGAGCTGACCCGGCGGCGGTGGCGTGCCGGGTTCGACGCCATACACTCATGGGCAGGCCGTTGTCGCCGAAAGGCAGACCACGGAGCCGGTGAGGAACACGGAACCGCCACCGGCTGCCGCATCAGGCGCCACTCCCTGCGGGTGACGAAGGTGCGTCCCCCAGAACCGGAACGTCCTGTTCCGCCTGCCGTAGGAGAGCATCGTTACCATCACCGAACGGGCGGTCCTGACGTCGAGCCAACTCGACGATCTGGTCCAGGCCCACCTCGACGGTCGTACGACCGAAGAGGATGCCGCATACCTCTCAGAGCGCAAGGACGCGTGGGTCGCGAGCCTGTGGCGTCTGCTCGACCAGGCCGAGAGTCGGCTCGCCGCGGCCCGCCGCGAGGTGCGGGGGCCCGAACGAGCGGTCGTTCTCGCCGATCTCGACGCCGACTGCTGGCGCATCGACGCCGCCCTGACCGAACTGGTCGGTGAGCCCGACGAAGACGAGCTGCAGCCGCCCGTCGACGACCGACGCAGCGGCGACCCCTCGGCTGCTCCCCCGGTCGTCGGTGAGGTGCAACTGCACCTCTCTCGTTCGGACGGTCGGATCGTCGCCTGGGCCGCGGGGCCGGGCCGGCGCCCGGAGACCCACGAACAGGTCCTGCAGCGAATCCGAGACCTCGGCGGCGTGGTCGACGACTGGGACGAGCAGGCCACCGTCAAGATTCCCGGCAACGGCCGCGTCGCGACCGTCTCTGCTCCCATCACGAAGGTCCTCGGGTGGCTCGCCCCCCTCGGTTCGACGGCCGACGACGACCGGGTCGGGACGAGCCTCACATGGATGGGAATCGCCACCGCGGCCGCGATCGAGATGGTGATGCAGGGTCGGTACGTCCCTCAGCTCGTCCAACAGAAACGTCGACGCAAGGATCCGTCGACCCCCGATCTCGGGACGTTCCGGGTCCGATGGATTCCCGCCCTGGTCGACGACGAGATGCTGTCCGGGCTGGTCGCGTCGGTACCCGGCGCGGCGATGCTCGGGAGCCGCGAGCAGGACAAGGAGAAGTTCACCCTCGCGGCCCTGACCGATCTCACCGACGCGATCGTCGGCTTCGCGGCCGGCCAACTCGAGACGCCGGCCCCGCCACCGGAGATAAAGACGAAACAAGACGTCGCCGAGGCGGCGTTGTGCCGGCTCGACGGTGAGCCCTTCCTTGCACCGACGAAGACGGGCGGTGAGCTGGTCCGCCGGCTCGCCCAGTGGGGCCAATCGGTGGTCGGTGCCACCGGACCGAAGCTCGTCGTGCAACTCGACGCCCCCGATGAGGTCGGCGCGTGGCACGTCGCCGTGCTCGCCCCGACGGAGAACGGGAGCCTGGAGCCGGTCGAGGTGGCCGTGACGACCGGAAGCAAGACCCGGGCGAAGCACACCGCGGCTCAGCTCGCCCGTCTCGAACGGTTGTTCCCGGAGTTGCTCCGGCTCGGTGGTCGTCGTCGGGGCGAGGTGATCCTGTCCCAGGACGAGGCCTGGAGCCTGATGACCGAATCGGGTGACATCTTGCGTTCAGCCGGCTTCGACGTGCGGGTGCCGGCCCTGCGCCGGCAGAAGGCGACGGCATCGCTTCGGCTCACCTCCGAGGCCGACGAGTCCGTCGTCGGAGCCCAGCAGCTGGCCGACGTGCGATGGTCGGCGGTCTTCGACGAGGTCGAGCTGACGGCGGCAGAGATCGCCAAGCTCGCGGCCGAGGCCCGCCCGTTGGTGAAGTCCCGCGGTCAATGGATCGAGATCGACAAGGTCGATCTGGCCGAAGCCGCGGCGGCACTCGCCGAACGGGCCGACAAGACCCGGCTCACCGGCGCCGACATGTTGCGGCACGCCCTGGGGCTCGAGGGTTCCCCCCTGGCCGGCGGGATCAACATCGTCGGCGACGGGTGGGCCGCCGAGTTGCTCCGCAGCGTCGAGTCGTTGCCCGAGTCGCCCGACACCCGCCCCGAGGGTTTCCGTGGCGAGCTCCGGAGCTATCAGGCCGACGCGCTGGCGTGGCTGAACTTTCTCGACGGGGCCGGGTTGGGTGGCTGTCTGGCCCTCGACATGGGCCTCGGCAAGACGCCCACGGCGCTGGCCGCCCTGTACGCGGGCCGTGAGCAGGGCACCAGCCTGGTCATCGCACCTCCGGCGGTGGTCGGCAACTGGGCGAGCGAGGCGAAGAACTTCGTGCCCGACCTCAAGGTCGTCGTGCACCACGGCGCGAACCGGGCGAAGGGGCCGGCGTTGGGCGCCGCGATTCGGGCGGCCGATGTCGTGATCACCACCTACGGAACCGCGGTGCGCGACATGGATCAACTCAGCGAGCTCGACTGGGGAAAGATCGTCATCGACGAGGCCCAGGCCATCAAGAACCCGGCGGCCGAGACCAGCCGGCAGCTTCGCCGTCTCGACGCCCGAACGAGAATCGCGCTCACCGGTACGCCGATCGAGAACGGACTCGGGGACCTCTGGGCGATCCTCGATTGGGCGAATCCGGGCCTTCTCGGTCCGCGGGCGCAGTTCATCGCCCAGCTCACGCCCGACGCGAAGGGAAACGGCCGGGCGGCAGCCGATGGCGAGCAGGCCCTCCGGGCGCTGAACGGGATCCTGGTCTATCGCCGCACCAAGGCCGAGCCGGCCATCGCCGCCGAGCTCCCCGACCGGATCGACGAGCTCGATCATTGCGCGATGACCCCCGAGCAGATCGGTCTCTACCAGGCCGTCATCGACTCGCTCATCGCGTCGACGACCGAGAAGGAACCTGGCACCCCCGAACGCAAGGGGGCGGTCCTTGCGGCGATCACCGCCCTGAAACAGATCTGCAACCATCCGGTCAACTACCGCCCGGACGACCGGGGGATCGAAGGTCGTTCGGGCAAGCTCGTGCGCCTCAACGAGATCATCGACAACGTCTTCGCATCCGACGAGAAGGTGCTGATCTTCACCCACTTCGCGTCGTGGGGCGAGACGCTCGCGGCCTATCTGAGCGAGCGGACCGGCAAGTCGATCTCGTGCTACCACGGTGGTCTGGGCCGGGGGGCTCGTGACCGTCTCGTCGACGAGTTCCAGAAGTCGTCGGGTGCGGGAGCGATGGTGCTGTCGTTGAAGGCCGGCGGCACCGGGCTCAACTTGACCGCGGCGAACCATGTCGTGCTCTATGACCGTTGGTGGAATCCGGCGGTCGAGGATCAGGCCCGCGACCGGGTGTGGCGGATCGGTCAGGAGAACACGGTGATCTGTCATCGACTGGTTTGTCCGGGCACGATCGACGAACGGGTGGAGGAGGTCGTCGAGGGCAAACGCCAGATCGCCAACCTGACCCTGCCCAAGTCGAGCTCCATCGGTGATCTGAGCGCCGCCCAACTCCAACAGGCGTTGGGAATAGATGCCGGCGCGCTGCTCGATGTCGACGGCGAGCTGGACGACGAGAACGTGGCCGTGACCTCATGAGTGATCGCAACGCCGGCCGGAGCCGGAAACGCAACCGCTCGCGTCGCGGCGCGAACCCGCAGGGTGGGAAGTCGGGATCGCGGGGCGGATCGAAGAAGATCTCCCCGAAGGTCGATCCCCGGGAGTTCTGGGGTGATCCCGAGCGACTTCCCGACCGAATCGCGGGCCTGGCGCATCCGCCCGATGTCCGGGCGGTGCTGACGTCGCTGGGTCGGCCGCCCCTGACCGGGAACGAGACCGCGGCCGAGCACTGGTTCTCCATGGTCTACGAGCGGGCCGCCTTCCTGGCGGGCGCGCTGGCCGCGGCCGGGGGTCTCGACGAGGCCGCCGACGACGACGCCGCGGCGTCGGGGTGAGATGGCACCGAAAGTGGTCCGGCAAGTGATAAAGCTTGGATCACCACGTGACGACATCTGTAGGGCGGATCGAGCCACGAAGGGTGAGCAATGCGAGGACGGAGCCGGTCGACAGTCGGATTGATCGTCGCGCTCTTGTTGTGGATGCCGGCACCGGCCGAGGCGGTGGCCGGTTTCGGTGACGTCGCCGCCGACGAGTTCTACAGCGAAGCGGTGCAGTGGATGGTCGATGAAGGGATCACCTCGGGGACATCGCCGGGTTGCTTCTCGCCGGGGGTCGCGACGACCCGCGGGGAGGTCGCGACCTTCATCCATCGGGCCTACGGAGAACCCGGCGCCGCCCCATCGGGGTTCGTCGACGTCGAGCCCTCCGATTTCTTCGCCGACGCTGTCGGCTGGATGGTGGCCCGCGACATCACCACCGGAACCTCTCCGATCACGTTCTCTCCCGATCGCCTCGTCACCCGCGGCGAGCTCGCCGCGTTCTTGTATCGAGCCGCCGGCGCCCCCGCGGCCGGGACGGAGAACTTCTCAGATGTCGTTCCCTCCGATTTCTTCGCCGACGCGGTCGCCTGGATGGTCGGGCAGGGCATCACGACCGGTACCTCGTCCACGACGTTCTCGCCCTCTCGGTTCGTGACGCGCGGCGAGGTCGCGACCTTCCTGTATCGCAACGCGGGAAGTCCGGCGGTGTCGCTGACGGCCGGTGGCGACTGTTCGACGGCCGGCGACGCGGTCGAGTTGGCGGTCGCCGAAGCGATGTCGTTCAACCTTTTGAACGAGCTGCGGGCCGACCTCGGCCGGGCCCCGCTCGTGCGGCTCGCGTCGATGGATCTCGACGCCCGGGCCTGGTCCGAGAGAATGAGCCTGACCGGCGCGTTCACCCACAGCAATCTGGGGTACGGCGAGAACATCGCCTGGTGGAGCGCCGGTTCGGCCTCTCCCGAGGAGGCCGCGGTGAAGATGCACGAGCTCTGGGTGAACAGCCCCGGCCACTTCACCAACATGACGCGGGCGTCGTACACCGCGATGGGCATCGGCTTTTGGCGCAGCGACGCCGGTGGCTGGTACGCGACCCACATCTTCGTGAACTGATCACCCCGAACGAGTCGGTTGCAAATCGAAACCAACTGCTCCTAGAGTGCCGGGGCGATGTCCCGAGTCGATGCAACCGCGCAACCGATGCCGAGCGCGGACGAGGCACAGGCGGCACAGGCGGATGCCTGCTCGATACAGGCCACACTCGACGTCATCGGCGATCGATGGACCCTGCTGATCCTTCGTGACGTGTTTCGCGGCGTCCGCCGCTTCTCGCGGATCCAAGGTGACCTGGGGATCGCCAAGAACCTGCTGACCGATCGATTGGCCGCCCTCGTCGAGGCCGGCGTGGTCGAAAAGGTGCCCTACCAGGACCGTCCGGTCCGCCACGAGTACCGGCTGACCGACAAGGGCCGGGCCCTGTCCCCCGCCCTCGTCGCCTTGATGCGATGGGGAGACGTCTGGTGTCGCGACGACGGCGCGCCCACCGAGTTGGTCCACGACGACTGCGGCACCCGCCTCGAGCTCCAGCCCTGGTGCACGACCTGCAACGAACCCGTCTCCCCCACCCGAATCAGCTCGCGGCCCGGTCCGGGCCGAGCCCAACCAGAGGACACGACCCATGCCCCGTCCTGATCTGTCGGCGATGCCACTCGACGAGCTGATGGCCCACGCTCGCGAGATACGGGATCGGGCCCACGGCTCGGTGGTCACCTACTCACCGAAGGTGTTCATTCCCCTGACGATGCTGTGCCGGGACAAGTGCGGCTACTGCACCTTCGCCCGACCTCCCGCCCGACTCGAGTCGCCGTACCTCGACCCCGCCGAGGTGCTCGAGATCGCCACCCGCGGGGCCGAGATGGGGTGCCACGAGGCATTGTTCACGCTCGGCGAACGGCCCGAACGGCGCTACCCCGTGGCCCTCGACTGGCTCCGACGCCACGGTTACGAGAGCACCGTCGACCATGTGGTCGCGATGGCACAACTCGTCCTCGACGAGACCGGGCTCCTCCCCCACGCGAACACCGGAGCGATGACCGCCGACGAGTTGGGCCGACTGCGCCGGGTCGCGCCCAGTCAGGGCATGATGATCGAGTCACTTCGCGACGACCTCGACTGTCATCGTGGCGCACCCGACAAGGCCCCCCACCGCCGACTCGCCACACTCGAATGGGCCGGCGAGCAGCACATCCCCTACACGACCGGGATCCTGGTGGGCATCGGGGAGACCCGAGCGGACCGGATCGCGGCGCTCGAGGCGATCGCCGACGCCCATCGCCGTCACGGCCACGTGCAGGAGGTGATCGTCCAGAACTTCCTTCCCAAGGCCGGAACGGCGATGCACCAGGCCGAACCGTGCCCCCGGCGCGACCATCTCGACGCGATCGCGCTCGCCCGGGTGATCCTTCCCGCCGAGATCCACGTGCAGGCGCCCCCGAACCTCACGGAGGACTTCGGCGATCTCCTGGCCGCCGGGGTCAGCGACTGGGGCGGGGTCTCTCCCGTGACCGCCGATCACGTCACCCCCGAACGGCCATGGCCCGACCTCGACCGTCTGCGAGCGGTCACCGAGGCCGCCGGCCACACCCTGGCCCCCCGGCTCACCGCGCACGCCCGCTATGTCCGCGCCGCGCCGACCTGGATCGACGAGGCGTTGCACTTCGCGGTCATGGACCGATCCGACAGCGACGGCCTCGCTCGAGATGATCCCGGATCGGTGTGGCCCGAGCGCACGATGGAACGGGCCAAGGTCGGCGACGGAGCCGAATTCGACCTGGTCGGCACGCTCTCGAGCCAGTGGTACGTGGGTGCGGGTGGAGATCCGCGGCTGATCGTCCCCGGCCGGGCATCAGCGGGTGGCGCGGTCGGCGAGGTCCTCCAGGGGGTGATCGGCGGGACCGACATCGGGTTCGACGAGATCGTCACCTTGTTTCGTGCTCGTGGCCCCGAAGTCGTCGCCGTCGCCGAAGTGGCCGACGAGTTGCGGGCCGAGATCGTCGGCGACGATGTCACCTGGGTCGCGAACCGCAACATCAACTACACCAACGTGTGCACGTTCAAGTGCCGATTCTGCGGGTTCTCCAAGGGTCCGCTCTCCCTCAACCTGCGGGGAACGCCCTACCTGCTGTCCCTCGACGACATCGCCGATCGGGCCATCGAGGCCGCGGAGCTGGGAGCCACCGAGGTCTGCCTGCAAGGCGGCATCCATCCCGACTTCGACGGCGACTACTACATCGACGTCGCCTCGGCCGTCCACGACGCCGTTCCCGGGATGCACATCCACGGGTTCACCGCGCTGGAGGTCACCGAGGGCGCGAAACGCAACGGTGAACCCCTGGCTGACTACCTGACCCGGCTGCGCGACGCCGGGCAACAGTCACTGCCGGGCACCGCGGCGGAGATCCTCGACGACGACGTTCGCGAGATCCTGTGCCCCGACAAGATCACCACCGAGGAGTGGTTGGAGGCCCATCGGGTCGCGCATTCGGTCGGGCTCGGATCGAACGTCACCATGATGTTCGGATCGGTCGAGCGGCCCGAACACTGGGCCCGCCACATCCTTCGCACCCGGGCGTTGCAGGAGGAGACGGGAGGGTTCACCGAGTTCGTGGGTCTGCCGTTCGTGCACATGGCCTCGCCGATCTATCTCCGCAAGATGGCTCGACGGGGGCCGACCTGGCGCGAGGTGCTGTTGATGCACGCCGTGGCCCGGATCGCCTATCGCGGACGCATCGACAACATCCAGGGGTCGTGGGTCAAGCTCGGGTTCGGCTCGATCACCCAGCTGCTGCGCGCCGGTGCCAACGATCTCGGTGGCACCCTCATGGACGAGAACATCTCCCGGGCGGCGGGCGCCGACCACGGCACCGGTGTGACGGCCGAGGACTTCCGGCGGGTCGTCGAACCGCTCGGGCGCACGCTGGTGCAGCGCACCACCCTCTACGGCCGGCCGGATCCGGCGGTGTTGCCTCTCGAGACGACCCGCCGGACCCGGGTCGTCATCCCGGTGGCCGGCGCCTGACGGCGCGCCGCGTCGTGCCGGGGTGAGGTGGGGGAACGGAGCGCTATCGTCACGCGGTGATCGAGATCCCCTCCCACTATCGCACCGGCGACGACGCGCTCGACCAACGACTCGCCGACCTGCTCGACGTCGTCGACCCTCCCGAACGGGGCCTCGTCTTCGAGATGATGGTGTCGGCCATGCGCCTCGCGGCCGAGGAGGTCGACCGCGGTGAGCTGAAGCTGGTCTCCGCTGCGGTGAAGGAGTTCCGCTACTCCTTTCGGGTCTTCGCGCCGTATCAGGGGATTCGCAAGTGCACGGTGTTCGGCAGCGCCCGAACCCGTGAGGGCGACCCCGCCTACACGTGCGCCCGCGACTTCGCGGCGGCGATCGCGGCCCGCGACTGGATGATCATCACCGGGGCCGGTCCTGGAATCATGGAAGCCGGTCACGAGGGCGCCGGGGCCGACAAGAGCTTCGGCGTCAACATCATGTTGCCCTTCGAGTCCGACGCGAATCCGGTCATCGCCGACGACCCGAAGCTCATCAACTTCAAGTACTTCTTCACCCGCAAGGTGATGTTCATGAAGGAGTCCCATGCCTTCGTGATGTTGCCGGGCGGTTTCGGCACGATGGACGAGGCGTTCGAACTCCTCACCCTGATCCAGACCGGCAAGTCGACGCCTGCGCCGATCGTGCTGCTCGACCCACCCGGCGGCACCTACTGGAAGCGTTGGAAGGAGTTCATCGAGATCGAGCTGCGCGACGGCGGCCTGATCTCCCCTGACGACCTCGCCCTCGTCATGGTCACCGACTCGATCGACGAGGCGGTCGCCGAGGTGTGCCACTTCTACGACACCTACCATTCGATCCGCTTCGTCGGCAGCCGGATGGTCATGCGGCTCACCCGCGACGTTCCCGACGACGAGCTGGCCGACCTCAACGAACGGTTCGCCCATGTCGTCGAGAAGGGCGAAATCGAACGGATCGATGCCACCGACGCCGAACGACGAGACGACGACCATGTCGACCTCCACCGCATCGCGTTCCGGTTCGACCGACGGAGCTGGGCCGGGGTCCGGCGGCTCATCGACGCCCTCAACGACGCGACCTGACCTCCGACGCCGGCATCAGCCAAACGGATCGTCGGGTTCGTCGAGAAGATGAATCGCCTTCTCGACTGCCCGCCGGGCCCGGGTGAGCCGCTTCTCGTCGACCGGAAGCTCGTTTCCGCCGGCATCGATCGACTCGCGGAGCCGCACGATCGCCAAGTCGGCGAGCTCCTCGGCGATCGTCTCGAGCTTGCCTCTTATCTCGTCGAACTCACCGGCCACGGAAGAGACCGTATCGGCCGGCGGCGACGGTACCGTCGCGGCGATGGACGATGCCGGACTCCATGAATGGGTCACCTTCGACGATGACGACGGGAACACGTGGCAGTTCGACGTCACGTTCCTCACGAGCAACTACGGCTGCATCTACGGTCGGGGTTGCCCCGGTGTCTTCACCGAGCTGGCACCCGAGTACGAGCACGGATGCTGCACCTACGGCGCCCACTTCGTCGACGAGGCCGATCGCACCGCCACCATCGACAGAGTCGGCGAGCTCGGTCCCGACGAGTGGGAGCTGCGAGATCGAGCCGACGAGATGGGGGGCGCGATCTTCGAGAACGAACACGGCGAGTGGGTGACCCGGTCCGTCGACGATGCCTGCATCTTCCTCAACCGGCCGGGATTCCCCGCCGGCGCCGGATGTGCGTTCCACCAGGCCGCCCTCGCCCGCGGTGAACGTCCACTCGACTGGAAGCCGCAGGTCTGCTGGCAGGTCCCGCTCCGCTTCGACGAGTGGACCGACGACAACGGTCACACGACGTATCTGCTGCGAGAGTGGAAGCGCCGCGACTGGGGCGAGGGCGGCGCGGAGTTCGCCTGGTGGTGCACCGACGATCCGCTGGCGTTCTCCGAGGATCGTCCGGTCTGGCGAACGCTGCGCGACGAGATGGTCGAGCTCGTCGGACAGGAGCCCTACGAGCGGTTCGTGGACTATGTCGTCGACCGGGAAGCACGCCACCCGATCGACAGCGTCGAGCCGGTCTTTCTCCCCCACCCCCGGGTCCGGCGCCGAAATACCCGATCCTGAGGGCTCAGATCGGTCGGGGTTCGGCCGAAAGGATCGTCGTGACTGCCTTCACCAGCGACGACCTCAACGCAGCGGCCGAAGAAGCGGGAATGATCTTTCCCGCCCACGTCATCGATCAGCTCGTTGCCGCGATCGACGCCGGTAAGCACGTGATCCTGACCGGCCCGCCAGGGACCGGCAAGACGACCCTCGCCTACATCGCCAGCGAGGTCGCCCGCAAGGCCATGTTCTGCACCGGCTACCTGCCGACAACGGCGACGACCGAGTGGACCACCTTCGAGACGATCGGTGGTCTCCAGCCCACCGCCGAGGGTCTGATCTTTCGACCCGGACTGTTCGTGGAGGCCATCGAGAGCGGCCGTTGGCTGGTCATCGACGAGCTCAACCGGTCCAACTTCGACCGGGCCTTCGGCCAACTGTTCACGGTCCTGTCGGGATCCGCGGTGGTGTTGCCCTTCAAGCGCAAGGGTCAGCCGCATCCGCTCGCCCTGGTGCCGTCGGGCGCCGAGGCCCCCGAGGACACCGATGTCATCCGGGTCTCGGCGAACTGGCGGATCATCGCCACGATGAACGTCTTCGACAAGAACCTACTCTTCGAGATGTCGTACGCCCTGATGCGACGGTTCGCCTTCATCGAGGTCGGCTCACCGTCGGACGCGGCCTACCGCGAGCTGTTGGAGGGCAGAGGCGAGATCGTGCAGCGGCTGCTCGGGTTGCGCGACTTCACCGATCTCGGCCCCGCGGTGTATCTCGACGCGGCCAAGTACGCCGCCCGACGGGCCCGGGACGGGATCACCGAGTCCCGACTCCTGTACGAGGTCTTCTACGCCTATTTCCTCCCGCAGTTCGAGGGGATGGAGGAACGCCGGGCAATGACGCTCTACCGCACGGTCGCCGAGCACCTCGACGCACCCGAGCAACTCGAAGCCCAGCGCACGATCAGCGACATCCTGGGTGTCGAGCTGGTCGTGTGAACACCCCCCGGATCGACCCGTTCGCGGCGGGGCTCGACGCGACCGAGGAGCTCTGGCGTCGCCTGGCCCGTCCCTTCGACACCGCCACCACGGTCGATGCCCTGCTGGGTCTCTCCCCCGACGTGGTGGAGCAACTCGTCGGAGTCCTCGTCGCGACCTGCGACGAGGCCGAGCTCCTGCTCGACGAGATGCCCAAGACCCTGCGGCGACTCAAGACGTCCGTCGGCGCGAACAACGAACGATGCCTGAGCGAGCTCCGGGGGCCGATCCAGTGGTCGGAGACGTTCGCCGCCCAGGCGTCGAGCCTCGGGAACCGCGACGTCTACGTCTGCGCATCGACCCGGAGGGCCTACGACATCGAGGAGAACCAGGTTCTCGTCGGCGCGCTCCGCGCGGTGGCCTGCGCCGGTACCGGCGTCGACTCGGTGGGCGAGGATTCCTACGAGGACGAGGGCCTTCGGCGGGCCCGCCACAACGCGAAGCTCGCCCGCCGGTACCTCGACCACCGCATGCTCGAGGCGGTCCGGGTCGACGGTCGTCCGTCGGCCCGGGCGATCAAACGCACCCGCAGCGGGAAGACCCGAGCGTCGTACCGGCCGGCGTTGGCCATGCTCGAGCGGGTCACCGAGCCACTCTCCCTCGACGACCTCTCGCCCTACTGCGACCGGCGTACGCGGGTGCAGCACGGTGTGCTCCTCGGCGTCGTCGAGGAGCTCGAATCCCGGGGGATGCGGGTGCCGTCGCTGCGAGCCGAGGCCGGATCGTTGTTCGCCGGCCCGGTCGAGTACATCCATCCCCGTCGCCGCGGTGACCGCACCCGTCTGCACGGGATCCTCATCGGCAACGTGTTGGTGGACGTGCCCGAGCGGCTCAAGGAGCGCGATCCCCGGGCGGTCGCCGCTGAGCTTCGTGCCCGGGCCCACGGACGCCAGATCGTGCCGGTCGTAGCGGCCGATGACATCGAGCATGCGGTCGACGTCGCGGTTCGGGCGGCCCGCGGCGACTGATCGATCGGCCATCGGTGTGATGGCGGTGGATGGGGTGTAGGAAGAGACGGCGTGAAGAAGTATCTCGCCGCCGCGATCGGTGGCCACGACCTCCGACTCCTGGCCGCGTCCGTCGCCACCGGCGTGATGGTCGCGGTCGTCGTTGCCGCGTTCGAAGCGATCACGCAGCCGGTGATCCTCGACTGGTTGCTCGAACAGCGCCTCCCCTACCTCATGGCGGCGCCGATCCTCGGGCTGGCCGTCGCCCAGGTCGTGTTGCGGTACCTGGGAAGGGGTACCAGCGGGTCCACCTCCGACGAGTACATACGGGTGTTCCACGATCGCCATCCGCGGCTGCCGATCGGTGAGCTGCCGGGGAAGCTGCTCGCCGGCGTCGCGACGATCGGCATGGGTGGTGCGGTCGGGCTCGAGGGCCCGTCGATCTACGCCGGTTCCTCGCTCGGTCTGTGGATCCACGAGAAGGCCGGCGGCCTCCTTCGCCGCGACGAGGCCCGACTGCTCTTGACCGCCGGGGCCGCGGCTGGCGTCGCCGCGGTGTTCAAGGCTCCCGCGACCGGGGTGATCTTCGCGATGGAGGCGCCCTATCGCGACGACGTCACCCCACAGGCGCTGCTCCCGTCGCTGCTGGCGTCGGCGGCGAGCTACGCCACCTTCGTCTCCCTCGTCGGTACCACTCCGGTGGTTCCCTTCTTCCAGGAGGGAAGCGTTTTCCTCGAGGAGGAGGGAAACGTCTCCGTGCTCGGCGTCGACCTTGTCGATCTCGCCGGGGCCCTGCTGCTCGGCATCGCCGCTGGTCTGGCCGGGCGCGGCTTCGCCTGGCTCACCCGGCAGGCGAAGTCGGGTGCGGTCCGGGTGCCCCTGATGACGCGTCTCGCGATCGGCGGCGCGGCCCTGGCTGCGCTCGCCTGGCTCGCGGAGCTGGCCTTCGACGCCCCGCTCACGCTCGGGCCCGGCACCGAGGCTATGGCGTGGGTCGTCGACGACCGCGGTCTCGGGCTCATCGCCTTGCTCTTCGGGTTCCGCCTCGCCGCGACGACCGCCACCGTGTTCGCCGGTGGGGTCGGCGGAATGTTCATCCCTCTCGCCGCCCTCGGTGTCATCCTCGGCGAGTTCGTGGGCGCGGCGATCGGTCAGAACGACACCGCGCTCTACCCGATTCTCGGTCTGGCCGCGTTCCTCGGCGCCGGCTATCGCGCCCCGATCGCCGCGGTGATGTTCGTCGCCGAGTCGACGGGCGGTGTGGGGTCGTTCGTCGTTCCCGCCCTCGTGGCTGCGGCGGTGAGCCAGGTCGTCGCCGGTCCGTCGTCGGTCGCGTCGTACCAGCGGGCCAAGCGACTGGGCCACCTCGAACGTCGCTTCACGCTGCCGCTCACATCGATCCTGTCGACCGATGTGTTCACCGTTCCGTCCGACGCGACCGTGTCGGAGTTCGTGTACGTCCATGTGCTCGGACGGCGCGAACGTATCGTGCCGGTCGTCGACCGCGGCCGATTCGAGGGAATGGCGAGGCTGGAGGACATCTCCGAGCTCGATCGTGACGACTGGGAGACGACCACCGTCGGTGAGTGCATGGCAACGGACTTTCCGACGGCACGGCCGTCGTGGACCCTTCGAGACGCGGTCGCGGCGATGGACGCCGTCCACATGGACGTGCTCGCGGTCACCGATGATGACGGCAACTTCATCGGTGTCGTCACCGAGGCCGAGATCCTGAAGCTCGACGAGATCCTCGACGAGACGGGCGGCTGACCTAGCGGTCGTCGGTTGCCGGATCCTCGATGGTGGCGTCGAACTCGTCGGCCCAGGCCTGATGCTCGGGCTTGGGATCGTCCTCGTCGTCGTCGGTGAAGCTGTTGAGGAGGGCGTCGAAATCGCCGTCGTGTGAGCGTTTCAGCTCACGAGCCTCCTCATAGCGTCGGTGTCGCCCCTTCTTCACCTGGTGAGCTCCCGTTCGACAACGTCAAGGAGTCCGATTGTAGCCGCCAAGTGCCGGTCAGCCCACGTCACGTGATGGGTCGTCCGGATCGTTCCTCCAGGATCACTGCCCCGTCCTCGAACGCGAGCGCCGCGTCACCGGCCACCAGGCGACGGATGGGGCCGCCGGCGAGCTCGGCCCGCCAGCCGATCGCGAGGCGTGCGTCGTCGTCGCCGCGCACGAGCGCTTCGACATCGGCTCTCGTCGCGAGGAGGGTCGGGTCGAGCTGGCGGTCGTGGGCGAGCTGGTTCACCCACGCGGCCACGAGGGCGACCGCGGGGCGCAGATCACGGTTGTCGTTCGAACGCCGGGGTGGCCTCGGCGGCCGCCAGTCGGACGCGATGCCGTCGGCGACCGCGGCGAGCACCGCCGTGCCGAGCGAGCTCTTCGCCATCCCCTTGTCGACGCCGCGTACCCGCGCGAGGGCATCGACGGTCTCGGGGGCGGCCTGGGCAACGCCGACGACCGCGATGTCGGAGAGAACGAAACGAACGGGTTGGTCGATCTCGGCCGCCCGACGCTCTCGCCACGCGGCGACGGAGCGGGCGATCGTGAGCGCCTTTCCCCGCAGATGTCGGGCCTCCTTGATCTTGCGCCACGCCTCGTCGGGGTCACGGGGTCCCCGCCACCGGGTCCGGAGGATCTCGAACTCGGCCTCGGCCCAGTCGACTCGGCCCAACGCGGCGAGCTGTTCGACGAGGCGATCGTGGATCTCGAGGAGCCGGTCGACGTCGGAGGCCGCGTAGTCGAGCTGCGCCGTTCCGAGGGGCCGCTCGAGCCAGTCGGTGAGCCGATTCGACTTCGGGAGCTGGATGCCGAGCTCCCGCTCGTGCAGCGACGAGAGCGAGGGTGTGGACATCCCGAGGAAGCCGGCGGCGATCTGGGTGTCGAACAGGCGTCGCGGCACCGCCCCGCATTCCAGCTCGAGCACCTCCAGATCCTGCGACGCCGCATGGAGCACCGCGAGCGTGTCGGATTCCATCACCGCCCGCAGCGGGCCGAGGTCGACGGCCAGAGGATCGATCAGCACGAGGTCGCCGGGCCAAGCGACCTGGACCAGCGCCACCTTCGGGAAGTAGGTGCGTTCCCGGTGAAACTCGGTGTCGAGCGCGAACCTCGGCTGGTCGAGAAGCGCTTCGACCACGGCCTCCAGCTCGTCGTCGCGGTCGACGATGCGATACTCAGGCACAGAGTGCCCGGCGGTCCTCGTCGACAGAGCGGCGGACGTGCTCGGCGGCGGTCTCGGAGATGTCCATCGGCGCGATGCTAGCCACGTCGCCGCCGGTCGGGAGCCACCCGACCCGGGCCGGGCAGGTCTTCGGGTCGGTCGGCGTCGTGGTACCAACCGGGATCACCATCGAGGAGCCGAACGACGTCGAGGGATCGAGCGGCCCGGCGAGGGGCCCGAACCCCCGCGTCGAACTCGGCCCGCAGCGTGGGGAGGCACCGTCGGTGCCATGCCGCGTGGAGCCACTGGTCGTGGCCCTCGACCACGGGAACGGCCACGTCGGCATCGCCCAAGGCGCCGACGACGGCGCGCACGGCGATCGCCGACGCGTCGGTCAGGTCACACGACAGCACCACGACCACCTCCGTCGGGATGGCGTCGAGGGCGGTGATGATGCCACCGAGGGGCCCCTCCCCCGGCCAGAGATCGGCGACGGCGGTCAAGCCGAGGGCGGTGAACGCGGCGCCGTCGCCGCCGACGATCAGCACCGGGTCGGCCGCGGCGGCCCCGAGCGCGGCGACGGCCCTGGTGACGAGCGCGGCCCCGTCGACCTCGATCAGCGCCTTGTCGGTACCCATTCGCGAGCTGGCACCGCCGGCGAGAACCGCGCCGCCGATCGCGCGGCGATCACTCACCCGGCGGGAGGCCACTCGGGATCGAGTTGACGCAGAAACAGCGCGCAGCGCTCGTCCTCTTCGGTCTCGCCGATCTCGGCGGCGACCCGTTGGAGGCCGGCGAGGGCGCGGAGGAAACCCCGGTTGGTCTCGTTGCGCCAACGGACGTAGCCGCTTCCCCGCCAGCCGCTGGCCCGGAGCCGGTCGAGGCCCCGGTGATAGCCGGTGCGGTACGCGGCGTAGGCCAACGCCGGCTCGTCGACGGCATCGCCGAGCGACGCCCACGCGGCGAGAAACGTCGGCCATCGCTGACAGACCGATCCGATCGCGGCCACCGGGTCGTCGTTGTCGGTGAGCGCCGCGTCGAGGGCGGCGAGGGCGTCGTCGGGTTCGGGTGGGAGCACCGTCTCGGGTGGACCGGACCGGTAGAGGTTCACTTCGGGCATGACGACGAGCCTAGCGACGCCCGCCTCGGGTAGAGTTTCCGGCCGTGCTCCCCGACTGGCTCGATCCCGAACTCCTGCAGTGGATCATCCTCGTCGTCCTCGTGGTGCTGTTGTACATGATGTACGTCGTGATGCGCTTCGTGCAGCGCACCGTGCTCAAGCTGGTGTTGTTCGCCCTGTTGGCGGGCATCGGCGCATCGCTGTGGTTCCAACGCGCCGACCTCGCGGACTGTGCCCGCAGCTGCGAGTGCCGGCTCTACGGACAGACGGTCGAGGTGCCCTGGGAGCAACTCCCCGACGACCTGCGGATACGGTTGGCCGACGGCGACGTCGGGTGTCGAGTGGCGCCGGACGCCGACGCCTGAACGGCTACGGGACCCGCTCGATCCGCAACACGTTGGTCGAGCGGCTCCGACTGTCGGATCCCGCCAGCACGGCCACCGACTCGCCCGAGCGGATCATGCCCTCCGCCTTCGCGTGGCGGACCGCCTCCGTGACCATCGCCTCGTTGCTCTCGCGCGGTTCGATCAGGATCGGGGTCGTCCCCCAGCTCAACGTGAGCTGCTGCACGGTCGACTCGTTGACCGAGAAACCGAGGATCTCGGCTTCGGGACGGAAGCGGGCGATCGATCGGACGGTGAACCCCGATCCGGAGATGCACAGCACGTGTTCGATGCCGAGCTCCTTGGTGGCTCGCCAGGTGGCCATGGTCATCGCGTCGGTCACCGACGCCGCCTCGGCCTCCTCGTCGGTCATCCGGAACTCGGCGAGTTGGCGGGCCCAGGCCTCGTGGTCCATCTCCTCGTCGGCGCGGCGGGCGATTCGACTCATGGTGCGAACGACGTTGACCGGATCGACTCCGATCGCGGTCTCCCCCGAGAGCATGACCGCGGACGATCCGTCGAACACCGCGTTCGCCACGTCGGACGCCTCGGCCCGGGTCGGGGCCGGGCTCGTGATCATCGACTCCAGCATCTGGGTCGCCGTGATGACCGGCCGGCCCCCGGCGATGCAATCGCGAATGATCTGCTTTTGGAGATGGGGTAGGTCCTCGAGGCTGCACTCGTTGCCGAGATCGCCGCGGGCCACCATGATCGCGCCGGCCGCCTCGATGATCCCGGGGAGGTTCTCGACCGCGGCGCGGGTCTCGATCTTGGCGATCAGCAACGGGCCACGGGGATGGGGCTCGGTGCCGACGCGGCGAATGTCGTGAGCCGAACGCACGAAGCTCACCGCGATCATGTCGACCCCGGCATCGACGAAGGCGTCGAGAGCGACGAAGTCCTGGTCGGTCGGCGTCGCCATCTGCAGACGATCCGACGGCACGTGTATTCCCGGTCGACCGCGGAGCCGCCCGCCGTGGACCACGGTCGCCAACATCTTGTCGGTCGACTTCTCCGAGATCTCCAGCACCGCCCCGCCGTCGCCGACGGTCAGCCGATCTCCCTGTTGGACGTCGCGAAGCAGGCCCTCGTAGTCGACCTCGATGACCGAGGCGGTCGATCGGTCGTGGCCGGTGCGGAGCTCGAGCGAGTGACCGGCGGGGAGGTCGACGCCGTCGTCACCGAACGAGGCGGCCCGAACCTTGGGTCCCGGGAGGTCGACCAGGATGCCGACCCGGCGTCCCTCGTCGGTGGCGACCTCGCGAACCCGGCGGAAACGTTCGAGTCCGTCGTCGATCGTGCCGTGGGCGAGGCCGATTCGGGCAACGTCCATGCCGGCGCGGATCATGCCCCTCAGGGTTGCCTCGTCTTGTGAGGCGGGTCCGATCGTGGCGACGATTTTGGTGCGGCGATGCATTCCCCAACGCTACCCCTCCACTCGGCGCGACCCCTGCCACTCCCTAGTTGAGGCGGGCGCGCAGCCGATGGGCACGATCGCGGATGCGGTGGTCGCCGGGTTCGGCCGGGTCGGCATCGCGGACCCGGTCGAGAAGGTCGGCGGCGTCGTGGTAGCGGCCGCGTAGTTCGCACAGGTCCGCCAGGGCCCGCAGGTCCGGCGGATCGGCGGGGATCCGGATTCGGATGTCGAGCAGCCAATCGAGCGCGCGGGGATCCCGACTGCGAAACGTCACCGTGAGGTTGTTGAGCACCCGCTGGACGATGGACCGGCTCGCGACAGGTTCGAGATAGCTCGGGTGGAACTCGGCGGTGGGGCCGTGGATGGTCCGGAAGCGGGCCTTGCACGCGTCGGGCCCGATCCGGACGCCCTGATGGAACGGGTCGATGAACCCGTCGGGCCGCCCCCGCTCCCTCACGAGGAAGTGACCGGGCATTCCGACCCCGTCGAGCGGGATGCCCAACCGACGCCCGACCTCGACGAGCACCACCGCCAGCGTGATCGGCATTCCGATCCGTCGCTCCAAGACCTCGTCGAGATAGGAGTTGCGCGGGTCGTGGTAGTCGGTCCGGTCACCGGAGAACCCCTGGTCGACGAAGACGTGCCGTATCAGCGAGTCGAGGGAGTCATCGGGGCACGACCAGGCCAGCGCGTCGAGCGCGGCGATGCCGTCGGGCAGCGAGCAGCGGGTGTCGGGCCGGGCCGCCGCGAGCAACAAGAGCGCCTCGTCGAGCGGCACGGCGTGATCGTCCGACAAGAGGTCGGTCAATCGGTTGGCGGCGTCCACGGTTGGACCGTAGCGAACTACGGTGACCGCGTGCCGAGCCTCCACCCCTATCTCGACGTCGGTCACCCGATCGCGTTTGCCCACCGGGGCGGGGCCAGTGTGCACCCGGAGAACACCGAGCGGGCGTTTCGTCACGCCATCGAGCTCGGATTCACCCACATCGAGACCGATGTGCACGTCACCCGTGACGGTGTCGCGATCGCGTTTCACGACGACCGTCTCGATCGGGTGACGGACGCGGCGGGGGTCATCGCCGAGCTCCCGTGGTCGGAGGTCCGCCGGGCCCGTGTCGGCGGAACCGAACCGATCATGCGACTGGACGAGCTCTTCGAGGTGTTTCCGACGGCGCACATCAACCTCGATCCCAAGCACGACGCGGCCGTGGAGCCGCTCGCCGAGACGATCCTGCAGACCGACGCGACCGACCGGGTGATGGTGGGGTCGTTCAGCGATCGCCGCATCGATCGGGTTCGGTCGCTCGTCGGTCGCGGCCTGGCGGTCAGCGCGGGGCCTCGCCGGACTCTGGCCCTGCTCGCTCGCAGCCGGGGCCTGCGGCTCCCGGTGGCGCAGGTCCACGCCGCCCAGGTGCCGGTGGCGGTGCGGGGCGTCACGATCGTCACGTCACGATTCGTGTCCCATCTCCACGACCGGGGTGTGCACGTGCACGTCTGGACCATCAACGAGGCCGACGAGATGCATCGCCTCCTCGATCTCGGTGTCGACGGCATCATGACCGATCAGCCGGAGCGGCTTCGCACCGTGTTGTCCGACCGGGGCGCGTGGCCGCCTCGTCGGTGACACCCCGTCCACCGCATTCGACCGTCGCTGAGTAGAGTGTCCCGACGGGTCACGCGGGCGATCCTGGACCTCAGCGGTCCACGAGGTGATGATCCCGTGCGCCCACACCGCAACCGACCGAGCATTCGACCACGACGGCCGTTCGTCCACGCGACGATTCTCGGATTGCTGGTGTCTCTGGCCGCGTCCGTCGTCGCGACGAGGGACCGGTCCGGCGACATCGCCGCGGCGAGCAGCGACGACTCGATCGCGTCGGTGGCGATTCTCGTTCCCGACGATCAGCTGGACCCGCGAATCGTCGCGCTCGAGCTCCGAGGGACCCGCTGGACCCGGGCCGTGGAACGGCTCGACAAGGCGCTGTTCGCGGTCGCGGACAACGAGCGGCAGCTGACCGGGTCGCGCGACCGGCTCGGCGAGCTTCGCGCCGCGTTCGCCGAAGTCGGACGCGACTACGCGGCGGTCGTCGCCGAGGTCGACGAGCTGCGCGACAACATCGAGAAGGTCGAGGCGATCCTGCGGGCCCGCGCCCTCGACCGGTACGTGCACTTCGGCGACGACCCGTTGGCGGGCCTCGACGACCCGAGAAGGGCGACCGACGCCGGACGTTCCGTCGAGCTCGGACGGCGCGTCGACGAGGTCCAGTTCTCGGCCCGCGACGCCCTCTTGGCGCGACGAGAGCAGACGGACATCGAAGAGTTGACCCTCGCGTCCCGGGCGGTCGAGCTGGCCGCCGAGATCGCGTCGACCGAGTCGGTGATCGCCGAGCGGGCCGCGCTCGTCGAGACGCTCGAGGCGGAAGTCGACGGGGCCACCGCGGCGGTACGGGCCGCCCGGTTCACCGCCGGCATCCCGGGCACCGATCTCTCCGTGGTCGCCCTCGACGCCTACCTCAACGCCGAGGAGCTCCTGGCGGAGGTCTGGCCGTCGTGTGGTCTTCGCTGGTGGATGATCGCCGGCGTGGCCCGTGTCGAGAGCCGCCACGGCCGTTTCGGGGGGCGTTCGCTGCGAGCCGACGGCCGAGTCGATCGGCCGATCATCGGGATCGCTCTCGACGGAGGTCCCGGGGTTCGCGCCATGACCGACACCGACGACGGCCGCTTCGACGGCGACGACGTCTGGGATCGCGCCGTCGGACCGCTCCAGTTCATCCCCGAGACCTGGCTGCGCCGGGGTCGCGACGGGTCCGGCGACGGCCGCGCCGATCCGCAGAACATGTACGACGCGGCCTACAGCGCCGGCCGCTACCTCTGCGCGCTCGGTGGCAACCTCGGGTCACGGGCCGGTCTGCGCGGCGCCTACTTCGGCTACAACAACTCGTCGGTCTATGTCGCCGACGTGATCGGCTTCGCGGATCGCTACGCCGCCTTCGAGCTCCCCGACCCGGCCGAATCCTCCGTTCCTGTGGTCGAAGCTGTGGAGAACCCGGACTGAGCTGGGGATTGCCGGTGGGTTTCTCACCGGAGCCTGGGGAAATCGTCTCGACCCCTTGACCTCGGGTCGGGAGATGGCAGGATGCCCCTTGTCGAAGCAGGAGCACCCGCTCCGGGATGCCGACACGGACGGATTGGGCGCAAGCCCAAAAGACCGGGTCGGGTTCCTCGGAACAGGAGCGATCGCTTCGGTACGGCAAGATCAGGCCGGTCCCCTCACGGGGGTCGGCGGGTCGACCGGAGGCACGGAGGTGCGAAACCGGAACGACCGGAACGGTTCCCGACGGGGACCACCCGGGAGTGAAGGTGACAATCCGCCGGCCGGAGGGTCCGCCACCGTCAGGCGCACACCGCGGGGTGTGAGGCCGGGAGGGGGAACACACCCACCGGTGGGTACGTGTCAGGGTCGCATCGAGACGGATTCACACTGACGGGTGTGGGAACGCATCTAGGCGAACCGGGTGCCGCCGGGTACCGACGGTTGATTCAGGCAAGCGGAACCGAAACGTACGGGTCCGTGAGTCAGAGCCACGCTCCGCAAGAGCCGGCTCCATAGGCAGGACGTTCCGACGGGGCGGCCACGCCAGGTGATCGGGTCGATTCGAGGCCCCGAGGAGTTGACCGGTGCGAGCCGGGAGGCTACTCGGGGCCTTGTTCTGTCCGGGACCGGGGCGGCGGCCGCACCGGTCGCGAGAACGCGCTCAGTCGTCCTTGAGCGCCACGGCGTTGGGCGTCACATTCATCTTCGGCTCGTACTCCACCGCGTCGCCCGCGTCTCCCGACACGCCGGCCATCGTCGCCCGCAGCCCGCGCCGACACTCGTCGCAGGGCCCGTAGAACTCGACGTCGACCGAGGCGTGACAGCGGGGGCAGGTGATCTCCATGCGACGAGTGTCGCATGGAGACGACGGACGGGGGGTGATCGGGCGAACCGAGGTAAGCTCCCGCGGCTCCGGGGAGGGAGCAACCGATGGGCGAGGATCACCCGAACGACACGGCGGCACGGACCGTCGTCATCGGCGCGGGCCCGGCCGGGCTCACCGCGGCCTACCAGCTGGGCAAGGCCGGGCGTACGGCCACCGTGCTCGAGGCCACCGATGTGGTCGGCGGCATCTCTCAGACCGCGGAGCGTGACGGCTGGCGATTCGACATCGGAGGACACCGGTTCTTCACGAAGGTCACCCCGGTCCAGGAGCTGTGGCACGAGATCCTGCCCGACGAGGATTTCCTGCTGCGTCCGCGGATGAGCCGGATCTACTACAAGGGGAAGTTCTACGACTACCCGCTGAAGGCCTTCAACGCGCTGCGGAACCTCGGCATCGTCGAAGCGGTCCGCTGTGTGCTCTCCTACGCGTGGGTCCGCCTCAACCCGCCCGAGGACCTCAGCACCTTCGAAGGGTTCGTTGCCTCCCGGTTCGGCTGGCGGCTCTACCGGATCTTCTTCAAGACCTACACCGAGAAGGTCTGGGGTGTGCCGGCCGACGAGCTCCAGGCCGACTTCGCCGCCCAACGAATCAAGGATCTCAGCCTGTTCAAGGCGATCTGGAACGCCGTCACCCCCAGCCGGAACCAAAAGGACATCACCAGCCTGATCGAAGAGTTCGAGTACCCCCGTCACGGTCCCGGGATGATGTGGGAGCGGTGTCACGGTCTCGTGGTCGACCAGGGCAGTTCGGTGCTGTTCGGGCGAATGGTCGACAAGATCCGGCATCGCGACGGGGTCGCCTACGAGGTCGTGGCGTCGACCACCGACGGGGAGACCAGCGCGCACCCCTGCACCGAGGTCATCTCCTCGATGCCGATTCCCCTGCTCGTGCAGGCGATGGATCCACCGGCCCCCGAGGACGTGCAGCTCGCCGCGAAGCGGCTGGAGTTCCGTGATTTCCTGACCGTCGCGCTGGTGGTGCCCGAAGAAGACGGCTTTCCCGACAACTGGATCTACATCCATGCACCGGAGGTGCAGGTCGGACGGGTGCAGAACTTCGGCTCGTGGTCGCCCGAGATGATCCCCGAACCGGGCAAGACCTGTCTCGGGCTCGAGTTCTTCGTCAACGAAGGCGACGACCTGTGGATCGCCGACGACGACGATCTGATCGCCCAGGCGACGGCGGAGATGCAGCTGCTCGGCCTTCTCGACGCGGACCGGGTCGAGAAGGGCTATGTGGTGCGGATGCCGAAGGCGTACCCGATGTACGACGCGACCTACAAGGACAACGTCGAGACCCTGCGGACCTGGCTGCGCGAGGTGGCCGCCAACGTCTTTCCCGTCGGGCGCAACGGCATGCACCGCTACAACAACCAGGACCACTCGATGTACACCGCGATGTTGACGGTCGAGAACATCGTCAACGGGACCGATCACGACGTGTGGGAGGTCAACGTGGAGGCCGAGTACCACGAGGAGATCGACGAGCCGGCGCGATGAGCGACGGGGTCGATGTGCGAACGCTCGTCGTAATCCCCGCGTTCAACGAGGAGGAAGCGCTCCCCGCGGTGCTCGCCCAGCTCCGCGAGGTCACTCCGGACCTCGACATCGTCGTCGTCGACGACGGGTCGAGCGACGGGACGGCCGCGGTCACGCGGGCGGCCGGGCTCCCCTGCCTCCAGCTCCCCTTCAACCTCGGGATCGGTGGCGCCCTGCGGGCCGGCTATCGGTACGCCGCCGACAACGGCTACGACCGCGCCGTGCAGTTCGACGCCGACGGTCAGCATCGGGCCGACCAGATCGCGGTGCTGCTCGCCGAGCTCGACGCGGGCGCCGACATGGCGGTCGGGAGCCGATTCCTGGCCGGCGGGTACCGGGTCGGGCGAGGTCGCGGAATGGCGATGGGCCTGCTCCGGCTCGGAGTTCGGCTCCTGACCGGCCAGAAGTTCAGCGACACGTCGTCGGGGTTCCGGGCGACGCGCCAGCCCCTGCTCGATGTCTTCGCCCGCGACTATCCCGTCGAGTACATGGACTCGGTGGAGACCCTCGTCGGGGCCTGCCGGGCCGGATTCACCGTCTCCGAGGTCCCGACGTTGATGGAGGAACGCGCCGGGGGCGTGCCGTCGCAACGCCCGTTGCACCTCGCCTACCACTACGCCCGGCTTCTCGTGGCGTTGGTGGGCACCCCCCGACGGGCCGTCCCCACCGGCGGGTGACGGGCCGACAACTCAAGAGTCGGGGTCTGCGGGCCGACGGGAAGGGGTAAGGCGACGTCGCCGACCCGCCGCGTTCGTCGCTGCTGCGTGAGAGGAAGGAACCCGAGTCGTGGCTCGAAAGGAACGAGATCCGCATCCTCTTCGCATCGAGCACCTCGTCGAGTCGGAACACCGCGCCGGCACCGATCTCGCCTGGATCGTCGCCTTCGCCGTTGTCCTGTGTGTCGTGGCGATCGTCTTCGCGGTGCCCGACATCCTCCTCGATCGGATCGCCGACACCAGCGGCCTGAACACGAACGGCGTGATCGCGCTGATCACCGTCGTGCCCCTCGGTGCGACACTGTTCGCTTTTCGTCGGTACCACGATGCCGTCAACGCGCAACGGGAACTGACCCACCTCTCCCTGCACGACGCCCTCACCGGGCTGCCCAACCGGCGTCATCTGCGGGAGGTGCTCCCGGAGGCGTTCCGACACGCCCGCCGGTTCCACACCAAGGCCGCCGTGTTGTTCGTCGACCTCGACGGGTTCAAGTCGGTGAACGACACCTACGGGCACGAAGTCGGTGACCGGTTGATGGTCGCCGTCGGAGAACGCCTGGCCCGCACGGCGGGCGAGGACCGCTGGGTGGCCCGCTACGCCGGGGACGAGTTCGTGATCATCGACCCCGCGCCACAGACCGCCGAGCAGGCCGCCCGCTTCGCCCGTGAGCTGATCGGGGTGATCGAGACGCCGTTCGAGCTGGGCGAGGACCGCATCGGGATCTCCGCGAGCATCGGTGTGGCCTACGGCGACGTGACCGACGACCCCGAAGACGTGCTGCACGACGCCGACACCGCGATGTACGACGCCAAACACAGCGACAACCGCACCGCGGTCTTCTCCGAGACGATGCGGTCACGCCTGACCCCGGCAACCGCGGAACGAAGGCTCGAACAGGCCCTGGAGCAGGGCGAGTTCCGGCTTCTCTACCAGCCGATCGTCGCCCTGCGGACCAGTCGGATCGTCGGCTGCGAGGGGTTGCTCCGGTGGGACGACCCCGAACGGGGCATGGTCCCCCCGGGAGACTTCCTCGGGTCGCTCGAAGAGACCGGCCTGATCGTGCCCGTCGGGCGCTGGGTGATCGCGGAGGCCTGTCGACAGGCGGCTCGCTGGGCCGAGATGACGCCCGACGGAGAGATCCCGTTGCGGGTCACGGCCAACGTCTCGCCTCGCCAGATCGGCCAGTCGGACTTCGTCGAAGACCTCGAGTCGGCGTTGACGAGTGCCGGGACGAACCCGGCGCTTTTGTTCCTCGAGCTGACCGAGGCCGCGCTCATCGCCGACCCGCGGGCGGCGTGGACCGCTCTGTCGGCCGCCCGCGAGATCGGCGTCGGCTTGGCGCTCGACGACTTCGGCACCGGCTACTCGAGCCTCGGGCACCTCCGGAACTACGAGCTGGAGCTCCTCAAGCTCGACGGGAGCTGCATCGGCGCCCTCGGCGAACGCCCCGTCGACGACGCGATCGTGCGTCATGTGGTCTCCCTCGCCCGGGCGCTCGGGATCGCCACCCTGGCCGAGGGCATCCAGGAGGCCGCACAGGTCGAACGGCTCCTCGAGTTCGGTTGTGAGCTCGGTCAGGGCTATTTCTTCTCCGATCCGCAACCACCGACGATCATCGAGGGCCTGTTGCGGCGGCAGTGGCGAACCGGCCCCGGCGAGGGCGGCGTGGAGATGCCCGCGATGCGAGCGGACACCGACGCCGACGCCCCGGCCAGCATCGTGTTGCCGAAGCTCCGTCAGACCAGCGTTCCCGCCCAGAGCTGACCGTCCCCCACGATCTCAGGCTCCACCCACATCGGCCGGGGGAGGTCCGTACCGCCCGAGGAGGTGGTCGCGGATGGCCTTGAGACGACCACGGGGCGACCAGTGCAACCCTCGGGACGGCACATGGACCATCCCGACGGGAATCTGGATCAGCGCGACCACGATCCGGAACCACTCGTTTCGTCGGCCGTAGTGCTCTTTCAACATGAGCAGCGTGTTGCGGAGCTGGAGATAGGCGACCCGTTCGATCGATGCGCTCATCCCCGGATTCCGGACCATCGCCCCGCGTACGACCCCGCATCCCCACCCGGCCCGAGCGGCCCGAATCGCGAGCTCGCTCTCCTCGCAGTAGGCGAAGTAGCGCTCGTCGAAGATCCCGATCTCGTCGAGGCAGGCGCGCCGGCACATCATCAGGGTTCCATGGGGGTAGTCGGACGCATCGAAGCCCTCCTCGACGGTCGGGGCCGCGTCGATCGTGCCGAGGTACGGGTCGATCACGGGACGCATGCCATCGCCGACGTCGGCGCTCACGAGCCCCACGTCGGGTCGCTCCCGGACTTCGGCGAGCATCTTCTCGAGCGTGTCGGGATCGGGAAGTGCGTCGTGGGGGGCGAGCGCGACCCATTCGCCGAAATCGTGGTGCAAGAAGCGACGCAGGCCGACGTTTCCCCCCGGTCCGAAACCGAGATTGTCGCGGGCGAGGACGAGGGTGGCGTCGCCCACCAGCGCGGGAAGGGCGGCCACCGTCTCTGCGGTCGAGCCGTTGTCGACGACCATGACCCTTGTCGCGATCGTCTGGTCACGGAACGCCGCGACGGTGCGGCCGACCGCGTCGGGCCGGTTGCGATGGATGATCACGACCGTGACCGCATCGGCACCGGCCGGCGACGCGGTCGGGTTCGGATCGGACACGGGTGGCATGCGGCCGAAGTGTGCACTCCGGGGCGAGTGCTCGGCAACCCGGCCGCTAACATGCGCCGGTGCCGCCGACCGACCCGTTCCCCGACGAACCATCCCCCGGTCCGGCGAAGCTCGGCGATCTGGCCGCGGAGTCGGGGCTGCGGCGGGTCCACATCCTCGCGTGGCGTGACCTCGCCGATGTCGAAGCCGGTGGCTCCGAGCTCCACGCCTCGATGGTCGCCGGTCGTTGGGCCGATGCCGGGATCGAGGTCACGATGCGAACCTCCTACGCCCAGGGCGCTCCGCCGGAGACGACCCGCGACGGGTACCGGGTGGTGCGGCGGGCCGGACGGTATCTGGTCTTCCCCCGGGCGGTCGCGGCCGAGCTGGCCGGGCGCCACGGTCGACGCGACGGTCTGGTCGAGATCTGGAACGGCGTTCCCTTCTTCTCCCCGATCTGGGCCCGTGGACCGAAGGTCACGTGGCTGCACCACGTGCACGAGGACATGTGGCCGATGGTCCTTCCTCCCGCCCTGGCGCGGGTCGGACAGATCCTCGAACGCCGCATCGCGCCGCCCTTCTACCGCGGCACTTCGATCATCACCCTCAGCGAGTCGTCGCGGACCCATCTGCTCGATCGGCTTCGGCTTCGACCCGGCGACGTGCACGTGGTGCCCCCCGGGATCGACCCGAGGTTTCGACCCGGCGACGAGAAGACTCCGGAGCCCTCGGTGCTCGCGGTGGGTCGTCTCATGCCGTCGAAGGGCTTCGCAGAGCTGATCGACGCCGTTCATCGGGTACGGGAACAGGTTCCCGCCCGACTCACGATCATCGGCGAGGGCTACGAACGCGACGATCTCATGCGGAGGATCTCCGCCCTCGGCGCCGAGGAGTGGTGTGAGTTGCCCGGCCGGGTCGACGACGACGAGCTCGTTCGTCGGTACCAACGAGCCTGGGTCGTCGCCGGCATGTCTCGAAGCGAAGGTTGGGGGATGACCCTCACCGAGGCGGCGGCATGCGCGACCCCGGCGGTCGCCACCCGCATCCCGGGTCACATCGACGCGGTTCGCGACGGGGTGGGCGGGCAACTCGTCGACTCCGACGACGAGTTCGTGTCGGCCCTCGCGATGGTCCTGCGCGACCACGAGCACCGCGAGCGGCTCCGGGAGGGCGCCGTCCGCCAGGCCCGGGAGTTGACCTGGGACCGAACGGCGTACGAGACCCTCGCGGTTCTCGCGGCTGATTCCCGCGGCCGCGGTTGACGGGATCGATACTGCCGATGGGCAACCACTGGGCCCGTCTTCGCCGCCACTCCGTCGTGCTGATCGCGGCCGCGATCGCCTACCTCCCGATCATCTTCTCCAGCCCGGGTGCCGTCGGGGCCGACACCAAGACGTATCTCTACATCGACCCCGGCCGCGTGCTGCGAAACGCCACGAGTCTGTGGGACAGCGATGTCGCGCTCGGGACCGTGACCCACCAGAACATCGGCTACCTGTGGCCGATGGGGCCGTTCTACTGGCTGTTCGAGACCGTCGGCAGCCCGGATTGGTTCGCCCAACGGATTTGGCTCGGGACCTTGCTCTTCGCGGCCGGCACCGGCGTGCGCTATCTCCTGCGCACTCTCGAATGGGAAGGCGCCGGGATGCTGGTCGCGGTGCTCGCCTACGAGCTCAGTCCGTACCTGCTCGACTACAGCGCCCGCATCTCCGCGGTGCTGCTCCCGTGGGCCGGGCTTCCGTGGATGCTGGCCCTCACGATCCGGGCGGCCCGCCGCGGCGGGTGGCGCGACCCGGCCAGGTTCGCGCTCGTCGTCCTCACGGTCGGTTCGGTCAACGCGACCTCCCTGCTGCTCGTGGGCATCGCCCCGGTGGCCTGGCTCCTCCACGCCCGTTTCGCGGAGCGGTCGATCACGTCACGACAGGGACTCGGCGCGGCTGTGCGGATCGGTGCGCTGAGCCTCGTCGTCTCGGTGTGGTGGATCGCGGGCCTGGTCCTCCAGGGGGGTTACAGCCTTCCCGTCACCCGCTACACCGAGACGTATCAGACGGTCGCGTCGGCCTCGACCGCACCCGAGGTGATGCGGGGCCTCGGCTACTGGTTCTTCTACGGCAACGACAAGTTCGGGCAGTGGATCGAACCGAGCATCGAGTACACCCAGGGCGTCTGGTTGTTGTTCCTCAGCTTCGGCCTGGTGGTGCTCTCGCTCCTCGGTGCCGCCCTCGTCCAGTGGCGCCACCGGAGCTTCTTCGTGCTGCTGGTCGTTCTCGGCGGGTTCATCGCGATCGGCGCGCACCCGTTCGACGCGCCGTCCCCGCTCGGGTCGTTGTTCAAGGACTTCACCGGGACCGACGCCGGACTCGCCCTGCGATCGACCCCGCGGGCGCTGCCGATGCTCGTCCTCGCGACATCGGTGTTGTTGGGCACCGTCATCAACGCCCTCGATGGGCGATGGCCGGCGATCGCGCGCCCGTTCGCCGCCCTGGTGCTGGTCGCGGTCGTCCTGAACAATCCGGCGATGTGGCGGATCCGGATGATCGAGGAGAACCTGCAGCGCGACGAGACCCTCCCGGAGTACTGGATCGATGCGATCGACGCGCTCGACGCCAGCGGCCGCGACGGTCGGGTGATGGAGATCCCCGGCAGTGATTTCGCCTCGTATCGGTGGGGAAACACCGTCGATCCGATCACCCCGGGGCTGCTCGATCGGGGCTATGTCGCCCGCGAGCTCGTTCCGTTCGGGTCGCCCGAGTCGGCCGCGTTCCTGACGGCATTCGATCGGCGCTTCCAGGAGGACTCGGTCGACGCCGACGCGATCGTCCCCATCGCCGAGCTGCTGTCGGTCGACGATGTCGTGCACCGGGCCGATCTGACATACGAACGGTTCCGTACCCCGCGACCGGTGCCGACGGCGGACCTCCTCGACAACCGTTCGGGGCTGGGGCCGGGGGTGGGATTCGGGCCGAACCTCCCGAACGTCGCAGGCCCGCAGCAGACCCTGCTCGACGAGGTGTTCTTGGCGATCGATCCATCACTCCCCGATCCCGCGCCGGTCACCGTCTACCCGGTTCCCGACGCGCTCGACATCGTGAGGACCCGTCCCCTCTCCGGCGCGACCGTGGTCGTCGGCGACGGCGAGGGGATCGTCGACGCGGCCGGTGCCGGCCTGCTCGACCCGGACCGGCCGTTGTGGTTCGGTGCCGACCTGGTCATCGATGACGCGCTGCGGGAGGTCGTGCTCGCCGAGCCGGCGGCGATCGTCGTCACCGACAGCAACAAGCGCCGGGCCCGCCGATGGGGAACGTTGCGCGAGAACCTCGGCTACGTCGAACGGCCCGGAGAGGAACCCCTCGTCGACGACCCGACCGACAATCGGCTCGAGCTCTTCCCCGCGGTCGAGGCCCAGACGGTCATCGACGTCGACGACACCCGCACGGTCAGTGTCCAGCCGGGTCCCTTCGTTCTGCGCGCATCCAACTACGGCAACCCGGTGACCTACACCAACGACGATCGACCGGCGCTCGCGATCGACGGGGACGTCGACACGGCCTGGGTGGTGGGCGCGTTCGCCGAAGCCCGGGGCGAGTGGCTCGAGTTCCGGTTCGCCGAGCCGACCGTCGTGCCCGAGATCACGTTCGTGCAGGCCCAGGCCGACGCCAATCGGCACATCACGGAGGTGACGATCCGTGGCGACGGCCGGGAGTTGACGGTCGCGTCGCTCGACCCGAGCTCGTGGACGCGCGACGGACAGACCGTCGTCCTGCCCGACCACGACCCCGTCGAGGTCTACGAAGTGGAGCTGACGGACCTCGACTTGCCGCGTCAACCGTCGTATCCCGGGGTCTCCCCGGTCGGCTTCGCCGAGGTTCGTCTCGGCGACGCCGCGCCGGTGATCGAGTCCCTTCGTCTGCCGACGGCGTTCGTCTCCCGAGTCGGCGCGGATCTCGAACGCCACGATCTCTCCGTGGTCATGACCCGCGAACGGTCCAATCCGCAGGAGCCGGTCCGGGCCGATCCCGAAGCGGAGATGCGTCGCGACGTCGTGCTGCCCGCCGGCCGGTCGTTCACGGTGCAGGGCGCGGCCCGGCTGTCGGCCGCGGTCGACGAGTCGGTCATCGACGACCTGATCGGCCGCACCACCGGGTCGACCGGCGCCGCGCTGGTGGCGAGATCGAGCGGGCGGTTGCCCGGAGATCTCCGCAGCGCCGCGTCGTTCGCGATCGACGGCGACACCGAGACGGCGTGGACCGGTCGGTTCGGTCCCCAGGCCGGCCAATGGTTGGAGTTCCGCAGTGACGAGGAGGTGTCCTTCGAGGAGTTGTCCGTCTCGGTCGTGACCGATGGCCTTCACTCGGTTCCCACCGGCTTCCGAGTCGTCATCGACGACGAAGAGGCCGGCGAGTTCCCCACGGGGCTCCGTCTGCTCGACGAAGCCCGTGGCGCCACGACCGACGTGGTGCTCCCGGTCTCGGGGTCGGGCCGGACGGTACGGCTGGAGATCGCCGGGGTCGACGAACGGCCCACCCGCGACTGGTACTCGAACATCTTCACCGCCATGCCGGTCGCCATCGCCGAGGTCGACCTCGGTCCGACCATGCGATTCGATCCGGCCGCGGCCGTCTCCGTCGATTGCGCGGTGATCGCGACGGTCGACGGAACGCCGATCCGGGCGAGCATCGAGGGGGCCGCGGCGGCCGCGTTGGAACGTCAGGAGCTCGCCCTCGTCGGTTGCGATGCCGTCGACGTTCCCGCCGACGGGTTCACGATCCAGACGGCGGGCCGGACGATCGGCATCGACGTCGATCAACTCGTTCTTCGGAGCCCCCGACCACTCCCGCCGCCGATCGAGCCGCCGGCGGTCCAGATCACCGAACAGGACAAGACCAGCTATGTGCTGTCGGTTCCGCCGTCGACCGAGGACCGATGGCTGGTACTCGGTCAGAGCCACAATCGCGGCTGGCGAGCGACGCTCGACGGCCGTTCCCTGGGCGACCCGGTCCTGATCGACGGCTTCGCCAACGGCTGGCGGCTTCCGGCCGGCACCGATCAGGTCGTCGAGCTGGAGTGGACACCGCAGCGCCTCGTCGGCCGCAGCCTGGGGGTCTCGGTCGCCGGGATCGTGGTCGCCATCGGGCTCGCGTGGCGCGGCCGTCGAGACGACGACTCGTGGCCGGCGACGCGAAGTGACGGGCCGACGCGCCCGATGCTGCGCCCGGTGCCGTTCGTCGATCCGGCCCCACCGGCCCGGCTCGGACCGTGGCGGTCGGCCCTGATCGCCGGCACCGGGGTCGCGTTGTTCTCCTGGCTGAACCTGCCGCGGCTGCCGGGACTGGCGATCCTCGTCGGCCTCGCCGTCGTCGTCGCGCTGCGGTTCCGCACCCGCTGGACGATGCCGGCACTCGGCGGTGCCCTGGTGTTCGGGCTCACCTCCGTCGCGATCATGATCGCCCAGCGCCGCTTCCGCTACCCGCCGGATTTCGGTTGGCCCCAGCAGTTCCGCGAGCTCCACGTGTTCGGGGTGCTGTGCCTGTTGCTACTCGCGGCCGACTATGTGGTGGCGGTGGTCGCGCCGGATCGGACGAAGACGGCGCCCGAGCGCTCCGGTTAGACCGCCGCCGTCGTCGCGCGGGTGAGGGCGTGTTGCACGAGCTCGAGCAGGGCACCCTTGGTGGAGGCCCGGTCCCGGGCGTCGGTGACCAACATGGGGATGTCGGCGGAGATCGCGAGCGCTTCGCGCACATCGTCGAGTGAGTGATGGATCCGGCCGAAGAAGGCGTTGACGGCAACGATGAACGGGATGCCGGCCGACTCGAAGTAGTCGACGGCCGCGAAGCAGTCCTCGAGCCGGGATGTGTCGACGACGACGACGGCGCCGATGGCGCCACGAACGAGGTCGTCCCACATGAAGTGGAAACGGTCCTGTCCCGGCGTGCCGAAGAGGTAGAGGATCAAGTCGTTGCCGAGGCTGATGCGACCGAAGTCCATCGCGACGGTGGTGGACGTCTTGGCCGCCTCGCCGGCGATGTCGACTCCTGCGCTGTGCGAGGTGAGGGATGCCTCCGTCGTCAGCGGCTCGATCTCGGAGATCGAGCCGACGAAGGTCGTCTTGCCGACGGCGTAGCCGCCGGCGACGACGATCTTGACCGGGATGGGAACACCGTCGCTTTGGACGTCGTTCTTCTCAGAGCGCTTGAAGACCATCGAGGACCCTTTCGAGGAGTCGGAGGTCGGGGCGGGACCCCTCTTCGGCCGATGCCGGGTTGGCATGGGAGTCGAGGAATCCATCGGTGACCATGTCGCCGACGAGAACGCGGGCGACACCGAGTGGGAGACCGAGGTGGGCGGACACCTCGGCTATGGATGTTGGTTCGGCACATTGTTCGAGAATCTGTCGGCGTTCGGACGGGAGCCCGTCCGCGCCATGTCGACCCCGCGCGGTGACTCGCACGATCGTCTCGAGCGCGAGCTCGGTCGACGATCGCACTCGTCCACCGGTCAACGCGTACGGGCGTACACGAAGCCGGCTGTCGCGGGGCTGGTCGTTCATCGGGGCAGGGCGCTCTGCAGTTCGGCGCGGAGCTCCGGGGTCAGGAACGGGCCGGTCTTCTCGACCAGAACTGCCATCTCGTACCCGACCAGGCCGACGTCGCAGTCGGCATCGGCCACGACCGCGAGGCAGGACCCGTCGCTGACGCCGGTCACGAAGAGAAAGGCGTTCTCCATCTCGATGATGATCTCGTTGACCCGTCCCCCGCCGAACCGGCCGGCCGCGCCATAGGCGAGGCCGATCAGCCCGGAGGCGACGGCGGCGAAGCGATCGGCCGCGTCGCGGTCGAGCCCACCGGAGAGGGCCATGGGGAGCCCGTCGGAGGAGACGACGACGGCTTCACTGACGCCGGGGACTCGTTCGACGAAATTGGCGACCAACCAGTTCACGTTGGTCGCGGCGGTGCTCATGGTGCTCATGTCGGTGCTCCTCAGCTCCGTCGTTTCGGTTGGTCGGTCTCCGAGTCGGAGGTGCGGCCCTTGCGCAACCCGGCCCGGTATCGAGACAGCATCTGGCGAACTTCCTCGGGTGAGCGATTGGTGGTCGGCACCGGGCTCTCCACGCTCGGCGGGACCGCGGTCGTCGCGACGGTGTACTTGGACTCGTCCGGGACATCGATCTGCTTCGGGGTTCGGCGGATCAGTCCGGCGCTCGTGACCTGGGGCGACACCGCGCCGACGCCCGCGGGGTCGCGCGACGGCGGACTCGGCGGCGCCGGTCGTTCGGCGACGGGCGATGGCTCGGCCGCGACCGCCGGTGGTCGCGGTTCGCTTCCGGTGGTGGGCCCGGGCGTGCGGGTCGGGAGGGTCGGGCCGCCGTCGAGCGGGGCGAAGAGATCGGTCTGAGGGTCCGACGGGGGTGCGGGAAGGGTGGATGGGCTTCCGAACGCCGCGAAGAGATCGCCGTCGGTCGCGGTCGGCTCGGGAACCGGCGCGTTCGGGGCGGTCGACGGCGACTTCGGGCGACGGGTCGGAAGCTTCGCGAGCCCGCCGTCGTTGTCCGCTCGGACCGGTTCCGGCGCGGCGGGAGGGTCGGGCTGCGGCGCCGGGTCGTCGCCGACCGCCGGGGCCAACGTCGGCGTGACGTCACCGAACGGGTTGGCGGGTGTGGGAACCGGGGTCGGGGGTGTCGGCGGCGCCGGAATCGAGGGAAGGGCCGGGCTCGGCTCGGGCTCGGCCAATGCCGGCTCCGACTCGAGCTCCGAGAGGAGCGGTTCGGGCGTGCCGCGGGACTCGTCGTCCTCGGGGGAGCCGATCATCTCGGCCGGGATGGTGATGACGGCGGTGACGCCGCCCTCGCTGCCGCTGGTCAGTTGAACGACCACGCCGAGCCGATGGGCCAGGCGCGACACGACCGTGAAACCGAGCGACCGACTGAGGTCCAACCCGACGAGGGGTGGTTCGGCGAGGGTGCGGTTCGCAGTGGCGATCTGCTCGGCACTCATGCCGATGCCCCGATCGGCGAGGGTGAGCTGGTAGCTGTCGTCGTCGATGCGGTAGCCGACCACCTCGACGGGAGAGTCGGGCGGCGAGAACTGGGTCGCGTTCTCCATCAGCTCCGACATCAGATGGGCGAGGTCGACGGCCACGGATCCGGCGACGGTCGACGGATCCACCGACCGCAACTCGATGCGGCTGAAGTCCTCGATCTCCCCCATCGCGACGCGCAACACATCGACGATCTCCACCGGGCGGCCACGTCGTCGGGTCGGTTCGGCCCCGGCCAGCACCAGCAACGACTCGGCGTTGCGGCGCATGCGGGTGGCCAGGTGGTCGAGCCGGAACAGGTTCTCGAGCTGGTCCGGGTTCTCCTCACGCGACTCGAGCTGATCGATGAAGTCGATCTGGCGGTCGAGGAGGCTCTGGTTCCGGCGGGCGAGGTTCACGAAGATGTCGGAGATGCCCCGGCGCAGGAGATCGCCCTGCTCCTCGGCCACGTCGATGGTCACCTGCTGGATCTCCGAGATCGCATGGGCGAGCTGGGCCACCTCGTCGCGGCCCTTCGCCTCGATCGGCGTGAGAACCGGGGCTTCGGCCCGGCCCGAGCTGCGCATCGATTCGACGAGGGCGGGAAGCTCCTCGGTGGACAGCTGCTCGGCGCTGCGGGTCAGGCGGGACAGCGGACGGCTGATCGAGCGGCCGATGACGACCGCCATGATCAACGCGAGAAGGATGACGGACCCGGCGAGGATGAGGAACGATTGCGCTTCGTCGTTGGCTCGGGTCGCCTCGGTCTCCGCGGCCAGCGAGGCATCGCTGATGACGGTGTCGATCAGCTCGTTGAGCGCGGTCAGCTGCTCCTCTCCCCTGACCAGCCAGGCTTCGACACCGCCCTTGTCCGGGTCGTTGATGAACTGGCGCACCTCGGTCAACGCGTCGACGGTTCCTCCGGCCGGGCTGGGGAGGATGCCCGTCGTCTGGAGCCGGAGGAGATCCTCGACGTACTGCTGGTCGGCGGTCTCGTTGAACGAGACGATGTTGTTCTGGGCGGTGCGTTCGGCCTGGGTGATGAGTGTCGCCGCGACCGCGCTCAGCTGGTCCTGGAAGATCGCCTCGGAACCGACGGAGGTGATCGTGGCGTACGACGACTGGATGTTGAGCAGGGCGTTGAGATCGGTCAGGGCCCGGAACAAGTCGAGGTCGGACGCCTCGGCGGCCAGGCGGCGGGTGATGTCGTCGACGGCGCGCCCGGCGGACCCGAGCAGGGTGCCGGTGACGACATCGGCGCCACGATCCGGGGACAGGGTCGTCGGCAGTCGTTCGATCAGATCGTCGAGGGCGCTGATGAGCTCCGGATCCTCGAGGTCGGCTCGCGCCGCGGTTGCGGCTCCCATCCAATGGTGGAGGTGGAAGTTCGTCGCGTCTCGTTCTTCGGTGAGGACGGTTCCCTCGTCCATCATCATCCGTTCGACCTCGAGCACCCCGAGACGTTCGACTTGAATGGCGAGAGAGAGGTCGGATCCGGCGTTGGCGAGCTCTGCGATCCTGGCTTCTTCCTCTTGGAACGCGGTCTGCTCGGTGCGGTCGACGATGCCCGAGTAGGCGAACACCATCACCGCCACCAACGGCGTGGCGAGGAGTAGCAGGAGCTTGCCTCGAACCTTGATCCTCTTGAGCATGCGCGGGACCTCTGAGCGTCGGAGCACCCACGGTGGATGCCTCCCGGCTCACGTCGGCGGTGCCGGCTCGGAGTTGAGGCCTCCGGGCTGTCCGACCCGGCGACAATGAGCCGAACGACCCATCAACCCTCGGGGCCCCGGCGGCTCAGCGCAGCGGGGCGGTGGTCGGAGTGATCGGTGCGGGGAGCTGGGTAGTCTCCATCAAGCGCCGGTCGACCTCGGCGGCGGCCGCCCGCCCCTCGGCGATCGCCCAGACGATCAGGCTCTGGCCGCGTCCCATGTCGCCGGCGACGAACACACCGTCGACGTTGGTCGCCCAGCCCTCGTCGCGCGCGACATTGCCCCGGTCGTCGAGCTCGACGCCGAACTGCTCGAGCAGCGGGCCGCGCTCGGGGCCGGTGAAGCCCATCGCCAACAAGACGAGGTCGGCGGGAAAGTCCTCCTCGGACCCGGCGATCGGTTCGAAGCTCATCCGGCCGTCGGTGATGACCTGCTCGACCCGGACCGTTCGCAACGTCGTGACCCGGCCCGACTCGTCGCCGACGAACTCCACGGTGTTGATCGAGTAGTCGCGCTCACCGCCTTCTTCGTGGGCGGAGCTGACCCGAAAGATCATCGGCCATGTCGGCCACGGGTTGGCATCGGGTCGGGTCTCGGGAGGGCGCGGCATGATCTCGAACTGGTGAACGCTCGCCGCGCCCTGGCGCAGCGATGTTCCGAGGCAATCGGCGCCGGTGTCGCCGCCCCCGATGATGACAACGTCCTTTCCCTCGGCGGTGAGCGTCGGCGCGTCGAGGTCGCCCTGCTGCACACGATTGGCGATCGGGAGGAACTCCATCGCCTGGTGGATGCCGTCGAGCTCACGGCCCGCGATGGTCAGGTCGCGCGGCGCGGTCGCCCCGCAGGCGAGAATCACGGCGTCGTGTTCGGCTCGGAGGTCGGCGGCGGTGATGTCGATCCCGACGGCGGTGTCGCACCGGAACTCGGTTCCCTCGGCGGTCATCTGGTCGATACGGCGGTCGAGATGGCGCTTCTCCATCTTGAACTCGGGAATGCCGTAGCGCAGGAGCCCCCCCGGGCGGTCGGCTCGTTCGTAGACGACGACGCGGTGACCGGCTCGCGTGAGTTGTTGGGCCGCGGCGAGACCGCTCGGCCCGGAGCCGACGACCGCGACGCTCTTCCCGGTGTCGACGGTCGGGATCTGCGGTGTGATCCACCCCTCGGCCCAGGCTCGGTCGACGATCTCCACCTCGATGCGCTTGATCGTCACCGCGGGCTCGTGGATCCCGAGCACGCACGCGGCCTCGCACGGGGCGGGGCACAGGCGGCCGGTGAACTCGGGGAAGTTGTTGGTCGCGTGGAGACGCTCGATCGCGTCGCGCCAATGCCCGCGGTAGGTGAGGTCGTTCCAGTCGGGGATGATGTTGCCGAGCGGGCAGCCATTGGTGCAAAAGGGGATTCCGCAGTCCATGCAGCGGCTCGCCTGGGCGCGCGCCTTGTCGTCGGGGAAGCTGTCGTTCACCTCTTTCCAGTCCTGGAGCCGGACGGCCACCGGTCGTCGGGTCGGGAGCTCCCGGTCGATCTTCATGAATCCGCGTGGGTCGGCCATGATCGTCTCCTCAGCCCCGTGAGGCGGCCATGATCGCCTCGGTCTCGTCGTCGCCGCTCGCTCGGGCGGCGGCGGCCGCCTCGATCACCCGGCGGTAGTCGGTGGGCATGACCTTCACGAACTCGCCAGCGGTCGTCCCCCAGTCGGCGAGCACGCGGGCGGCGATGTCGCTGCCCGTCTCGTGACGATGGCGCTCGACCCGGTCGCGCAGCCATTCGAGGTCGTCGTCGTCGAGCGGTTCGAGGTCGACCATCTCGTGGTTCACCCGGCCGGGGAAGACACCGTCGGGGTCGTGCACATAGGCGATTCCGCCGCTCATCCCGGCCGCGAAGTTGCGACCGGTGGGTCCGAGGATCACGGCCCGGCCGCCGGTCATGTACTCGCAGCCATGGTCGCCGATCGCCTCGACGACGGCGATGGCGCCGGAGTTGCGGACACAGAAGCGTTCCCCGACCGCGCCTCGCAGGTACACCTCTCCCCCGGTCGCGCCGTACAAGATGACGTTGCCCGCGATGACGTTGTCCTGCGCGACGAACGCGGCGTCGTCGGGTGGGCGGACGACGATTCGGCCACCCGAGAGCCCCTTGCCGACATAGTCGTTGGCGTCGCCGCTCAACCGCAAGGTGATGCCCTTCGACACGAACGCGCCGAAGCTGTTTCCGGCCGAGCCGACGAAGTTGACGATGATCGTGTCGTCGGGGAGCCCCTCGCCTCCATAGGTGCGGGTCACCTCGAACCCCAGGAGGGTTCCGACCGTACGATTGACGTTGCGGATCGGAATGTCGATGGTCACCGGACGGCCGTCGGACAGGGCGCCCTCGGCGAGTTGGATCAAGGTCTGGTCGAGCGCGAGCTCGAGGCCGTGGTCTTGTTCCTTCCACTGATGGCGACGCGACTCGCGGGCGATCTCGGGAAGGTGCAGGATCGGCGAGAGGTCGAGCCCGTCGGCCTTCCAGTGATCGATCGCGGCGCTGACGTCGAGGGCCTCGACCTGGCCGATCGCCTCGTCGAGATTGCGGAACCCGAGCTCGGCCATCAGCTCGCGGACTTCCTCGGCGATGTACTCGAAGAAGTTCACGACGAAGTCGGGATCACCGGAGAACTTGGCCCGGAGTTCCGGGTTCTGGGTGGCGACGCCGACCGGGCAGGTGTCGAGATGACAGACCCGCATCATCACGCAGCCCATGACGACGAGGGGCGCGGTGGCGAACCCGAACTCCTCCGCGCCCAACAAGGCGGCGATCATGACGTCGCGACCGGTCTTGAGCTGTCCGTCGCACTGCACGACAATGCGATCGCGGAGATCGTTGAGCAACAACGTCTGTTGGGTCTCGGCCAGCCCGAGTTCCCAGGGACCGCCGGCGTGCTTGATCGATGTCAGTGGGGACGCGCCGGTCCCGCCATCGTGACCGGAGATCAAAACGACATCGGCGTGGGCCTTCGACACTCCCGCCGCGACTGTGCCGACACCGACCTCGGCGACCAGCTTGACGTGTATCCGGGCCTTCGGATTCGCGTTCTTCAGGTCGTGGATGAGCTGCGCGAGATCCTCGATCGAGTAGATGTCGTGGTGGGGCGGGGGCGAGATCAACCCCACGCCGGGGGTGGAATGTCGGGTCTTCGCGATCCACGGGTACACCTTGTGACCGGGAAGTTGACCGCCCTCGCCGGGTTTGGCGCCCTGCGCCATCTTGATCTGGATGTCGTCGGCGTTGACCAGGTACTCGCTGGTCACACCGAAGCGGCCGCTGGCGGCCTGCTTGATCGCGCTCCGGCGAAGGTCGCCGTTGGCGTCGGGCGTGAAACGGCGCGCGTCTTCGCCCCCCTCGCCGGTGTTCGACTTGGCCCCGATCCGGTTCATCGCGATGGCGAGGGTCTCGTGGGCTTCCGCCGAGATCGAGCCGTAGCTCATCGCGCCGGTCGAGAACCGACGGACGATCGACTCGACGGACTCGACCTCTTCGAGTGGGACCGACGGTCGTTCGTCGGACCGGAAGCGGAACAGGCCCCGCAGCGTGCCGAGCCGGGTCGACTGGTCGTTCACCCGGGCCGTGTACTCCTTGAAGATGTCGTAGCGCTTCTCGCGGGTCGCGTGCTGCAACTTGAAGACCGTTTCGGGATTGAAGAGATGATGCTCGCCCTCACGGCGCCACTGGTACTCGCCGCCGACCTCCAACGTCCGATGGGCCCGCTGTCCGGGGTTGGTCGGGAAGGCGAGGCGATGGCGAGCCGCGACCTCCTCGGCGAGGACATCGAGCCCGACACCTCCGAGACGGCTGACGGTGCCGGTGAAGTACTCGTCGACGAGGTCGGTGGCAAGGCCGATCGCCTCGAAGATCTGGGCCCCCGTGTAGGAGGCCACCGTGGAGATGCCCATCTTCGACATCACCTTGAGAATGCCCACGCCGGCGGCGGTCACATAGTTCTGGTGGGCCGTCTCGCGGCTCATCGACGAATCGAGACCGTGCTCCCCCCGGGCGATCATCTCATCGATCGTCTCGAAGACGAGATAGGGGTTGAGCGCGTTCGCGCCGTACCCGAGGAGAAGACAGATGTGGTGACACTCGCGCACATCGCCGGCTTCGACCACGAGGCCGACCCGGGTGCGGGTCTTCTCCCGGATGAGATGATGGTGCACGGCGCTGGTGGCGAGCAGCGACGGGATCGCCGCCATCTCGGCGTTGGTGCCGCGGTCGGAGAGCACCAGCACGGTGGCGCCGTCGGTGATCGCCGCCGAGGCCTCCTCCCGTATCCGGGTGAGGGCCCCGGCGAGACCGGCCGCGCCGTCGGCGACCGGATAGAGCAGCGAGAGCACCACGGTCCGAAACCCGCGAGGCCCGTCGTCGCCGTCGAGCGCCACGAGACGGGCGAGCTGGTCGTCGACGATCACCGGGTTGTCGAGGTGGATGGTCCGACACGACTCGGGGGTCGGGTCGAAGAGGTTCCCTTCAGGCCCCACCCGGGCGTAGAGGGAGGTGATGATGCGCTCGCGGATCGCGTCGAGCGGTGGGTTGGTCACCTGAGCGAACAATTGCTGGAAGTAGTCGCTCAATTGACGGGAGCGTGACGACAACACGGCAATCGGTGTGTCGGTGCCCATCGAACCGATCGCTTCCTTGGCGTCACGGGCCATCGGTGCGATCAGCAGCTTCTTCTCCTCGAGGGTGTACCCGAAGGTCTGCTGGCGCTGCACGAGCGCGCCTTCGCCCCGAGGACGGGCCGTGCCGGCGGGGAGATCGTCGAGGGTGACGAGATGCCGGTCGAGCCACTCGCCGTAGGGGCGGGCTTCGGCGAGGCGCTGCTTGATCTCGTCGTCGCGCACGATCCGGCCCTGCTCGGTGTCGATGAGGAACATGCGGCCGGGCTGGAGGCGGCCCTTCTCGATCACCCGGTCCTGGGGGATCTCGACGACACCGACCTCGCTGGCCATCACCACGAGCCCATCGTCGGTCACCCAGTAGCGCGACGGCCGGAGCCCGTTGCGGTCGAGGACCGCACCCATCACGCGGCCGTCGGTGAACGCGATCGACGCGGGGCCGTCCCACGGCTCCATCCGCGTCGAGTTGTAGCGGTAGAACGCCCGGGGTCCGTCGTGCATCTCCTCATGGTGTTCCCACGGTTCGGGGATCATCATCAAGACGGCCTCTTCGATCGGGTAGCCGCCGAGCACGAGGAGCTCCAGGGCTTCGTCGAAGCCCGCCGTGTCGCTGGCCCCGGGCGTGCAGATCGGAAAGGCCCGCTCCAGCCCCGGGAGGGGGGGGGTTCGCAACAACGCCTCCCGGGCCCGCATCCAGTTGCGGTTCCCCTGAATCGTGTTGATCTCGCCATTGTGGGCCACGTACCGGTAGGGGTGGGCCAGCGGCCACGACGGAAAGGTGTTGGTCGAGAACCGGGAGTGGACCAACGCGAGCGCGCTCTCGACCCTCTCGTCGAGGATGTCGGGATAGAACGCCGCGAGCTGCGGCGTCGTCAGCATCCCCTTGTAGACGATCGTCGCCGCGCTCAGCGACGGAAAGTAGACGCCGTCGTGGGTCTGGGACGATCCACCCATGGCCTCGTTGACCTGGTCGGGGCCCTCGGCCACGGAGATCTCGTGCTCGATCCGCTTGCGGGCGATGAAGGCCCGCCGATCGAGCTCGACGCCGCGAAGCGGGGCACCGTCGTCGCCGCTTCCCCGCACGAACACCTGCCGGAAGATCGGCATGGTCATCAACGAACCGGATCCCAGCATCGATTCGTCGGTTGCCACATCACGCCAGCCGAGGACGTCGAGCCCCTCCTCGTCGAGGATTCGTTCGACCGCCTCGGCCGCGATCATCGCGACGTCGGGATCCTGTGGCAAGAACGCGATCCCCGTCGCGTACTCCCCCGCCGGTGGGAGCTCGAACGGGACGACATCGCGGTAGAACCGATCCGGGACCTGGATGAGGATGCCGGCACCGTCACCCGTGTTGATGTCGGCGCCCTGGGCGCCCCGGTGCTCCATGTTGCACAGGGCCCCGATCCCCAACATGACGATCTCGTGGGTGGCGCGGCCGTGCAGGTCGCAGACGAACCCGACGCCACAGGCATCGTGTTCGTGTCGTGAGTCGTACAGGCCTTGACGGGGTGGCAGATCGCCCACCATGGGTCTCCTCGAGGTCTCCTGCGCCCGGGCGTGAGCCCGGTGAACGGTGCGGAAGGGACGACGTTGGCCCGGCCACCAGAGCGTTGCATCGTAGCGATGAGCGCAATGGGACGACCACATCGGGCCGTCACTGCGTCATCATAGACCGATGCGCGCTCCCGACCTCTCCGTCTCCCGCCGCGTGGCCGGCCTCATCGATGCGTCGCCCACGCCGTACCACGCCGTCGAAACCGCGGTGTCCGTCCTCGCCGCCGCCGGATTCTCGGAGTTGTCCGACGCCGACCCGGTGCCGGCCGAGGGCGCGTCGTTCGTTCGCCGGGGCGGTTCCCTCGTCGCCTGGGTCGTCGCCGACCACCACCGGGCGGCAAGCGGGGTCCGCATCGTCGGCGCCCACACCGACAGCCCCAATCTGAGGATCAAGCCGCAGCCCGACACCGGAAACGGATCATGGCACCAACTCGGCGTGGAGATCTACGGAGGGGCCCTCCTCAACTCCTGGCTCGATCGTGACCTGGGCCTCGCGGGGCGGGTCGCGGTGCGCCAGGAGAACGGAGTCGAGCTCCGACTCGTGTGCGACAACCGGCCGTTGCTGCGAATTCCACAGCTGGCGATCCACCTCGATCGCGACATCGGCGAGAAAGGGCTGCGTTTGGATCGACAACGCCACATGGTGCCGCTTTGGGCGACTGGCGCCGACACGCCCACCTTCTCTGCCTACCTGGCCTCGCTGCTCGACGTGGACGCCGCCGACGTCGTCTCGTGGGACATCATGGCGCACGACGTGACCCCCGCCGCGCTCACCGGTCTCGACGAGCAGTTTCTCGCATCGGCTCGAATCGACAATCTCCTCTCGAGCTTCGTCGGCCTCGACGCGCTCGTGGCCGCGGCCGACGCACCCGGGCCGCGGATCCCCGTGCTGTGCCTGTTCGATCACGAGGAGATCGGCAGCGTGTCCACCACCGGGGCGTCGTCTCCCCTGCTGGGCGACGTCCTCGACCGGATCGGCGCCGCGCTCGACGGTGACCTCGAGGATCGGGCGCGATCTCGGGCCGACAGCCTGCTCGTCTCCGCCGACGGTGCCCACGCGACACATCCCAACTACGCCGACCGTCATGAACCCGATCACCTGGTCGAGGTCAACGCCGGCCCCGTGCTGAAGATCAACGCGAACCAGCGCTACGCGACCGATGCCGAGACCGCCGCGCGGTTCACACTCGCCTGTGAGACCGCGAACGTCCCGATGCAACGATTCGTGAGCCGCACCGACCTCGCGTGCGGTTCGACGATCGGCCCACTGTCGGCCGGTCGCCTCGGAATCCCGGTCGTCGACGCGGGGTGCGCCCAGCTGGCGATGCATTCGGCCCGCGAGATGGCCGGCAGCCACGATCCGGGCTGGTTCCTCGCCGCCCTCACCGTCGTGCTCACCGGGTGACGGAATCCCTGATCGCCCGATAGGGGGCGGCGAACATCAAGAGGATCGGGAAGATCTCGAGGCGCCCGATCACCATGAGCAACGCCAGCACGAGCCGCGCGGGTTGACTGAACGCGTCGGAGAACGACGCGGTCGGGCCTGCGTTGCCGATGGCCGGGCCCATGTTGCCGAGCGACCCGAGCACCGCGCCGATCGTCGCGTCGAGATCGCCACCGAGGCCGGTCACGACGATGACACCCATCGAGACGATCAGCACGTACAACAAGAAGAAGCCCGCCATCCGGGACAAGATGTCCTCGTCGACCGGCGTCGAGCCGTGTTTCACCGGCAGCACGGCCCGCGGCTGTTGGGTTCGGCGGATCGATCGGATCGTGTGGTTGAACAGCACCTGCACCCGCATGACCTTGATGCCGCCCGATGTCGAGCCGGTCGACGCGCCCGCGATGAACAACAAGAGCAGGATCATCTGCGCGGCAGGCGCCCAGGTCACGAAGTCGCCGGCGCTGCCGGATCCGGTCGCGTTGCCGAAACCGGAGCTGGTGCCGAGGCTCACGACGTTGAACGCACCCACCCGCAGCGCCGTGGCGAACTCCATGCCGTCGTCGAGCCACAAGAAGCCGACGACGATGACGACCGCTCCCGCCACCATGGCGAGATAGCCGCGGAGCTCGGGATCTCGACGGTAGGCGCTGAGCTCGCCGCGCGCCGCCCGCCAGTGCAGGGCGAAGTTCATCCCGCCGTAGAGCATCCCGGCGATCACCACCAGTTCGACGACGACACTGTCGTAGTAGCCGATCGACGCACCGTATGGGGAGAAACCGCCGGTTGAGGTCGTCGTGAGGGCGTGCGCCACACTGTCGTAGAGACTGGGACCGGGCACGATGAAGAGGGCCGCGGCGACCACGATCGTGAACACGATGTAGATGATCCACAGGTGGCGGGCCGTTTCCGAGACCCGGGGAGCCAGCCGGTCCGAGGCGGGCCCCGGTGCCTCGGCGGTCATGAGGTCGAGGCCGCCGACGCCGAGGAACGGCAGCACGCTGACGGCGAGAAGGACGATGCCCATCCCTCCGTACCACTGTGTCGCCTGGCGGTACATCAACAGGCCCCGGCCCGGACGATCGAAGTCTCGGAGCGCGGTGGAGCCCGTGCACGAGTAGCCCGACGCCGACTCGAAGACGGAGTTGACGACCTGCTCGACGAAGTCGGCACCGGGGATGGCGAACGTGCCGGAGAGAAGGTAGGGCAGCGAACCGATGAGGGTCACCACGATCCAGGTCCAGCCGACCGCGGCGAAGATCGAGCGGGCCCGGACCGAACCCGCGGTGGTGCTCCGCCACAACGCGAGACCGAGCCCGGCGCACACGATCGTCGAGATCAGCAGGCCGACCGTGTCGCGATTCGTCGACAGCGCTTCGAGGACGGTGCTGAGCCCCATGCCGACCGAGACGAAGACGAGCGCGATGCCCATGACGTGCAGGGTCGTGTTCGGCCGCGCCCCGAACCGTGCCGGTGCGCGGTCGGGCTCGAGCACCTCTCGCGACCGGGCGGGGGCCGCGTCGGTCATCGGCGTGCCCTGAGCAGTCGGCGGGCCCGCCGTTCGAGCCCGCTCTGGGCCCGGAACAACCACGCGACACCGAGCAGCAGCGGCAAGATGGTGAGGCGGCCGGCGAGCATGAACGGGACGAGGAACAGCCGGGCGATCGGGGAGAACCCGGTGATGTCGCCGAAGGGGCCGGCGCCGACCCCCGGGCCGTTCGTCGACAACACCGAGATGCCGGTGTAGATCGCGGCGACGACATCGACACCCGCCGCGGCGAGCAGGAACGCGGCGAGGCCGCACAGGCCGAGATGGGCGATCTGATATCCGGTGGTGCGCTCGAGAACCCGTTCGTCGATGGCGCCGCCTCCCTGCTTGACGACGACGACGGAAGACGGGTCGAGCTGACGCCGCAGCTCACGGAGCGCGAACCCCATCAGGGCCCACGCCCGGACGACGTGGAGTCCGCCACCGGCGCTGCCCGACATCGATCCGGTGCCGATCAAGATGAGCAGGACCATGAGAACGGAGTCGTCGAGCACCGTCCAGTCGCCGACGGCGTACCCGGTCGTGCTGATCGCCGACACCGACGTGAAGATCGCGTCGCCGACCGCGATGCCGTCGCCGCCGATGGTGACGAGAACGGATCCGGCGGCGAGCACCGCGGCGTAGAGTCGGAGCTCGGTGCTGCGCCACACCGGGCGCAGACGCCCGCGCACCGCCCACCACACCACGAAGTAGCTGCTACCGGCGGTCACCATGCCGACCATGGCCACCGTTCGTGCGCCGGTGCCGAATCCCACGAACGAGTCGGTCTGCGACGAGAAGCCACCGGTCGAGATCGTGGTGAGCGCGTGGACCACGGCGTCGAGCGTCCCGAGCCCGGTGAGCAGGTAGCCGGCGACCAACGCCACGGTGAGTGCCGAGTAGATCGACAGCACACGGCGGCGCCCGAGGGTCGGTGTCGGCGCCAGCCGGTCGCCGGTGTGGTGGGAGTCCCCCTTCGCGAGCACCCGGCCCCGCAGCGCGAGGGGAAGGGCGACGACCGCGACGAGGATGCCGAAGAACCCTCCGACCCACTGGGTTGCCGCCCTCCACAGCTGCATCGAGACGGAGAGCTCCCCGGGGTCGAGGACGGTCACGTTGGTGGTGCTGAACCCGGCGGCGGCTTCGACGAACGCATCGTCGACCCGGTCGATGGTGCCGGTGCCGAGATACACGCCGGTGCCGACCACGACCAGGATCAACCAGGCGAGGGCGAGGCCGCTCAGAATCCGGCCGGGAGCGGGCCGGTGGCGGCGTTGCAGGGTCCGGCGGCCGACCATTCCGACGCCCATCGCGGTCGACCCGGTGAGGAGGAGGAACAGCGCATCGCCACGGTCGTCGAACATCCCGGCCAGGCCACACAGGGCGGTGACGACCCCGAGCGCTGCCATCCCGTCGGTGATCGCGAGCCGGGCGTAGGACTGACGTCGGGAGCGTCCGCCATCGAGGGGCGTTGGCGTCGGCGCGCTCGGGACGGGGCGAGCGTTCACCCCAGGACTCGGTGGACCTCGTCGACCGCACTCGGCATGGCGAACGCGACGATGTGGTCACGGCCTCGGAGACGACTTCTTCCGCGGGCGATCTGGGCCTTCCCGTCGCGAATGAGGGCCCCGATCAGCACCTCTTTCGGGAGGCCGAGATCCTTGACGAGGGCACCGTCGGCCGGGCTGTCGATCGCGACCTCCAACTCGAGGACCTCCGTCTCCCCGTGAAGGAAGGTGGCGACGGCGGCGACGCCACCTCGCACGAAGCGCAACACGCCGTTGGCGGTTGCGGTGCGAGGCGACAACGCGACGTCGATTCCCGCTTCCTCGAGCAGGCTGAGCAGTGCGAGACGGTGGAGCACGGCGACGGTCTCGCCGGTTCCCGCGGACTTCGCGTAGAGACACGCGAGGATGTTGGCGTCGTCCTCTCCGGTCAGCGCGACGACCATGTCGTAGCGGCCCACGTCGGCCTCTTCGAGGAGGTCGGCATCGGCGATGTCGCCTTCGAGCACGAGGGCATCGTCGAGGTTCTCCGCGAGGGTGCGGGCTCGTTCGGCGTCGCGTTCGACGATGACGACCCGCACGCCGCGGGCGGTGAGCCGCTCGGCGAGGATCTCGGCGGTTCGGCCTCCGCCCAACAGCATCACCCGGTTCAGCTTCCCACGACCGACACCGAGCAACTCCATGACCGCGCGTCGGGCCCGTCGTTTGACCGCGACCCGAAGGTGGTCGCCGGCTTCGAGCCGGTGGTCCTTGCGGGGAATGATGGTCTCGTCGCCCCGGCCGATCGACCCGACGACGAAGTCCCAGTCGGGTTCGAACTCCTCGCCGATCTCCTTCAACGTCCGGCCGACCAGCGGGGCGTGGTCGGGAAGACGGGCGCCGACGACGATCACTTCGCCGCCGGCCATGTAGGTGACCTCGTCGGCGCCGGGGAAGTCGAGTAGCTCGAGCACCTCGGCCGCGGTCTCGGCATCGGGGTCGATCACGAGGTCGGCCCCGGACGCGTCGCGGATGGCGGCGGCATCGGATCCGCGCAGCTCGGCGGCCTCGATGCGCACGATGGTTCTCTCGACACCGATCGACTTCGCGAGGAGCGACGAGACGAGGTTGACCTCGTCGTTGCTCGTCACCGCGACGAGGAGATCGGCCTGTTCGACGCCGGCCCGTCGAAGGATCCGTGGGTGGGTGCCACTCCCCCGGATGGTGAGCACGTCGAGATCATCGCTCAGTTGACGGAGCCGGGAGTCGTCGATCTCGACGATCGCCACGTCGTGGCCTTCTCGGCTGAGGCGCTCGGCCACATAGGAACCGACTTCTCCGGCTCCGACGACGATGACGTGCACGGATGTTTTCTACTCCGTTCCGCGCCGTTTCGGTCAGATGGCGGGGTCGAATGTCCCAGGACGAAACTCGAGGATGTGGTCTTCGGTGACCACCGCGTCGATCGGGACGTCCCATTGTTCGGTCGGGATCGAGTCGACCTGCTGGAACGAGTGGGCGATGCCGATCACGACGGGCCGCGGTGTTGCCCGTGCGAGGGCCCGGTCGTAGAAGCCGCCGCCCTGCCCGAGCCGATGGCCGTCCGCGTCGAACGCGACGAGTGGGACGAGGACGACGTCGTGGGCGCTGAGCGGGACGGTCCGGTCGCCGATCGGCTCGGGGATGCCGAACGAGCCCGGGGTGGTGTCGTCGACGGGATCCCAGCAGACGAACTCGAGATGTTCACCGGCGACCCGCGGGATCGTGATCCTCGCGCCCCGTTCGGCCAGCAGGGTCAGGGCCGCGTCGACATCGAGCTCTCCGCGAACTGCGCGATAGCCGGCGATCGTGTCGGCGGACCGCAGGATGGGTAGTCGGGCGAGACGGGCCATGACGGCCATGGAGGCAGCGGCTTGGTCGTCGGCATCGAGGGCGAGACGGCGAGCCCGTTGGTCGAGTCGGAGGGTGCGGCGCACGGTCGAGGTGTCGCTCATCGACCGCACGGTACCGGCTTCGGCTGTGCGCGCCCAGGGCCGATCGACCCCTCCGTCTCCCGCCGCCCCGCCCGCCCCGTCCCCCCGGGCTTTTCTGACGACCTGGTCGCGCCATGCGCGATCAACGCGTCAGAAAAGCCGGGAGAGGAGGATCGGGGGGGCAGGGGCCGGTTGGGCGGGTTGGGTTGGGAGGGACGTTCGGGCGGTGATCCTCAGACGAACGCGCTGGCGAACACAAGCGAGACGATGGTCATCACCTTGAGGAGGATGTTCATCGCCGGGCCGGAGGTGTCCTTGAAGGGGTCACCGACCGTGTCGCCCACGACCGCGGCCTTGTGGTTGTCGGAACCCTTGCCGCCGTGGGCGCCGGCCTCGATGTACTTCTTCGCGTTGTCCCACGCGCCACCGGCGTTGGCCATGAAGATCGCGAGGGCGAAGCCGGTCACCAGCGCGCCGGCGAGGAGGCCACCGAGCGCATCGACGTCGATGAAACCGACCACGAGGGGCACCACCACGGCGAGTGCGCCGGGGATGATCATCTCCTTGAGGGATGCCTCCGTGGAGATCTGCACACAGCGGGCCGAGTCGGGCACGACGCCCTCCTTGCCTTCCCGCAGACCCGGTATCTCCCGGAACTGGCGACGCACCTCCTCGATCATCGCGCCGGCGGCACGGCCGACCGCGTCGATCGTGAGCGCGGCGAACAAGAACGGTAGCCCGGCGCCGAGGAAGAGCCCGATGAAGACGTCGACCTCGCCGATGTTGAGATTGAGGCTTCCGCCATCTTGTTGAACGGCGAACTCGAAGCTCTTGAACAGGGCAAGGGCGGTGAGGGCAGCGGACCCGACCGCGAATCCCTTGGCCACCGCGGCCGTGGTGTTCCCGAGCGAGTCGAGGGCATCGGTGACCTCCCGAACGGACGGGTCGAGCTCGGCCATCTCGGCGATGCCGCCGGCGTTGTCGGCGATCGGACCGTAGGCGTCGACGGAGACGACGACGCCGGTGGTCGCCAGCATGCCGATGGCGGCGACGGCGATGCCGTAGATGCCCGCGAAGTCGGTGTCGGACCCGAGGGTCACCTGACCGCCCCAGTAGGCGATGCCGACCCCGGCGAGGATGAGGACCACCGAGGTCGCGACCGAGACCATTCCGGCGCTGATGCCGGAGAGGATCGTGGTGGCCGGGCCCGTCTCGGTCTGCGCGGCGATCTTCTTCACCGGCGCGAAGTGCTCCGACGTGTAGTACTCGGCGGTCTTGCCCAGCGCCCAGCCGACGATCAGGCCGCCGATGACCGAGAGGGCGAGGCCGTACGGCGCGTTCTCCGGGAAGATGTCGCTGTCGCCGAACATCCAGTAGGCGACGCCCACCGTGCCGACGATGGTGATGCCCATGGCGACGTTGGTGCCCATGTGCAAGGCCTTGCTCAGCGCCTTGCTGTCGGTGCTGTCGCCGCCCTTCACCATGAACGAGCCGATGATCGAGCCGATCATGCCGACGAAGGCGATGGCCATCGGGAAGGTGAGGAACGAGATGATGCCGTCGGCACCGGCATCGGTCGACGCCACGCCGAGCGCGAAGGCGGTGAGGGAGATCGGGGCGATGATCGAGCCGGCGTATGACTCGAAGAGGTCGGCCCCCATGCCGGCGACATCGCCGACGTTGTCACCGACGTTGTCCGCGATGGTCGCCGGGTTGCGGGGGTCGTCTTCGGGAATTCCGGCCTCGACCTTGCCGAGGAGGTCGGCACCGACATCGGCTGCCTTCGTGTAGATGCCGCCGCCGACGCGGGAGAACAGGGCGATCGACGATGCGCCGAGGCCATAGGCCGTGACGATCTCGAACGCGTCGTCGGCCTCGATCCAGACCACGAACAGCAGATAGGTGAACATCAGGCCCGCCAGGGCGAGACCGGCGACCGAGAATCCCATCACCGCGCCACCTCGGAAGGCGATCGGCAACGCCTTTCCAGGGCCGTCCTTGGCGGCTTCGGTGGTGCGGGCGTTGGCCATCGTGGCGACGGTCATGCCCGCGTAGCCTGCGGCGGCCGACAGCGACGCGCCGAGGAGGTAGCTGATCGACGCGAGGGGGGTGATGACCGCCGCGAGGAGGATCATCATGATGACGACGAAGACCGAGACCCACGTGTATTCCTTCTTCAGGAAGGCCTTCGCACCTTTCTGGATCTCCTCCATGAGAAAAACCATGCGGGCGTTGCCGGGTGGGGCGGCCTCGACGGCCTTGAAGTAGAAGCCGGCCAAGCCGAGCCCGGCAAGTGCCGAGATCAGGGCCAGATAGGGAACGGCGCTCACGAATTCTCCTGTTCGTCGCCTCGTTGAACGGCCGCCCGACGATGGGCGGCCGCGTGGAAAGACCGGGACACGCTATCCAGACGCGTGACGAGACGCCCATTCGACCACGACGTCGGCCAGTCGGCGCGCATGGTCACGGTTGGCGAACAGATGGTCGGCACCCTCGACCACCGCGAGGTCGGCGGTCGCGGCGGCCGCGAGGGCGCGGGTCTGGTCGCGGCCGACGATCTCGTCGTCGCCGGCCTCCACGACGAGCACCGGCCGTTCGAGTGAACGGGCCGCGGCGAGCACGTCGTGGTTGTCGAGGTCGTCGAGGAAGTCGGGGTTCAGGTCGAAGGGCCGGCCTCCGACGCAGATCGAGAACGGCTTGCCGTCGGCGCCCGCGTCGACCGGCAGGAGACGGCGGATGTGATGGACGTCGGCCGGGGAGGCGACACAGATCACCGCGTCGACGGTGTGAAGACGGGCGGCGGCGAGCATCGATGCGCTCCCTCCGAGGCTGTGGCCCAGCAGCAGGCATGGGCCGATTCGACGTTCGAGCATGGCGACGGCGGCCCTGGTCAGGTCGGCGACATCGGTGCTGACGGTCGACTCGCTGAAGCTCCCGCCGCTCTCCCCCAGGCCGGTGAAGTCGAAGGCGAAGCTGATCCAGCCGGCCTGGGTGAAGGCGTTGGCGAGCCGGGTCGTCGTGTGCAGGTCCTTGGAGCAGGTGAAGCAGTGCGCCATCAGCACGCTGCCGCGAACCGGTCCGTCGGGCCGCCGAATCGTGGCGGAGAGCGGCGCACCGCCGGCACCGACGAAGGTCATGGTCTCGGGTGGGATGGTCTGCGGTGTCATCGGTCGCGAGCGTAGGTCGCCGTGAAGGAATCCGAGGGTCGTCACGCTGTGCGGTCGATTCGGTGGACGCACCGTCGGACTTGCGTGACGGTCCCGTGACGTTCGCGTCGGTTCGCTCGGCCGGTTTCGTTCCTCGGCCGATTGAGGGACCAAAAGGCACTGGGAGGTCATCATGCTCTCGATCGGACGATCGACACAGACCACTCCCGTCACGACCGGCGGGTGGGCACAGTTGTTGGAGAACGAGGAACGCCATGTCGCGCGGCAGGGCTTCGGGGCCGGTGTATTGGTCGTGAACTTCGGCGGGGAGCTCCTCCGCCACATCGACGAGGACACGCGGGCGCTCACCGAGGCGGCCGTCTTGGCCATCATCGACCGGCATCTCGGCTGGACCGACCGGACGGAGATGATCACCGCGGGCCGGCTCGGCGTCGTCGCGGTTCCGATCGACGGGGCCCTCGCGCTCTCCCGCCGGGCCCGGGAACTGCACCGCGATCTGCGGGAGTGCGGTCTCGACGTCGACGTCGCCTATTCGGTGCGCCGTCGTTCGGGAGGGCTGGCCGGCGCGGCCGCGCGAGCCGATGCCGCCCTCGACACCGCCCTGGCTCGGCGGGCGAACGCCACGCGGTGATTCACCGCTCCGCTACGCCACAATGAGGGCGTGGACGAGGACGAGGCACGGTTGATTCTCGGCGTCGCGGTCGGCGGGGACGAAAAGGAGCTGCGGGCCGCGCATCGCCGACGCATCCGCGACGCACATCCCGACGCGGGGGGAACGGCGCGCGAGGCGTCGCGGATCAACGAGGCGGTACGGGTGCTGCGGCGAGCTCAGGGCAAGACGGTGTCGCCGGTCCGGCCGCCGTCGCGACCGCCGGCGCCGTCGCGGCCGGCGACGCCCCCGCCGGGCGATGTCGACGGCTACTTCCTGATCGACTGCCCTCCCGACGAGCTCCTGGCTCGGTTGGTCGAGGCCGGACACGTCGTCGGCGAGGTCGTCTTCATGGATCCTCACGGTGGCCTGCTCGAGATCGTCGTCGGTGAGGCTCCCGCGGTCGGCCAGCTCGCGGTGACAGTCGGTGCGGTCGGACCCGACGGGACGCCCGTCTCCTTCACGCTCGACCCCTTGGGGGTGACACCGGCCCCACCGATCGGTGAGATCGTCGCCGCGTTGATGGCCGAGCTCGGCACCTGACCCGGGGTGCCACCGGCATCAACCGAGGGCGGTTGGTCCCAGCCGTCGAAGCACTCGCGCCGCGACGCGGTGGCCGGCGTGAACCGCGGCGACCGCGTCGGCGCCGCGGCGACGCGACGCGAGGAACCCGGCCATGAAGCCGTCACCCGCGCCGGTGCGGTCGAGGATGTCGTCGACCGGCGGGACTTCGACCGCTCGAACGTCGTGCCCCTCCATCACGAGGGTCGGACGGCGCCCGTTGGTCACAACGGTGACCGTGGCACCGGCGATCGCCTCTCTGGCGGCCAACCCGAGACCGGAGTGCTCGACGCGATTCACGACCACATGGGCGGGGCGCATCGTGGCGCAGAGCTGCAGGAACGGCTCGGCCCCGATGCTCTCCAACTCGGTTGCCGTCGGGCCGCCGATCGAGACAGGGAGTCGTCGATCCGCGACCTCGCCCAGGAGACGATCGACTGCGCTCGCCAGCGGGTCGTCGGTGAACGCCCCGGCCGCGAGATAGAGATGGTCGGCCTCCTCGAGCACCGAAGGGTCGATTCCCGAAAGTCGGCGTGACGCACCCCGGTCGATCAGGCGGCTTCTTCCGCCCTTGCCGATCATCGTGACGATCACGCCGGTGCCGCCCGCGAACTCGACGCGGCTGTCGACCCCGCGGCGACGAAGATCCTCGACGAGGGTGTGACCGACATGGTCGTCGCCGACCTTGCCGACGAATCGGGGGGAGCCGCCCATCTCTGCGTCGAGCGCGGCGACGTTGGCGGCGCTTCCCCCCCTCACCCGCGCCGAACGAACCATCGCGTCGCCGCCCCGGACCGGGTCGGCCCGAAGTCGTACGAGGATTTCCTCGACCAGATCGCCCACGCACACGAGCACGGGGGAAACCTACTTCGCGTTCGGGAGGCGTCGACGACCCGCCGACAACTCGACGTCACACGGGAACGAACAGCGCCGGATCCTTCGGCACGCCGTCGACGCGTGTCTCGAAGTGGAGGTGGGGTCCGGTGCTCCACCCGGTGGACCCGACGAGCCCGACGATGTCACCGGTGTCGACTTGTTCGCCTTCACTGGTCCGCAGGGCGCTCATGTGGGCGTAGAGGGTCGCGACGTTGCCCTCGTGCTGCACGATCACCGTGATCCCATAGCCGCCCTTGACCCCCGCGAAGATGACGCGACCTTCCTTGGCGGCCCAAACCGCCTGACCGGACGAGCCGCTGATGTCGAAGCCGCTGTGGAGCCGAAGGGAGCCGAAGATCGGGTGAACCCTCGGCCCGAACCCGGACCGGACCTCGCCATCGGTCGGGAAGACGAACCCCTCCACGGATGCCGCACCCGGATCACCGGGGTCGAAACCCAGCTCCTCGGCCTGCTTCTCGCGAATCAGCTCGGTCAGCTCCTCCGCCTCTCGGGCACGACGTCGAGCCTCGTTCTCCCATTCCGAGATGCGGCTCTGCAGCTCGGCCTGGATGCGGGCCTGCACGGCGTTTCGGGCCTCGAGCTCGTCGAGCTCGACCTCGAGTCTGATTCGGAGCGAGTCGGCTTCGGCGCGGGCATCTTCACCGGCTCGAAGGTTCTCCTCCTGCTCCGCCTGGATCCTGCGGAGATCATCGAGCTGGTCACGATCGGTTCCGGCGGTGAAGTCGATCATGGCGAGACGGATCGCGGTCCGGTTGAGATCGATGGAGGTGAGCCACGGTTCGATCTGCCCCTGGGTCCCGACGAAGGTGTCGACGGCCCGATCCCGGATGGCCTGCTCGGTCCGTTCGATCTCCGCCGCGGCCGCCTCGGCAGCCTCTTCGCGGCGACGGACCTCGTCTCTCGCCGCGTCGAGTCGTTGGCGGGCGGCCTGGACCTGCGACGCCTGGGCGTCGACGGCGGCCTGGATCGTGGCCACGACCTCTCCCAGCTTCTCGTCTTCGAGCTCGAGGAGCTCGAGCTGCTCGAGCGCGGCGGCCTCCGCGTCGCGGGCTTCCTCGCGGTCCTTTCGGATGTCGCCGATGGATTCTTCGGACTCATCGGGGGCGTCGGGCGTGTCGTTTTGCGCGGCCACCGGGCCGGCGAGGAACACCAGCAGCGCCACCAACGCCGAGGCGACGCGTCGCGCAGACCAGCGGTGGCGGCGGTACGGGACCGGTGCGGTCGGGAGGGGACGCGGAGCAGACATGGGCGGACAGCGGATGAGGCGCAAACACCAACGATACCCAGGCCCCTGTGACGGAAGTGGCACGCCGGTGGGTGGGAAGCGGCCCGCGGTCGTGGTGGACTTGTCCGGTGAGCGGCCCTCCGACCGATCCCCGATCCTTTCATGTGCCATCGACGCCACCGGCCGATGGCGCGCCGTCGCGTCCCTCGCAGCCGGGTCCTCGTCGGCCGCGCCGGCGGCGTCGGCGGGTGATCGTCGCCGTCGTGATCCTGATCGGCCTCGTTCCCGCGTACCTGGGCGTCGCGGCGTGGCGGAGCTGGTCCGGTGTCGATCGGCTCGATCTCGGTGACGTCTTGGCGGGGAGCGCGACGGCCACGAACTATCTCGTGGTCGGCACCGACTCGCGAGAGGGTGTCGATCCCGATGTGGCGAACTCCGGCGTCATCTTCGGGGCGGAGGGTGAGCGGACCGACACCATCGCGGTGCTGAGGGTCGACGGTGACGATGTGCGGTTGCTCGCGATTCCGCGGGATCTCTGGGTCGAGGTCGACGGTCGGAACCGACGGATCAACGCCGCGTTCGCCATCGGTGGCCCCGAGCAGCTGGTCCGAACGGTGCAGGACGAGCTCGGGATCGGGATCGACCACTATCTCGAGGTGGACTTCGCGGGCTTCCTGGCCCTGGTCGACGCCCTGGGCGGTGTCACGGTGGACTTCCCCTACCCGGCGTCCGACGCGAAGTCGGGACTCTCGGTGGCCGAGGCCGGGCCGCGACGGTTGGACGGCGGCGAGGCACTTGCGTACGTCAGATCGCGCAGCTACACGGAGATCGTCGATGGTGTGGCCCGTCGGGACCCGACCGCAGACCTGGGCCGGGTCATGCGCCAGCAACGGTTCCTCGCCGCGGTGTTCGCGGAGCTCGGGTCGACCCGGAACCCGTTCACGCTGCTCTCGGCGCTGGAGGGCGTCGCCGGCAACGTGCGGGTCGATGACCGGCTCGGCCTGCGGCGGGCCCTCTCCCTCGGTCTCGCGGTTCGAGGTGCCGACCCGGTCACCGCGACGCTGCCGACCACCCGGTTCATCACTGCCGGCGGCGCGGATGTGCTCCTGCTCGACCATGCGCAAGCGGCCGAACTGTTGGCCACGTTCGCGTGAGCGGGCGACCCGGTCAGATCGAGTAGATCCCGTCGAGCACGACGAAGGCGGCGATGGCGGCACCGAAGCCACCGACGATCGCCGCGGCGGGCCGGAGTCCCCGAGTCGGAGGTCGCATCGCGGCGAGGGCGGCGAGCGCCAGGGCGGGCGCGATGGCGATCGTGGTGACGGCCACTCCCCGGTCCGCACCGGCGGCGACGGCGAGGATCGCCAACGCGGGTGAGAAGGTCGCGGGAACCGTGAGCGGCACGAGGCCGGCCTTCCAGCCGGCAAGGCCCGGTTCGGGCTTCGGCGGCGGAGCCACGACGTCTCTGAGCGACACCGCGACGAGGGCGATGCCCGCCGCGATGCGAGCCGACGGGCCGGTGACGTCGATGGTGTCGAGCACGGGCCCGGAGGTGATGGCGAGCACGATCACCGCGCCGATGCTGACCGACGAGGCGACGACCACGGCCGGCGCTCGGTCGCCGGCGGGCGAGGCCGACGCCGCTCTGAACGGGTTGGCGGCGGCGATCGCGGCGAGAACGAGCAACGTGAGGGTCACGAGGATGCTCCCGATCCGGCGGCCTGGCGGACATCAGCGAGGATCAGAAGCGCCGACAGCGCATGCTGCTGGTCGTCCATCTGGGTGTCGCCCAGACGGAACCAGGCGCCGATCGAACGCTCCGGCTCGACATCATCGGCGGCGTCTCGCGGTGTCACCTGACGTTGCACCAACAACCACGCAGCGCAATCGGCCCGCTCCGTGAGCACGTCGAAGTCGTCGGTTCTCTCCCCGCGGCGCATCAGCCACAGAAGATGATTCCCGATCCCCTCCTCGAGCGTTCCGACACCGGCCGCGAGCGCGATCGGACCCCGGGTCAGCCGGGTCACCCCGCCGCGCCGTTGCGACTCGTAGCGGACCTGGAGCCCGAACAGCCCGAGCTGACGATCGAGCCAGTCGTCGTCGGCCGCCGACATAGCCGGCGGATCGGGCCACCGGTCCATGGTCTCGAACGCGTAGGCCGCCCAGTGGTCGGACAGCGGCGGCCACCATCTCTCGACCTCGTCCCGGTCGTCGATCAGGTAGCGCCGGATGCGAAGGGCGGGTTCGTCGAACCCTTCCGTCGGGAACGTCAGATGGAGACGGGCCAGCGCCCACATGACCTCGCCGGTGAAGAACGGAGAACGGTGGTCACCGGGCCCGGTCCGGCGGTCGATGTCGGCGCTGACGCTGCCGTCGTCGTTGACGGTGGCGGCCAGCGTGTGGCCCAGCGAGACGAGCAACTCGTCGAGGTCGGTCGCGCCCGTCGCGAGACGTCGCTCGTCGAGCGCGGCCACGAGGAGCCCGGTCGCGCCGGACGGGAGCGTCGGGCCGCCCCCGAACGCCGGCCCGACGCTGGTGTCGACCAGTCGGCGTTCGACTCGGGCGAAGGCGCGCGTGGCGACCTCGCCGGCCCCTTCGATGCTGGCCCGTTCGGCTTGCCAGAGCGAAAGCAGCACCCCGGCATGGCGGGTGTCGTTGTAGCCGGGCTCGGGTTGTGCACGGTCCCGGTCGTAGCGGTAGAGGAAGTCGCCGTCCGCTTCGATGTTGGCGGCGAACCAGTCGACCGCGAGTTGCGCTGCCTGCCGGAGATCCTCGTCGGTCGGGCGCCCGCAGCGTTCGGGGTGCACGGCGATCCCGGTCAGGCCGAAGACCAGCGTCCAGCCGAGGGCGATGAACAGGAGGCGGCGGGTCAGGGCGGACACGTCGGCAACCTAGCGTCGCGGGGGGAGAACGGGCGCGTCGGACGCGGCGCCCGACGCCGTGCCGGGTGACCGATCGTCGATGCACGCGAGGAGCCAGCGACGGAAGTGCCATGTCGCCGCCTCCAGGTGACTGATTCGTCCGGGTCGAGCGAAGCGGGACCGCAGCCCTTGTGCAGTTCGTCGGTTCACCCGCACGTCCTCGCGGTTGACGGCGTCGAGCGCATCCAGCAGCGCCACACCGATCCCGGGATCATCCGAGTGCTCGGGCAGCGTGAAGACCTCGATCTGCATGCTCGTCGTGTTGACGTCTTCGGGTGTGAGCCGGAACCAGGCCATGCCGATTCCGCGAAGCACGGCGAACGCCAGCGATGGGTACCGCACGATGGCGATGAACGGATCCTGGTCGTCGACCACACTGACGTGATCGACCGCGCTCCAGGGTTCTTCCCCCGACTCCGGCACGAACGACCGGTCACCGGGATAGACGGGCTCGAGCGTCTCGGGATGGGTCCCGCGGTGATGGTACGACTCGAGGAAGTTCTCGATCGAGATCTTCCAGTTCCACGGAGACGGACAGTCCCTCACCCCGACCGACCGCATCTCGGCGATCCGCTCCCCTTCAAGGAGGGCATCGAGGGTCGGTGTGAGCGCATGAGGGGATGCGGCCCGCGAGTCGAGGTTGACGAGCAACCAGCCATTCCAATCCGCGAGGCGAAACTCGGCAAGGCAGTGGTCCGCGAGATCGAAGTTCGACGCCTCCTGCATCGACGGCGCGTGGAGAAGCGTGCCGTCGAGCCGGTACGTCCACTGGTGATGGGGGCACGACAGCGATGCCGCGGATCCGGCGCCCTCGATGATCGTCGTCGATCGGTGACGACAGACGTTGGAAAGGGCTCTGATACCGCCCACCTTGTCCCGAACGACGATCACGGGTTCGCCGGCAACGGAGGCCGTGAGATACGAAGCGGGTTCGGCGACGTCCGCTGAGCGTCCGACGGCGACCCAACCGGTGAAGAAGACGCGATCTTGTTCGGCGCCGAACCACTCCGGGTCGTCGAACAGCGACGGCGGCAGCGTCGAGGCCTGGTCGAGAGGACGCCGGCTCGGCTCGGCGCTGATCAGCAACGAGCGAATGTGCTCGGGAGATCGGTGGCGGTTCGGCTGTGGGAGTTGTGTCGACACGGGGCCTTTCCGGCCCGTCTTCGCACCAGCCGGTACGGGCTCCCCTCGTCGGTGCGGCCACCCGGAACGGGGGCGCCCCACGAAGATAGTGAAGTGGGTCGGGATCGGCAATCGTTTCCGGCCGCGGCGGTGGAGGTCCTACGCTGCCGAGGTGCACCTCTCCTTCACCCGGCTCGCGGTGCTGTCGGCGGCGGTGGTCGTGTTGTCGCCGCTGCTGCGACCACCGACCAGCGACACGTATCCGCTCTCCACCTACCCGATGTTCGCCGGTGATCGCGGGGCGGTGCACTCGATGGCGACCGCCGTCGCCATCGAGCCGGACGGCTCCGCAAGCCGGCTGTCGCCCGAGTTGATCGCCGGCACCGGCGAGGTGGTCCTCGCGTCGGTCACGGTGACCCGTGCGGTGCGGCGGGGCGAGTCGGCGGCGCTGTGCGCGGAGATCGCCGAACGGGTCGAACCCGGTCGCATCATCGAGATCCGGACCGAGGAGATCGACGTGGTCGCGTTGGTCGCGGACGGGGCCCCACCGTTGTCCTTCGTGACCGAGGCCCGTTGCCGCGGGGGTCGCGAGTGACGGCGCCGGCCGTCCCGACGCGCACGGACGTCGTCCGGGTGCTCGTCGCCGGATACGTCGCGTTGTGGACCACCATCCGGGCGACCGACCTGCTCGACACCCTCGACTTCGCACCCCGCCGTCTCGATCCGGTCGGTCCGCTCGCCTTCCTCGACGGGCCGCTTCCGGCGGTCGTCGTCGTCCTCGCGGTGATCGTCACCCCGATCGCGGCCGCGTTGATGGCCGTGGGTCGAGTGCCGAGAATCTCGGGTCCGGTGGCCGCGGCGGGATTTCTGTTGATCACGACCTATCGCAACTCCTGGGGTCAGCTCCATCACACCGAGAACCTCGTCGCGTTGCACCTGATCGTGTTGGCGCTGGTGCCCTTCGTCCGGCGCCGCGACACGACCTGGGCGATGCAGGCCATGGCAGTGTTGACCGTCGGCACCTACTTTCTCGCCGGTGTGGCCAAGCTCCGCATCAGCGGATGGGCGTGGCTCGACGGCGATGTGCTCCGGCACCAGATCGCGTTCGACAACGCCCGCAAGGAGGTCATGGGCGATCCGCAGGCCCCGTTGGGCGGATGGATCCTGCGGCAGGGCTGGTTGCTGGCGCCGTCGGCGGTGATGACGATGGTCGTCGAGTTGGGGGCCCCGCTCGCGCTGGTGAGCCGTCGCCTCGCCGCGCTCTGGTGTGGCCTCGTCGTCGCGTTTCATCTGTCGATCGTGGCGTTCATGGCGATTCTGTTCCCCTATCACCTGCTGGGCATCGGTCTCGCGCCTCTTCTTCCGGTCGAACGGCTCGGGGCTACGGTTTCGGGATGGACCCGACGATCCCGAACCGTCTCGCCGACATCACGGCCGACTGGTTGACCGACGCGTTGCGGACCACGGGCGTCATCTCGCCGGCCACCCGAGTCGTTGCCTGCGACCAGGTGGTTCTCGGCACCGGGGTCGGGTTCGCCGGCGACCTCGCCCGTCTCACGGTCACCTACGAGGGCGGCGACGGCCCGGCGACGATGGTCGCGAAGGTGCCGACCTCGATCGACGACAATCGTGAGGGGTCGGAGCTGCTGGGCGTCTATGAGCGGGAAGTGCGCATGTACTAGGAGATCCTGCCGACCCTCGACATCCCCGTTCCCGCGCTCTACTACGCCGACGTCGACCCGAACCCCGACATGGCGAAGCAGATGGAGAGCCTCAGGAAGGCCGAGCGGCTTCCGGTGTGGTTGTTGCGGATCCTCACCTGGCTGCTGCAGCGGCTCGTGACGCCGAAGACGCGCGCGAGCGTGCTGATCCTCGAAGACCTCGCGCCGGCCGAGATCGGCGACCAGGTGGCGGGCGCCGACCTCGAGCGGATCGGCGCGGTGCTGGAGTTGGCCGCCCGGCTCCACGCCGCGACCTGGGGTGATCGTCTGCCGGCGGGCGGGCCGTGGCTGCAGTCGGGGGGCATCGCGCCGAAGCTGTTCCAAGCGAGCTTTCTCGGTTGGCGCCGGAGCTTCCTCAAAGGCGAGGGCCGAAACGTCAGCACCCACATGAGATCCCTGCTGGACCGTCTCCGCGACGACGGCGTGGCCCGCAACCGGCGACTCCACGAGGAGCTTCCGCAATGCCTCGTTCACGGCGACCTCCGACTCGACAACATGTTCTTTCGCGACCACGGAGTGCGCGCCCTCATCGACTGGCAGCTCACCCACATCGGTCCGGCCGTGGCCGATGTGGCGTACTTCATCGCCGGTTCCGTCGACCCGGCGGTGCCCGAGCGCGAGGTGGAACGCCTGCTCGATCGCTACCACCGGGCGCTCGTGGCTGCGGGGGTCGACGACTACCCGTTCGACCGGTTCGTCGAGGACTACGACGACGCCCTGCTGGCCGTGCTGGGTTCGGTGACCGCCGTCGAGGTCCTCGACATGGGCGACGACCGCGGCCGGGCGCTCGTCGACCGGATGGTCACCCGCCTCGATGCCCGTCTGGCTCGTATCCCGGCCTGAGCCGGCGACTATCGTCTCCGGGAGATGCGCAACGAATCGGTCTCCGACATCTTCGATCCGTCTCGCTGGCGGGACCTGTCGGGATTCGAGGACCTCACCGACATCACCTACCACCGGGCCGTCGATCAGGGCACGGTGCGAATCGCCTTCGATCGGCCGGAGGTTCGCAACGCCTTCCGGCCGCACACGGTCGACGAGCTCTACCGGTGTCTCGACCACGCCCGGATGACGAGCGACGTGGGATGTGTGCTGCTCACCGGCAACGGGCCGTCCGCCAACGACGGCGGATGGGCGTTCTGCTCCGGCGGAGATCAGCGGGTCCGAGGCCGGGCCGGCTACCAGTACGCCGACGGCGAGACCGCCGACTCGGTCGATCCCGCCCGGGCCGCCCGTCTCCACATCCTCGAGGTCCAGCGACTGATCCGGATCATGCCGAAGGTCGTGATCGCGGTGGTTCCCGGTTGGGCGGTCGGCGGCGGCCACAGTCTGCACGTGACGGCCGACCTGACCCTGGCCAGCCGCGAACATGCCGTCTTCAAACAGACCGACACCGACGTCGCCAGCTTCGACGGCGGATTCGGATCGGCCTATCTCGCGCGTCAGATCGGCCAGAAGCGGGCCCGGGAGATCTTCTTTCTCGGCCGCGACTACTCCGCGGACGACGCCGTGGCGATGGGCATGGCCAACGCGTCGATTCCCCATGCCGACTTGGAGGACACCGCGCTCGAGTGGGCGGCGGAGATCAACGCCAAGAGCCCGACCGGGCAACGGATGGTGAAGTTCGCGTTCAACCTCATCGACGACGGGCTCGTCGGTCAGCAGGTCTTCGCGGGTGAGGCGACCCGGCTCGCGTACATGACCGACGAGGCGGTCGAGGGTCGCGACGCCTTCCTCGAGAAGCGGGCGCCGGACTGGTCGGAGTTCCCCTGGTACTTCTGACCGACCCCGATCTGCTCCTGCGGTTCTGGAAGCCGCACGGTGTGCTGACCGCATTCACGGATCGTGACGGCAGAGAGACCCTGGCCGACCACATCGACGTTCCCGACGTGTACGCGGCGGGTCGGTTGGATCGTGACAGCGAGGGACTTCTGTTGTTGGCCCGGGGCAAGGGGCTGCGTAGCGCCCTGATGCGGCCCGACATCGGTCATCCACGGACGTATCTGGTGCAGGTCGAGGGGATTCCCGGGCCCGAGGCGCTGGGCCGTCTCGCCCGGGGTGTCGAGCTGAAGGACGGGCGCACCCGTCGGGCCGAGGCGGAGTTGCTCGCCGAGCCTCCCGATCTGCCCGAGCGGCCGGTTCCGATCCGCGTGCGGGCGACGATTCCCGACTGCTGGTTGCGGCTGTCCCTCACCGAGGGCCGGAATCGTCAGGTGCGGCGGATGACCGCCGCGGTCGGTCATCCGACGCTGCGGCTCGTACGGGAGCGGATCGGTCCGATCGGCCTCGACGGCCTGGTGCCCGGCCGATGGGACGTCGTGTCCGCCGACGACGTGGCGGCGCTGACCGCCGGGCTGCGTTCGCGAGCGCGAGACACCCGGGGTCGAGACGCCGTCGTCAGGCGGGAAGGGTCCAGTCGACGGGCGCGCGGCCGGCCTCGACGAGGGCCGCGTTCGCCCGGCTGAACGGCGCGGTGCCGAAGAATCCCTTGTGGGCGGACAGCGGTGACGGGTGCGGCGACTCGATGACGGTGTGGCGGGGTCGGTCGACCAGGGCCGCCTTCCGGCGGGCCGCCGCGCCCCACAAGATGAAGACGACCCGGTCCGGTTTCGCGTTGACCGCGGCGATGACCTCGTCGGTGAACCGTTCCCATCCCCGGTTCTGATGACTGGCCGCCTGATGGGCCCGAACGGTGAGGGTGGTGTTCAACAACAGCACCCCCTGGCGGGCCCAGGCCTCGAGGTTGCCGTGGGAGGGAATCTCGATTCCGAGGTCGTCGTGGAGCTCCTTGTGGATGTTCTGGAGCGAGGGTGGGATCCGGGTTCGTCCGGCGACCGAGAAGCACAACCCGTGCGCCTGTCCCGGTCCGTGGTAGGGGTCCTGGCCGAGGATCAGGACCTTGACCTCGGAGAGCGGCGTCAGGTGGAGTGCGGCGAAGACCTGGTCGTGGGGCGGATAGACCTCGTGGCGTGCGCGTTCGTCGTGGACGAAGGCCATGAGCTCGGCCCAGTAGGGCTTGTCGAACTCGCCGCGGAGAACGGGATTCCAGTCGGTGCGCGCGGCCATGGTGCCGATCACACGGGTCGCGTGCCGACGATGCTGGCTCGTTCCATGATGCGGGTGTCGGGGTGGTAGTCGCTCGATGCGTAGTGCTGCACGGAGACATTGTCCCAGAACGCTACGGTGTGGGGCTCCCATCGGAGCCGGAACTGGTATTCGATCACGTTGGCCTGGGCCAGGAGGTGGGTGATGACGGTTCGGCTCTCCTCGTCGTCCATGCCCTCGATGTGGGAGGTGAAGTAACCGTTGACGTAGATCAGCTTTCGCCCGGTGACCGGATGCGTGCGCACGACCGGGTGACGAACGAGCGGATAGGTCGCGCGCATCTCCTCGAACTTGTCGTCGGGGACCTGGTGGGCGAACGCGAGCATGTAGTCGTGGATGGCGTGGAGGTCGTCGATGCGGTCCTTCCATTCGTCGGTGAGGCCGTCGTAGGCGGCGCACGCGTCGGAAAAGAGCGTGTCGCCGCCGGTGCGCGGGACCTGAATCGCATGGAGGATGGCTCCCATCGACGGTTCGGCCCGCCAGCTGACGTCGTGGTGCCAGCCGTTCTCGAAGCCGCCGGTGTCGGCTCCCTTCTCGAAGTGGACGAGCTCGGGGTGCTCCTCGTTGCCCGCGATGAACGGGTGGATCTCGAGGTCACCGAATCGCCGTGCGAACTCGACGTGTTGGGCGGGGGTGATCGGCTGGTCACGGAAGTACACGATCTTGTAGTCCGTCAGGGCGCGGCGGATGTCGTCGATCACCGCGTCGGGCAGATCGGTGGTGAGGTCGACACCGCGGATCTCCGCGCCGAGGGTGACCCCGCGGGGGACCACCTCGATGTGCGCGAAGTCCGGTTGCGCGAGTCGCTGCCGCTCGTCGGCCAGGTGCAGCCACGGGCCGAGCGAGATCCCGAATCGTTCGATCACGACGCGGCCGGGGGCGACCCGGCTCGCCGGGTCGGTCGTCCCGGCGACGATGTCGGACTGGGTCGTGGTCATGTGGGCTCCATCGATCGGGCGGCGTCGCCGTACAGGCCGGCGACCAACAGTCGGGTGGTGTGCGAGAACAGGTGGTCGCCGTCGACGGTCGTGAACGACGAGAGATGACGGTGAAAGTTCGGATGGGTCGACTCGTCGATCTCGACGAGGTCGCCGAGTCCGCCCGGACCGTTCGCCGGAAACCGCTCGACGCTCTGGTCGACGAGAGCGAAGCCGACGGTGTGCCAGAAGATCGACCGGAAGGCGAGCACCGCACCATCACCGCGATAGCCGATCTCCTCCATCAGCGCGAGGCCCTGCTCGACCGACTGCACCACGGCGTTCGACATTCGTCCGTCGCTCGCGTAGAGGGGGAGAAGGTTGCGATCGGCGACGAGATGGCGGCGAAGCGCCTCGCACAAGGCGACGGCTCGATCCGGCCACGGTGCCCCGACGGGCAGGGGCGGGAGCCGGACCCGAGCGAGGCCATGACGGGCCACGGCGTCGAGCAGCGCCTCCTTGTTGTCGAAACGCAGATAGATCGTCATCGGGTTGACGTCGAGCTCGGCGGCGAGCTTTCGCATCGAGAACTCGGCGAGCCCGTGCTCGGAGATGAGGCGGTGGGCGACCTCGACGATGTCCTCGGGGCGCAGGCCCGTGGTTCGTGTCGTGGTCGTCATGCGCTGACTATACAGCGTATAGCGCAGTGGTGCCACACCCCGACCCGGCGTGGTCCGCGGCGAAGCCACGGTGCGGCGCGAGAATCGGGTGGTGAGCGACACGACCGACACGGCCGACCTCTGGCTGTCCAACGAAGACCTCGAGACGGTCCGGGGCCGGGTGCCGATGGTCTATGTCGACGCGGTGCCGGTGCGTGTCGACGAGCTCGGTGAGGTCACCCAGATCGGGCTTCTCCTGCGAGCCATGCCCGACGGGACGGTCAGTCGCGCCCTCGTCACGGGCCGGGTCCTGTTCGGCGAACGCATCCGCAACGCCCTGCTTCGTCATCTCGAAAAGGACCTCGGGCCGATGTCGCTGCCCCGGATCCCGGCCAACCCCACACCCTTCACCGTCGCGGAGTACTTCCCGGACCCGACGATCTCCGGGTTCCACGATCCTCGCCAGCACGCGGTCAGCCTCGCCTATGTCGTCCCGATCGGCGGTGACCCCGAACCCTCGGCCGATTCCCTCGACCTGAGTTGGGTCACCCCCGACGAGGCCGCCAGTCCCGAGGTGCGCAGTGAGATGACCGGCGGCCACGACCGCCTCCTGCGGCTCGCCCTCGCCCACGTCTGCCAACTGCCCTGAGGGTTCCCCCACGCGGGTGAGGGTTCGTCCACCGAATCGGTGACAATGAGACCCATGGAGCATCGCGACGTCGTGGTCATCGGGGGTGGCCCGGCCGGAGCCGCCGCCGCGATCCGCGCCGCTCGGGCCGGCGCCACGGTGCGGGTGTTCGAGAAGGCCGCGGCGGGCCGCGACAAGGTCTGCGGCGACGGCCTCACCCCGCGGGCGGTCCACGCGCTCGACGAGCTCGAGATCGACATGACCAGCGCCCACCGGATCGACGGACTGCGCATGATCGCCGGTCGCACCCGTCGAGAGCTCCCGTGGCCCGACAACGGACGCTTCGCACCCAACGGCGCGGTCTGGCCCCGGCGGCTGCTCGACGCCCACCTGATGGCCGCGGCGGCCGAGGCCGGCGCCGAGATCGAGTGGGAGGTAGAGGCCATCCCCCGGCTCGACGGTTCGCGGGTGATCGGCGTGGAGGCCGCCGGCCGTCGTTGGTCGGCCGACCTCACCATCGTCGCCACCGGTGCGCCGGGCGCGGTCGCCCGGATGCTCGGCGCGCAGCGCGTCGACAACGAGCCCTTCGGTCTCGCCATCCGCACCTACGTCGACACCCCCCGCCACGCCGACCGCCATCTCGAGGCCTGCCTGACCCTTCGTGACGAAGCCGGAACCGCCGTGCCCGGCTACGGCTGGATGTTCCCCGCCGGCGACGGCACGGTCAACATCGGCGTCGGTGCGCTCTCGACGATGAAGGGCTTCAAGAAGCTCAACCTCAACTCGCTGCTCGACTCCTACCGCGACCTCGTCCGAGACGAGTGGTCGCTCGGCGCGTTCACCGAACGCCCCCGGGCCTGGCGTCTCCCGATGAGCGTGCAACGGCGCCACGGGCCCGGCTGGGTCGCGATCGGTGACGCCGCCGGCCTCATCAACCCCATGAACGGCGAGGGCATCGACTACGGGCTCGAGTCGGGGATGCTCGCCGCCGATCTCTTCATTGCGGACCCGGCCACCGCGGCGGTCGAATACGACCGGCTGATCGGTGAGCGGTTCGACGCGTTTCTCCGTACGGGTCGCCGCTTCAGCTTTCTGATCGGTCACCCGTGGATCCTTCGCAACGGACTGCGGATCGCGGTGGGGACCCAGACGATCGCCGACATCACCCTCCAGGTCATGGGGAACCTCGTCGACACCGACACCCCGGGTGCGGCCGGTCGGGTGCTCCGGGTCGCCGACCGGGCGCTGGCGCTCGCAGACCCCGTCCTGCGCCGCACCCGCGCCGCTGCCTGAGCGCCGGCGCGCGAGCCGCGATCGGGCCCGCATTCTCCCGGAGCGAGCCGCGGTCAGTAGATTGACCCCATGAGCGACGTCACTCCCGCTGAAGAAGATCTTCCGCTGATGATCTCGGTCGATGACCATGTCATGGAGCCGAAGGACCTCTGGCAGCAACAGCTGCCCCCGAGCCTGCGCGAGCGGGGCCCTCGGGTCGTCCAGGAGATGGTCCGGCTCAAATTCGAAGGCGGGCACTACGGATTCGAGCGCAACGACCCCGACGGGCAGATGTGCGACGTCTGGATCTACGAGGACAGCGTGACGCCGACCGGCTTCCTGCACGGCCCGGCCGGGGTACCCCGTGCGCAGCAACGCAACGTGGCCGCGGTCTACGAGGACTTCCGACCCGGGACCTACGACCAGACCGCCCGCCTGGCCGACATGGACCTGAACCATGTCGAGGCGGCCATCAACTATCCGAACATCTTCCCCCGTTTCTGCGGCCAGGGGTTTCTCGAGCGAGACGACAAGGACCTCGCCCTGCAGTGTCTGAAGATCTACAACGACTGGATGATCGACGACTGGGGTGGTGGGGTCGGCAAGGGTCGGTTGATTCCGCTGACGCTGGTTCCCCTGTGGGATCCGCAGATGGCGGCCGACGAGGTCCGGCGCTGCGCGGCTAAGGGGAGCTTCGCGATCGCGTTCTCGGAGAACCCGTCCAAGCTCGGTTGCGCCACGATGTACAGCGGTGAGTGGGATGTGCTCTGGCAGGCGTGTCAGGACACCGAGACGACGGTGTCGATGCACATCGGATCGTCGTCGTCGATGCCGACGACCTCCGACGACGCACCCCTGGCCACGTCGATGTCGCTCTACGCGCAAAACGCCGAGGGGTCGTTCGTGGACTGGGTGTTTTCCGGCGCGCTCGAGCGCTTCCCCACCCTGAAGATCGCCTACGCCGAGAGCCAGGTCGGCTGGATGCCGTTCCAGATGGAGCGGATGGACTCGGTGTTTCGGGAAGGTCGGGGCGGCGTCGGGGGTGACGGGCCACTGCCCAGCGAGATCGCCCGGGGTCGGGTGTTCGGCTGCATCTTCGACGATCTCGTCGGTCTGAAGCAGCGCGACGACGTGGGCATCGATCAGATCCTCTTCGAGACCGACTATCCCCACTCCGATGGCACGTTCCCCCATTCGCGCAAGGTCGCCCATTCGATGTTCGCAGCCGTCGGCATGAACGCCGAGGAGTGCTACAAGGTCCTGCGCGGCAACGCGATCACGGCCTACGGGCTCGAGCGCTTCGGGATCACCGAGTAGTCGAGAACCTGGCCCGCACGGCCTCGATCGGGTCGGTGTACTCGAGCCCCTGCGCGTCGGCGACGTGGCGTTCGGTGAGTCGACCACCACAGGTGTGGAGCCCGCCGAGCAGGTGCGGGTCGGCCAGCAGCGCCTCCTCGACGCCCCGATCGGCCAGGGCGAGGGTGAACGGCAGGGTCGCGTTGTTCAGCGCGTAGGTGGAGGTCTTCGGCACCGCACCGGGCATGTTGGCGACGCAATAGTGGACCACGCCGTCGACGACGAATGTCGGCTCGGCGTGGGTCGTGGGCCGCGACGTCTCGAAGCATCCCCCTTGGTCGATCGCCACGTCGACGAGCACCGAACCCGGTTTCATCGCTGAGACCATCTCGGCGGTGACCAGCTTCGGCGCGGTGGCGCCCTTGACGAGCACCGCGCCGATCACGAGATCGGCCCCCAGCACCTGTTCCTCCAGCGCGGCCCGAGTCGAGTAGAGGGTCTCCAACTCGGCGCCGAACCGACGGGAGAGGTGGCCCAGCACGTCGAGGTTGCGATCGAGCACCGTGACCTGCGATCCGAGCCCGATCGCCATCTCGATGGCGTTCTCGCCGACGACGCCGCCGCCGATCACCACCGTCTTGCCGGAGACGACGCCCGGCACGCCACCGAGGAGGAGCCCCTTCCCGCCGTTGGGTGCCTCGAGGCAGTGGGCCCCGGCCTGGATCGACATTCGACCGGCGACCTGCGACATGGGTGCGAGCAGCGGCAGACCGCCGCCGGCGTCGGTGACGGTCTCGTAGGCGATGCAGGTCGCGCCGCTGGCGAGGAGGTCGCGGGTCTGGGCCTGATCGGGGGCGAGGTGCAGATAGGTGAACAGGACGTGTTCGGGTCGCAGCATCGCCCGTTCGACCGCCTGTGGTTCCTTCACCTTGACGATCATCTCCGCATCGGCGTACACGTCTGCCGCGTCGGGGGCGATGGTGGCGCCGACGGCGACATAGTCGGCGTCGTAGGCACCGATCCCGTCGCCCGCGCCGCGTTGCACGACGACCGAGTGACCGTGCGCGACGAGCTCCCGCACACTCGTCGGGGTGAGTCCGACCCGGCGTTCGGCGACCTTGATTTCCGTGGGCAGTCCGACCTTCATGCGTGGCACCTCCCCGAGCCGATTGCCACCCTAGGAGATCCGGGCCGCGACCTGTCAGCGTCTTTCGTGCCGTTAGGCTCTGCTCGCGCAAGAAACCGCCGATTAGGAGCGCGGCGACGAAAGGAACGTGTGCAGTTCGAACTCGATGCCACCGATCGGCTCCTATTGTCCGTCCTCCAGGTCGACGGTCGGATCACCAACGCCGCGTTGGCCGACGCCGTGCACCTCTCGCCCAGCGCGTGCCTGCGTCGGGTTCGTCGCCTCGAGCAGGCCGGCGTGATCACCGGATTCGTCGCGGTTCTCGATCGTTCCCTGATCGGGCGAGGGACCTCGGTCTTCGTGGAGATCACCCTCACCAGCCAGCACGAGGACCGGCTCACCGAGTTCGAGGCGGAGGTCGCGGCCGTCCCCGAGGTGTTGAGTTGCCATCTGATGGCCGGTAACGCCGACTACCTGCTCCACGTCGCGGCCGACGACGTCGGCGACTACGAACGCATCCACAAGACCTACCTCGCCCGACTCCCCCACGTCGCCCAGCTTCGGTCGAGCTTCGCCTTGCGGACCGTGTGCGACCGCAAGGCCCACGACCTGCGTTGACCGGGCCGGGACGGTCCGTGATGGCGGCGGGAACCGAGATCTAGGATCGTGTCTGCCCCAGTCGCCTCACCCGGAAACGAGCTCCCGATGCCCAGCCTGCGCCCCGACGTCGATCCCGACGGACTGCTCGAGTTCTCCGTCGTCTACACCGATCGTGCCCTGAACCACATGAGCCGGAGCTTTCAGGACGTGATGAACGAGGTGTCGACGACGCTGCGCGGTGTCTACAACGCCCATTCGGTGGCGATCGTTCCCGGCAGCGGCACGTTCGGGATGGAGGCCGTCGCCCGGCAGCTCGCGACCGATCGGCACTGCCTGGTCGTGCGCAACGGGTTCTTCTCGTACCGGTGGACCCAGATCTTCGAGATGGGGTCGATTCCCGTGTCGCACACGGTGATGGCGGCGCGCCGCATCGACGACTCCCCCACCGCGGCGTTCGCCCCCGCCCCGATCGAGGAGGTGACGGCCGTGATCGAGACGGAGCGTCCGGTCGTGGTGTTCGCGCCCCACGTGGAGACCGCGTCCGGCATCATCCTCCCGGATTCCTACATCCGGGCGCTGGCCGACGCGACCCACCGGGTCGGTGGGTTGTTCGTGCTCGACTGCATCGCATCGGGAACGATCTGGGTCGACATGGCCGACCTCGGCATCGACGTGGTGATCTCGGCGCCGCAAAAGGGCTGGTCGGGCTCCCCGTTCGGCGCGCTGGTCATGCTCGGGCCGCGTGCCGACGAGCAACTCTCCGACACCACCAGCACCAGCTTCGCCTGCGATCTCGGCAAGTGGCGTCAGATCATGGCCGCCTACGAAGCCGGCGGCCATGCGTACCACGCGACGATGCCGACCGACGCGATCACCCGCTTTCGCGACGTGATGGCCGAGACCGGGCGGCTGGGGTTCGCGACCATGAAGCAGGCGCAACAGACCCTCGGCGAGCGGGTTCGCGATCTGCTCGGCGAGCGGGGGTTCCCGAGTGTCGCCGGCGACGGATACGGCGCACCCGGGGTGGTCGTCAGCTACACCGACGACCCCGACGTCAAGAGCGGTGCGAAGTTCGCGGCCGAGGGGTTGCAGATCGCGGGAGGGGTCCCGCTGATGTGTGGCGAGGGCGATGACTTCTCCACCTTTCGACTGGGGCTGTTCGGGCTCGACAAGCTCGTCGACATCGACGCGACCGTGGATCGTCTCTCCTCGGCCCTCGACCGAATCCGCTGACGGCCGGGCCGCCCTAGAGTCGGCGCATGGCCGACAGCGCCCGAGAGATCGAACACCTGCTCTACACCTATGCCGAGTGCATCGACGGCGGTCGGCTCGACGACCTCGCCGCGTTGTTCGCCCACGGCCGGATCTGGCCGGTGCCCGACCCGTCGCCGGAGATGATCGCGCAGGGGCCCGACGCGGTCAGGGCGCTCTACGACGGTGTGCGCATCCATGCCGACGGCACCCCCCGAACCAAGCACGTCACGTCGAACGCGATCATCGAGGTCGACGAGGAGGCCGGGACCGCGTCCGCCCGTTCGCACTACACGGTCACCCAGGCGACCGATGCCCTGCCCCTGCAGGTCATCATCGCCGGCCGCTACCACGACACGTTTCGCTTAATCGACGCCACGTGGTGGTTCGACACCCGGATCATGTTCGTCGACCAGGTCGGCGAGCTCGGCGAGCACCTGACCTTCACGATTCCGGGTGGGCCGGATTCCGATACCTGACGGACCGTCAGATACGGTGGCGTGATGCCCGACTCCCTGACGAACTTCCCGAAGATCATCAGCGTGGACGACCATGTCGTCGAGCCCGCCGACGTCTGGCAGGATCGGCTTCCCACCAAGTACAAAGACGTCGGCCCCCGGATCGTCATCGAACCCCAAGGCGACATGTCGCTCGTCGACGGGGCCTGGGTCGAGACCCCCGGCGACGGCGACAAGATGGCGGCCTGGTGGCACTACGAGGACCACCGCTACCAGATCAAGGAGATGATCGCCTGCGCGGGGACGCCACCGGAGGAGGTGACCATGCAGGGGGTCACCTTCGACGACATCCGGCCCGGCTGCTACCAGCCCGCGGCCCGCCTGGCCGACATGGACCTCAACCATGTCGAGGCGTCGCTGTGCTTCCCGAACTATCCACGATTTTGTGGCCAGCTCTTCGCCGAACGCAAGGACATGGAGCTGTCGAAGCTGTGTGTCGAGGCCTACAACGACTGGATGGTCGACGAGTGGTGCGGCGACTCCGGCGGTCGCTTGTTGCCCCTGTGCCTGGTTCCCCTGTGGGACGCCGGGCTGGCCGCGGCGGAGATCCGCCGCAACGCCGCCCGCGGGGTGAAGGCGGTGGCCTGGTCGGAGCTGCCGGCCTGGCTGGGCCTTCCGTCGATCCACGGCGACTACTGGGAGCCCTTCTTCGAGGCCTGCGAGGAGACCGGCACCGTCATCTGCATGCACATCGGGTCCGGCACCCGAACGGTCAAACCGGCCGACGACTCTCCCACCCTCGTGACCGCGGCGATGATCTCGGCCAACAGCGCCGCGTCGATGATCGACTTCTTGTTCTCCGGTGTCCTGGTGCGTCACCCCGGATTGAAGCTGATGTACGCCGAGAGCCAGATCGGATGGATTCCGTACTATCTCGAACGAGCCGACGACAACTACGTCACCCACCGCTGGGCCCAAGGCGAGGAACGGCTCCCCGAGCCGCCGTCGTTCTACTACCACCGGCAGATCTACAGCTGCTTCTTCAAGGACACGGCCGGAATGAAGCTGCTCGACGAGGTCGGCATCGACAACGTGCTGTTCGAGACCGACTACCCCCACAGCGACGGCACGTTCCCCCATTCCCGCGAGACCGCGAACCGGCTGTTCGGACACCTCGACGCGGACGAGGTCCACAAGATCGCCCGCGGCAACGCGATCACCCTGCTCGACCTGCCCTTCGACTGAGTCGCCCCGGACCCCACCTCCGACCCTGCGGGCGGAATGACCGGACCGAAACGATTGAACCGGGAGCGTCGACGGCCTATCGTCGGCCTCTCATGTCGTCGCCGGATACCGGACCCCTGCTCGAGATCCGCAATGTCGAGGTCGTCTACAACGATGTCGCGCTGGTCCTCCGAGGGGTCAGCCTCCACGTCGACCGCGGGGAGATCGTGTCGTTGCTCGGCGCCAACGGGGCGGGCAAGACCACCCTGTTGCGGGCGATCACCGGTCTGCTCGAGGTCCATCGGGGTCAGGTGACCAAGGGGGAGATCCGCTTCGGGGGCAAGGCCGTCGAACACGACGACCCGTCGAAGCTCGTGCGAGCCGGTGTGTCCCAGGTGATGGAAGGACGTCGGATCTTCGCCGAGCTCACCGTCGACGAGAACCTGAAGGCCGGCGCCTACACGGTGCGTGACAAGGCGGCGGTCGCCGCCTCCTACGAGCGGGTCATGGAGCTGTTCCCCGCGCTCGTGTCGCGACGAAGAGACGTCGCCGGCTACCTGTCCGGCGGCGAGCAACAGATGCTCGCGATCGCCCGTGCGCTCATGGCCTCGCCCCAGCTCCTCCTGCTCGACGAGCCCAGCCTGGGGCTCGCGCCGCGAATCGTCGAGCTGATCAGTGGCATCATCGAGACCGTGAACGGACAGGGGACGAGCGTTCTGCTCGTCGAACAGAACGCCCACATGGCGTTGTCGATCTCCGGGCGGGCCTACGTGCTCGAGAACGGGCGAATCGTCAAGGACGGCACCGGCGACGAGCTGCTTGCCGACGACGACATCCGCGAGTTCTATCTGGGCATCGGCGAGACCGGCCGCAAGTCGTTTCGCGACGTCAAGTCGTATCGCCGCAAGAAGCGCTGGTCGGCATGAACGACACGCCGCTGCTGCGCTTCGACGACGTCACCCTCCGATTCGGCGGCGTGACCGCCCTCGACAGCGTCAGCTTCTCGGTCCGGCCCGGTGAGCTCTTCGCCGTGATCGGCCCGAACGGGGCCGGCAAGACATCGATCTTCAACTGCCTCAACGCCGTCTACCGGCCCCAGCAGGGCACGATCGTCTTCGATGGTCATCCGATCATCGGCCGCAAGCCGACACAGGTCGCGAAGCTCGGCGTGGCCCGCACGTTCCAGAACCTCGGTCTGTTCCTCAACCTCAACGTGATCGACAACCTGATGCTCGGGCGGCACCTGCTGATGAAAAGCGGGTTCATCACCGGGGCGCTGTGGTTCGGGCGGGCCCGACGCGAGGAGCTCGTGCATCGGGCCGCGGTCGAGGAGATCATCGACTTCCTCGAGCTCCAGGCGTACCGCTATCACCCTGTCGGCCTTCTCCCCTACGGGATCCAAAAGCGCATCGAGCTCGGACGGGCCCTGTCGATGGAACCGAAGTTGTTGCTCCTCGACGAACCGGTCGCGGGCATGAACCTCGAGGAGACCGAGGACATGGCCCGCTACATCCTGGAGATCCGCAACGACCTCGAGATCCCGATGATCCTGGTGGAACACGACATGCACATGGTGATGGACATCGCCGATCGGGTGATGGCGCTCAACTTCGGTCAGCCCCTCGCGACCGGTTCCCCGGCCGAGGTCCAGGACAACCACGAAGTGATCTCCGCGTATCTGGGGGAGCCGTCATGACCGCACTCGAGACCGAACCGATCACCGTTCCCGCCGACGACAATCGTCGGGTACTGCCCGCGAAGCTCCTGGCGCGCGCCGCGGCCACCCCCGACGCGGTGGCCCTTCGCCACAAGCACCTCGGGATCTGGCGGGAGTACACCTGGTCCGACTACGCAGATCTCGCTCGAACGGTCGGCGCCGGCCTGCACGCGCTCGGGGTCGGCCGGGGCGACTGTGTTGCGATCCACTCGGAGAACCGGCCGGAGTGGGTCGTGGCCGATCTGGGGATTCAGGGGCTCGGTGGCATCGCGGTCGGGGTGTATCCGACGAGCCCCGCCGCCGAGGTGCAGTATCTGCTCTCCCACAGCGAGGCGAAGGTGGTGATCGCAGAGGACGAGGAACAGCTCGACAAGACCATGCAGGTCTGGGACCGGCTGCCCGACCTCGAGCATGTCGTCGTCGTCGATCCCCGGGGGGTTCGTGATCTCGACGATCCGCGGGTGTTGACCTTCGAGGAGCTGCTCCGGCGCGGCCGGGAGGCCGGCCTCGAACGGTACGACGAGGCCGTCGCCCGGATCGCTCCCGACGACATCGGCGTGATCGTCTACACGTCGGGCACGACCGGTCCGCCGAAGGGCGCGATGATCAGCCACGCCAACATGGATGCCGCGGCGAAGTCCTATGTCGACGTGTTCGAGATCGACCCGTCCGACGAGGTGCTGTCCTATCTCCCGTTGTGCCACATCGCCGAGCGTCTGGTCACCGTGATCAACGGGGTCAGCAACGGCACGGTGGCGAACTTCGGTGAGGGCGGGGAATCGTTCACCAACGACATGCGCGAAGTGCAGCCGACCTTCTTTCTGGGCGTGCCGAGGGTCTGGGAGAAGATGCTCGCGGGGATCCAGGTGCGCATGAGCGACGCGTCGTGGGTGAAGCGACGCAACTTCGAGCTCTGGACTCGGGTCGGACGGCGCCTCGCGGCCAAGAGGATGAGCGGCGCGTTCGGAGGTGTCGATCGGCTGATCTACGCCATCGGATGGCTGTTCCTCTATCGGGCGCTCAAGGAACGACTCGGGATGTCGCGCTGCGACAAGGCGCTGTCCGGGGCGGCCCCGATCGCCCCCCAGGTCCTCGAGTTCATGTGGGCGATCGGTGTGCCGGTCAGGGAGGGCTACGGGCAGACGGAGAACACCGCCCAGGGCACGATCAACCCGACCGGCGACGTCCGCATCGGCACGGTCGGCACGGCCATTCCCGGCGCCGAGGTCCGCATCGCCGACGACGGCGAGATCCTCACCCGGGGCGGTGCGACTTTCGCCGGCTATCTCAAGAACGAGGAGGCCACCGCCGCCACGATCGACGCCGACGGCTGGCTCCACACCGGCGACATCGGGGAGATGTCCGACGATGGCTATCTGACCATCACCGACCGGAAGAAGGACATCATCATCACCGCCGGCGGCAAGAACATCTCGCCGTCGGAGATCGAGAACCGGTTGAAGGTGTCGCCGTTCGTGCGTGAGGCCGTGGTGATCGGCGATCGTCGCAAGTACCTCACCGCCCTGATCGGCATCGAGTTCGACACGGTCGGCGACTGGGCGACCCGGCGCGGCATCCCCTACACCACGTATGAGGACCTCTCGAACAAGCCGGAGGTGCGTGCGCTGATCGAAGAGGTGGTGAACGAGGCCAACGCCGACTTCGCCCAGGTCGAGACCGTGAAGCGTTTCGAGTTCATGACCATCGAGCTCGACCACGAAGAGGGCCAACTGACCGCCACCCAGAAGGTGAAGCGAAGCGCCATCACCGAGCAGTTTCACGATCTGATCGAGGAGATGTACGGGTGACCCAGTTCCTGCAGGCGTGCTTCGACGGGCTCGCCCTCGGCTCCCAGTACGCCCTCATCGTGCTCGGCTTCGTGGTGGTCTACCGGGCCACCGGGATCATCAACTTCGCTCAGGGTGGCGCGTTGATCCTGGGCGCGTACATGACCTACAACGTCAGCAACACCTGGGGTTGGAACTTCTACCTGGCGGTGGTGGTCTCGGCGGCGGTCGTGGCGCTCTTTTCGATCCTGCTCCAGCGCGCCATGCTCCAGCGGATCTTCCGCGAGGTCGGCGGGGTGCTGGTCGGCCTGCTGATCTGGGCCTCGTCGGTCTACAACGGCACCTCCCATCTCGTCGGCGTGTTCATCGGGGTTCTCGCTGGCATCGCCGCCTGGTGGATCTCGTCGCGCATCGAGGCCCGAATCGGTGCGCGGGGCCCGTCCGAGCTCCCTGTCTTCGGCGCGATCATGGTCACCATCGGGGTGCTCTTCGTGGTCAAGCAGGTCGTCGCCTCGATCTGGGGGTTCGGTGAGCTCGATGTCGTCGATCCGTGGGAGCTGTCGACATCGAAGATCGGCGACGTCATTCTCGGCCACGCGAAGATCGCCACCATCGTGTTGGCGGCGATCGGGTTGGCGCTGTTCTTCCTCATCGACCGCTACACCCGCATCGGCATCGCGATGAGGGCCACCCACTTCGACCACGAGGCGGCGATCGCCCAGGGGATCTCCACGAAGCTCGTCTTCGCCGCGGCGTTCGGTCTGGCCGGCATCGTCGCGGCGCTGGCCGGCACCTCGGCGGCAGCCGGCTCCGACCTGATCAACCCGAACATGGACACCATCGTTTTCTTGGCCTTCCCGGCGATGATCCTCGGCGGGTTCGACTCGCCGGGTGGCGCGGTGGCCGGCGGCGTCTCGGTCGGTCTCTTCCAGAACCTCGTCAAGACCTATGTGGCCAATCCCCCCGGGTGGTTCCCTGTCGACGACCTCGACTGGCTCGGGGCCGGCTTCGAGCGGGTCGCCATCTTCGTGATGATGGTCGTGGTCCTGATGGTGCGGCCCTACGGGTTCTTCGGCACCGAGGAGGTGCGCCGGGTATGAGCGTGGTGCGGCGAGTCCTCTGGGGACGCCCCAACGAACGAATGATTGTCGACTACCACGACGATCTGCGGCTCTTCCCCACCCGCGCCCAGCGGGCATGGCTGGTGGTGCTGGTGCTCGGATGGCTCTTCCTGCCGGCGTTGTGGGACAACGCACCGTTCACCTTCTTCAGCGAGAACGGGGTGAGCCTCAACACCTTGGCCTATGCCGGTGTGTTTGCGATCGCCGCGATCGGCCTCAACCTGCTCACCGGCTACACCGGCCAGGTCTCTCTCGGCCACTCGGTCTTCTTGGCCGTCGGTGCCTACTTCACCGCCTACGCCGGCAGCACCTGGAACATGCCGATGTGGCAGTGGTTGATCATCGCGCCCGCCGCCGGCTGGGTGGTCGGCGCCATGGTCGGGCCCTTTGCCCTGCGGCTGCGGGGCAACTATCTGGTGGTGGTCACCCTCGGTCTGGTGTTCATCGGTGAGCACATCTTCCGCAACTGGAAGAGCGTCACCGGGGGGAGCACCGGCACGTCGGCTGCCACCGTTCCGATGGAGATCGGCCCGCTCGACGTGCGGTCCCTGGAGATCTTCGGGCGGGCGTTCGACGAGGACCGTGCCTTCTTCTGGCTCATCTGGCTCGTCGTGGGCATCGTGGCCTGGCTGGTGAAGAACATCGTGCGGACCCGGCCGGGGCGGGCGATGCAGGCCGTGCGCGATCGCGACATGGCTGCGGAGATCATCGGGATCGATGTCGGGATCCTCGGCTACAAGACCCAGGCGTTCGCGTGGTCGGCGGCCATCGCGGCGCTGGCCGGCGCCCTGTTCGCGCCGCTGCAACTCTTCATCGGTCCGGGTGACTTCGGCTTGCTGATCTCGATCCAGTTCATCGCCATGATCATCCTGGGTGGCATGGGGACGATCTACGGATCGATCATCGGTGCCCTCATCATCACGGCGATGCCCCGTTTGATCGAGGGCTACTCGTCGAGCACGCTGCCGTTGATCGGTCGGCTGCCGTTCATCGGCGATCAGTTCGAGGGTGGCCTGCCCGGTGTGGCGGCCAAGACAACCGACGACGGCCTGATCTCGGTTTCATCGCTCAACGTGGTGATCTACGGTCTTCTCATCGCGTTGTTCCTGCTCGTGGAACAGCGAGGACTCGCCGGCATCTGGGTGCGGATCCGCAACTACTTCTCGACCTGGCCGTTCTCGTACTGAGAACGGCCGAGAAACAAACCCCTGGAGGAACATCATGAGCAAACGATGGCTACGAATACTTGCCACCATCTTGGCATTGACACTCGTCGCGGCCGCGTGCGGCAACGACGATGACGATGCCGGTGGTGACGACGCGACCCCGGCGGATGCGGGTGACACCGGCGATGCGGGTGACACCGGCGATGCGGGTGATACCGGCGACGGCGAGATGGACGACGGTGAGATGGACGACGGTGAGATGGCCGACGGAGAGATGGACGACGGCGAGATGGCCGACGGCATCCCGGAGGCCCCGGGCTTCGACGGCACCACGATCAGGGTCGGTGTGATCTCGGATCTCTCCGGTCCGGTGGCGGTGATCGGTGAGCCGCTGACCGCCGGCGGGCAGGTCTACTACGACTACATCAACAGCCAGGGTGGCATCGGCGGCATGTACCCGATCGAGACGGTCGAGGCGAGCAGCGAGTACAACCCGACCACCGGTGTGCAGGTCTACAACGACATGAAGGACGACGTGGTCATCATCGGCCAGCTCCTGGGCACACCGGTCACCAACGCGGTGCTCGAGTCGCTGAAGGCCGACAACGTCGTCGCCGCTCCCGCATCGCTCGACGCGCTCTGGGTCCGTGAGCAGAATCTCCTCCCGATCGGTGCGCCGTACCAGATCCAGGCCATCAACGGCCTCGACTGGTGGATCAACGAGGGTGGCGGCTCGGTCGATCAGGTGTACTGCACCTTCATCCAGGACGATCCCTACGGCGAAGCCGGACAGGCCGGCGTCGACTTCGTGGCCGAGAAGCTCGGCATCACGATCACCGACACGGCCCGGTACGTCTCGGGCGACACCGACTTCAGTGCCCAGATCCAGCAGTTGCAGGGGTCGGGCTGCGAGGTCGTGTTCTTCGTCGCCACACCGTCGGTGACCGGCGGTGCGCTCGGTGCCGCGGCCGGGGCGGAGTTCGCGCCCCAGTGGATCGGCCAGTCGCCGACGTGGATCAACGCGCTGGCCGGGAGCGCCCTGGTCCCCTATCTGCAGGCCAACTTCGTGGTCGTCGGTGAGGGTGCCACTTGGGGAGACGACAGTGTTCCGGGCATGGCCGACATGATCGACCGGCTCGAGCAGTTCGCGCCCGATCAGGCCCCCGACTACTACTTCACCTTCGGCTACGAGCAGGCGATCGCCGTGGTCGCGGTGCTGGAGGCCGCGGTGGCCAATGGCGATCTCAGCCGCGACGGAATCATCACCGCGATGAACAGCCTCGGGACCGTGTCGTTCCAGGGTCTCGGTGGCGATTATGTCTACGGCCCGCCCGAGGATCGTGTCCCTGCCACGACGAACACGATCTTCGCGGTCAACCCCGACGTCCCGAACGGTGTCGAGGCAATCGTGACGGGGTACGAGTCGGAGTTCGCCTCCGAGTTCGTGTTCTAGTCGCCGACGCCTGTTGCTCGATCGAGGGGGTCGCCGTCGGTTCGCCGGCGGCGGCCCCCTCGTCGCGTCGGGACGGACGCCACTGCCGGTAAGATTTGTCCGGTTTTGGTTACCGCTCTAGGGTCGGGTCACGATGAGACCTTCCCTACTGGCGCCGGTGCTGCGCACCGACCTGCGAACTGACGACACCCAGTACTTCGCGAACCGCGATGACATGCTGGAGCAGTTGGCCGAGATCGAGGCGTTGCTCGACGAGGCCGAAGCCGGCGGCGGACCGGAGCGGATGGCCCGGCTGCGGTCCCGCGGGAAGCTCCCCATTCGGGAGCGCATCGCGGCGGTGTTGGACCCCGACAGTCCCTTCTTGGAGATCAGCCCACTCGCCGCGTACAACTCCGACTACACGCTCGGCGGCGGCATGGTCGTCGGCATCGGTGTCATCGCCGGTGTCGAGTGCGTCATCATGGGAAACGACCCGACCGTGTTGGCCGGCGCTCTCACGCCGTATGCCGGCAAGAAGTGGATGCGGGCGCTCGAGATCGCGCGCGACAACAGGATCCCGTACGTGAGCTTCGTCGAATCGGCCGGCGGCGACCTCCGAGTCGAGACGGGAGGAGGCGAAGGACGGCGCCGGGTGCAGACCGATCACTTCGCAGAGACGGGCCGCTTCTTCTACGAGATGATCGAGCTGTCGAAGTTGGAGATTCCGACCGTCTGTGTCGTCTTCGGGTCGTCGACGGCCGGGGGCGCATATCAACCCGGCCTGTCCGACTACACGATCATGGTGAAGGAGCAGTCGAAGATGTTCCTCGCCGGCCCTCCCCTGGTCAAGATGGCGACCGGCGAGGAGTCCGACGACGAGACTCTCGGCGGGGCCGAGATGCACACCACCGTCTCCGGCGGCGGCGACTACTTCGCCGAGGACGAGATGGACGCGCTCCGCATGTGTCGCGAGGTGGTGTCACACCTCAACTGGCGCAAGCCGGGACCGCCACCACGATTCGACGTCGTGGAGCCGGTGCACGACCCCGAGGAGCTGCTCGGCATCATCAGCCGCGATCTGGTGAAGCCCGTCGATGTCCGCGAGGTGATCGCCCGGGTCGTCGATGGGTCGCGTTTCGAGGAGTTCAAACCCCGCTGGGGACGCACCCTCGTGTGCGGTTGGGCCTCGATCCACGGCTATCCGGTGGGAATCCTCGGCAACAACGGGGTCCTCTACCCCGACAGCGCCCAAAAGGCCGCCCACTTCATCCAGCTCAACAACCAGATCGATGTTCCCCTCGTGTTCCTGCAGAACATCACCGGGTACATGGTGGGCCGCGAGTTCGAGGCGGACGGGATCATCAAGAAGGGATCCCAGATGATCAACGCGGTCGCCAACTCGACGGTGCCGCACCTCACCGTCATCTTGGGCTCATCGTACGGAGCCGGCACCTACGGCATGTCGGGTCGAGCGTTCGGGAACCGGTTCACCTTCTTGTGGCCGACGGCCAAGATCGCGGTGATGGGCCCGAAGCAGATCGCCGGCGTGATGTCGATGGTCCGTCGCGGCCAGGCGGCGCGGGCCGGGATCGAGTTCGACGAGGCGGAGGACGCCGAGACGGTCGCGATGGTCGAGGAGATCCAGGAGAAGGGTTCGCTGGCCCTCCGGGCGACCGGGGCGATATCGGACGATGGGATCATCGATCCCCGAGACACCCGGGACACGCTCGGGATGTGCCTCTCGGTCGTCGGCAATCGCACGATCGAGGGGGCCGATGGGTACGGGGTGTTCCGTCTGTGAGGCACGCACCCTTCCACACCGTCCTGGTGGCCAACCGGGGCGAGATCGCCCGCCGGATCTTTCGCACCGCTCGCTCGATGGGTCTGCGGACCGTCGCGGTGTTCACCGACGCCGATGCCGATGCGTGCTTCGTCGGGGACGCCGACGAAGCCGTTCGGGTCACGAGCCATCTCGATGCCGAGGCCATCGTCGCGGCGGCAACGGCCACCGGGGCCGGCGCGATCCATCCCGGCTACGGGTTCCTGGCCGAGAACGCCGCGTTCGCCGAGGCCGTCGTCGGGGCCGGGCTGGTTTGGGTGGGGCCCCGGCCGGAGGCGATCGCGGCGATGGGCGACAAGATCCGGGCTCTTCGAGTCGCGATCGATGCGGGCGTACCGGTGCTCGAATCAGCGGAGGACCCGGCCCGTTTCGACACGATCGGGTTTCCGCTGCTCGTCAAGGCGGCCGCGGGCGGGGGCGGGAAGGGCATGCGGGTCGTCACGGACGCGGGCGGGCTCGACGACGCGGTCGAGTCCGCCCGTCGCGAAGCACGCTCGGCCTTCGGTGACGATCGGGTATTCGCCGAACGTTTCGTGTCCCGGGCCCAGCACGTGGAGATCCAGATGCTCGGGGATGGTCATGGCAACCTCGTTCATCTCGGAGAGCGCGAGTGCAGCATCCAACGTCGCCACCAAAAGATCATCGAGGAATCGCCGTCGCCCTCGATCGACGATGCGACCCGGCGGGCGATGGGCGACGCCGCGATTCGTCTCGGCGCCGCGCTCGACTACGAGTCGGCCGGCACGGTCGAGTTCCTGGTCGACGACGAGTCCGGAGAGTTCTTCTTCCTCGAGGTCAACACTCGGCTCCAGGTCGAACATCCGGTCACCGAAGAGGTCACCGGAATCGATCTGGTCCGTGAGCAGTTGCGGATCGCGATGGGTGAAGCCCTCGGGTACACACAACACGACATCTCGGTCACCGGCCACGCCATCGAGGCCCGCCTCTACGCGGAGGAGCCCGCCAACGACTTCCTTCCCGCGACCGGTGAGCTGGAGGCCTTCGAGCCGGCCCCGGAGCCCCGGGTCCGATGGGAGTCGGGGGTCGGGCCCGGGTCGAGGATCACGGTCGACTTCGACCCGATGATCGCCAAGGTCATCGCCACGGGTCCGACCCGCTCCGAGGCCGCGGCCGCGCTGGCGCTCGCACTCGAACGACTTCACATCGGTGGGGTGCGCACCAACCGGGACTTTCTCGCCGCGACATTGCGAACGGAGGCGTTCCTCACCGGCGACACCACCACGGATTTCATCGAGCGGATCGCGCCACCCCGCCGCGTCGAACAGACCGAGGCGGAGCGCCGCTGGCTCGGGGTCGCGGCCGCGTTGTGGCTGCAGGGCACCAATCGGGCCGAGGCGACGACGCTCCCGGCGATGCCGAGCGGTTTTCGAATCGGCCGCCTCGGCCCGCAACGCGTCGAGCTCCGCCTGGACGACGAGACCCTCGTCGTCGGGTACCGCGCCAACCGGGCCGGGTCGTTTCGGATCGGAAAGAACGGTGAGGACGGTGCGGCGATCGTCCACCGCTGGTCGGCCGACGAGCTGGATCTCGAGTTCGCGGGACAGCGCCGACGCCTGCGGGTCACCCGCGCCGGGGCCCGGCTGCATCTCACCGGAACGGCCCGCGGTGCGACCGTCGATGTCGTTCCCCGCTTCTCGGTGCCCGAACCCGACATGCCGGGCGGCGCCGTCGCCGCGCCCATGCCCGGCAAGGTCATCGAGGTCCGGGTCGCGGTCGGTGACCGGGTCAGCGCCGGGCAGGTCGTGGTCGTCCTCGAGGCCATGAAGATGGAGAACCATCTGCGGGTCGCCGAGGCGGGCACGGTGGTCGAGGTCCGGGCGGTGGTCGGAGACCAGGTCGAGCGGGATGCGCTGCTGATGGTGGTCGACACCGGCTCCGCGACCGATGAGTCGACGGCGGCGAACGATGGCTGAGCCGATCCGTGTCGCCAACTGCTCCGGCTTCTACGGGGACCGGCGCAGCGCGGCGAAGGAGATGGTCGACGGTGGTCCGATCGATGCGCTGACCGGCGACTGGCTGGCAGAGCTGACCATGCTCATCCTCGCCCGCACCCGCGTGAAGCATCCGGGCGGTGGGTACGCCCGCACCTTCGTGCAACAGATGGAAGAGGTGATGGGGACCTGTCTCGACCGGGGGATCAAGGTGATCTCCAATGCCGGAGGGCTCGACCCCGACCATTGCGCTGAGGCAGTGCACGACGTCGCCGACAAGCTCGGCCTGTCCCCCACGATCGCCTATGTCAACGGAGACGACCTGTTGCCGCGTCTCGACGAGATCCGGGCCGCGGGCATCGAGATCCTCGACTTCGAGACCGGGGCGCCGGTGGCCGAGGCCGACTACATCTCCGCCAACGCGTATCTGGGCGCCTGGGGCATCGTCGAGGCGCTCCGCCGCGGCGCCGACATCGTCGTCACCGGCCGCACCACCGATGCCGCGATCGTGTGTGGTCCCGCGGCCTGGCACCACGGCTGGACCCGGGAGGATCTCGATGCGATGGCCGGTGCGGTCGTGGCGGGACATGTCATCGAGTGCGGCACCCAGGCCACCGGGGGGAACTACTCGTTCTTCACCGAGATCGACGGGCTGGAGCGGCCCGGATTCCCGTTCGCGGAGATCGCGGTCGACGGATCGTCGGTCATCGGCAAACACGACGGGACCGGTGGTGCGGTCACGATCGGCACCGTCACCTCGCAGCTGCTCTACGAGATCGGCGGGCCGGGCTATCTCGGCCCCGACGTGACGGCTCGCTTCGACACGATCGAGCTCGCCGAGGAGGGCCCTGACCGAGTTCGGATCTCGGGCACGAGGGGCGAGGCGCCCCCGGAGATGTTGAAAGTCTCGATGAACCGATGGGGCGGCTACCGCAGCGACATGACGATCGCCTTGACGGGTCTCGACATCGAGCAGAAGGCGGCGCTCGTCGAGCGGGCCTTCTGGCGATCGTGCCGCGTCGATCGCGACGACTTCGAGAGCGTCACCACGACGGTGGTCCGCACCGACAAGGTGAACCCGGCGACCAACGAGGAAGCGGTCGCCGGATGGCGAATCACCGTGAAGGACCCCGACGAGTCAAAGACGAGAGCGATCGGTTCGGCGATGAACGACCTCGCCCTGGCCAGCATTCCCGGATTCTTCGGCTTGGGCGGCGGCGGGGTGGGCCGGCCGTTCGGTGTACACGTCTCCGGACTGGTTCCCCGCGATCTCGTACCCCAGCACGTCGTCGTCCTCGGCGGCGACCGAACCGTCGTCGACTCCGATGTCCCACGATCGCGGCCCGACGTCGACGTACCGGAGGTCGAGCCGGTCTCGGCCCCCACGGGAGCGACCCGGACCGTCCCGCTCGGTCTGATCGTCGGTGCCCGCTCGGGTGACAAGGGCGGCAACGCCAACCTGGGGGTGTTCGTGAGGTCCGCCGCAGCCTTCGCCTGGCTCGAGTCGACCCTGACCGTCGATCGGCTCCGGGAGCTGCTGCCCGAGACCGGTGGGCTCGCGATCGACCGATTCGTTCTCCGCAACCTGTGGTCGATCAACTTCGTGATCCACGGCATCCTCCAGGAGGGCGTCGCCTCCTCGACCCGCCAGGATGCCCAGGCGAAGGGGCTGGGCGAATGGCTGCGGGCTCGCCATGTCGAGATCCCAAGGTCGCTGCTCGCGCAGGACTGACCATGGACTTCGACTTTCCGCCCGACGACGACCCCCGCCGAGTCGACATCCGGCGTTGGCTGGCCGACCATCCGTCGCCGTCACCGGCCGATCTGCTCGACCGCGGCCTCATCGTGCCGCACTGGCCCGCCCCCTACGGCCTGAGCGCCGATCCGATGCATCAGATCCTCATCGACGAGGAGCTCGCCCGGGCCGGAGTGCGGCGACCCGCGAACCCGATCGGCATCGGCTGGGCCGGCCCGACCATCCTCGCCGCGGGCACCGAGGAACAAAAGGAGAGGTTTCTTCCGGGGTTGCTGACCGGCGCCGACATCTATTGTCAGATGTTCAGCGAACCCGACGCCGGATCGGATCTCGCGAGCCTCGCGACCCGGGCGGTGCGCGACGGCGACGAGTACGTGATCAGCGGGTCGAAGATCTGGACCAGTGGCGGGCATCACGCCAAGTACGGGATCCTCATCGCCAGGACCGATCCCGATGTCCCCAAGCACAAGGGCATCAGCTACTTCATCTGCCCGACCGACCTTCCGGGGCTGACGATGACGCCCATCGTCGACATGACGACGGCGCACTCCTTCAACCAGACGTTCTTCGATGATGTCCGGTTGCCGGCGGACCATCTCATCGGCGACGAGAACGACGGGTGGCGCCTGGCGAAGGTCACCCTGTCGAACGAGCGGGTGTCGTTGAGCTCGGCCGGTTCGTTGTGGGGTTCGGGGCCGTCGGCCGAGATGCTCATCGAGCTCGTCCGCCGCAACGGCGGATCCCGCGACGGCGTCATGCGCGACCGGATCGCCGCGCTCCACATCGAGGCCGAGGTGCTGCGGTTGAACCGACTACGGACGCTGAGCGCCCGGCTCAACGGGAGGACGCCCGGGCCGGAGGCGTCGATCCAGAAGATCATGGCCGACGAGCACGGCCAGCACGTGATGGAGTTGGCGAAGGACCTGGCCGGGCCGCAGGGGATGCTCGACGGATCGGGGCCCGAGGGCGAGATTCCCGAGGCGATGCGGGCCGGGGCGACCGAGGTGAACTTCGATCGGCGCCTGATGCCGGGCGTTGATCCCATCTGGCACTACGGCTTCCTGTTCTCCCCCGCCCTCACGCTCGGGGGCGGAACCTTCGCGGTGCAACGCAACATCGTGGCCGAGATGGTCCTCGGTCTCCCCCGTGAGCCGAATGTGGAAAAGGGCATGACATGGGCGCAGACACGGCGGCGATGAGCGCGACCGCCGCGCCCGGCCGGTCGTCGATCTCGGATCGCCTGGCGGCGATCCCGCGCCCCGCGCCGGTGATGTCGCGGGAACGGGCGGCGGGGCTGACCACGCGCCAGCGCGAGCTTCTCGACGAGCTCGCCGACCTCATCGCGGATGGATTCGCGCATCTGACGATGGCCGACATCGCCGCTCGGCTCGGCTGTTCGCTGCGAACCCTCTACGGCATCGGGGCGAGCCGTGACGAGCTGGTCCTGGTTGCCTGCGACCGCAGCCTGTGGGCGACCGGCCGACGAGCCCGCGCCGCGTTGGACGAGTCCGGGATCGATCTCCGCGAGGTCGTGCGTCGGTATCTCGGTGCCGCGTCGCAGGCGGTGCGGGCGACCACCGTCGCGTTCTCGACCGATCTCGCCGCGGTGCCCGGTGGTGCGGCCCTGCGTCGCGCCCACTCGGAGTATCTCGTCGCCATCACCAAGGAGCTGCTCGACATGGCGGTGGCCCGCGGTGAGATCGTGCCGGTCGACACCGCGGTGATCGCCCGGGCGATGGCCGGGATCTCCAACGTCTTCGTGCAACCCGATGTGCTCGAGGCGCTGTCCGGCAGCCCGAAGGACGCCATCGACCATGTCGTCGACATCATCCTGCGCGGCCTCGCCGCCCCACCCGACTGAACCGGAGTGTCCATGCACGTACAGGCTGTCCTCGCTGATCTTCTCGACGAGCAGGGTGCGCTCGACACGATCGTTCGGGACCTCTCCCCCGCCGATTGGGCGACCCCCACCGCGAGCCCTCGATGGACCGTGACCGATCAGATCGCCCATCTGACCTACTTCGACCGTGCCGCGGCGTTCGCGATCACCGAGCCCGACCGTTGGCCCGAAGAGACGAAACGGCTGTTCGCCGCCGCGGCAGAGGGCGACCTCGGTGTGGATGAGCTGACGTTGTCGGCCGTCCGCGAGCTACCCCCCGCCGCCCGACACCGCGCCTGGGAAGCCGGCCGGGCGGCGTTGGCCGGCGCCGCGGCCGGGTTGGCCGAGGATGCGCGGGTTCCGTGGTACGGACCGTCGATGGGTGCCAAGTCCTTCCTCACCGCGAGGCTGATGGAGTGTTGGGCTCACGGTCAGGACGTCGTCGACGCGTTGGGCCTGACCCGGGAGCCGACGGATCGCCTCCGTCACATCGCCCAGCTCGGCGTCCTCACCCGGGGATGGACCTATCTCAACCGGGGGGAACAGGTTCCCGACGGCGACGTGCGGATCGAGTTGCGGGCTCCGTCGGGCGATCGCTGGACGTGGGGGCCCGAGGCGGGCGGCGCGTCGGTGAAGGGCCGGGCCGAGGATTTCTGCCTGGTCGTCACCCAGCGTCGCCGGCTCGATGACGTGGCCCTCGATGTCCGGGGAGATGCGGCGCTCGACTGGATGGGCAAGGCGCAGGCCTTCGCCGGTCCACCGACTGCCGGCCCGGTCACCGGGGGTGCGTCATGACGCTCGTGCAGCGCGAGACCCGCCGCGGGGTGATGACCCTCACGCTCGACGATCCGCAGAGCCGCAACGCGCTCGGTCCGGAACTGATCGAGCAGCTGTTGGCGGCGATCGACGACGCCGACGCCGATCCGGGGGTGCGGGTTGTGGTGCTCACGAACTCGGGCCCGGTGTTTTGCGCCGGCGCGAACCTCAAGGCCGGACCGGCCCGTCCGGGTGCGCCCGGCGGGCTCGAGTTGTTCACCCGATTCCGGTCGTCGCCGAAACCCTTTGTCGGCCGGATCGACGGCCACTGTGTCGCGGGAGGGATGGGTCTCGCGGCGGCGATGGACGTCGCAGTGGCCGTCGAAACGGCGAGATTCGGGTTCACGGAGGTGCGGGTCGGCGTGGCCCCGGCGATGATCTCGGTGCTGTGTCTGCCGAAGATGCGGCCCGCGGATGCGGCGGCCGCGTTTCTCCGCGGCAATCGCTTTCCGGCGACGGAAGCCGCCCGCATGGGTCTCATCACCGCGGCGGTTCCGGCCGAGGCGCTCGATCGTGAGGTTGAGGCGATCGTCGACGACATCTGCCGGGGTGGTCCAGAGGCGATCGCGGCGGCGAAGTCGCTGCTGGTCCGGGTGCCGGAGATGACCACCGAGGACGCGTTCGCCTGGACCGCCGATCTCTCCGCGGCGCGGTTCCGCAGCGACGAGGCGCGCGAGGGCATGGCGGCGTTTCGTGAGAAACGCGACCCGGCGTGGGTGGCCGATCGAGACGCGGACTGACGAACCGTCGCCGTTGCGACAGTCGCCGCCCGGGCGGGTCCGGTCCGGAGGTAGGAACGGGTGGTGACAACCCCACGAACGGCGGTCGGCCGGGCGCGCGCCGCGTGGGCGATCTCCGCAGCGCTCACCTTGGCCTGTTTGGTGCTGATCGTGGCGGGTGGTCTGTGGGCTCGGGTGTCGCAGCAGTGGGAGTCGGGGGCGACGATGCTGTTCGGGAGCTTCCTGGCCGGATCGTCACCGGAGGGTGGCGGGGCGGTGGCGTATCCGGTCTTCACGAAGGGATGCACATCCCCGGGGCGGTGGCTCGAACCTTCGGGCTGTCGATCCAAGCGGTGGGGATGGGGGTCGCGACCCTGGCGATCCTCGTCAACCGTCGCGCGTTCCACGTCCGGGCGGCCGTCGTCGGGTCGATGGCCGGCATCGTCGGGTTCCTGGTCGGCCTCTACGGCTTCGGGGATTCGGGTTTGGTGTTCTGGCCGTCGGAGGTGCCGGTGGCGTGGGTGAAGGCGACGTTCAGCATCGTGCTCGCGACCACGTCGGTGATGATGGTCCGCCAGCTGAGGACCTCCGAACCGATGCCCGTTCCGTTGGACTGGAACCGCCGTCTCGATGCCTGTCTCATCGCGGTCGCCGGGGCCGGGGGCCTCCTCGCCTCCATGACGGGGACCGGCGCGAACATCGTCATCTTCTTGTTCCTGGTGCTCGTCGCCGACGTGAACCCGAAGGTCGCGTTGCCGACCGTGGTCATCGTCATGGCCATGATCTCGGTCGCGGGCACGGCGCTGCTCGGCATCGTCGACGGTCATCTCTTCGTCGGTGTCGTCGGCGACCGGGTCGTGTCGGTCGGAGGGTTCGTCACCGATCTCCCGGCCGACCGCAACGACCTGCTGGCGCTCTGGCTGGCCGCGGTGCCCGTTGTGGTCTGGGGCGCGCCACTGGGGTCCTGGGTGGCATCGAAGGTCCGGGAATCACACCTGGTCGGGTTCGTGGCCCTGCTCGCCGGCGCCGAGGTCGTGACGACCTTCGTTCTCGTCCGCGAGCTGCGCACCGATCCCGCGCTGCTGTCCTATCTCGTCGTCGGCCTCGCGGTCCTTCCGACCGGCCTGATCTTCCTGCGCCACCGCCGTCACCGGGTGTTTCAACCGGTCGCCGCCTGAGCCCGCCGGCGCTCAGAAGAAGGGGCTGACGAAGACGTCGGCAGCGATCGGTCGTGCGGGAGGGTCCGGGCGCCGAATGCGCCATAGCCGGGCCATGGCGTAGGTCCCGACGATCGGGCCCGGGGCCAGCGTGAGGAAGGCCCAGCCCCAACCATGGGCGTCCTCGATCACCGGCACGAGAAAGATCGTGAAGATGGTGAGGACGAAACCGGCGGCGAGCTGCGTGGTCAAGGCGGTCCCGACCGATTCGTCGTCGGCCGTCTCCGACACGATGGTGGAGAACTGGGCGGAGTCCGCGACGACCCAGAAGCCCCAGAACATGCCCAACAAGAGCACGAGGAGCGGCGGCGCGTCGGTGAGAAACCCGATGAACAACGCGAGCGAACCGGAGAGGGCCATGGCCGAGCCGGCCGCGGTCTCCCGTCCGAAGCGGTCGCTGACCACTCCTCCGATCCAGCTGCCGGCGGCTCCCGCGCCGATCACCGCGAAGGTCGCCAGAGCAGCGATCGAGTCGGGGTCACCGTTTCCCCGGCCCGCGAGCAGGTCACGGTAGAAGATCCCGAACCACGACCACATCGCGTAGAGCTCCCACATGTGGCCGAAGTAGCCGAGGGTGGCCAGGCGGAGCTCGCGGTTGCGAAAGACGATCAGCACCCGCTTCGCCTCGAACGAGGCTCGGCCGAACGGGTACGGGCCGTCGGCGGCGACGTACTCGGCGATCAGGCCTCCGACCACCGTCGCCACGCTCGTCACGATGATGGTCGACTGCCAGCTGAAGCCCCCGGCCGCGGTGATGAGGGGGGGAAGCGCCGACCCGAGGGTCAAGGCGCCGACCATGACCCCCAACGCGAACCCCCGCCGGTCACGAAACCATGTGGCGGTCGCCTTGAGGGCGGGCGGGTAGACGAGCGCGAGGCCCGCACCGGTCACCGCCCGCCCGGCGAGGGCGGTGGTGTAGTCGGGGGCGACGAGCAGCGAGAGGTTCGCGATCGCCGCGAGGATCGCACCCATGAGCACGAGCCGCCGGGGGGCGACGAGATCGGCGATGTTGAAGACCGCCGATGCGAGGGCGCCGACGACGAAGCCCAGCTGCACCGCGATCGTGAGCCACGAGCCCTCAGTGCGCGTCAGCTGGAACTCGACGCGGAGCTGGGCGAGCACCGCGGCCGCCGCGAACCAGGTGGTCATGGCGAGCACCATGGCGACGGCCAGGTAGCCGAGCTGGCGGTTCTGATCGGAACGAACGGCCCCCGCCATCATCTCGTCGGCGGTCGCTCCGCGCGACGCGGCCCTGGGTTGGTCATGGCCGGGAAACCCCCACCACCTCCTGACGATTCCGCTACGGCTCGACCAGCCGGGAGAGACGATCCTTCCCCTCGGTTGGTGGCAGCTCCAGTCGAAGGGTCTTCCTGCGACTCTTCGCGCCCGCGACCAGCTCGACCTGGCGGGGGCGAAGCCCGAACGCGTCGGCGACGACGCGACAGACGGCCCGGTTGGCCCGACCGGCTTCGGGTGCGGCTCGGACGCGCACCGCGAGAACGCCGTCGTGGAAGCCCTCGATCCGATCGGCGCGGCCTGCCGGTCGCACGTGCACATCGAGCAGGAAACGTTCCATCCGCGGTGGCTGTTGTGGGACGTGGCCTCGTGACGACGACCTCACTCCTCGGACCAGTCGATCCGGTCGTCGCGGTGCGGCTGGCGGCCCGTGCGGAAGGGGCACAGGGGCGCCGCGACCAAGAGGATGCGTTGCCAGTCGTTCACCGTGTGCCGCGCCGCGACCCTCCACTGCGAGATGGCGTCGTCGTCTCGCTGGGCGGCTTCGGCCGACGCCCATGCCTCCCAGTCGGGCAGGGCCCACAGGAGGATCGCTTCGTCGTCATCGCGCATGGCGGTCGTCCAGGCGCCGACCAGTTGCCAGCCGTGAGGTCGATAGGCGGGGATCGCCGCCTGGCGGGCGAGATCGAGCAGCTCGGGCGCGGTCCCCGGCGTGCACCGCAGGATCTCATGGGCGAAGACCTCGGCCCGCACGCCGGCGTCGAGGGAGTCGGTGACGGTCGGCATCCAC
>JAJRXC010000111.1 GCA_024276495.1 Actinomycetes bacterium
CCCTGATCGCCGCGCCGGATCGTCCCCGTGTCCTCACCGACGATCTCAACTTCCCGACCGATCTCTACATCCTCCGATCGGCCGCGAGGGCGGCCGGTTCGGGCCAGATCGTCGAGGTGATCGGATCCGACTGGATCGAGGGTCCGATCGACGCGATCGAGGCCGCGATCGACGACGACACCGCGCTCCTCAGCCTCTCGCACGTGACCTTCAAGTCGGGCTACCGCTACGATCTCGCTCGCCTCACCGCGAAGGCCCACGAGGTCGGGGCGCTGGTCCTGTGGGACCTGAGCCATTCGGTCGGCGCCGTTCCGGTCGAGCTCGGCGCGACCAACGCCGACCTGGCCGTGGGGTGCATGTACAAGTACCTCAACGGGGGACCGGGGGCACCCGCGTTTCTCTACGTCCGTCGCGACCTCCAGAACCGGCTCGAGAACCCCATCGAGGGGTGGTGGGCCCACGGAGACCCGTTCGCGTTCGACCTCGATTTCACCCCGGTGGCCGGAATCCGCCGATTCCACACCGGCACGATGCCGATCCTGTCGCTGGCCGGCGCCGAAGCGGGAATCGCCCAGGTCGCGCGGGTCGGCATCGACGCCGTTCGGACGAAGTCGGTGGCCCTCGGTCGCTACCTGGCCGAGCAATGGCGCCACCATCTCGAACCGGTCGGTTTCGGTTGGGCATCACCGACCGATGCGCAACGACGGGGATCCCACGTGTCGCTGTCGCACCCCGACGCCTGGCGCATCGCCCAGGCCTACAAGGAGCACGCCCTGGTGATTCCCGACTTCCGGACCCCGGACAACCTGCGGCTCGGGTTCGCGCCCCTCTACAACTCGTTCGTCGACATCCACACCGCGGTGATACGTCTGCGGGCCGTCGTCGAACACCGCCTCCATCTCGACTACCCCGAGGATCGGAAAGGGGTCTCGTGACCGAGATTGACTACGGCACCTATCTGAAGGTTCCCGAGCTCCTGTCGCTGCAGCAGCTGCAGTCCGACGACGAGCACGACGAGATGTTGTTCATCATCATCCATCAGGTCCACGAGCTCTGGTTCAAGCAGCTGTTGCACGAGTTCGACCGGGTCGGTGAGCTGATCGACCAGGACGATCTCGGTCGAGCCGGCGGACAACTCCATCGGGTGTTGAAGATCCTGAAGACGATCGTGCAGCAAGTCGACGTGCTCGAGACGATGACGCCGCTCGACTTCGAGTCGTTTCGCGCCTTTCTGGGTTCGGCGAGCGGTTTCCAGTCGGTCCAGTTCCGTGAGCTGGAGCTCGTGCTCGGCCGAAAGGAGCCCGAGGCGCTCACCCGCTTCGAGAACCGCCCGGCGCACGGCCGGCTCCGGGCCCGCCTGACGCAGCCCTCGATCTGGCATCGCTTCGTCTCGCTGCTGGCCCGGCGCGGCCACGATGTCCACCCCGGCGACGTGGCGGCGCCGACCCGCGAGGATCCCGCCGTGCAGGAGGTGCTGGTCGAGGCGTACCGGTCGGATCCCGACCTTGCCGGATTCTGCGAACGACTGATCGACGTCGACGAGGGGGTGCACGAGTGGCGCTACCGCCACGTGATGATGGTGCAGCGCACGATCGGCATGAAGCAGGGGACCGGCGGCTCATCGGGAGCGGAGTATCTCCGCTCCACCTTGTTCTCACCGTTCTTCCCCGACCTGTGGGCGATCCGGGCCCGATTCTGATGCCCGACTCAGCCCGCGCTGCGACTGGGCGCGGTACGGTCTCGCCCGGAGGTGCGACGTGATCAACGCATTTGTGCTCATCAAGGCCCGTCCCGAGGCCATCGCCGAGCTGGCGCCGGCGCTGGCCGCCATCGATGGCGTGCGTGAGGCGCATTCGGTCGCCGGCTCCGACACCGACATCGTGGTGATCGTGACCGTGCCCGACCACTCCGCGGTCGCCGCGGTGGTCACCGAACAGATCGTGATGGTCCCGGGGGTCATCGACACCCAGACGATGATCGCTTTCCGGTCGTTCTCCGATGCCCAACTCGACGCGACCTACGAAGGGTTCGGCGACTGAACCAGTCCGCCATGAGCCCCGTTCTGGCGATGGACGCCACCCCGTGGGCCCGACGGCTGAACGGAGCGGTCAAGGTGGCCTTGTTCGCCGCGTTCGCCGTCGCGTTGATCGTGCCGCTCGATCATCTCGAGGGGAAAGCCATGGGGGCGCGGGCCCCGTTGTTCGTCGCGTCCGCGGTCGTGGTCCCGCTTCTGGGTCGACGTCGGGGCTGGCACCCCCACGCCCACATCGGCGACGCGCTGCTGTCCGCACCATTTCTTCTCGACACCCTCGGCAACCTGCTCGGCATCTACGACTCGTTCGCGGCGACCGACGACGTCCTCCACGCCGTCAACTGGGTGCTGCTCGTCGCGGCGTTCCACGCGTTCCGGTTCCGCACCGTGTTCGACCGGCGCGACGCGTTGCTGCTCGGCTACGGCTTCGGCGCGGTCGCGATCGTCTGGTGGGAAGCCCTCGAGTGGGTGGCGTCGGAGGACGGGCTCGGCGGCGCCGGCGGACTGTCGCTGACCTACGGCGACACGATCGGCGATCTGGTCATGTCGAGCACGGGCGGGCTGCTCGGTTCGTGGCTCGGCCTTCGCCTCTTCGCGGCGGCGCCGCTCGCGTCCAAGTCGTGACGCGGGACGGCCGCCCCGAAGGGCGGCCGTCGTGGGGGGAGACCCGTCCTCGCGAGACGGGGTGGTGGTGAGAAACCGGCTCAGAAATCCTCGTCGAAGGACACGTCGCCTTCGATGCCGACCTGATAGGCCGACACCTTGCGTTCGAAGAAGTTGGAGAGCTCCTGCACGTCCTGGAGCTCCATGAAGGCGAACGGGTTGCTCGCGCCGTAGCGTTTCGGCAAACCGAGCTGCATGAGCCGCTGGTCGGCAACGAACTCGAGATACGTGCGGGTGTCGCCGGTGGACATGCCGGGAACGCCCTCGCCGAGCAGATCCTCGGCGAACTGGAACTCGGCGTCGACCGCTTCGCCGATCATGGTGGTGATGCGGTCGCCGAGGTCGTCGTCGAAGAGCTCGGGCTGTTCACGCCGCACCGTCTCGATGACCTCGAACGCGAAGTTCATGTGCATCGACTCGTCACGAAACACCCAGTTGGTGCCGGCGGCGAGCCCGTTGAGCAGACCCTTCGAACGCAGGAAGTAGACGTAGGCGAACGCCCCGAAGAAGAACAGTCCTTCGATGCAGGCCGCGAAGCAGATCAGGTTGAGCAGGAAACGCTTGCGATCCTCGACGGTCTCCAACGGGCCGCGACCCACCGACTCCATCCACTTGAAGCAGAACTCGCCCTTCGCCCGAATCGACGGGATGTTCTCGATGGCCGCGAACGCCTCGGCCCGTTCGTCGGCATCGGGGATGTAGTTGTCGAGCAGGTTCAGGTAGAACTGGACGTGGAGCGCCTCTTCGTAGAGCTGGCGCGACAGGTACATCCGGGCCTCGGGCGCGTTGATGTGCTCGTAGAGGTTGAGGACGAGGTTGTTCGACACGATCGAGTCGCCGGTGGCGAAGAACGCCACGAGACGGCTGATCATGTGCTTCTCCGCCGGCATCAGCTTGCGGTCGAGATCGGTCAGATCATCGGAGAAGTCGATCTCCTCGACGGTCCAGGTGTTCTTGATCGCGTCCTTGTACATGTCGAAGAACTGCGGATAGCGCATCGGTCGCAGGGTCAGGTCGAACCCCGGATCGAGGATGTTCGCGGCGACGCCGGGAGCGGCGTAGTGACCGGCGGTGCGGTCGGTCGGCGCAACCGTGTCGGCGCCGTGGAGGAAGTCGTCGGCGAGGGCCATCAGTCGCACGCCTCGCACGACTCGGGGTTCTCCAGCGAACACGCCACCGCTTCTTCGTCGCTGAACGTCTTCTTCGGGGGTCCGTCGGTCCCCGGTGTGGAACCCGATGGCCCCGCGGTGGTCTTGTTGATCCGTGTCGCCGGCCGGCTCCGCAGGTAGTAGGTGGTCTTGAGGCCGGATTTCCACGCGTACATGTACATCGATGAGAGCTTGCCGATGGTGGGCGCCTCCATGAACAGGTTGAGTGACTGGCTCTGATCGATGAACGCGCCGCGGTCGGCGGCCATCTCGATCAGGGACTTCATCGGGATCTCCCACGCCGTGCGGTAGATCGCCTTGAGGTCGTCGGGGATGCGGTCGATGTCTTGGATCGAACCCTCGGCCTTCTTCACCTCGCTGATCATCTCCGCGTCCCACAGCCCCCGCCGCTGGAGCTCCCCGACGAGATGACGGTTGATCTGCATGAACTCGCCGGACAGAGTCTCCCGCTTGAAGAGGTTGGACACCTGCGGCTCGATGCACTCGTAGCAACCGGCGATCGAGGCGATGGTGGCGGTGGGCGCGATCGCGATCATCAGCGAGTTGCGCAGGCCGTGTTCTTCGATCCGTTCCCGCAGCGCAGCCCAGCGTTGCGGATCGGTCGGTTCGACGCCCCACAGGTCGAACTGAAGATCACCGGCCGCGGCGCGGGTCTCCTCGAATCCGTCGTGAGGGCCGTTCGCCTCGGCCAGCTCGGTGGATGCCCACAGGGCGTTGAAGTAGATCTCCTCGGAGATTCGTCGGCTCACATCGCGAGCGACCGGCGAATCGAAGGCGACACCCATCTTGAAGAAGACGTCTTGCAACCCCATCAGTCCGAGCCCGACCGGGCGCCAACGTCTGTTCGAGGCCGCCGACTCGTCGATCGGGTAGTAGTTGATGTCGATCACCCGGTCGAGGAAGGGCACGACCTGGCGCACGACCTCACCGAGGCGGACGAAGTCGACCGCGGTGACCCCATCGTCGGTGGTCTCCACGAACTCGCCGAGGTTGACTGACCCGAGGTTGCACACCGCGGTCTCGTCCTGGCTGGTGACCTCGAGGATCTCCGTGCACAGGTTCGAGAGATGCACGACCCGGTCGCGGGCGTTGCCCTCACCGGTGCCGACACCGGTCTGGTTGCACTTCTCGTTGCTGGCGTCCTTGAAGGTCATCCACCCGTTGCCGGTCTCGGCGAGTGACTTCATCATCCGCTGGTAGAGCTGACGGGCCGGCACCTGCTTTTCGAACTTCCCGTCGGCCTCGGCCTGCTCGTAGATGGCACGGAACTCGTCGCCGTAGGTGTCGATCAGGTCGGGCACCTGCTTCGGATCGAAAAGACTCCACTGCCAGTCCTTTTCGACCCGCTCCATGAACAGGTCGGGGATCCAGTTGGCGAGGTTGATGTTGTGGGTCCGGCGGGCATGGTCGCCGGTGTTGTCCCGCAGCTCGAGGAACTGGTCGATGTCGGCGTGCCAGGCCTCGAGGTAGACACAGGCCGCGCCCTTGCGGCGGCCACCCTGGTTGACCGCGGCAACCGAGGCGTCGAGGGTCTTGAGCCACGGAACGATGCCGTTGGACAAGCCGTTGGTGCCGACGATGAGGCTGTTCTTCGAGCGAATGCGATGCCAGGCGACACCGATGCCGCCGGCGAACTTCGAGAGGCGGGCGATGTCGGTGTAGCGCTTGTAGATGCCTTCGAGGGAATCCTCGGGCGAGTCGAGCAGGTAGCAGCTCGACATCTGCGGGTGGGTGGTGCCCGAGTTGAACAGGGTCGGCGACGACGGGAGGTAGGCGAGCGACGACATCAGGTCGTAGAAGCGGATCGCCTCTTCGGCGTTGGTGGAGAGACCGCAGGCGACCCGCAGGAAGAAGTACTGGGGGGTCTCGATGACGTCGCGGGTCTCGGGGTGGCGAAGGAGGTAGCGGTCGTAGACCGTGCGCAAGCCGAAGAACTCGAAGTGTTTGTCGCGCTGGCTGTTGATCGCGGCGTTGAGGGCGGGCGCGTGGGCGGTGACGAACTCGAGGACCTCGTCGCCGATGAGGCCGAGCCGGTGGCCGAGCGCAACCGACTCGGAGAACCAGGGGGCGTTCTGGTTGCGGACTTCCTTGTCGATGTAGGTGGACAGCAGCCGGGCGGCGAGCTTCGAGTAGTTGGGTTCTTCGACGATCAGGCCCGCCGCGGTGCGAATCGAGAGCTCGTCGAGCTCTCGGGTGGTGGCGCCGTCGGCCAGGGCTGCGATGGTGCGGGTGGAGACGACCATCGGGTCGACGCCGAGAAGACCCTCGGTGGCTCGGGCGACCGCGTTGACGATCTTGTTCACATCGACGGGTTCGAGCGCGCCGCTGCGCTTCTTCACTCGCATGCTCGTGGCCGCAGCCGTGGCCGTCTCCGTGGTGTCGACGGCGGTCAGCCGGTCCTCCGTGATCGCCATTGCATGCCCCTTCCCGCGCCGGGAATGCGAGTCGAGGTGGGTGGCTCCCGGTCGGACCACTCCCCGCCGCCACTCGCCAGAACCGAGTTGCGGACTCGTAATTACAGCCGCGTAACTACACCCGCGTCAAGAGGAAGTTTCGCGGGTCCCGCGACGCCTGCAATGACGCCCAAAACGTCGTCGATCGAACTCCCGCCCGGCGCGGCGATGTCGCGCCGACGACGGCTCAGCAGTCGCGGCAGAGCTTCGCGGCGACCGCGTCGGCAGCCCGACAACCCGACGTCAACGCACCGTTCATCGACGGATGTTGGCGGTGGTCGCCGGCCACGAACAGGCCCGACGACAACCGGACGGACTGATCGGGATCCTCACCCACCGCCTGCACGGGTTGCGCGCGCAGGATCTCGTCGACCCGCAACGTCTCCCAGTCGTCGATCACCCCGCCGTACCACTCGGTCAACGTCGCCCGGACCGCGGCCTCGTCCACACCGGTCGCCGGCGCCGACACGGCGACGAGGGCCCGTCCGTCGGGGCTGTAGTCCGGCGACGCCTGGGAGAGCACGGCCAGATTGTTGAACGCGCCGGTGCCGTTGCCGTCGAGCACGATGACCGGCCGGTTGACCGGGGTGCGCTCGGCGACGAACCACCAGGTGGTGAGGCTGTGCGCCCCGGGATCCTCGACTTCGCCACCGGTGAGCGCGGCCGCGTCGGTCGCGTCGGTCGCCACCACGACGGCGCCGGTCTCGACCCGGCTGCCGTCGACGACGACATGGTTCTTGGCGACCGCGGTCACCTCCGCGCCATAGCGCAGCGAGCGCTCCGGGAGCCGGCCGGCCAACTGATCGGCGATCGCCCCCATCCCGCGGCGGGGCACGGCGACATCACCCTCCGCCATCGCCCGGAACAAGAACTCGAGCGAACGGCTGGAGAAATCGAGACCGGGGTCGAGGGCGACGCCGGCGAAGAGCGGCCGCAGGAAGGTGTCGATCATTCGCTCGGAGAACCCCGACTCGCGGAGCCGTTCGAGCGCCGTGGTCTCGGGTCGGATGAACAGCTCGTCGAGGTCGAGCTTCAGGACGCGGGCCCGGAACTTCAACACCGCCCGCTTGTCGCGGATCGTGCCGATCGGTGCCCGCAACGTGCCGAAGGCATCGCCGGGACAGCGAAACGGGTCGGCGACCCGGTGGAACCCGTCGCCCACCCGCACCAACGCACCCGGATCGAAGGGACGAAGATCGAGCGCGTCGTAGTCGAGCATGTGCGCGACCTGGGGGTAGGCCGTGAGCACCACCTGGAACCCACGATCGAGACGGAACCCGTCGACCAGGTCGGTGCGGACCCGTCCGCCCGGCCCGTCACTGCGTTCGAGAACGAGCGGCTCATGGCCCTTCGTCCGGAGCCGGTTCGCGGCCGCGAGCCCGGCCAGTCCGGCACCCACCACCACGACATCGGGGGACGTCATGTCCTGCCCCGGCGAAAAAGAGTCACGAACTTCAAGGCTACCCACATCGCCCACGGCGGTCGATGCCGAGGACGTGTCGAATTCGTGACGACCGCCCGCCGCCGATTCGGACACCGGGGCGAGGCGCGGGCGCGGGCACTCGGCGGTGGACCGATACCGTGGGCGTCGTGGCGAATCCCCGCTGGCTCTCCGACGTGGAGCAACGCGCATGGCGGTGCTGGATCGACGCGGCACGACGAATCGACGTGGCCCTCGACCGCCAACTCAAGGACGACCACGGGCTCTCGCTCGACGACTACGAGGTGATGGTCCGGTTGTCGGAGGTCGACGGTCAGCGGATGCGGATGAGCGATCTCGCGACCTCGGTCGCCAACTCGCCCAGCCGACTCTCCCAACGCATCGACCGGATGGCGGCGCGCGGCCTGGTCTGTCGCGAGGCGAGCGACGACGACGGCCGGGTCGCGCTCGCGTGTCTCACCGACGAGGGTCGGGCCCGGCTCGAGGCCGCGGCGCCGGGTCATGTCGCGGAGGCCCGCCGCCAGTTCGTCGATCGCTTGACCCCCGAGCAGATCGAGGTGCTGGCCGAGATCCTGCCGAACCTGTTGGGAGACCCGCTCAGATGAAGCGGCGGATCAACTTCTCCTTGCGTGGGGTGTAGGGCGGGTAGAGGAGCCTCGGGTCGACCCTCGTCGGCTTCTTCAGCACCGAACGCAGGTTGGAGAACGTGTCGAACCCGGATCGGCCGTGGTAGCGACCGGTGCCCGATTCGCCGACACCACCGAAGGGCAGATCCGGGGGGAGAAGATGCTGGATGACGTGGTTGACGCAGGTGCCGCCCGACGTCGTCTGACCGATCAGCTCGTCGGCCTTCTCGTGGTCCTCGGCGAAGACGTAGAGCGCGAGTGGCTTCTCGCGGTCGTTGACGAACTCGACCGCTTCGCCCATCGACTCGACGGTGACGACCGGCAGGATCGGACCGAAGATCTCCTCTTGCATCAGCTTCGCGTCGGGGTCGGGATCGACGATCACCGTCGGCTCGACGTGCTTGGCGTCGACATCGACCGTGCCGCCGAAGGCGACGGTGCCGCCGTGGTTCTCGAGCAGTCCGGCGAGGCGACCGGCATGGCGTCGGGTCACGATCGACGTGTAGTCGACATTGTCCTTCGTGCCGCCGCCGTCGGCGAACTCGGTGAAGGCCTTCGCCATGCCGTCGACCAGGGCGTCGCGGTTCTTCTCGGTGACGAGCACGTAGTCGGGCGCGACACAGGTCTGGCCGGCGTTGAGCCACTTGCCCCAGGCGAGACGACGAGCGGTGACCTCGATGTTGGCCGAGTCGTCGACGAGCACCGGGCTCTTGCCGCCGAGCTCGAGCGTGCACGGGGTGAGGTGGCGGGCGGCGGCCTGATAGACGATGCGGCCCACGTCGGTGGAGCCCGTGTAGAAGATGTGGACGAAGCGCTGCTCGAGGAGATCGGTGGCCACGGTGACGTCACCTTCGATCACCGCGATCGCTTCGGGATCGACGTAGCGCGGGATCAGCGCGGCGAGCGCCCGCGAGGTCTCCGGCGCGATCTCCGACGGCTTCGCGATGACGGCGTTGCCGGCGGCGATCGCGGCGGCGACGGGCAGCAGCAACAACTGGATCGGGTAGTTCCAGGGGGCGACGACGAGGGCGACACCGAGCGGCTCGGGCACGATGTAGCCCTTCCCCGGCATCGATGCGACCGGGAGACGGACCTTGCGGGGTTTCGCGTACTTCGGGGCGTGCTTGCGCATCGCCGCGATCTCGGTGGCGACCGAGCCGATGTCGGCCGCGAACCCCTCCAGCGCAGGTTTGCCGAGGTCGGCGGCCAGGGCGGCCTCGAACCGGGACCCCTCCATCTTGAGCATGCGGACCAACCCGTCGAGCTGCTCCTGTCGCCAATCCATCGGCTTGGTGCGGCCACTGTTGTACGCGGCGCGCACGCCATCGACGATTTCCGCGACATCGACGCGGGTCAGGTCGATCTCGGTGTCGTCGTCGGTGCTGCGGTCGGATCCTGGACGATCGGTGATGGCCATTCGTCAAGGATGCCAGCTCTCGACCGGCTACGACAGCTCCCAGCGGATGCGCTTGTTGCCCTTGCCCTTCGATTCGGTCTTGAGGATGCGAAATGTGCCGATCTCGCCGGTGGAACGCACGTGGGTGCCGCCGTCGGCCTGTCGGTCGAGGCCCACGATGTCGACGACCCGGATCTCGGTGACCGACTCGGGGATCATGTTGACCTTCGTGCGGATCAGGTCCTCGTCGTCGAGCGCGGTGGCCCTCGGAAGGAACGCCACCTCGATCGGTCGGTCAGCCGCGATCTCGGCGTTGACCGCGGCCTCCATCTTCTCGACGAACCCGTCGGGCAACGGGCTGAACTCGTAGTCGATGCGGCCTTTGAGCGGCTCCATGTTGTTGCCGGTTGACAGCACCCGGTACTCGTTCCAGATGACACCGCCGAGCGTGTGCATCGCCGAGTGGGTACGCATCAGGGCGTGGCGCCGGTCCCAGTCGATCTCGCCGCGGACCTCGGCGCCGGCCGCGGGCAGGTCGCCTTCGAGGGTGTGCCAGATGTCGGCCCCCTCCTTGCGGACGTTGGTGACCGCGCCGGAGCCGCCGTCCCAGGTGAACGTGCCGGTGTCGTGGGGCTGGCCGCCGCCGGTCGCGTAGAACGCGGTGCGGTCGAGCCGGACCCGCCCGCCGGGGCCGGCGCCGCCGTCAGCCGGTTCCGTGGCCTCCACGGTGGCCGTGAAGGCCCGCATCTCCTGATCGGCCAGATACAGCTGTTCGGTCATCGGCTCACCGTACCCGTCCCCTTTCCCGAAATCTGTGGTCCAGGCGTACTCCGCGTGTACACCGACGCCACAGATTTCGGGAGGTCAGCGGCTGATCGGGTGTTCACGGACAGCTCTCGCAACGGGAGGAGGATGGTCGGCACTCAAGCTGTCGCCTACGAGAGAAGCCGTGGTAGTCTACTTTCATGGCGCCTTCGAAGACGACTACAACCTTGCGGGTTCCGAGCGATCTGCGTGACGAGATCGCCCGGATCGCAAAGCAGCGGGGAACGACCATGCTCGATGTCGTGACCGATGCAGTGCACCGACTCGGCCGTGACGAGTGGTGGTCATCGGTTCGCGAAGCGCTCGACGGACTGACCCCTTCGGAGGTTGCCACCTACCAGGACGAGAGCCGGCAGCTGGATGCGGCATCGGCGGACGGTGTTGAAGAACGCTGAGAGGCGGTTCGTTCGGGGCGATGTCTGGTCGGTCGATTTCGGTGCGGATCCCGAGGATCCCGAGCAGGCGTTTCGCCGCCCGGCATTGATCGTCTCAGACGACCGTTTGCACCATCCGAATCTGAGAATCGTGATTGTCGTGCCGGGTACGTCCACGATTCGTCCGGTGCCGCTGCATATCGTGGTTGAACCCGTGGAAGGGACCGGTCTGCAGGCGACGACAGCGTTTCAGGTCGAACAGGTCCGAGCGGTGTCGGTTGCTCGTCTTGTGGAGCGGCTGGGTCGGCTGGATCCGGTGAGCAGGCATGCAGTCGACGAGATCCTGCGAAACGCGCTCGGTCTGTAGCCGTACTCCTCTCACCGGGCCTGTTGTCGATTTCGCCCGTACGCCACGCTGGCGAGCGCGGCGGCGTCGAAGGCAAGAGCTCGCAGCGCGACGACGCGAATCTCGTCGGGGGAGAGTGGTCAGCGTCTTCGCCAGGGCGTTCCGACGGGTGGGAGTCCACGACCCGGTGATGGTGCCACCCGTTGCGGCGAAGGTGCCTCGGCAGAGGCGTAGGTAGTCCAGGTTGGTCGTGGCGGGCTGCCGCGTCCGCAGGATGCGGCGAAGCCCGGGTGGGGCATCGTCGGCCGACAGGTCGTGAAGCAGGTGATCGTCGAGAACGACGTGGCTCACGTCGTTGCCAACTCCGGATCGTCGATGTCGGCAACGAATGCGACGTGTGCCTCACGACTGAGAAGATCGGTCAGCAGGGCCGGACCCGTCCCCGCGGGGACGGTCAACACGCCGAAACCGAGGTCGAGCACATCGACCGACCCACCCTTTGTGAGCCCCCAGCGCCGCTGGGCTGCCGCGGGCGACGACATCTGCCCTGATGTCGAGATGAGGAAGTGCTCGATCTGCGCCATGTGGTCGTCGTGCTTGGTAGATGGCTGATCTTCACCAAGTGGACGCTACGGCGTGCATTCGATCACGTCGGTGAGTCGATCCAACGTGCCGGCCGGCGGATTGTCGCCGGAGTAGACGACTTCGGACTCGCTTTCGACCACGAAGTCACCGTCGTTGTAGGAGTAGATCGTTGTGATCCACCGAACCGCAACCTCACTGAGCGGCCGGTCGGGATCGAAGCCATCTCGGGGAGTCGTGAGTTCGGTCACCAACTGACCATCGACGCAGGTCGTCCAGGGTTGGCAGCCGGTGGGCGCGCAGCTGTTGCCGCCGACGCCGATGAGCACGCCGAACGACTCTTCGACACTCTTATCGAGAGAGTGCGGTCCGAATGTGCGTAGCCGGCAGTCTTCGAGCCCGACCATTCCCGCCGATCGGCCCGTGTTGCCGAACCCGTCGATGAAGAACTCGAGTGAGCCGTTGTCGGTCAGATCGTGTGCGGCGAGTTCCCCGCTGGTCGTGGCCACGAGATTCGGCCGGTGGACTGGCGGTGTCGAGTAGCCGTCCCAGTTGACTCGCACGGCTCCGGTGTAGTTGTCGCCACCGAGATTCGCCATGAGCCAGGTGTTCCCGGTCGCATCGGCGTAGGTGAACAGAGTATCGATGGCACCGTCCTGGTCGATGTCGAGTTCGCCGCCGTCACCTGTCATCACCGCGTGCCTCTCGACCTCAGCCGCCGGTGCAGCGTTGCCTGCACACTCGGGCCGCTCCGGGGCGGAGATGTCGACATCTTCCGTCCCTGGTGGCGTGCAGTCGATGACCCCCGTGGTTTCCTGTGAGGGAGCGTCGGCAGGGAGGTCGACAAGTGAGCGGCCGTCGGCGGGCGGGAGCTCGTTCACCGTGATGACTCCGTCCCTCAGGCTGAACTGCGCCCGCCCCCACGAGAAGTGGGGTTCGGACGGATCCTCTCCATCGTCGGGTAGAGCGGAGATCAGGATTTCCTGGATCACGGCACCACCGGCGCAGCTCACCCGCGTGAAACACTCCTCGGCGCACAGCTCATCAGTGGCCGGAAGGTCGAGCTGGACACCGAGTGTGGCGCCGGGCGAGCCGGGCGGCGAATCGACGAGGAACTCATCCACGAGTTCACAGCCGTTGAAGGACACGAGTTCTGCGGTACCGGCGAGATAGCCGGTGACGAAGAACTCGAGGCCGCCGTCGCCATCGAGATCCGTCCCCGCGGGGACGCCGCCGGGGGTCAGCGCCAGACCGGGTAGCGATGGTTGGCCGATGTCGAGAGCGTTGGTCCACCCTCGTTGCAGGCGGGCGATAAGTGACCAGGTGTCGTCGTCGGCTTCGTGGACGAGGATCTCGTCGTCGATGCCATCGAGATCGAGATCGAGTGGTGTGCGATCGAAGGCGATGTGGGTGGCGGTGTCGAGGAACTCCGCACTCGGCTCGGGATTCGTCGCGCAGGTCGGACCGGGTGACGGCGCGTCGTCGACCGGACTCCAGGACGCGTTGATCCGATTGGCGAAAAGTCGGGCCTCGGTGGCACTGAGCCGCGCCGCGAGTCGGATGGTCGAGTACTCGACGCCGGGATCGAGAGGTCCGAAGATGAGGCGGATCGTCGGCGCCTCCCCAGAGAACTCCGAGACGATCACGCCGCCGTCACGGATCGCGAACGGTTCGTCCATGACGAGCTCGAGCGTGGGTTCAGCCCCGCCGCTGACCGTGGCGCGGCCGATGACATCGAATTCCGGGCCGGCCTCGGCGAACGAGGTCTGGGCGTAGAAGAGCTGGGTCGTCGCCGATTCGCGGACGGTGTTCTCGATCAACGTGTTCCATTCGGCGACGTCGATCTCCCGTGGCGCAGGATCGTCGGGCCAGGCGAAATAGTCGCTGTCGAACGTGATGGGTTCAGTTTCAACCAGCGCGAAATACTCCTGGACCGACGCCGAGCCGCTGGCAACCTGGGGGAAAGTTGCGAAGAACTGAGCGGGGTTCTCGGTGTTGGTCCAGGCGAGTGTCCCGCCCGGGCCCGTGAGCGATCGGTCGTGAGATGCGGCGGGTCCGGCATAGGCAACGTCGATGGCGTCATCGAGCGCGGCAATGGTCGAGGCGAGGACTTGGATGTTCTCGATGCCGATCAGATCGGCTCGAACCTCTTCGAGTTCTTCGGGAGAGAATCGAACGGAACGGATGGCCACCTCCTCGTTCGATTCGGGGCGCAGCAGGACCATGTAGGTGACGCCGCTGGAGATTTCCGGGCCGAGCTCTCGGTCGTCGCCGATGAGGCCCGGGATCTTGATGTCGATCGTCGTCCAGTCGAGATCTTGGGGGTCGGCGGCGTCGTCGAGCGTCGTGATGAGCGCGACCTCGTGCCGGGCCCCGACGCTGTTGGTGAAGAGACTTGCGAATGCGCCGTACTCGATGGTGTCGATCTCGCCGTCAGCGGGGATCCAGCGCCGGATCGGGGGCTCGCTGTCGATCCCGACAGCGGGGTCGGCGGTGTCGACGTCGACACTCGGATCGTCGCCGTCGTCGGTCGACAACACGACGACCACGCCGACGACGAGCACGATGGCCGCGGCGGCGGCGAGCAGCCAGCGGCCCCGACCGCCGCGCGAGACGTCGCTCCACGACGGCGTCGACACCGATGCAGCGCGGGCGTCGCCCATGGCGCGGATCTGGTCTTCGAGGCTCATGGGTCGACCCCCAGTTCGTCGCGCAGGTGGGCCATGCCCCGCTCGAGATGGTTGGCCACCGTCGAGGCGCTGATACCCATGGCGTCGCCCGCTTCGGCGTGGGTCATGCCCGATGCGTGCACCAGCCAGATCGCCTGTGACTGCTTCGGGGAGAGCGCGGCCAACGCGGCGGGCAGACCCGGTTCGATGTGGGGAGTCGAGTCGTCGGAGCGCCAGGGGAGCAGGCCCTGCTTGCGGCGCCGGGAACGGGACTGGGCCACCCGGTAGAGGTAGCCGCCGGGGTTGTCCATCGGCAGCACCCGCTCCCGGTGCTCCCACGCGTAGGCGAGCGCCTCGGCCACGGCATCGCCCACCGCGTCGGCAGGGAGGTGGCCGGCGAGGGCGCGAACGAGTTGGGGTTGCACCTGTGCGACGAACACGTCGAACTCCTCGTCCGCCGAAGTCATGTCATCCGTGTTAACCGACGAACCCCGTCGGTGCGCCACCTCGACCCCGAAACTTCCCGAAATCAGGGCTGGAAATGCACACGGGGTGTACTCCCAGCGCCCTGATTTCGGAAAGGAAAGAGCGGTACGGTGACTGGATGGAGATTCTCGACATCGACCTGCTGGCCTTCGAGCGTGGCGACTCGGCGACACGGGCCGCGGTGGTCGACGGCGTGATGAAGAGCCTCACCACCGGTTTCGTCTTCGTCGAACACGATCTCTCGGTCGGCATGATCGACGACGTCTACGGGCAACTCGAGGCCTTCTTCACGCTGCCGCAGGAGAACAAGGACGCCTACATCGTGGAGGGATCCCACGGACAGACCGGCTACACCGGCCTTCTCGTCGAGACAGCCGCCGCGCTCGATGTGCCCGACTGGAAGGAGATGCTCAACTGGGGGGCGCCACTCGGGGAAGGCCACCCGCTGCGCTCGAGGTATCCCCATCGCTACGGTCCGCCAACCCTGCCGGAGAACGACATCCCCGGGATCCACGACCTGCTCCTCGGATTCCACCGCACGATCGCCGACCTCCAGGCGCGGGTGCTGCGCATCATCGCCCTCGGCCTCGGCGTGCACGAGAACTTCTTCGACCAGATGCTCGTCGACGGGGCCACCCTCACGAGGGCGATCCACTACCCCGCCATGGACGCGGCGCCCGGCAGCCAACACGTGTGGGCCGGGGAACACGCCGACATCAACCTCATCACCGCCCTGCCCCGAGCGACGGCGGCCGGGCTCCAGGTGAAGATCGACGGTGATTGGGTTGACGCCGCGCCGCCGCCGGACCGGGCCATCATCAACACCGGGCTGATGCTCGAACAACTGACCAACGGCGTAATCCCGTCGGGCATCCACCAGGTCGTGTCGGCCGAGGACCAACAAGGCGACCGCTACTCCGTCGTCCAGTTCGCCCATCCGACGCCATGGACGATCCTGTCGCCGCTTCCGACCTGCGTGACGCCGGAGACGCCGCTGCGCTATCCGACGATCTCGTCGGCCGACGCGCTCGACAAGGTGCTGTGGGAGATCAACCTCGTCGAGGACGGTCGTCGCGTCGACACCACCTGAGCGCCGCGGGGGTCAGACGACGGGGGAGCCCGCGTCGCGCCACAGGAACGTGATCGCCTGAGCCCGGGTGACCGGATCGTGGGGGCTGAACCGGCCCGGCGCGGTTCCGGTCGTGATGCCGTCGGCGGCCATCCAGCCCACCGCGTTCGTGTAGTACTGCCCGCCGGGAACGTCGCCGAAGCTGGGGGCGCCCGAGCGGACCGGCCGGCCCCGCCACCGCCAGATGAAGGTCGCGGCCTGGGCCCGGGTCAAGGGGTCGTCGGGGGAGAAGCGGTCGGGTGACGTGCCCGTCGTGATGGCCTGTTCGACCATCCATGCGACCGCGTCGGCGTAGTAGGCGCGGGAACCCACGTCGACGAACGAAGAGCCGCGGCCGGGAGTGGGGGATCCGGCGGTGCGCCACATCACGGTCGCGAACTCGGCTCGGGTCATGTCGCGGCTCGGTTCGAAGGTCGTCGGTGTCGACCCGGTGACGATGCCGTTGGCGCTGGCCCAACGCAAGGCGCCGGCGTAGTAGCCGGCCCCGTTCACGTCGAGGAATCCGGCCACTCCGGTACCGAGTGGGCCACTGGTGAACAGGTCCACCGTCGGGTGGCTCGTGCCCAGCAGGCGCACGCCGTCGTCGTCGAGCCACTGTTCTGCGATCGTGGTGTAGATGCTGCGGAAATCGGTCTGGTACTTCATGTCGCCCCGGCGGGTGAGGTCGTTCAACGACGGGTATGACGTCTTCACGGCGCCCTTCACCCGTTGGCCGATGACGAAGCAGACGCCGGCACTGCCGTGATCGGTTCCCAGCGATGAGTTGCGTCGGACCCGACGGCCGAACTCGGACACGACCAGCACCGTCGTCTGGCCGTGGAGAGCGGGGAGCAGCGTGGCAAAGAACTCCCGAAGACCGGAATCGAGCGCGGCGAGCTTCTCGGCGTGGCGATCGGCCTGGGCCGAATGGGTGTCGAACCCGCCGAGGGTCGAGGAGATCACCCGCACCCCGAGCCCGAGGTTGAGGACGTGGGCGGCCCGCTGGAGGTCGGCGACGAAGCGGTCGTCGGACCGGGTCACGCCATTGGCGTAGAGCGGCGAGAGCTTCGACGAGAACTGCGCCGCGTTGCGCAGCACCGCGCCGTACTCGTTGCCCATGTCGGTGAGCGCGCCGTGGTTGTGGCGCCACATGGAGGCGTTGCCGCGGCCGTAGCGGCTGCCCGTCGGGAGGAGATCGCCCGAACTGCGGCTCACGGCCACGACCTTCGATGTCACGCCGCGGATCTGCTTGGCCCGGCTGCCGTCGACGCTGGCACCGAGCACGTCGTCGTCCTGGGCATCGAGCCAGCGGCCCATCCATCCGGTCGAACGGTTGGCGCCGACGGCGCGACCCGTCATCCAGGTCGACGTGGACGAGAAGTGGCTGTGGTCGTCGTCGGGTTCGCCGACGGCCGGGAAGACGGCGACGTCGCCTTGGCGGAAGCGTTGGCGGACATAGGGCAACGACGGGTGGAAGTACAGCCCGTTCGCGGCCGACGTCGCCGAGGACGGGCTGATCGCGATCGACAATCGGTTGTCGCGATAGATCCCGGCGTCGAACGGCCCGATCGTGTTGAGCGCGTCGTTGCCGCCCCGCAGGAAGATGGTGAGAAGGATGCCTTTGTCGGCGTCCGGTGGCGCGGCCCCCGCGTAGTCGGCGAGGACCGAGAGTGGAATCGTCGTCGCGAGTCCGGCCGCGCCGGTGGCCCGCACGAATCGGCGCCGCGAGAGAGTGATCGTCATGACAAGTTGACCTCCGGGAGCATCGCTCCCACTCTGAATCCTTCGCGTTCGAGCCACGTGTCGGAGAGGTCGTCGACGAGGGCGGCGTCGAGGTACCAGGTCCGCAGCACCTCCCGACTCTCCGGGGATGCGTCGGGCACACCGAACGCGGTGAGGATCTGGTCGACGGCGGTGTCCGGGGTCTTGTCGCCGAGCCCGGCCAGGAACCCGGATCGCTGGGCGTCGCCGGCCAGGTCGTACGCGACCCGGGCGCGACCCATGAGCGACATGCCGGACAGCCACGCCGTGTTGTGGCCCCAACCGGCGACCGACGGGGGCAGGAAGAGTCGTTGTCCCATCGTGTCGCAGCGCTGGTCGAGGCGACCCTCGCTCAACCGCCGGCCGGTACGGCGTTGCAGCTCCACGACCCACGGGATCGGGGGTTTCACCATCGCGAACCGTCGTTCCGGCGCCCAGAACTCGTCGCGCAGGAAGATCTCGCGGATCACGTCGACGGCTCGCATGTCGTTCGCCTTCATGACATCGGCCAACCGTTGGATCAGCTCGACCGAAGCCCAGCCGGGGTCACCGAACTCGGCCCACAGCTTCGTCGCGAGGAACCAGGCGGTGTAGTCGCGACGGACGCCGTTGACGAGCTCGTCGATGGTGTCCATCGCGTCCCATTTCCGGGTGATGCCGAACAGGGTCTTGTCGTGCTTGTCGTGGCGATCCGAATAGAACCTGTAGGTGTCGGGATCGGTGTCGTCGTCGAGGTTGTGGCCGGTCCAGGCTCTCGCCATCGAGACGACCTCGTCCTCGCTGTAGACGGCCCGACCGATCGTGTAGAGCTCCATCAGCTCGCGCCCGAAGTTCTCCTGCTCGTCACCGGCGACGTTCGACGCGTTGTCGAGATCGATCAGCATCGCCGGGTCGGTGGCGATGCGGGTGAGCAGATAGTGGAACCCGCCTTGGCCATAGGCCCGGAGTAGCCAGTGCTGGTTCTTCATCAGGCGCTGGTCGCGGACTCGTTCGGAGGTGCAGGCGAAGTGGGAGTGCCAGAAGTAGGTGAGCCGTTCGACGATCGGCGCCGGCGTCGTCGTCATCTGTTCGATCCACCAGTGGGCGAGGCGGCGGCGTTCGCTCGAGCTTCTCGTGACGCTCGGGATGTCGGCCGCCGTCGTCGCCCCGGTCGTGTCCATCACCTTCGCGACCGCGTCGGCACGGGAAAGGCCGACGAGGGCGTTCACCTCGGCGGGAAGGCCGCCGTAGGCGGCGCGGCGGAGCAGGTGCCGGGCGTCGGCGGGCGTCAGCGACATGCTGGGTCTTTCGACCCAATCCCGGGTCAACTCAAGGAGGACTTCCGAATCATCGCCGGATGGTTGCCGGGCCTACCCGTCGGCGGGGGCCTGGAGCACGACCCGCTCGGGTTCGAGCCGCAGGTCGAGGGTGGCGGTGAAGTCCCCGTCCGACCCGGGTTCGACCGTCACGGTTCCTTCGTAGCGGTCCGAGAAGACGACGGGTTGGCTCCACCGATCGCCCGATTCGATCGGCGCCTCGGCCGCGAAGAAGCCGGGGTCGAAGAAGCTCTCACCGCCGGCGGCGAACGCCGATCCGAGGTCGGTGCTGAACGTGGTCTTGGCGGTCTCCACGGTGTCGGCGGGCAACGCCCAGACGAGTGAGAGCTCGATGTAGCGCAGGCCGTATTGCGCGTTGAAGCTGGTCTCGGGCCGGTCGCGGCTGTCGATCGCGACATCGGCGAGGGTGGCGCCGTCGACCGCGGGGAACGCGTCGAGGACGGCCTGGGCGAGGGGAACCGGGATCACGCCGGCCTCGAACTCGAGAGGCACATCGATCCGGAATCCGGGGATGCCGCCGCCGAACACCTGCTCCTCGTCCGCCCACACGAAGACGGGTTTCGGTGTGGCGGTCAGACCGTTCGCGGTGATCGTCTCGGTGTCGCTCCTGTAGACGTGGTTGACCGATTGGGGGCCTCCGGCGCCGCTGCTGGGGTCGCTCCCCGTCGAGTTGGAGTAGCTCCATCCGAGGTCGGCCATGATCGGGTCGTAGCGCTCGCGCAGGGCGACCGCGCCGGGGCCCATGTCGTCGAGGTCGATGTCGATGTCGGGGATCGAGTCGTTCGCCAGCACCTCGTAGCGCCAGCTCCACTCCCACGGTGTTCCTGGATCGCCGGTGAGGAGATCGACGGAGATCGCGTAGGGGGTGGTTCCGTCGGGAGCCGGGATCGGCAGGGGAAACGCGATGATCTCCTGGGCCAACCCGAGCGGGTCACCGGTGCCGTCTCCCCAGGCGCCGACCAGGGCGGGGATGGCGTCGAGTGCGAGGGGTTCCGGTCCGGCCGGCGCAGGTTCGGTGGTGGTGGTCGTCGTGCTCGTCGTCGTCTCGGCCGGGACCTGGCTCACGTCGGGTGCGTCGTCGGCCGGCGCGTCGGGGGCCGGTGGTGCTTCGGTGGAGGGTGACGTGTCATCGGAGCCGGTCGTCGGTTCCGAGTCCGCGCCGCACGCGCCGGCGATCAGGACGAGCGTCGCCAGGATCGACACCATCGCGGTTCTGGAGGACGTGGTCACCATGGCCGCACCGTACTTCCGGCCCCCGGCTCGACCCGGCACCGGGCGGATGGTTCTACGATCGGGCCATGGACATCCAATTGCGTCACAACCCGTCGTTCTCCGTGGCCCGGGCGATCCTGGGCCCCGGTGAGTCGATCCGGGCCGAAAGCGGGGCCATGATGGCGATGGCCGCCGACACCTCCCTCGATGCGAAGATCGAGGGAGGGCTGATGAAGGGTCTGAAGCGCAGCGTGCTCGGTGGCGAGTCGCTGTTCATCACGACGGCCACCGCCGGGCCCGCCGGCGGTTGGATCGATTTCGCCCCATCGTTGCCGGGGGATGTCACTGTGGCGACGATCACCCCGGAGCGTCCGTTGCTCATCCAGAAGGGGTCGTTCCTGTGCGCCGAGCAGGGTGTGGAGATCGATACCCAGTGGGGTGGGATGCGCAACCTCATCGGCGGTGAGGGCGGGTTCCTTCTCCGGGCCAGCGGATCGGGGGAGGTCGTGTTGTCCACCTACGGCGCGCTCGACCGGTTCGAGTTGGGTGAAGGCCAACAGGTCGTGATCGACACGAATCACATGGTCGCCTTCGCCGAGACCGTCACCATGGAGCTCAAGAAGGCGTCGGATTCGATGTGGAAGTCGGTGAAGAGCGGCGAAGGGCTCGTGTTCGTCTTCACCGGCCCCGGCGAGTTGATGATGCAGTCGCGCAATCCCGACGAGATCGTGCAATACGTGTTGCGCAACATGCCGGCCAGCCGCAACTGACCGCCTGATCCCTGTTCTTTCCCCTGCTTTTCTGACGACTTGGTCGCGTATGGCGCGACCAAGTCGTCAGAAAAGCAGGAAAAAGGGGAGGGTGGTGGATCAATCGTCGACGGCGATGGTGAATCGGAAGGGCTCGTCGTCGATGGTGGCGTCGTGCACGATCAAACGGTCGTCGCCGGCCGCCATCGAGATCGAGGTCGCGAGCACCTGTTCGGCCACGTAGGCCTCGTGGGCGGACAGGGCGGCGCGGGTCGCGTCGGACGCCACGTCGACGAACACCTCGATCCGGTCGGTGACCACGAGATCTTCGGCCTTGCGGGCGTTCTGGATCTCCCGGACGATGTCCCGGGCCAGACCCTCCGCGGCGAGCTCCGGGGTGACCTCGATGTCGAGGGTGACGACGGCGTCGTTCGAACGCAGGGCGGCAGCGGCGACGCCGTCGGGTGATTCGAGGGCGAGCTCGTACTCGTCCTCGTCGAGCACGTGACCCGCGACGGTGATCCGACCGTCGCCGTCGGCCTCCCACTCGCCGGCGCGGGCCGCCGCGAACACGGCCTGCACGTCCTTGCCGAGCCGGGGGCCGAGTGCCTTGCCGTTGGGCCGCAACACGAAGGTGGCCAGCGATCCGATCTCCTCGGTGACCCGAACCTCCTTGACGTTGAGCTCGTCGGCGAGCAGATCGGCGAAGGGCTCCAGGGTCGACGCGTCGTGGCCCGCGACGGTGACCGATGCCAGCGGCAGGCGCACCCGGAGACCCTGATCCTCCCGGAGCCGTAGCCCGGTCGACGCGACGTCGCGGAGCCGATCCATCGCCGCGACCAGCCCGGGGTCGTCGGGGTACGCGTCGGCCGAGGGCCAATCGCTCAGATGCACCGAGGCGGGCCGGGACTCGTCGCCACCGGTAAGGCCGGTCCAGATCTCCTCGGTGATCATCGGCAGCAGCGGCGCGGCGACCTGCACGAGCGTGACCAGCACCGTGTAGAGGGTGTCGAGCCCGGCGAGATCGGCCATGCCGGACCCGCCGTCGGCGGTCGGCGTGGTGCCCCAGAACCGGTCGCGGGACCGGCGGATGTACCAGTTGTTGAGCGCGTCGATGAATGACTGGATCTCCATCGCCGCGCCGGGGAGATCGTAGGCGTCCATCCGCGTCTCGACCCCGGTGACGAGATCGCGGGTCTTGGCCAGGATGTAGCGATCGAGCAGGGCCGTGTCGTCGTCGACCCCGGGTCGGAACGTGGCCCGGTGGTTCTCGACGTTCGCGTAGAGGGTGAAGAACGAGTAGGCGTTCCAGATCGGCAAGATGACCTGACGGACCACATCGTCGATCGCCTGATCGGAGATGCGGGTGTCGCCACCCCGCACGATGTTGGTCGACATGAAGTACCAGCGCAGGGCGTCGGACCCCTGCTTTTCGAAGATCTCCTCGGGCTCGGTGTAGTTGCGGAGCTTCTTCGAGAGCTTGGCGCCGTCATCGGCCAACAGCACGCCGTGGCAGATCGCGTTGTCGAACGCGTGCCGGTCGAACAGGGCGGTCGCCAAGACGTGCATCGTGTAGAACCAACCCCGCGACTGGTTGATGTACTCGACGATGAAATCGGCCGGGAAGTGCTCGTCGAACCAGTCCTTGTTCTCGAACGGGTAGTGGACTTGCGCGAACGGCATCGAACCCGATTCGAACCAGCAATCGAGCACCTCGGGTACACGCCGCATCATCGACTCGCCGGTCGGATCGTCGGGGTTCGGACGCACCAGTTCGTCGATGAACGGACGGTGCAGGTTGTCGGGGCGCACGCCGAAGTCGGCCTCGAGCGCGTCGAGGCTGCCGTAGACGTCGGTGCGCGGGTAGGCGGGGTCGTCGCTGACCCACACGGGGATCGGTGAGCCCCAGAACCGGTTGCGGCTGATCGACCAGTCGCGGGCCCCTTCGAGCCACATGCCGAAACGCCCGTCGCGGATGTGGGCGGGCACCCAGTTGATGTCCTGATTCGTCTCGAGCATGCGCTCGCGGATGTCGGTGACCTTGACATACCACGACGGCATCGCCTTGTAGATGATCGGGGTGTCGGTGCGCCAACAGTGCGGATAGTTGTGGGTGTAGCTGTCGTGGCGAATCAGCGTTCCGTCGTCGCGGAGGCGCTTGATGATCGACGAGTTGGCGTCGAGCACGTTCTGTCCGGCCCACTCGACCACGTCATCGGTGAACTGGCCGGCGTCGTCGACGGGCACGACCATCCCGATCCCGGCCTCGTCGGCGATGCGCTGATCGTCTTCACCGAAGCCGGGCGCGATGTGGACGATGCCGGTGCCTTCCTCGGTGTCGATGAAGTCGCCGGCGAGGATGACGAAGGCCCGGTTGGTGCCATGGTGCGGTTTGCCGGGGTCGACCTCGGCCATGTCGGCGAAGTACGGGAACAGCGGTCGGTAGGTGCGCCCGACCAGTTCGGCGCCTCGGATCGTGCCGACCTGCGTCGCGTTCTCGAGCTGTTTCTCGTACTTTCCGAGCACCGCCTCGCCCAACAGGTAGCGGGCGCCGTCGGCGTCGCGCATCACCGCGTAGTCGAGGCCGGGCCCGACCGCGAGGGCGAGGTTCGACGGCAGGGTCCACGGTGTGGTGGTCCAGGCGAGCACCGAGACCGGCCCGTCGTCGCCGGGGATCCCGCCCGGGTCGTCGAGCGCGAACGCGATCGTGACGGCCGGGTCCTGGCGGGGACGGGTGGCGTCGTCGAGTCGGATCTCGTGGTTCGACAGCGGGGTCTGGGCTCCCCAGCTGTAGGGGAGCACCCGATTGGCCTGGTAGACGAGCCCCTTGTCCCACAGCTGCTTGAACGCCCACATGACCGACTCCATGTAGTCGAGGTCCATGGTCTTGTAGTCGTTCTCGAAGTCGACCCAGCGGGCCTGGCGGTTCACCGTGCGTTCCCAGTCCTGGGTGTACTTGAGCACCGAGGTGCGGCAGTACTCGTTGAAGCGTTCGATGCCGTACTCGATGATCGAGGCGCGGCCGGCGACGGGGAGATGCTTCTCGGCCTCCATCTCGGCGGGCAGACCGTGGCAGTCCCAACCGAACCGCCGCTCGACCCGCTTGCCCTTCATCGTCTGGTAGCGGGGAACCACGTCTTTCACGTAGCCGGTGAGGAGATGCCCGTGGTGGGGGAGCCCGTTGGCGAACGGGGGGCCGTCGTAGAACACGTACTCGTTGTCGGTCGGGCGCTGCTCGACCGACTTCTCGAAGGTCGAGTCGGCCTCCCACCGCTCGAGAATGCGCCGCTCGATCGCCGGGAGATCCGGGCTCTCGACATGCGGATAGGGCGCGTCCGTGCCTGCGTTCTCGGCGTCATTCATGGTGGCTCAGGCTACCGGCACACCTTCGGTCGCCCGCCCGGCACCCGGGGTGAGCACGGCGGTCGTGAGGCCGCCCGTGCCGTCGGCGCGGACGGCCGATCGAGCCAGAGGTCGAGGTTGTCCGAGATCGCCGCCCCGAACCGTGGTTCCGAGAGCCGGGACTCGCCGTTGATCCGTTCCTCGATCGTGGACCGCACGTCGTCCCGGACCCGCCGAGCCGGTCCGGCACCAACTCGCCCCCGACGATCCCGGCCGCGCGGGGGTGCCGGTTCGGACGTCAGATCCCCTCGTCGATGCACGTCTCTCCCTGGTCCGACACGTTCGCCGTCCACTCGGCGCCGTCGTGCCACCGCAGCTCATGGCGGCCGTAGGGATCGGGATGCCAGCCCGGTCGGGCCGGCGGTTCGGAAAGAGTTGTCGCCGCGGTGTTCGCCGATGGTTCCTCCGGGGTCTCGACCGTGGCCGGTTCGAGATCGACGAACGCGCCGACCGCGATCACGGCGACCCCGATCGCGACTGCGGTGATGCCGAACCGGGGCGCGTCGTCGGCCTCGAACACGGTGACGATCAAGGCGGCCAGGCCGATGAAGACGCCGCTGCCGCCGAGCCAGGTCGTGAATCGCCGTTCCCCGGTCGCTCCCACCAGGGCGAGAGCGAGGCCGGCCGCGATGACGAGGATGGCGCCGACGGCGTCGGAGTCGAAGAAGGCGATGACTCCGAAGACACCGACGACGAAGGCGACGTCGCCGGCGATGATCGCGGCGGTCGCCACCCCGCGCCAGCCGGCCCGGTCGAGGGCCCGAGCGCCGAGAAGGAGCAGGCCGCCGATGATCAGTGACAGGTACGCGACCGTCTCGTCACCACTGGTGAAGCTGGTGTTCGGCAGTGGTTCGAACGTGTCGCGCAACGCGCCGCTCGCGCCGGGCGTGTCGCGGGCGGCTGCGTCGATCACGAATCCCCACATGCTGAGCAGCCCGAAGGTGAGCAGGACCGTCGCGCCGCGGGCCGGTCCCCAGCTCCATTGGCCGATGTACGCCGCGGCGGCGAGGGCCAGCAACAGCGTCGGCGATTCGAGATCGTCGAGCACGAACCCGAGCGTGACCGCCGTGCCCACGCGATGAGGGTGAGCGCCGCCGGCCGCACCGTGGTGTCGAGCTTCGACAACACGCCGTATCCCGCCGCGATCGCGGCGGCCCCGAGAACGATGCCCACCACGTTGGTGCCGTCGTCGGCGCGGTCGATCGCGATCGCCACCAGGCCCGTGATCGCGAGCACGGCCGCGGCCGCGACGATGGCCCCCTTCGACGTCGGAACCGGGCGCTGGCGTGTCTCCGGCGCGAGCCGGGCCAGGAATTCGGACATGTTCCCTCCCCATGGGTCGCCTGTGGAGACGTTAGCTCCCATGTCCTCTGGCGGGTCGTCTCCGCGGTCGAACCGACCGACTCAGCTCTCGATCTCGATCACGATCGGGTTGCGCGTCGCCGAGATCGGGTTGAGACCGAAGTTCGGTGGTCCCAGGAACGCGTCGGTGCCGGACACCTCGGGATCGAACATCTTGTCGAGGTCGGTGACGAAGGTGGTGGTTCGGAACGCGACCGGTGTCGCGGGAAGGTCGGTGAGCGGCACGATGAAGAAGATGGCGCGGTCGCGAATGACGGCTCGGGCGTCGCTGATCGTCGTCCCCCGTTCGTCGCCTGCGGCCCAGTTCGTCACCTGGAGCTCCCATTGGTCGTTCTCCCCGATGAACTCGATCCAGTAATCGGAATCCTGGTAGGTGTCCCACTCGAAGGGAGGTTGGGCCGTGTAGTTGTTGCGTCGATCGCCGTCGGCGTCGAGAACCAGCGAGTAGGTGAACTGTTGGTTGCCGGTGTCGTCGACTTGCACCGCGCCTTCGAAGAACACGATCACCGTCAGCTGATCGGATTCGATCGGTCCGCCGCGGGCGCAGATCGTGCGATGGCGGTCGTTCGTCTCGCCGCAGCCGAACTCCGTGTGGTTGTAGAGACTGTCCCGGGTGGGGCCGTCCGTCGAGGACAAGAAGGCGGAGGTGCCGACGATCCGCGAGCCGGGAAAGCTGCCCGGTGGCAGCCCGGATGGTCGGTCCGGGTCGCTGAAGCTGAAGCCGGGGAGCTCGGTGTCGTAGTCGCGGGGAAGGTACGACCCGTCGATCGTCCGGGCGTCGCCGAGGTTGCCGACGAGGAGGTAGCCGTCGAGATCACCCTCGAAGACCTCCTGGGTCCCACTGAGCGCGGCGAAGGGATTCGGGGTGTCGAAGATGATCTCGTCGGCCGGTTCGTCGATGGGGTCGTCAACCGGGTCCTCGATCGGGTCGACGGGCTCGTCCTCGGTTCGAGGCGACTCGGCGGGGATCTCGTCGACGGTGACAGCGGCGTCCTCGGCGCCGCTCACGAAGAGGTACCCGACGGTGGCGATGGTCGCGACCGCGGCCGTCACCGCAGTCGGTATCCGCCACCGCGTCGACCTGATCGTGTCGGGGTTCGTGACCGGGTTCGTGACGGTGGCGCCCGTCACCGGAGCGATCGAGGGGCCGGGCATGGGAAGGATCGGCGGCGAGTCAGGGTCTCCCCGCCAGAACGACTCCTCGACCGGCTCGTTCCAGTCGGTCGGATGGACCGTCTTCCAATTCGATGCCAACCCACCGAGCGCTGCGATGCTGCTGATGGAGTCCATCGGTGCGGTGACCGGCACCCCGGCGAGGTCGGAGAGGGCCTGCATCGCGGTTGTGCCGTTGTCGCCGGTGCCGAACTCGCACACGCGGACCTCGATGATCGCTTTCTTGCACCAGTGCGACTTGAGCCGGGCCAGGTGCTCGCCGATCTCGGTGCCGTTGACGGTGCCGGAGAAGGCGCCGTCGATGACCTGCCCCCCGGTGAGGTTCACGTCGAACACCATGAAGCCGGTGCTGCCCGTCGACCCGTGGGACGCGATCACGAGCCGGCGGATGCATTTGCCCCCGGCCCTCGAGATCGCCTGGTCGACGAGGTCCTGCACGTTGACGAACGTGTTCGCCCACTGCAGCACTTCGCCGCCCACGACGTCTTCGCTGACGAAGTTGAGATCGATCGGGTCCGGCATCGCCGGATTGGCTCAGATCGCCGTCATCGGCGCATAATTCGCTCGGTGTCGGCCCGGGTCGGGGGGCCGTCCGTGCGAGAGGTGCGAAGGTCGATTCCGTCGCGCAGGTCGATGGTCGGCACGGGTTCGGTTTCCGAGAGGCCCCAACGGTCGTGAAGGCGCCGGAGCGGACCTGGAGCCCACCAGTTCCAACGTCCGGCCAGCGCCATCAGGGCGGGGACGATCGTGATGCGCACGATGAACGCATCGGTCAGCACCGCCACCGCGAGCCCGAGCCCGAAGAGTTTCAAAAAGCTCAGTCCCGACGTCGCGAAGGCCAAGAAGGTGACCGTCAACAGCACCGCCGCCGCGGTGATCAACGGACCCGTCTTGTCGATCCCGTTGATGATCGCGGCCTCGTTGTCGCCGTGGCGATCGAACTCCTCCTTGATCCGGGCGATCAGGAAGACCTCGTAGTCCATGCTGAGACCGAACGCGATGCCGAAGACGAGGATCGGGGTGCTGATGTCGGTGAACCCGGTCGCCGTGATGCCCAGGAAGTCGGCGCCCAGCCCCTCCTGGAACACGAGCACGATGAGACCGAACGTCGCGCCGAGGCTGAGCACGTTGAGCACGATCGCCTTGAGGGGGACGAGCAGACTGCCGAACACGAAAAAGAGCAGGACGTAGGTCGCCCCGAACAAGAGGACCCCGGCCGGCGCGACATTGTCGAAGATCGCGTTCTTCGTGTCGATCAACGACGCGGTCCCACCACCGACCAGCACCCGATCGAACGGCGTGTCCATGCCGCGGGCGGCGAGGATCAACGCCTCGGCCCGGGCACCGATCGGTTCGACCGATGGGACCACGTTGAACCAGGTCGCGTCGTCGCGGAGGAAACGTTGCTTCGCCGCGTCGTCGGCCGGGACGATCGATGCCCCGCCGACGAAGCGCCCGGTCGCCGCGTCAACCCGGGCGACGTCGGGCAGCATCGACAGGGCGAGGGCGTGGGCGGTGACGTCGCCGGCGTCGATTCCGCCGATCGCGATGATCGGAAACGCGTTGGCTTCGGCGGTCGGGAACTCGGTCGTGAGCCGCTCTGTCGTCTGACGGATGGCATCGTCGGCCGGAAGGGCCCGATGATCGGATTCGCCCCATTGGACGCCGAGGAACGGCAAGGCAAGACCGGAGAGGCCGATCACACCGAAGATCAGATAGCGCCACGGGCGACGAACGACGGCCTCAGCCCGTTCCCGCCAGACCGAGATGCCGTGGCGCCGGGCCGGCCGTCGTCCGAGAGAGCCACGCTCGAGTCGGTCGCCGAGAAGGGCGAGGGCGGCCGGGAGGGCGACGACCGAGACGAACACCGCGAAGCCGATCACACCGATGCCGGCGTAGGCGAACGAACGCAGGAAGTACAGCGGGAAGATCAGCAGCGCGGAGAGCGACACGGCCACCGTCAGCCCGCTGAACGTCACCGTCCGCCCGGCCGTCCGGACGGTGATGCGCACGGCGTCCTCGACGCTGTGGCCGGACGTTCGCTCCTCGCGAAAACGGCTCACGATCAGCAACGAGTAGTCGATCGCCAGGCCGAGCCCGAGCGCGGTGACGAGGTTGAGGGCGAAGATCGACACGTCGGTGAGCGCCGAGAGCAAGAAGAGCACGAGGAGCGCGCCGAGGATGGTCGCCACCCCCACGAGCAGGGGCAGCAACGCGGCCACGATGCTGCGAAACACGACGACCAGGAGCAGCAACGTGACGGGGATCGCGATCGCCTCCGCCAAGGCCAGATCGGCCTCCGCCGCGATTCCGAGCTGCTCGAAGACCGGGTCGCGGCCGCCGATCTCGACGGTGAGCGGCCCCCGTTCGGTGTGGGCGAACTCCTCGGTCAGGCGGATCGAGAGCTCTTCGCGCCGCGGATCGTCGGAGCTGCCGGGGAAGCGCAGGAGCATGATCGCCCGGGTCCCGTCGAAGGATCGCATCGAGACGGGCGAACCGGCCGACCAGTACGACACGACGTCGTCGGTCCCGGCGAGGGCGGCGATCTCGTCGGTGAACGCGAGCCCGGCGGCGACGACCTCGTCGCGGTCGATCGCGTTCCCCTCTCCCGATGCGTCGGTGACGGTGAGGAGAAAAGCGGCATCGGCGAATCCGGTCCCGAAGATCCGGTCGAGCTCGGCGCGCGCCGCGACCGAGTCGGAATCGGGATCGTCGAATCCCGATCCGGCCAGTCGATCGATGACGCCACCGCCGAACAGAGCGGAGACGATCAGCAACCCGAGAGTTGCGAGAAGTACGGTGCCCCCGCGTCTCACGGCGAGGTCTCCGAGGCGCGTGAACACGCGCCTTTTCTAACACGGCGCCGGGTCGGGCCGTCAGTGCTGCGGCGGCGACGGTCGGGTGAGACGCCGTAGGCTCCGCCGATGCGCCGCTTTCTCATCGACACCGACACGGCCTCCGACGACGCCGTCGCGATCCTCATGGCCCTGCGCCACCCCGACATCCGTGTCGAGGCGCTCACGGTCGTGGCCGGCAACGTGGGCCTCGACCAGGCCGTGCAGAACGCGCGTTACACCACGGAGCTGTGCGGGGCCGATGTCCAGGTCTACGCCGGGGCGGCCGCCCCGATGATGCGGGCGCTCCAAACGGCGCAGGATGTGCACGGCAACGACGGAATGGGCGACTGTGGGCTCGACCTGACGGGGCGTGCGCCCACTCCCGGCCGAGGTGTCGACGTGATCGTCGACACGATCCTCGATTCGCCGGGCGAGATCACCCTCGTCACCCTCGGCCCGATGACCAACGTCGCCATCGCCGTGATGAGGGCCCCGGAGATCGTCGGAGCCGTCGACCGGGTGGTCGTGATGGGCGGCACCGGGGTCCACGGTCCCGGCAACATCTCGGCGATGGCCGAGTTCAACTTCTGGGCCGACCCGGAGGCCGCGCAGGTGGTGGTGCGGTCCGGTCTTCCCCTCGAGCTCGTCGGCTGGGACATCTCGATCACGTCTGCGGTCGTCGACGACCAACGGCGGGCCACGATGGAGGCGATCGACACCGCCTACTCGAGGTTCGCCATCGACATCGCCCGGGTCGTGCGGGAGTTCGCGATCGGTCACGGGCTCGACGGCGACGATCTCCCCGATCCGATCGCCATGACCCACGCGATCGACCCGAGCCGCTCGGAGACGACCCGGCTCAATGTCGACGTGATGGTCGGTGACGGACCGCAGCGGGGCGTGATGAACGTCGACCAGATCGGGATCACCGGCCGGGTTCCCAACATCGACATCGTGACGCACATCCCCAGCGACCACTTCTTCGAGATGTTGTTCGAGGCGCTGCGCGACTGATGGCGCCCGACTACGAACACATCCCCGGCCGCTACGGCTACTGGTTGGAGCGCACCGGCGAGCGGTCGGTCGCCGGACGGATCCCCCTCCTCGCATCGACGACCGAACCCGACGGCACCATGCGGACCGCCGCGGTGCTGATGGCGATCGACATGACGTGTGGCATGGCGGCCGGGATCGCGGTGTTGCCGAAGTGGACGGTCACCGCCGACGCCGACGTGCATCTCGTCGCGCCGTGCCGGGTCGGGCCGTTGCGGGTCGACGCGACCGGTGTGCGGGCCGGACGCACGATGTCGATCGTCGAGGCCCGGGTCGTCGACGAGGGAGCCGATGACCGGCTCGTCGCGCTCGTCACCGCGAACCACGGGGTGCTCGAGTCGTCGTTCGATCACTTCCTCGCCGACGCCGCCGTCGGCGACATCCAACGATTCGCCCGCCCCGAACATCGAGACGACGAACCGCTCGAGGACTACTTCGGGGTCACAGTCGACCGTGGGGCCGTACGGATCCCCCTTGCGACGCGCGCCGCGAACCCGTGGGGCATCCTCCACGGAGGGCTGCACGGTCTGCTCGTCGATGTCGCGGCGACCGGCGCCGGTGTCACCGCGATCCGCGACGTCACGCTGCGTTTCCTCAACCCCGTTCGCATCGGACCGGCCATCGCGACGGTGACCGACGACGTGGCCCGAGCCGACGATCGGCTGCTACGGGTCGAGGTTCGCGACGGCGACGACGGGCGCCTCGCCCTGCTGGGCCATGTCGTCGGCCGTCGCGCCGGTGGGTGAGGAGCCCACCACCGTCTCCGGACACGACGGCGTGGGCTCCCGGCCTCTCCGCGCTCAGTTGAGTCGCTGTGACAGCACCGTCGTTCCGCTCGACGCAGCGAACAGATCGCCGATCCTGGCGATCCGTTCGAGATACTCGGCATCACCCGCGAGTGCCGCCTGGCTCGAATCGATCGCTTCGGCGTCGGCATAACCGGCGACCCAGGTCACCCGGCCGACCTCGGCGAACGCGTCGGCGCAAAACGACACGGTCCCGCCCGTCACCGAGTTGACGTGGTCGGCCATGTCGGCACCGAACTCGGCGACGTCGGCCATCTTGCCGGCGAGCCCGAGCGCCGTGACCGACGAGACGTAGGCCATCGGGCCCTCGTCCCCGGCGGTGTGCACGATGTTGGTCAAGCCGTCCTCGAACGAGCCGGCGACGAACATCGACCGCGCGGCTTCGGTCTTGTCGAGATAGGCGGTGTCCTCGGCCAGCTTCTGGTTCATGGCCGCGAGGTCGGCGAACGAGTCGACGACCACCGACCACGCGATGGAGCCGAGCGGGCGTCCGTAGAGCGCCTGCCACACCCCCACGGCGACCCCGGTCGTGTTCTCGACATGGTCGGCGATGTCGACCGCGAACCCGATCGCGTCCGGTAACGCCGCGTCGATGACTCCGGATCGAACGTTGATGAGCATGGTGAATCCACCCTTCGTGAAACGGAGGTGCCGCCATGACCCCTCCACCACCATGCGCCTTTCCAACCGGTTTGGCCATGGGCAAACCGGTTGGCGGTAGCGTCGCCGGACATGCACGCCGATCGAATCCACTCATTTCTCGACTTCTCGGGCCGCACCGCGATCGTCACCGGAGGGACCCGGGGGATCGGTCGGGCGGTCGCCGAGGGGCTCGCGGCGGCAGGCGCCGACGTCGTCGTGGCCAGCCGAAAGGCCGACGCCTGCGCCGACACCCAGGCCCATCTCGAATCGATGGGGGCCGCCGCGTTGGGCGTGGCGCTCAACATGGGAGACGCCGATTCCGGTGAGCGACTCGTCGATGCCGCGGTGGCCCGTTTCGGCCGCGTCGACATCGTCGTCAACAACGCCGCCAACGCGTTGGCGGCGCCGGTGGGGGAGCAGACCGACGGGATGTGGCAGAAGTCATTCGAGGTCAACCTGCGGGGCCCGGCCCTGCTCACCCAGGCCGCGGTCCCCCACCTCGCCGAGCACGACCATGCCGCGGTGGTCAACGTCATCAGCGTCGGCGCGTTCCAGTTCGCCCGCGGTGTCGCCATGTACGCGGCGATGAAGGCGGCGCTGTTGTCGGTCACCCGCTCGTTCGCCGGAGAGCTCGCCGGCCGGGGGATCCGCGTCAACGCCCTCGCCCCCGGACCGGTCGACACCGACATGACCCGCAACCTCGGCGACGGCGCCCCTGCGGCGATGGCGGCCGGCACCCTGCTCGGGCGACCCGCCGATCCCGACGAGATGGTGGGCCCGGCCCTGTTCCTCGCCGGCGACGCGTCGAGCTACATGACCGGCCAGGTCCTCGTCGTCGACGGCGGCATGCACCCCCACTGAACCCGCGGCGTCGGGACGAGCCGGTACGGCTTGACCGACCAGGTCGTCGAACCAGGAGCGGACCTTCCATGACCTTCACCATCAAGAAGCTGCATCTCGCCGTGGCGGTGCTCGTGGTTGCGCTCGTCGCTCCCGCGACCGCGCTCGCCACCCACATCTTCAGCGATGTGCCCGATTCGAAGTTCTACGCCGATCCCGTCGAATGGGCGTTCAACAACGCCATCACGACCGGCACCAGCGCCACCACGTTCTCGCCCGAGGACGACGTCACCCGTGGTGAGTCGGTCACGTTCCTGAAGCGCTACGACACCAACATCGTGCAACCGGCGCTCTCGGACCGGTACACGAAGGCCGAGGTCGACGGCGCGATCGCCGCGATTCCGTGGAACGAGTCGATGCCGATCTCCAACGCCTTGTGGTTCTCGGGCTCGTCGGTGTCGTGGACGATCGGAAGCGGCGGATCGACCGCCCCTGACGGGCTGACCCTCCACGACACGTCGTACGGAAGGTTCTGGCACGGCTTCTCGCTTCCCCCGACCTATGAAGCCGGACAGGACGTGGCCGTGCGAATCCTCTGGATGGCCGATACCGACAACACGCCGGGTTGCACCTTCCGACTGGAGGCCAACTCGGCGAGCGTCCGTCGGGCCGGCCAGCAGTACGCGGCACCCCAAGTGGGGTTCGTCGGCGGCGTCACCCCCGGGTTGGGTTCGTTCTCGTATGTGATCCTGACCGCCTCCAACGAGGGCTCCCAGAGCTCGTTCACCGACAACACGGTCCAGTCGATCGACCTGATCCTGCCGGGTGCCGATCTGGCGCCCGGTGACCAGATCTCGCTGGCGATCGCCCGCCGGTCGGCCCCGTCGACCGCGTCGCAGGACTCCTGCACCGGCGGTCTCACGATCCTCGGCCTCAGCGCCCTGCCCGCCTGACCGCAGGTGGGTCCGTCGACGTGAGCCTGCCAGCGGTCCCTCCTCGTCGGCAACGACTTGTCGCAGGCCTTCGTCCGGCGGGACGAATCCGTTTCGGTCCGGCCGTTGGTCCCCGACAGCTCGTGTGGCCGGCAGGCCACTTCCGAAAGAGGTCGTCTCGCGGATGACGGGATGGTCGGGCCTCGTGTCGGGCCCGCACTCGTAGGTCGTTCGGCTCATTCGTGGCCCTGAATCCACACGATTCCCCGTGAATCTGCCGACGGATCGGACATCGCGGGGATTTCTTTCGCGTGGCCAAACAATTCGTCGTGCCGACACGTGAGATGCGTGGGAGGCGACGGCGATGCACGACGGCACAACCAGGCAGATAGGCAGGGCATGGCCCGAGACTTCGATGACTTCTTCCGAACGTCCTACGACCACACGGTCCGGGGGCTGGAGCTCGACGGCACCGGCAGCGCCGACGCCCACGACGCCGCGCAGGAGGCGTACGTTCGTGCGTACGCCCGCTGGTGGCGGGTCGGGCACCTTCGGGAACCGGCGGCGTGGGTCCGACGGGTGGCGGTCAACGTCGCCCGGGATCAGCACCGGCACCGGGCGGTTCGCGAGCGGGCGATCCCGAAGCTGGCCGCCGAGCCGATGACGATCGATCCGCACGCGGGCGATGACATCGAAGGGCTCGACGATGCGCTCGACACCCTGTCCAGACAGCAACGACGTGCCGTCGACCTCTACTACATCGACGGGTTCAGCACCGAGGAGGCAGCGACGCGAATGGGCATCTCACCCGGCGCGTTCCGTTTCCACCTGAGCCGGGCCCGCCGCACCCTCAAGCCACGCATGGTCGAACGCCTCGGCCGCCAGGAGATGGTCCGATGAACCCCCAGAACGACGAGATCCTCGAAGGCCTGCGGCCCCGCATGCACGCGGCCCGAGTCGCCCATGTGCGTCGGATGATCGCCGGCTTGTTCATGGTCCCCCTCGTCGGCTTCGGCGCGATCGCCGTGGCCGCCGAGACGGTCGACGAACCGGCGTTGGAGACGGCTGGCGACGATGGCGCGAGCCTCGATCTCGCCCCGGCGTTCGCGCCCGCGCCGACCGACGCGCCCGACATCGGTGAGCCCGACGGCGATGTCGCCGCGGTCCGAGCGGCCGAGACGCCGCCCACCACCACCAACGCCCACGAACCCGATCCCGAGGAGCAGACCAAAGTTCTGAGCCTCGGCCCGCTCGGTGAGGCACAGGTGGTCGAGACCGACGGCGGATTCGAACTGCTCGACACGAAGCTCGAAGCCGGCTGGGAAGTGATCCGGGTGGAGCTGACCGATGACGGCATCGTCGTCGCGGTGACCAACGGCGACATCGTCAAGCTCGTCACGATCACGCCGGGTGTGCGCAACGAGATCGCCGTGCGCATCACCGACCTCGTCATCCCGACGACCACCACCGCGCCGCCGCCCCCGCCGACCACCGAGAAGCCGAGGGAAGCGCCGCCGGCCGTCGTCGATCGCTTCGTCGTCGAGGTGTCGGGCAAGGGCACCTTCGTCGTCGAACGTGACGGCGACACGCTGTGGGCCGGCAACGTTCAACCCGCCGAGGGCTTCGAGGGGGTCGTGAAGGTCGCCGAGGGCTGGAAGGTCGTCGTCACATTCACCGACGGTCAACGGAACTGGTACGCCAAGGTCCTGATCAACGACTTCGGTGAGGTCGAGCGGTACTTCTGGGACGAGCAGGTCCCGGCCGAGCCGATCTACCAGTGGGTCGAGGTACCGGGCGTCGGCGCCGTGCAGTTCAAGCTCTGGAGCGACGGCCTCGTCTACGTCAAGAACTGGGAGACCGCACCGGGCTTCGGGTTCTACGACTACAACGGCGGCGCCGGCGCCGAGGTCGCCAAGATCGATTTCGAAGGTGAGGGCACGCTGTGGATCGTGGAGGCGTGGAAGAACGCCAACGGCGCGCTGAGCTGGTCGACCATCGACGCCACCCCGCCCCCGCCGGCGTGATGATCCGGCCCGAGTAGATTCGACCCGCCTCGGGCTTGACCGGGCGTGTGCCTTCCGGCGAGAGTCGGTCGGCACACGTCCGTTCGGCGCTTGGGTCGGTGATGAAACGGGAGTCCTGCATATTCACGCGACTGGGCCTGGGGGTCGTCGCCGCGCTGGCGACCGCGGTTCCCCCGACCGGGCTCGTCGAGGCCTCGTTGCCGCAGCCCCCGCTGGCCGAGGACCGTGGCCATGTGGTGGCCACTCGCCAGACCCCCGATGAGTTCCTCGCGACCTTCGACGATGCGGTGCTCCCCGGGCTCGGGCCGATCGGGCCGGCGCCGTCGATCACCGGCAACGCTGCGGTCGACGCCCGGATCAGGGCGATCGGCGAGGCCCGTGGGTATCGTCGCCGGCCCCTGCCGAGCGGTCCCCTCGAGTCGGTGAACGGCGTCCTGCTCCAGCCGGAGGCCGCGGCCGGTCTCCGGTCACTTGTCGCCGCCGCGGCCGCCGCCGGTCATCGGATCTGGGCCACTTCGGGCTATCGCAGTCCGGCGACGCAGACATCCATCTTCCTCGGGAAGCTCGCCGGCACCTCCGACGCGGCGATCGATCGGCGCCTTCGCACTGTCGCCGTGCCCGGCTACTCGAAGCACCACACCGGCTACGCGATCGACATCCGTGCGTCCGATGGCCGCCTCTTCTCGTTCCGCAACACCGCGGCCTACGCTTGGCTTGCCGCCGACAACTTCGCCAACGCGAAGGCGCACGGCTTCGTTCCGAGCTATCCCGACGGAAGCGGCCCGGCCGGGCCCGACCCCGAACCGTGGGAGCTCGTGTGGGTGGGGGCGGAGAACATCCTCTGTGGTGTGTTCGAGGCGACCGCGGACCGCCCGTTCTGCGACACCGCCGAGTCGTCGTTCGCCGCCGACATCGACTGGCTGCTCGCCGAAGGCATCACCACGGGGTGCCGTGATGGACGTTTCTGCACCCGGGCGATGGTGACCCGGGCCGAGGCGGCCACGTTCTTGTGGCGCCTGGCCGGTCGGCCCGCGGCAGGCGCCGACATCGAGTTCGTCGATGTTCCCGAAGGGGCCTTCTACTCCGACGCGGTCCGATGGATGTTCGCCGAGGGCATCACGACCGGGACCACCCGCACGACGTTCGAGCCGGACCGGCCACTGACCCGGGCCGAGTTCGTGACGTTCCTGTGGCGCGACGCAGGGAGTCCTCCTGTCGAGCCGGGCAGTGTGTCGTTCGTGGATGTCGACTCGGCCGGGTTCGCCGCGGCGGCCATCGATTGGGCCGCCGCGACCGGGGTGACGACCGGGACCTCGAAGTTCACGTTCTCACCCTCGACCGCGGCGACCAGAGGCCAGGCCGCCGCGTTCCTCCACCGCCTGGCAACGCTCGACCCATGAGAAGCGTTCGCCTCTAGAAATGTGCCAGGGATGGTTGCAAGGCGAACATGTGTTCGACTAGGGTGGAGGCGTGTTCGCATCCGTGATCGCCCATCTCCACACCGAACCGGTGGCCTCACTCCCTCGATCGGTGCTGGCCGACCGGGTCGAGACGGTGCGGGCCCTACGGGGCGCGTTGGATGCCTACGAGGCCCGGCTGGTCGCCGCGGTCGACGCGTTGGGCGACCACGGCCTCGACGGGGCGGGCATGTTGCGAAGCGCGGGCCGGGTCTCGGCGCGTCGCGCCGTGCTGAGCGCGAAGCGGGCCGAGGGTCTCCGGATGCTGCCGGCCACACGCGACGCGCTCGCGGGCGGACGCATCACCGCCGAGCATGTCGACGCGATCGTCGAGGCCGCCGAGAAGGTCACACCCGAGAAGGCCGACGCCGAACTGGTCGAGCGGGCCACTCGGGCCCCCGCCGACCGCTTCACCAACGACTCCCGGGAGTGGGCCACGAGGAACCGCGACGACGATGGCGCCGACGAAGCTGCCGTGCAACGCCTGAACCGTCAGGCCCGCACCTGGATCCAACGGCGGGGCGACAAGATGTTCGGCTTCTATGCCGAGTTGGACCGAATCGACGGCGCGGCCGCCCACGCCGCGCTCGATCGACGCTACAACGAGCTCTGGAACGACGACGGTGGCCGTGACGGCGGTGCCGACGATGTCCGAACCGTCGAGCAGCGCATGGCCGACGCGTTCGTGTCGCTCATCACCGGCACACGGGCCGACGAGAGCGGTGACGACCCGCCCCGGCCGCCGCACCCCAAGCACCAACTCAACGTCATCCACGACATCGCCGGCCACACGACCGCCGACGGCACGCCGCTCGCCTGGCTCGTCACCGACGGCCAACCGCTTCCTGAAGCCGTGCTCGAACGGATCGCCTGCACCGCCACCATCACCCCGATGATCTTCACCGGGCCCGCCACTCCCATCTGGCAGGGTCGCGCCCATCGCCACGCCACCATCGCCCAATGGCGATCACTGATCGCTCGCGATCGCGGCTGCATCGGTTGCGGCGCCGCCCCGAATCGCTGCGAAGCCCACCACGTCATCCCCTGGGAACACCACGGACCAACCGACATCGACAACCTCGTGCTGGTCTGCAGCCGTTGCCACCACGACATCCACGATCGCGGCTCGACCATCGAGAGAATCGACGGCCATTGGGCCATCACGGCCCGGGCCGGACCCACATCACCAACCAACGGCCCCGGCGCCGACGACCACCACCAACTCGCCCTGGGAGCCTGAACCGGCAACCCGAACGGGCCCAGCGGCCGGGGCGTTCACGACGGTCGACACGATTGCCTTTCCCGCGTGTTGCCCGCGCCCATCGCATGATCCGATGAGGAGATCCTCGAAGTGGCGCAGTGCCGCATGGGCGTCGTCTTCCACGCGGTGCCGCGGCCCCACCGCCCGAGTCGCGGCAACCAGCCTGTGCTCCGACGCCGGCCCGATCGGTCGACCCACCGACCTCCGAACGGCCTACCGGTCTTCTGACCCCGCTGCCTCGGTCGACAGATCTGGCTCGGTTGCCGTGGCTTCGACAGCCGGGACGTCTTCTGCGCCAGCGGCATCAGTGGGAGCGACGTCAGTCGGGACGGCATCTTTGTCGGGCGCGATCTCACCGGTCGACGGCTCTCCGTCATCGGTCCCCGCGGCAGCGGCCTCGGCGGGTGCCGGTGCCGCCTGCGACTCCTCGGTAGGGGCCTCATCGGATCCCGACGGCGCGTCCGGCGCCTCTTCTGCGGGTGACTCGGGTGTCGTCTCATCGGCCGGGGTCTCTTCCGTGCCGGTCACTGCTCCCGGCGCTTCGGCTGCCGGAGCTTCCTTCGCCGGCGCTTCATCCACCGACTCATTGTCGACGGTCGTGGCCTTTGCTGCGGCCTCGTCGGGCTCCTTGCCGTCGCGCAGCGCCTTCCACCGTGCGGCAGCCGCTCGGTACGCCTCCTCGGCTTCGGCCTTCTCCTCGGCGGAGCCGCGATCGGCGAGCTTCTTCACCGCCGCGGCCGCATCGTTCTTGGCCCGCTCGGCTTTCTTGATCCGCTTCTCGCGCTGGGTGCGCTCGCGGTCGGCCTTCACGTATTCGTTGAAGAGGGTCAGCGCGGCGGTGGTCTCGTCGTCGAGGGCGGGCGCGGTGTCAGATGCGGGCATCTGACCATTCTGTCGGGTCGGGGCCCCGGTGACGACCCCGACGGGGTCGGGTCAACCCGAGGGCAGCCCGCGTCGACGTTCGTCGCGCAGGTCGAACGCGATCTTCACGCCGCCGCGCCGTCCGGCGTTGGCCGCGTGGTCGATGGCGTCCCGGTAGCGGTCGAGGGGGTAGGTGGCCGACACCATCTTGTCGAACGGCACCTTCCCGGCCAGCTCCATCGCGAGCGCGAAGCTGTTGGTGGTGCGCCCGTCTCGGGTCTGTTCGGTGCCGTAGGTGTAGGTGCCGACGAGCTCGGTCTCGCGATGCCACAGGGCAGTGAGATCGAGGGAGACACGGCCAGGCATGCCGAGGAGCACCACCCGGCCGCGGGGGCGACAGATGCCGATGGCCTGCTCGATGGAGGCGGAGGACCCGACCGCGTCGATGACCACGTCGGCGCCACCCGACAGTCGCGACCCGATGACGAACGAGCCGGTGGCACGGCGCACGGCCCGGTCGAGCTCGCCGGGAGAGGCGATGACGTCGGCTCCGAACTCCTCGGCCAGGGATCGCTGCACCGGATGCTTCGCCCCGACGATGATCGACCCGGGCGCGGTGAGGTGACGCAGAGCGGCGACCGTCACGAGCCCCATCGGGCCGGCACCGATCACGGCCACCGTGTCGCCGTCGTTCACGTGGGCCCGCAGCGCGGCGTGGACCCCACCGGCAACGGGCTCGATGGTGACCGCCAGCTCGTCGCTCATCCACTCGGGCACGTCGTGGATCTGACTTTCGTGGGCGACGAGCTCCGTCGCCCAGCCGCCACCGGTGCTCTCGCAGAAGCCGGTCTGGATACCGGGCTCGAGATGACCACAGGTCAGATGGCGGTAGTCGTTGCCGTCGGCCGGTGTGGCGTCGGGAAACGGGAGCGGAAACCCGCGGGCCGCGTGGCCGAGGACCGGTTCGATCAGGACGCGGCGACCCGCGCCCGTCTCGCCGACGATCTCGTGGCCGGGCACGAACGGGAACGACACGAAGTCTTCGAAGTAGCGCGACGACCGGCCGTCGATGGTGGCGAGGTCACTCCCGCAGATTCCGGTGAGACGGGGCCACACCCGCAGCCAGCCGGCCCCGGGCAGGTCGGGCGGGTCGTCGTCGACCAGGTCGAGCGGGCCGACCGACGCACCGGCGCCGGGGCGAAGTCGCGACGCGACCATCGCCGCCGCGTAGCGGCCTTCCTTGCGGCTGAACCGGAGGGCTCTCACGTCGCGGACACTAGCGGTTGGTTGCGGGTGCGCACGAGGCGAATCGCGCTCGGGATCGAAGCCGTCACCGCGGCCGCGACGATGAGGATCGCCAACGTGTAGCCGTCGCCGATCGCGTCGAGGACGTCTGCCGATGTCGCCACGGTCTCGCCGCCGAGGACCTTGCGGACGATCTCGACATCGCCCGTGCGACGATCCACGACCGCCAGCGTGACCGCGCCCACCACGGCGATGCCGAACGTGAGCGCGATCGTACGCAGGAACTGGTGCGCGCCGTTGAGCCGGCCCATCTCGGTCACCCGGGTGCGTGACTGGAGCAACGCCGAACCCGTCGACGTCACCATCCCGACGCCGGATCCGAACCACACGAACACGCCGTAGACGAGCACCAGCGGGGCGTCGACGGCAATCGCGAGGGCGGTCGCGAACGCGGCCGAAGTGGCGATCAGGGAGCCCAACAACGCCACCCACTCACCGGCCCACCGGTCCTGGAGCCGACTCGCCACATAGGCGCTCCCCGTCCAACCGATCGTGAGGAACAGCACACCGAACGCGGCGATGCTCGCGCTCTGACCCCGCACCGTGCGCAGGTACAGCGGCAAGAACGCGTCGGCGCCCACCCCGCCGGCGAGCACGGCCATCGAGGTGAGGTGAACGACGCGGTAGCGCGGATCGAGCACGTGGGGGATGCGCACCACCGGATCGGGGATGCGGCCGGCCCACCAGACATAGACGGTCGTCGTCGTCACCACGACCACGCCGGCGACCGCGATGATGGAGAGCTGGGCCGACGCGAGCGCGAGTGCCCCGGTGGTCAACACCGCGATCAGGGCCAGCCCGACGCGATCGAAGGCCTGTCGTTCGGCACTGTCGGGTCGGCCGGGGATCCGGTTCCAGCCGATGATCGCGGCCAGCGCGGTGACCGGGACGTTCACGACGAAGATGCCCCGCCAGCCGACCGTTGCCACCAACAAGGCGGCCAGGGCCGGGCCGGCGACACCGACGACACCCCACACCGACGAGGTCAGGGCGAACGCCCTCGGCCGTAGCCTTTCGGGGATCGCGAGGCCGATGCTGGCCATCGCCACCGTCATGATCATGCCCGAGAAGATGCCCTGGGCGGCCCGGGCCACCAGGAGCAGGGTCATCGTCGGTGACGCGGCGACCAGCAGCGAGGTAACGAGGAATCCGACCGCGGCGATGCGAAACGTCTGGCGGGCGCCGAAGCCGTCGACCACCGGACCCGAGGCCAGGATGGCCACGGCCGACGTCAAGAGACTGATCGTGATGACGAACGGGAGCAGCGAGATGCCGCCCAGGTCATCGCCGATGTCGGGCAACGCGGCGGTCGCCGAGAGGTTGTTGTACGACGCGATGGCGACGATCGACATGAGGGCCAACAGGATCGATCGCCGCTCCGGGGCGAAGAGTCGTTCGCTGTTGTCGGGGGAGCTCGCCGGTGTCGCGCTCATCGGTTGCGGGCGTCGAAGTCGGCGAGGAGCAGCTCGGGATGATCGGTGAAGTCGCGACCGGCCCCCTTGCGGCGGATCGCCAGCGGGGCGTGCTCGGGCTGGAACGCGTGACAGATCCCGCTCATGACCTCCATCAACGGTTCGGCGGTGTCCATCGCGTCGAGGTCGGTCATTCGGCCATGGCTGATGTCGCACGCCCGACGCAACGCCACCGCGGCTTCGGCCGTCTCATCGGCCAGGTTCGCGGCCGCCCACGGGATGAAACCCTGCCACAGCGGCGCGTCGACCCACTCGGGTGGACCCAGCACCGTACGGTCACGGAGATGCCACTCGAGCAGCAGCTCGCCGTCGCGCCAAAGCCGGGCGTGCCGGTCGCCGGCCTCGACCGAGGCATCGTCGACGGTCATGTCGTAGAGCCGGTCGCCGTCGACGCCGCGGGCGGCGTGGGTGACGAGCAACCCGGCGAGGTCGAACATGTGGGTGCAGTTCCGTCGGGCATCGAGATGGCGCAGCGCGAGGGGTCCCGTCCTGAGCCGAGTGCCGGTGACCGCCCGGATCGGCTCACCCGCGCCCATGCACATCGTCCACGGCGAGCGCACCCCGGACCCCTCGATCCTGGTCACCCGCCGGCCGTCGTGATCGAACGCCACCCGAAAATGGTGGAAGTCGTCTTCGAGCTCACCGACGGCCCGGGAACCGGAGAGCCGCAAGAGAATTCGTCGACGGTACGTTCCCCGCCCGTACTCGCGGCCGTAGGCCCTCGGCGCCTCGTCGACCCGGTCGAACGGGTCGCGGGTGGCACGGTCGGGAGCGGGGCGTGTCGTCATCGCGTTGGGCACGCTACCGGGACCAGGCCGTAAGGTCCCTGAGATGTTGCTCGGCTACGGACTCGACCTCTACCGCAGCGCCCGGCTGGAAGTACCGGTCGAACGGGTGCAGTTCGTGGAGCAGCTCGGGTACCACTCGGTGTGGACGGCCGAGGCCTACGGCTGCGACGCCCTCACCCCCCTGGCCTTTCTCGCTGCCCACACGGACCGCATCAAGCTGGCGACCGGCGTCGTGCAGCTCGCGGCCCGCACCCCGACCGCCACCGCGATGCAGGCCATGTCGATCGACGCGATGGCCGGCGGCGGGCGCGTGATCATCGGTCTCGGGGTGTCGGGTCCCCAGATCGTCGAGGGGTGGTACGGCCAACCGTGGGGGTCGCCGGTCAAACGGCTGCGTGACTATGTGGCGATCATGCGCAAGGTCATCGCCCGCGACGAACCGGTGACGCACGACGGCGCCGAGATCTCGCTGCCCTACGACGGTCCCGGCGCGATCGGCCAGGGCAAGCCGCTCAAGTCGATCCTGCACCCGGCCGGCGACATCGAGATCTGGATCGCGGCCGGTGCCCCGCTCAACACCGCGCTCGCCGCGGAGGTGTGCGACGGCTGGTTGCCGATGGGATACGGGTCCGACGGCTGGGAGATCCACGGACCCGACCTCGAGCGGGGTTGGGCCCGCCGAGGTGGACGCCCCGACGGGTTCGACATCATGGGTGGCATCACGATCGAGATCACCGACGACGTGCAGGCTGCCATCGACGCGAAGAAGCCGCTCACCGGGATGTACGTCGGCGGCATGGGAAGCGAGTCGAAGAACTTCCACAAGGACGCGATGGCCCGCCGAGGTTTCCCCGAGGCAGCCGAACGCATCCAGGAGCTCTGGCTCGCGGGTCGCAAGGACGAGGCGATCGCGGCGGTGCCCGACGAGTACATCGACGACGGCGCCCTGTTCGGCACCGCCGACCGGATCCGATCCCGGTGGGCCGACGTGGTTCCCGCGGGGGTGACCGGGCTCATCGTGCGCACCGACTCCGACGAGGGCCTCGAGCTCGCCGCGGAGATGGCCAGCACCCGTGACATCGTGGCCTCGTACCCCGAAGGAGCCCCGTACCCCAAAGGAGAACGTGGATGACGACGCGACTGGTGACCGTCGAGGAGGCCGCACCCCACGTGCGCTACGTCACCCTCGATCGCCCCGAGAAGCGCAACGCCATCTCCACCCCGATGCGGGCGGAGCTCTTCGCGATCCTCCACGCGCATGATGTCGACGACGACGTCCGGGTGTCGATCGTGCGGGGTGCCGGGGTGTGCTTCTCGTCGGGTTACGACCTTCGCAGCCCTCTGATGGACGACCCGCCCTACCCGTCGGCCCCCGGCGACGGCCAGTGGACCCGTCAGGCGACCGACGGCTGGTTCTCCATCTGGGATCTGGCCAAGCCGGTGATCGCCCAGGTGCACGGCTACGCGATGGCCGGTGCCACCGAGCTCGCGTCGGCCTGCGACCTCGTCTATGTCGCCGACGATGCCCTGATCAGCTATCCGGTGGTGCGGGTCGCGTCGCCGCCGGACTGGCAGTACCACGAGCCGCTCATGGGGATGCGCCACGCGATGGAGGTCATGCTCACCGGCGACGCTATGGACGGCATCGAGGCGGCCCGGACCGGGTGGGCCAACCGTTCGTACCCGGCCGACATGTTGGAGGCGGAGGTGCTGGCCATCGCCGAACGCATCGCCGGCATCGAGACCGACCTCGCCCAGATCCACAAGCGAATGGTCCACCGTCAGTTCGACGTCGGTGGTGGCCGGGCCGCGATCCGCGCCGGTCAGGAGTTCCAGGCCCTTGCCGGCCATCAGGCGTCGGTGGCCGGCTTTCGGGCCGATCCACTGGCCGCGATGAAGAAGACGGTGCGCGAATGACGCTCTCTGATCCCCATCCCCACATCCATGTCGCGATCGACGACGACGTCGGCCGCATTCGTCTGGATCGGCCGGCCCGGCTGAACGCCTGCACCGGAGTGATGTTCGACGCGTTGCACGAGGCGGCGATGACGATGCGGGTGGCGGCGCCGCGGGTGGTCGTGTTCGAGGGGGCGGGGGGCAACTTCTGCTCCGGAGCCGATGTGAGCGGTGACGACAACGAGCGGATCGAGGGCGCCGACCACGCCCTGCACACGATGCGTCGGATCGGCGACGCGGTCATCGCGCTCCATGATCTGCCCATGCCCACGATCGCCGCCGTCGACGGGGTGGCCGTCGGGGCCGGGTTCGGGCTGGCCCTCGCGGCCGATCTGCTGGTGTGCACCGACCGTGCCCGGTTCTCGCTGATCTTCGCCCGCCGGGCCTTGTCACTGGATTTCGGGACGTCGTATCTCCTTCCGCAACGGGTCGGGCTGCACCATGCCAAGGAGATGGCGTTCACGGCCGACGTGATCGGGGCCGAACGCGCGGCCGAGATCGGGTTCGTGAACCGGGTGGTGGCCGTCGACGAGCTCGACGATGCGGTGGACGCGTTCGTGCGCCGCATCGTGGCCGGCCCACCACTCGCCCTGTCGATGTCGAAACGGCTGCTCGACAACGCGGCGACATCGAGTCTGGCCCAGGCGGTCGAGGCCGAGGGGCTCGCCCAAAATGTCAACTTCGGCACCGCGGATGTCGCCGAGGCGGCCGCCGCGTTCGTGGAGAAGCGCGACACCCGTTTCCGCGGCACCTGAGCCGCGCCGCCCGACCGATTCGCGCCGCAATGGGGAAATCTCATTGATCTTCTTGCATTCTCCCCGCCTTTCTGGCAGCGTGTGGTATAATGAAATGCATTCACAAATAGTGACATGCAGCGAACAGGAGGATCCATGGCCGGCGACATGCTGGTGATGAGCAAGTCACAGATGGAACAACTCGCGGCGACGTTCGGCCGCCAGAGCCAGGCCGTACAAGACGTCATCCGGGCGATCCAGGGAGGGCTCGACGGCACCACGTGGCAGGGAAACCGGGCCGATCGCTTCCGTCAGCTCTGGGACACCGAGTTTCGGCCCAACCTGATGAGCCTCGTCGACGCGCTGGGGGAACATTCCACCTTCATCGGTCGCGAGCTCCAGGCCGGCGTCACCGCGCTCGACACGGTCTGACCCGACGCGACCGCACGGTGCGGATCGTTCACCGAACCCCGGCCGGTGACCGGGTCGTCGAACTCGAGATCAACGACCCGGATCGTCCGATCGCCGAGCTGCTCGGGGCCCTCGGCGTCTCGCCGCCCGACTCGATCGACGTCGTCATCGACGACCGTCAGGTCGCCGCCGACTCCCCCCTGTCGGCGGTGACCATGTGCGAGGGGACCGTCGTCGATTCGACGCCGGCCCCCGCGGCCACCACCCCACCGGCGCGGACCCTCACCATCAGCGGAGGGGTCCGGGCCGGGGTGATGGTCGACGCCGCGCAGCCGGTGCGCGTCGGCCGCGGCCGGCGGGCCGATCTGCGGATCGCCGATCCCACCTTGTCGCCGAGTCATCTCTCGATCTCCGGGTCGGTCGTGTCAGACCTCGAGTCACGCAACGGCACCTCCATCGAGGGCCATGTGCTCCACGGGTCCGCCCCGCTCGAGCCGGGGGCCAGCGTCCGGGCCGGCGCCACCCGGCTCTCGCTTCGGTCGAGGATCGACGATCGTCCCGTCGCGATCCTCTCCGCCCTCGGCGCGGTCGGTGGCACGATCCCGTTCAATCGACCACCGCGCCGGTGCCCGATCGCCGACGCGCCCGACCTGGTCGTCCCGGCCGCCCCGCCGCCGCCTCCGGCCACCGAACCCCTGTCGATCGCCGGCATCGTGGCGCCGGTCGCGGCGGGTGCGATCGTCGCGCTGCTGTTCTCACCGTTCATGGCGGTCTTCGCCGCGCTGGGCCCGGTTCTCACCATCGGCACCTGGTGGGAGCGGCGCCGGCGGGCCCGGCGGGCCCATCGGGCGACACTTCGGTCCCTGGCCGACGAGCTCGACCGGCTCGCGATCGCCCTCCCGGCCCGGCGACGCGCCGAGATCGTCCGGCAACGGGAACTGCATCCGGATCCGGCCGAGGTCGTCCGTCGGGCGGTGTCGCCGTCGGTCCGGTGCTGGGAGCGACGACCCGATGACGCCGACGCCTTCGTCGTGGGAATCGGCGGCACCGACACGCCGTACCGACCCGAGCTCGTGCCGGCCGTCGGCGACGCGGTCGCGCCGGAGGCGGAAGCGTTGCTGGCCGCCCAGCCGCTGATGCCCGATGTCCCGATTCCCGTCGACCTCTCGGCCGGTCACGTGGTCGGGCTGATCGGTGACCGGACCGCCGCGGTGGCCGTGGCCCGGTCCCTGGTCCTCCAGTTGGTGACCCACCACGGCCCCGCCGACCTCGCCGTTGTCGTCGGCACCGACGATCCCTCCGAATGGGAGTGGTGCCGGTGGCTTCCCCACACCACGGATCACGCGGTGGGCCGCCGCGGCGCGAACGTGCTCGTCACCACCGACACGACTGGCGCCGACCGCGCGCTCACCGCGGCCGGTGACCGCACCATCGTCGCGGTCCTCGATGGCGACGACCCCTTCCAGGGCCGCACGACGGTCGGCCGTCGCCTGCTGCTCGGCGCGCACACCTCCGCCATCGTGCTCGTCGCCGACGCGCACCGGCTCCCCGCGGGCTGCGACCGCGTCGTGACCGTCGATGAGCTCGGCCAGGTCCAGGTCGTCGATCCACGCCGGTCCGATCGCGGCACGACCGGGCTCGGATGGGGACTCGACCGCTCGGTCGCCGCCGAGGCGAGTCGACGGCTGGCCCGCCTCGACGACCCGGAGTTGCCGATGGCGGGGGCCGGTGTCCCGGGCTCCGTCGGCCTCACCGGACTGCTCGGTGTGACCGGCGACGACCCGGCCGAGATCGAGGCCCGCTGGGCCCGCACCGATGGCGGCGCCGGGTTGACCGCGCCGATCGGGATCGATGGCGACGGACCGGTCGTGCTCGACTTCGTGGCCGACGGCCCGCATGTGCTGATCGGCGGCACTACCGGCTCGGGAAAATCCGAGCTCCTGCGATCGATGGTCGCGGCGGCCGGCGCGACCGCCGATCCCGATCATGTCGCGATGGTCCTGATCGACTACAAGGGCGGCGCCGCCTTCGACTGTTGCGCCGAGCTGCCCCACGTCGCCGGGCTCGTCACCGATCTCGACGACGAGCTCGCGGCCCGGGCGCTGCGGTGCCTCGATGCCGAGCTCCGCCATCGTGAGCGTCGACTGCGCGAGGTCGGCGCCGAGGACCTGGCGGCCTTCCGCTCGCTCGCCTCCGAGCACGACCTCGAGCCGTTGCCGCGGCTGCTGGTCGTCGTCGACGAGTTCGCGTCCCTGGCTGCCGATCTGCCCGACTTCCTCGACGCCCTCGTCGGCATCGCCCAGCGGGGTCGCAGCCTCGGCGTACACCTGGTCTTGGCCACCCAGCGACCGGCCGGAGTGGTGACCGACGACATCCGGGCCAATGCCGGATGCCGCATCGCGTTGCGGGTCACCGATCGCACCGAGTCGGTCGACGTGATCGGCGGACCGGAGGCCGCGGTGATCCCCCGAAATCGGCCGGGTCGGGCGATCGCCCGTTTCGGGCCGGGCGAGCTCGTCATGTTCCAGTCGGCGCTGTCGACCGGGCACTCCACGGGCCGGGCCGGCCTGTCGGTGCGCAGGCCCGGCGCGGCCCCAGACGACGAACCCGTGGCGGGGCCGAACGACCTCCGGCGGCTCGTCGACACGATCGTGCGCGCCCACGAGGCCCGAGGCGGCCGTCGGCCCCGACCTCCGTGGCCGCCCCCGCTTCCCGCGCGGATCGTTCGGGACGAGATCGACACCGGCCGGGTCGAGCCCGACTGGTTCATGGTCGACCAACCCGACGAGCAACGGCGCTCGCGGTCGGGCTGGCGGCCCGACGACGGCCAACTCGTGGTCGTCGGTGGCCCCGGCGCGGGGGCCACCACCACCCTCGCGACCGCAGTGCTTGCCACCACCCGTGGTCTCGGGGCCGACTCGCCCCACGTCCACATCATCGACCTCGATGCCGGACGACTGGCACCGCTGGCCGACCTCGGCTGTGTCGGCACGATGGTCGGCCCCACCGATGCGGTGCGTCGGACCCGCCTCGTACGCTGGCTCGACGACGAGGTCGCCCGCCGCCGCGGCTGCTCCGACCGGGCCGCGCCGGCGATTCTCGTCGTGATCGACGACTTCGCGGGCCTGAGCCGGGCCCACGATCCGGTGCGCGACGCCGACATCCACGAACGCATCGCCCGGATCTGGGCCGACGGCCCCGCGGTGGGAGTCACCACCGCCATGTCGGTTCGCCGCTCGGCCGACCTCCCGGCCGACCTCGCCGCCACGGTCGGCACCGTGCTCTTGCATCGCAGCGCCGACCCGTCCGACGGCCTGCGATTCTCCATGAAGGTTGCGACCGACCGGTTCGGCCCGGGCCGGGCGGTGAGATCGAACGACGGCGCCTGCGTGCAGATCGTGCTCGAGGCCGACTCGATCGAGCGGGCCGTCGCGCGTCGTTCGAGCGACGAACCCCCGGTTCCCGCACCACACGAGGTCGGCGAGCTCGGTGAGCGGATCGAGTGGCGCACCGTCACCCCGGTCGTGACGTTCGACACCGACGCGGTGCGAATCGAATTCGGCCGCCGCGACCGCGACCTTCGGACCGCGTCGCTACGACTGCACCATCGAGATCACGCCTTGATTCTCGGCCCGGCCCGCGCCGGGCGGACCAACACCCTCGAGGTGATCGCCCGTGCCGCCGGCGACCGCGCCGTGATCGTCGGAGATGGTCCGCTGGCCCGGCGAAGTGGGCGGGCCCCGCTTTCGTCGGGGACCGTGCGGTCGATGCTCGAAGGTCGCGGTCCCACCCTCGTCCTGGTCGACGACTGCCTCGACGTCGACGATCCCACCGGCGATCTCGCCGCGATCGTCGCGTCGCCCCCTCCCGGTGTACACGTCATCGCGGCGGCCCGCCCCGACCGCTACCGGTCGGCCTACGGCCACTGGTCGGCCGACCTGCGGTTGTCACGCGTCGGCATTCTCCTCCGGCCCGAACCACTCGACGGAGACCTTCTCGGCCGTCTCCTGCCCGCCCGACTCGGTCTCGCCCCGATCGCCGGGCGCGGGGTGCACGTCGCCGATGGCGGACACGAGATCGTTCAGGTGGTCCACGCCGACGATCAGCCGTCGGCTCCGTAGCGGACCCCCAGCTCGGCCCGGATCGCGTCGAAGTGTTCGAGCACGGCCCGGCTCGTCGCCCACGGCATGCGCGGGCTCTCGATCTCGCCGGCCCGGAGACACCGGTTCACCTCGACGACCTGATGGCGCAGGCCCGGGGCGTCACCGACGATCTCCTCGACCTGGTCGCCCCGGCGCAGGATCACCGATGCGCACGCATGGGCGGGGAACGGGAACTCGGCGACCCCTTCGGTGCCCTCGATTCGTGCGGTCATCGGGCCGTCGAGCCGCAGCCCGCACGTCAGCAGAGCCGAGGCGCCCGACGCCCACCCGCACAGGAGGCTGATCTCGTCGTCGACGCCGGTGGTCGCGAGATGACCGACATGGTGGACCTCGTCGGGCGGGCCGAGCGCCCACCAGGCGAGGTTGAACGGGTACACGCCGAGGTCGAGGAGGGCACCGCCGCCCTTCGCCCGGTCGAGGAGCCGGTGGCCGGGGTCGAAGGGAAGTGGAAACGAGAAGTCGGCGATGACCCGGCGGACCTCGCCGATCGCTCCCTGTCCGATCCGGGTCATCGCCTCGACGTGCGCCGGGTTGAACCGCATCCACATCGCCTCCATCATGAAGCGGTCGTTGGCCCGGGCCGCCGCGATCATCCGGTCCACCTCGCCGACGTCGAGGGCCAACGGCTTCTCCACGAGGACGTGTTTGCCGGCCTCCATGAACTGCACGGCCTGGTCGGCGTGCACGATGTGCAGTCCGGCGATGTGGACGACGTCGATCTCCGGGTCGGCGGCCAGGTCGGCGTAGCTGCCGTGGGCCCGCCCGATGCCGTGGGCCGCGGCGAACGCGTCGGCGGTCGCGGCCGATCGGGAACCAACCGCGACGATCGGCCCCTCGCCGAGCGCCCCGAAGTCGTCGGCGAAGCCGGCGGCGATGTTGCCGGTTCCGGCGATGCCCCAGCGGATCGGTCCGGTCAGCGGCTCCATGTGTCGCCCCTCGATCGTGTTGCCATCGATGCCTCCGTTCGTGGTCTCCCACCCTGGCCGACTCTCAGCGGCAACCATACGCACATGAGCGAACAAGGATCCTTCCCCCGTCGCCAGGCCGTGACCCGACGGTTCACGCTCGGCGCGCCCCGCGACATCCGCGTCTCGGCCGACGGTGGCCGGGTGACGTTCCTGCGGTCCCGTGGACCCGAAGATCCCGTGAACTCGCTGTGGGTGTTCGATGTCGCGACGGCCGAGGAACGGCTCGTGGTCGACGCGGCCGCGCTCGGGGTCGACGACGATCTTCCTGCCGAGGAACGGGCCCGACGGGAACGAGCCCGGGAAACCGGAGGTGGGATCGTCGCCTACGACGCGACCGCCGACCTCGATGTCGTCGTCTTCGCCGTCGGCGGACGACTCGTGCGGGCCGATGTCGTCGCCGGCGAGGTCGAGAGGCTGACGGCCGCCGCCGGCGCGTTCGATCCGCGGTTGTCCCCGGACGGGTCATTTGTTGCCTACGTGATCGACGGCACGGTGCGAGTCGTCGACGCCGACGGTGACCGGGTCGTCGTCGAGGAAGCCGGTGACACGGTCACGTGGGGGTCAGCGGAGTTCGTCGCCGGCGAGGAGATGGGCCGCACCCGGGGCCACTGGTGGGACCCCGACGGTGCACGACTTCTCGTCGAGCGGGTCGACGTCGTCGCCGTCGAACGATGGTGGATCTCGGCACCGGTGACGCCCGATGTCGCCCCCCGCGCCGTTCGATACCCGGCCGCGGGCACGGCAAACGCCGATGTCGGTCTCGCCATCATCGGTCTCGACGGTTCCCGGCTCGACCTCGACTGGCGGGGCGACGAGTGGGAGTACCTCGCCGACGTGCGGTGGGACGACGACGCGATCCGCCTGACCGTGCAGCGTCGCGATCAGCGGGTGTTGGCGATCCTGGAGGTCGACCCCGACACCGGCGCCATCGCCGAACGACACCGGATCGAGAACGACCATTGGGTCGAGCTGGTCCCCGGCGCGCCGACGATCCACGACGGTCGGCTGGTGACCGTGGAGGACCGCGGCCCCGCCCGTCGTCTGTGCGTCGACGGGATGGCGGTGACCGGCGACGAGATCCAGGTGCGACGCGTCGTCTCGGCCGGCGAGCAGGGCATCATCGTCGCCGCGTCACGCGAGCCGACATCGGTCGACGTCGCGAACGTGACATGGGACGGTGCCCTCACCTGGCTCACCTCGGAACCGGGTGTCCACCACGCCGTCACCGGTGCCACCACTCGCGTCGAGATCTCTCGCAGTCTGGCCTTCGACGGGGCCGGTGTCGCCGTGCTCGCCGACGGGAAGCCGGTCGGCCGCCTCGTCGATCACAGTGAGACCCCGGAGCTCGACGTGTCCGTACGGATGCTGCGGCTCGGTCAACGGGAGTTGGCCGCGGCGCTGCTGCTGCCGCCCGATGTCGACGAGCACGCCCACCTCCCGGTTCTGGTCGACCCCTACGGCGGGCCCCATGCCCAGCGGGTGCTTCAGTCACGTTCGCTGTTCCACACCCCGCAGTGGTTCGCCGATCAGGGCTTCGCGGTGCTGGTCGTCGACGGGCGGGGCACGCCCGGCCGCGGTCCGGCGTTCGAGCGGGAGATCCACGGCGATCTCGCCGGCCCCGTTCTCGAAGACCAGATCGACGCGCTCCACGCGGCGGCCGCGCTCGACCCCCGGCTCGATCTCGGTCGGGTCGCGATCCGGGGATGGTCGTTCGGGGGCTACCTCGCCGCCCTCGCCGTGCTGCGACGGCCCGACGTCTTTCGTGGGGCGATCGCCGGCGCTCCGGTCACCGACTGGGCCCTGTACGACACCCACTACACAGAGCGCTATCTCGGTGACCCGGGCGAGGAGCCGGACAACTACGCCCGCAGCGGGCTCGTCGACGAACCGGGCCGGTTCGATCCCGCCGCGGAGTTCCCGCCGCTGCTCCTCATCCACGGGCTGGCCGACGACAATGTCGTCGCTGCCCACACGCTGCGCCTGTCCCGGGCGCTCCTCGAAGCCGGGCTCGCCCACCGGGTTCTGCCCCTGTCCGGGGTGACCCACATGACCCCGCAGGAAGAGGTCGCCGAGAACCTGTTGTTGGTCCAACTCGCGTTCCTCCGCGAGGTCCTCGACTGAACGAGCCGGTGTGCTCGCGCGGTGGCGACTGGGCCGTTCGCGGGCCGGCCCTTGACCCGGACGGGGACTTGGCGCAACATATTGCGTCCGCCCGACGTCGCTTTGCGACGGGGTACGGGATCACCGGGACCCCTCGGGGTTCCCGGAATCGCGGGGCGGTGGTGCGCACCCATGGGGGAGGAGGTGCGCTCCGCCGCCGCCGCACTCTCTCCGAGTCGGGGTCAGACCGCGGTCCATCCGCCGTCGACGTGGATGATCGCGCCGGTCATGAACGATGACGCGTCGCCGGCGAGGAGAAGCAGGGCACCGTCGAGCTCGCCGTCGATCCCGGCCCGACCCATCGGCGCGCCCTGCTCCATGTACGCGGCGGAACGGTCGTTTTCGAACATCTCGTGATTCATCTCGGTGTCGAACCATCCCGGGGCGATCGCGTTGACCCGCACGCCCTTGCGCGCCCACTGCGACGCGAGCTCGCGGGTGAGATTGTGGATCCCGCCCTTGGCGGCCGCGTAGCCGGGCACGCGGAGCTTGCCGCCGCCGACGGTCCCGAGGACCGAACCGATGTTCACGATCGACAGTCGATGTCGGGCGTCGATCGCCCAGCCGGCGGCCGCCCGGGCGATGCCGTAGGGCGCGACGAGGTCGATCTCGATCTCCCGCCGAAAGGCGTCGACATCGAAGTCGAGCGCGGGGACGGCGGTGCTGACCCCGGCGTTGTTCACCACGACATCGATGCGGCCGTAGTGCGCCACGGTGGAATCGATCAGCGTCGCGGGCGCCTCCGGTCGGGTGAGGTCCACCGACACCGCCAACGCGTCGGGCAACTCGGCGGCGAGCGCGTCGAGGCGGTCGGCCCGCCGGGCCGCCAGGACGACCTTGGCCCCCACCGAGGACAAGACCCGGGCGAAGCGTTCACCGAGACCGGAGCTCGCCCCGGTCACGATCGCGACACGATCGTCGAGCCGGAATCGAGACAGCGGGTCGGACGGGTCGGTCGGGTCGGTGTGGGTGCGCATCACCATCGAGTCTGGCGCAACTACCGAGTCTGGCGCACCCGACCGGCTTCGATCGCGATGTGGGGGCCGGGCGGAGACATCGACGGGTCGCCCCGGGCGGTCGCATCGGCGGGATCGTGGGTGACCCACACGACGCATCCGTGGTCGAGACCACGAAGCTGCTCGCGGATCCGAGTCTTGCTGTCGTCGTCGATCGACGCCAGCGGCTCGTCGAGCAACACGACATCGGCGGGGGTCGCGAGGGTCCGGGCCAGCGCGCAGCGTTGCCGTTGCCCGATCGACAGGGTGCCGGGTCGCGCCGCGGCGTGGTCGTCGAGTCCCAACGCCGACACGTGGGGCCGGGCCTTCCGGCGGGCGTCCTCGCGGCCGAAGCCCCGGCGCCGGAACGGGAAGGCGACATTGTCGAGCACGCTCAGATGCGGAAAGAGCCGGTGGTCCTGAAAGGCCATCGCCACCGGCCGCTCGTGGGTCGCGACGAAGGTGCCGGTCGCGGGAACATCGACCGGCCTCCCCGCGAGGTGCAGACTCCCGGTGTCGAGTGCTTCGAGACCGGCGATGGTCCGCAGGAGGGTCGTCTTTCCCGCGCCGTTCGGCCCGGAGACCATCGTCACACCGGCAGCGAGGTCGAGCTCCATGTCGAGAACGAGCTCGCCGAGACGGACGGTGCCGTGGAGTCGGAGGATCATCGTGACAACCAACGGCCGCGGAGCCCGATGAGGACGCCGAGACTGATCGCCAGGAGGAGCACGCTGATCGCGACCGCGGACTCGGGATCCTGCTCGAGGGCGAGAAACGTCTCGACCGGTAGCGTTCGGGTTCGTCCGCCCAGGCTGCCGGCAAACGTGATGGTCGCGCCGAACTCGCCGAGGGCCCGGGCCCACGACAGGGCGAGGCCGGCGGCGATCGCCGAGCGCATCGAGGGAAGGGTCACGTGGACGAAGGTCGACCACGGCGACGCGCCCGCCGTGGCGGCGGCCTCGTCGAGGGCGATGCCCTCTTCGCGAAGCGCCGATTCCAGCGTCGTCACGAAGAAGGGCAGGGCCACGAAGGTCGCGGCGACCACGGCACCGGCGGTCGTGAACGGCAGGGTCACCCCGAAGACCCGGTCGAGCCATCGGCCGAAGAGCCCCCGGCGCCCGAGGGCGAACAGCAAGGCGGTGCCGCCGACGACCGGCGGGAGCACCATCGGGAGCAGAACGAGGGCTCGGAGCAGGCCGATCCCGCGTCGCGACGAGCGGGCGAGCACCCAGGCCAGCGGGAGTCCGAGGGCGAGACACAACGCGGCCGCGACGACGCTGACGATGGCCGAGACCCGCATCGCGTCGCGGATCTCGGGGGATGTCAGCCGCTCGGAGAGCGTCGACCACGGGGCCTGCTGGAGAAGGCCCACGATCGGCACGACCAGAAGGGCCGCGGCGAGGACCGCGGGAACGGCCAGCGGCCACGGCGTCTGGCTACGAGGGCGACTCATGGGAGCGAGAACCCCCGGGCGAGGAGGATGTCGCGGCCTTCCGCCGATCGGAGCAGGTCGACGATCTCGCTTCCGGCTCCCTCGCGTCCCGATGCGTGAACCGACGCGGCGACATAGTCGGTGACGAACGGGGCCAGCGCGTCGTCGTCGACCGTGTCGAGCGCGAACGCGCGGGCGTCGGTGGCGTAGACGAGACCGCCGTCGAGCTCTCCGCGGGTGATCTTCAACGCGAGTGAACGGACATTCGGTTCCTCGGTGTCGGCGGCGACGGTGAGGCCGATCGTCGTCGTCGCCTGTTCGGCCAGCCGGCCGCAGGGAACCTCGATCGCGCAGACACCGATGAGGAGATCGTCGTCGGTCAGGTCGGCCAGCTCGTCGATCCCAGCCGGGTTCCCGGGGGCGACGGCGAGCACGAGCCGGTTGCTCGCGACGACCCCGAGTGGGGTGTCGACGAGGTCGGCATCGACGGCCCGCTGCATCGTCTCCCGGTCGGCGGTGATCAGCAGGTCCGCGTCGGCCCCGTCGGCCAACTGGCTCACGAGCCGAGAGCTCCCGGCGATGATCCACACGGTCTCGGTGTCGAGGGCGGCGTCGATCGCGTCGGTGAGGTCGGTGAACGACGACGGGACCATCGCGACGGTTCGGTTCGGCTCGCTCGCGCACGCCGCGCCCACGAGGGCGAGCGCGACGAGCGCGGCCGTGGCCGGGAGCCGCGGGCAACGAGAACGACCGGCGATCACGGCCGTTCGACGACCACGTTCGTGGACTTGATCGACGCGACGGCAGGAACACCCGGTTCGAGGCCAAGGGCGTCGGCGGCCTCGGTCGAGATGAGCGACACGATTCGATGCGGACCGGCTTGGATCTCCACCTGGGCCATCACCGTGTCTCGCACGACCCGGGTGACAAGCCCCGGGAATCGGTTCCGGGCCGACACGGAACGGGCGGCATCGGTCGGTTCGTCGCCGAGCTCGAGGGCCAGGCGGGCGAGCTCGGTGCCCACCACCTCCCGGTGGCCGCCGCCGGTGCGGGTGGTCTCGAGGCGGCCCTGGTCGGCCCAGCGGCGCACCGTGTCGGGGCTCACTCCCAAAAGGCGGGCGGCTTCGCCCATTCGAAACGTGTGCATACGGGCAAAGCGTATCCAAAAACGTGCAGATCAGAGAATCCTCGGCGGTCCACCGGCGGGTCGTGCCCTCCCCCTAGCGTCGACGGGCATGACCCTGATCGCCGTCCAGACCACCGATCCGCTGATCGACGCCTGTGGAGACTCCGGCCGGTCGTATGCGTGCGAGCAGGTTTTCGACTGGACCGACAACAAGTTTCTCGCCAACGCCGCGGAGTGGGTGCTCGATCGGCCGATCCGCATCCTTTTCGTCCTGATCGCCGCGTGGCTGGTCTCGAAGATCCTCCAACGAGTCGTCAGCCGCTTCGTCGACACCGTCGCCGCGTCTCCGACCGACGAGCGCCTCCGGGCCCTCCGTGAGCGCGGACCCGGCCGCCTGCTGATCGAGCAGACCGAACAGACCCGTTCGACGGCGAGGGCCGAGACGATCGGTTTGGTGCTGCGCAGCATCGTCGTCGCCTCGGTCTGGAGCATCGCCGCCCTCTTGGTGTTGGGCCAGCTCGACATCGACCTCGCACCACTGATCGCCGGGGCCGGCATCGGCGGCATCGCTTTGGGATTCGGCGCCCAGTCGATCGTCAAGGACTTCCTCTCCGGCCTTTTCATGTTGATCGAGGACCAGTACGGCGTCGGCGACATCATCGATGTGGGCGACGCCACGGGCACCGTCGAGAAGGTGTCGTTGCGGTCCACCACGATTCGCGACGTCTACGGAACCGTCTGGCACTTCCCCAACGGCGAGATCCTCCGGGTCGGCAACTACAGCCAACTCTGGTCGCGGGCCCTCATCGATGTCGAGGTGTCCTACGACACCGATCTCGCCCTCGCCCAGGGTGTGATCCAGCGGGTGGCCGACGAGTTGTGGGAGGACGCCGACTGGGGCGGTGACGAGGTGATGGAGCGTCCCGAGGTCTGGGGGGTGCAGAGCCTCGGGTCGTCGTCCGTCGCGATTCGACTCGTCGTGAAGACCGAGCCGTCGCAGCAATGGGCCGTCGAGCGCGAGCTCCGACTGCGGCTGAAGAACGCACTCGACGAGGCCGGCATCGAGATCCCGTTCCCTCAACAGACCGTGTGGCTTCGCAATCAGGGCGATCATCCGGTCCCGCCGCCACCGGATCCGGCGACCATCCGAACCCACCGGCTCGCCACCGCCCACGACGACGAGGCATCGGAGTAGGCGACCACCGGTCCGGACGCCGCCCGCCGGGTCCGTCGGTGGGTGCCGCTAGCGGCGCCGGATCATCGTCACGCCGTCGCCCACCGTCAACTGGGCGACCGCGACCCGGTCGTCGTCGGCCACGAAGTCGTTGAACGCCCGCAGCGCCGACGTGTTCTCGTCGTCGGCGCCGGAATCGGCGAGCACCCGGCCCGACCACAACGTGTTGTCGACGAGGATCAGGCCATTCGGGGCGAGTCGGGAGAGGATCTCCTCGTAGTAGCGGCGGTATCCCGGCTTGTCGGCATCGATGAACGCGAGGTCGATGGGCGGATCGTGGGGCAGGGCGGCGAGGGTCTCGAGGGCCGGGGCGATCACGAGATCGATACGGTCGTCGACCCCGGCCATCTTCCAGTGTTCGAGCGCGATCGCCGTCCACTCCTCGCTGACGTCGCAGCACAGGAGTCGGCCTTTCTCGGCCAACCCCCGAGCCAGACACAGCGCCGAGTAGCCGGTGAAGGTGCCGACCTCGACCGCGAACCGGGGCCGGAGGGTCGCGGCCAGAACCGACATGAACGCGCCCTGGTCGACCCCGATCTGCATCATGGCGTGATCGCCGACCCGCTCGGCCGTCGCATCGATCAGCGACCGTTGGACCTCGTCGGGCCGGGTGCCGTGTCGGACGGCATAGTCGACGAGGTCACGGTCGGCGATCGACACACGGCTCACGAGAAACGTCCGATCAGATGCCGGCGATGAAGGTGGCCAGGGCTTCGTCGGCCGCTTCCAGATCGCGGGGTTCGACCGCCTGGACCTCGAGGCGCACGAGGAAGTCCTGGGCCGGGTCGAGCGGCGACGCCGCGAGCACGACGTAGAACGTGTCGAACCCGCCGCAGTTTCCCCAGACCTGCAGGGTGCCGGCGTAGAAGCCGTCGTCGTAGGGTTCGGCACCGAGATTCTCGCAACTGGCCGATTGGTCACGAGCTTCGAGGAGAGCGGGAATGTCGGCGGACGTGAGGTTGGCCGAGGACTCGACGATGATGCCGGGCACTCCCCAGGTGGTCCGCCAGCCCTCGAGATCGGGCGACGCCCAGATGCTCGGACCGAAGTCGGGGTTCGGGCTCCCGTCGACCTGGCTCCACTCGGTCGGAATCGATACCGTGATGAGACCCTGGTCGTCGCTGACGGTCGTGTAGGTGTAGGGCGACTCTCCGCTGCTGCCGTCGATGATCACGCTGCCACCGCCGTCTCCGCCGCCCGAGCTCTCGATCACGGTCTGGGCGATCAGCGGGATCTCGATCGGGTCGCCGTTGACCTGACCGGTGAGCACCAGATCGAGGGAGGGACGGTAGATCTCGATGTCCATCGTCGCGTCGTCGCCCTGGGTCCGGAGCACGTCGCAGTAGTCGGCCATGGTGCCGTCGGTCGCGAGCACGAGGTTCTCGAGCGAGATCAGGATGTCGCCCGGCTCGATGCCGGCGACGTCGGCGGGAGAACCGCTCTTGACGCTGCGAATGGCGATGCCGCTCAGGCCACCCTCGAACAGCGTCGCCTGGCCGTTGATGCCCAGGGAGTCGACGTCCTCGCCGGCGGCGAGCTGGTCGATGACGACTTGGGCCTCAGCGGCGGCGATGGCGAAGTTCGTGTCGAACTGGTCGCTCCCCGCGTAGTTGACGCCGACGACCTGGCCGAGCTCGTCGACCAGTGGGCCGCCCGAGTTGCCGCCCAGGATGCGGGCATCGTGTTGAAGCACACCGTCGACCGAGGCCCAGTTGGTCTCGCCGTCGGCATCGGTGGAGCTGACGATGCCGGAGGTGAGGGTGTAGTCGAGGTTGTCGAAGTCGGCTTCGTCGGCGGCGGGGAAGCCAGCGGCGAACACGTCGATGCCGACGGTGACGGGATCCTCACGGAACGTCAATGGGGTGTAGCCGTCTCCGGTGAGCTGGATGACCGCGAGGTCGGAGCACTCGCTCACGCCGAGGATCCGGGCGTTGATCGGGTCGCTGTCGGAGAAGCTGACGGCCAGCGTGGCCGCGCCCTGCACGACATGGTTGTTGGTGACCACGAGGCCGTCCTCGCTGATGACGAACCCGGTGCCGGTGAAACCCGCGTTGAGGGCGGCGCTGCCGTCGGTCTCGACGAAGGTGCCCTGGCCCTGGATCTGCACGACCGACTGCTCGACCTGGGAGATGTCGAAGTCCGCGGGGGCTTCGGTGGTCGGCGCGCTGGTGGGGGCGGAGGTCGGCGCATCGTCGGGAGCGTCGGGAGTGTCGCCGGCCGGTTGCGTGTCGGCGTCGTTGTCGCTTCCACAGGCGGCGGCGAACAAGGCCAGCGCCAGGAACAAAACCATCACTCGTCGCATCGCAGGCTCCCTTTTCGTCTTTGCCATGCCTACATGACGCAGCCGGGACCCGGGTGTTACACCCCGAGAATCTTTTCCTCGGAGAGCCGCGCCGCGGTGGCGACACCGCAGAGCGCCATCGTTCGACGCATTCCCTCGCCGAGAAAGTCGAGCATCCAGTCGACCCCGGGCTCCCCGGCTGCGGCCAGGGCGTAGAGGTAGACCCGTCCGGCCATCACCGCGTCGGCGCCTCGCGCCTTCGCCTTGACGATGTCGCTGCCCCGGCGCACGCCACCGTCGGCGATGATCTCGATCGTGTCGTCGACCGCGGCGCGGCACGGCGCGACCAGGTCGATCGGGGCCGGGGCGCCGTCGAGTTGGCGACCGCCGTGGTTCGACAGGCAGGCGGCATCGACGCCGTGGTCACGGGCCAAGACGGTGTCGGCGACCGTCTGGATGCCCTTCACGACGAGCTTGCCGTCCCAGATCGAGCGCAACCACCCGATCTCCTTCCATGACAGCGCCGGATCGAACTGGGTGTTGACATGGGTCGCGAGGTCGAGCGCCTTGGTCCCGTCCGGGATCGATGCCGACGCGCCACTGCTGGTCGCCACGTTGGCGAACACGATCGGCTCGTTGCGCAGAAAACGCAAGGTCCAGCCGGGACGACGGGCGCCGTCCCACAACGTGTCGATGCCCAGCTTCGGGGGCAGCTCCATGCCCCGTCGGACGTCCCGCTCCCGGCGACCCAACATGGCGGTGTCAACGGTCAGCACCAGCGCCTCGTAGTTCGCGGCCGCGGCCCGCTCGATCATCTCCCGGACCAGGCCGCGGTCCTTCCACGTGTAGACCTGGAACCACAGTCGGCGCTCCCCTTCGCCGGCCCACTCGACCGCGTCGCTGGCCGCTGCGAGCTCCTCGATCGATCGGGTGCCGAGGGTGGAGAGGGTGTACGGGATCCCGACGCGGGCACAGGCCCGGGCGACGGCCAGCTCGCCTTCCGGGTGGGCGATCCGGGTGAAACCGGTCGGGGCGAGCACCAGGGGAAGCGGGGTGGGTCGGCCGAGCAGCATCGTCGACGTGTCGATCTCGCTGACGTCGCGCAGGACCCGGGGCCGAAAGCCGATGCGGCGGTAGGCCTCGGTGTTCTCGCGCAGCGTGCGCTCGTCCTCGGCGCCGCCGTCGATGTAGTCGAAGACGCCCGCCGGGAGGCGCTTCTTCGCGAGCCGACGGAGATCGCCGACGTCGCCAACCGTCGCCAAGCGGCGCAGATCGCCGTCGAGCTGCAGCTTCCGGAAGCGAAGAACCGAGCGAAGCGTCGTCAGCATCAGCTGTCGCCTCGCTCGATGGCTCGGTCGTCGGTCCCCAGATAGCTGGCGATGACCAGCGGGTCGTGGCGAACCGATTCGGGATCGCCCTCGGCGATGACCGACCCGGCCTCGAGGCAGTAGACCCGGTCGCTGATGCTCATGATCAACGGCATGTCGTGTTCGATGATCAGCATCGACGCGCCCATCTCCCGCCGGATCTCGGTGATGAGCGGCCCGAAGGCCTCGGTCTCGCGTTGGGCGACCCCCGCGGTCGGCTCGTCGAGACAGAGCACGTCGGCGTCGACCGCGAGGACACCGGCCAGCTCCACGATGCGCCGGGTGCCCGTCGACAGGTCGGAGATGAACGCGTCGGCGTAGCGGCCCAGACCGAGAAAGTCGATCAGCTCGTTGGCTTCGCTGCGCATCCGTCGCTCGGATGCCATGTCGAGAAAGAGCGCGCTCTTCGCGAACGACGAACGGTGTCGGCCTTCCAGGGCGACCTGGATGCACTCGCGCACGGTGAGCTCCGGGAAGAGGTTCGCGGCCTGGAAGGTGCGGCCCAGCCCCATCCCCGAACGTGACGGCGACCCGAGCCGGCTCACGTCGTTTCCCAGCAGGGTGATCGTGCCGTCGGCCGGGACGACCCCGCCGATCGCGTTCATCAGGGTGGACTTTCCGGCGCCGTTCGTGCCGATCAGGCCGACGATCTCGTCGCGGCGGACATCGATGCTGACCGAGTTCACCGCGACGTTGCCGCCGAAGCGAACCGAGACGTCGTGGGTGGCGAGCACGAGCTCGTGGCCGTTGCGGGAAACCGGCAGGTCATCGTGAGCCCGCGGCGCCCGGTTGTGGGCGGCGGCCAGATCCCGTGCGAGCCAGGTGGCGATCACCGCCGGCCAGAGGAACGGGATCACCGGCTCGAACAGGAGATACAGCGTGTAGCCGGCCTTCGTGCCGCGAGCGCCGATTCTCGAGCTCGGAGTCCGGCTGACCCGAGCGAGCACCGACAGGGCCCACAGCCCCGAGAGGAACGACAACGCCATGTAGATGCCGAACCAGCCGTTGTCCCCGTCGCCGACGAGGTGGTCCACCGCGGCGAGCACGATGATGCCGAGGCTGACGACCTTCAAACCGAGGGCGAGCGCGCCGAGGACGAGCTCCGGCCGCGGCGGGCCGCCCTCGCCGACCGGGGTTCCGGCCGCGACGCGACGGATCACGTCGGGGGTTTCCGCGGAGCTGCCTTCGGTCGATGGCCGGTACCGGCGCTCGGCCCGGTCCACCGCGAGGTCGCGCACCCGGTAGGCGAGCTGGACGAATCCGCCCGGGAAGTACATCAACATGAACAGGAAACCGATGCTGGACGTGACGAGACCGATGACGGGATCGCCCGGGAAGAAGGTCGGCAGCCCCCGTATCCACAGAGCGCCCAGCACTGGCCCGATCACCGACCCGAGCCCGCCGATCACGACCATGTTGACGACCTGGAGAGAGTCGGCGATCTGGAAATGGGCCTCGCTGAACCGGATCTGGCGGGCGGCGTTGCCGAACAGCGCGCCGCCGAGCCCGGCGATGCCGCCGGCGACCGCGAACGCGGTCAGCTTCATGCGCACCGGGGAGACGGTGTAGGCCGATGCGGTGTCGGCGTTGTCCCGGACCGCGATGATCGACCGGCCGATGCCCGACCGGCGAACGCGGCCGATCACGACGATCGTCAGCACGAGGCACGCGAGAGCGAAGTAGAAGAAGTTCTGCTGGTCGCGCAGATTCCAGCCGAACAGGAAGCCTCGATCGAAGATGACCGAGCTGTCGCCGTCGCTGAAGAACGGTCGTTTGTAGATGTATTTCTCGGCGGCCAACGCGAATACGAACGTGGAGATCGCGAGCATGATGCCCCGCACCCGCAGCGCGCCGATACCGGTGATCGCGGCGATGAAGGCGGTGAAGAAGACCGCGAGAGCGATCGACGGAAGAGTCGGGATTCCTGCCCATTCGACGTCGAGGATCCGGGTGTTCGCGTAGCCGATGTCGAGTTCGACCCCTCGATTGAACGCGGCGGCGCTGAGCGCCCCGATGCCGGCGTAGGCCATCTGGGCGAGTGAGAGCTGGCCCGACCAGCCGGTGATGACGGTGAGCGATGCAGCAACGATCGCGATGCTCGCGATGCTGCTGTAGAGGAAGAATTGGGATGGCAGGATGCGGTCGGGGGCGCCGTCCCAGAAGTCGAGCCAACCGAAGATGGTGTTCGCGTGCCAGACGAAAATGACCACGACGGACAACAGGACACCCATCGTGATGCGGGGCATGTGACGAATCCACCAGATCTGCCGGATGTGGGGGGCCAACGGGCGGACCTTCGGGGCGAAGTTGAGCGCCGACTCGTCGTTGTTGCCTCGGCTTTGCCAATAGAGGGCGACGACCACCGCGACGAAGACGAGCAGGGTCGACAGCCCGGGGTCACGGGTGAAGTTGAAGCTGAAGAGGTTGTCGGCCAGGGCGATCGCGATGCCACCGGCCATCGCCCGCGGGAACGACCGCATTCCCGCGATGACCGCGGCGGCGAGCGCGTTAGTCAGCGTGAACGGGCCGAGGTTCTCGATGCCGGTCGGGGCTTTGCCGCTGCTGAGCAGGATCATCGACAGCGTGGCCAGGAAGCCGCCGATCGTCCAGACGACGCTCGACACGACGTGGGGATTGATGCCGGAGAGTCGGCTCAGGTCGGCGTTGTCGGCCGACGCGGTGATCGACTTGCCGAAGGTGGTCCGGCTCATGAGGATGCCGAGGAGGATCGCGACGACCGGCACGACGACGAGCGTCTGGATGTCAGAGCCCTTGACGAGGATGCCGTCGTCGGCCGCGACACCGAGCCCGGTCAACGCATCGAAGTCGCCACCGACGTTCTGCCACGTCCGACCGATCGCCGCGGGATAGTTGCTCTGGGTTCCCTCGATGTCGGGGAACGTCAACAAGACGATGGCCCGCCAGAAATCCGCGATGCCGACCGTGGCGATCAACAACACGATGCGGGGCCGGTGGAAGAGCCGTTTGACGACGATCACCTCGGTGACCAGTCCGAGCAGGGCGCCGATCAGGAGACAGGCGATGAGCGCGATCCAGAACGGGAACTCGTAGTTGATCATCAGCAACGCGAAGAGGGCGGCACCGGGCAGCCCCATGTTGCCGACCGCGAAGTTGATCACACGGGTGCTGCGGTAGATGAGCACGATGCCCATCGCGAGCAGCCCGAAGACGAGGCCCTGTACGAGTGTCCAGAAGAGGATCTGCCGGGTGACCCACACTCCCAGGAGGAGGGACGGCTCCATCAGCCGCCTTCCTTGCCGAGAAAGACCGCCCGGGCCAGGTCGTCGCGCTCGGCGAGCTCACGGGCGGACCCCTCGAAGCGGACCTGGCCCTTCTCGAGGAAGATCGCCCGGTCCGACACGGCGAGCGCGACGTTGAGCGACTGCTCGACGATGATCATCGTCTGGCCCGCGTCTCTCAGCCGGTCGATGTGGCCGAGAAGATCCTGCACGACCGCCGGGGCGAGGCCGAGACTGAGCTCGTCGATGATCAGCAGCTCGGGCTCGTGCAACATGACCCGGGCCAACGCGAGCATCTGCTGCTGGCCCCCCGAGAGGTCGCCGGCTCGTTCCTCGAGCCGGTCCTCAAGGGCGGGGAACATCTCCAACACCCGGTCGATGCGGCGCTGCACGTCGGCCTGGTCCTTGCGATAGTTGTAGGCGCCGACGACGAGGTTGTCGCCGATCGTGAGGCTCGGCCACACCCCTTTGCCCCCCGGGAGCATCTGGATGCCGAGGCGACCGCGGATCTCCGGGCTGGCGAACGTCGTCGTCTGGCCGTGGTAGCGCACGACCCCCCGTTCGGGTGTCTCGAGCCCGGCGATCACCTTCAGGATCGTGGACTTGCCGGCACCGTTGGTGCCCAGCAGCGCGAGCGTCTCGCCCTTCGCGACGTCGAACGAGACGTCGAAGAGGACCTGGACCCGGCCGTAGCTGAAGTCGATGTGGTTGACCTGCATGACCGGTACGTCGGCACCGGCCTCGACGAGGTCGTAGTAGCTCTGTTCCTCGTACAGCTCCTCGACGACGAGGGAGAGGTCGCGGCGCATGGCGCGGCTGCCCCGCACGATGTTGTACCCGCCGAGCGGCATGAAGACGAGTGTCAGCACGGTGATCGCGGTTCGTTCGCCGAACTGGTTCTGCATGAAGCCGCTCACGATGCCGCCGCCGATGCCGCCGATCGCGAACATGAAGAACGTGATGATCGCGGTGCCCATTCCTCTCAGCCGATAGGGGACGACTCCCTGGATCGACGGCTGGATCATGGCGAAGGCCGCGCCGAGGAAGGTGCCGGTGAGCGTCGCGAAGACGACGAACAGCCAGACGTTCGGCATCGCGTACTGCACCGGGACCAGCACCCCGACCGGAACGAGCAGGAGGCCGATGATCCGAAGGGCCTTGTCGGGACTCTCTCGGAAGGTCCGGTCGAATCGGGATCCAATGAACGGCAACAAGACGATGATGAGGACCCCGGTGGGCGCCGTCGCGAAACCGCGCTCGAGCGCATCGAGACCGAACTTCTCCTCGAGGAAGAAGCTCTGGATCGATCCGGCCGGGAACAGGGCGAACCCGATCGCGGCGAGGCCGACCGTCATGGACCGCACCGTGTCGATCCGCCAGATCCGGGCGAACGCGGCCCCGATCGAGATCGGGATCTCCTTCGTGTCGGAATCGAAGCTGTGACCGAGGACGTCCTTCTTCTCCCACTGGCCCCGCTCCGGTTCGGGGATCGCGAAGGCGAGCACGGCCAGGATCGCCACCGGGACTCCGAGGGTGAGGTAGGCCCAGCGCCAGCCTTCGTCTCCGCCGACGGCAACGGCGATGCCGCCGACCAGCACCGGGCTCGCGGCGTTGGACACCCGACCGACCGCCGCGTTGATCGCGTACATCCGGCCGCGAATCGCGATCGGGTACGTGTCGGCCAGCAAGGTGGCGTGCACGGTGATCGTGTTCGCCTTGGAGATCCCGGTGAAGAACCGGGTCCAAAAGAACATGAAGGCGTTGACGGCGATCCCGCTGAGAAACGCGAACGCGGCGAAGGAGAGGCTCGCGAACCCGACGATCGGCGCTCGTCGCACCCGATCGGCCAGATATCCCAGGGGTCCGGCGCCGAGCACGAAGAAGGCGACCGAGGCAACGGAGATGAAGGTGATGAGACCGTCCGACACCCCGAACGTCTCACCGATGTCGGGGCCGAGGATGTTGACGGCCGCGCCCTCGAGCTCGTCCATCGAGTTGAGCGACAGCAACACGAGGAACGTGTAGAAGCCACCCTTGCGGAAGCCGTCGGTCAGCCCCATCTCCTCGGAGCCGACCCCGGGCAGGAGGTCGTCGGCGAAGAGCACCTCTTTCGAACGTTCGGCCTGGGCGGCCTGGCGGGTCGCTTCCTCGTCGAGCACGCTCGCGGTCAGGGATGCGGCCGATCGCGACTCGTCTTCGATCTCGCTCACCCTCGGATCCCCCCGGATATGGCGCTGCGTGTCTCCACCGGGTGGCGGGGAGCGCAGGGCGTGAGACTAGTCCGACGGCTCCAGCCCCATCTAGCCGCGCGGACGGCGTCGCCCGCCCGGCGATCGTGCGCGATCATCCCCTCTGTCGGCCGATCGGGGAGTGGAGTGACCGGGGAGTGGAGATGGCGTTCGAAACGACCACTGACGAGGTCATCGCCGGGGTCGACCTCTCCGGGACCACGGCGGTGGTGACCGGCGCGACCTCGGGCCTCGGCCTCGAGACGGCCCGGGTGCCGGCGAGCGCCGGCGCCCGCGTCGTCGTGTGCGGCAGAACCGCCGAGAAGTGTGCGAGCTCGATCGCGGCGATCCGACGAGCCGTGCCGGCGGCCGATATCTCGTCGATGCCGCGTTCCGTGCGCCCGCGAAACACGCCGTCGACGCGGAGTCGGTGTCCCGCCTCTGGGCGCTCTCGGAGGATCTCGTGGGCGAGCCGTTCGGATCGTGACGGTCAGCGCGTCGGCGGCCCCGCCCGGGTGAACCGGGTCCCGGCCGGATCGATCGCCCATGTCGCGGCGTGGCCCCACTTCCCGTCGTAGACGAGCTGGTCCATCGGGACGCGCCGGACGGGGCCATGGCCACCGACAGGCCGGCCCAGCGTGATCGTCGCCGCGATCTCGGCCTCGTCGGGCAACTCGAGCAGGGTGCGCAGCTCGTCCTCGACGAAGGCATGCCAGATCGTCAACACCCCTCCGTAGCCGAGCGCCCGGGCGGCCAGCAGGAGGTTCTGGCAGGCCGGGTACACCGACGCGCCCTCGGTCAGGGACGCGGCACGGCGACGAATGAGGCACGGCAACACGAGAACCGGCGCCTCGTCGATGGCGTCGACGTAGCGCTGCATCGAACGGGCCATGCGGGCTTTCGGGGAGTTCGGGTCCTGGCCCGAACCCCGGTCGTACCCCTCGTCGCGACGCTTCGCGTTCCAGGCCGCCCGTGCCCCGCGCCCGACGATGGACTTCGCCTCGGTCGCGATCGGACCGTCGGTGAGAACGACGAACCGGAAGGGTTGCCGGTTGGAGCCGCTGGGGGCCCGGGTCGCGGCGAACAAGATGTCGCGCAGCGCCGACGGGGGAATCGGCTCGTTCGTGTAGCGGCGGATCGAACGGGTGGTCGTCAACCCTTCGAGCAGGCCGATCGTGTCGGTCGCGATCGGACGGTCGGTGGCGGTTCGGGCCGTGGTCATGGACGCACCGTAGGCGGGTGTCGCCCACGACGTGTCATGAGACACGTGACTCCGCCGGGACCCGGGCGCACCGATATCCTGCGCAGCCGTGCCGGTCTTCATTCCTGCGTCCCCGGAGGACCTCACACCCGAGTGGCTCACTGCCACGATGCGGGCCGCCGGTGCCCTGCCGGCCGGTCGGGTCCGGCGCCACGAAGTGGTGTCGCTCACCGATGGAGGAACCGGATTCACCGGCGAGACGGTCCGGGTCCGGCTGGAGCTCGAGGGCGCCGGCCCCGTCGCGTCGACCGTCATCGCCAAGTTCCCGACCGGTGATCGTCAGAACCGGGGAATGCTCGAACAGTTCGACGCCTACGCCCGCGAGATCCGGTTCTACCGCGAGTTCAGCCATCGGATGCCGTGCCCCATTCCCACCTATCTCGGTGCCGCCTTCGACGAGAAGGGCGCCCGCCGAACCGGCCCGAGGATGTCGCGGCTCATCGACGGCCTCCCCGACCGGATCCAACTCGCCATCACCCGTGACGTCACGAAGTTCATGCGGGTCACCAAACGCCGCTACGCGTTGTTGCTGGAGGACCTCGGCGCCGACACGACGGTCCACGACATGGCGGCCCCTCCGAGCGACGATCAACTCGGCGCGGTGCTCGACGTCTTGGCGGCGGTCCATGCCGCCTTCTGGCTCGACGCATCCCTCGAGGGAAACCCGGTGTTTCGCCCGATCGTCACCACCACGCCGGGCCTCTACCAGACGGTCGGTCGCAAGCGCTGCCTGGCGCTGGCCCGCGAGCGCTGGTCCGACTGGCTGACCGATCACCATGTCGACCTGATCAACGACGCGATCGACCGTCTGCCCGCCGACGTCGCCGCGATCAACGAGAAGCTCACGCTCATCCACGGCGACCCACGCTCCGACAACATCTTGTTCGGCGACGACGGCCGGGTCGTCCTCCTCGACTGGGCGCTCGCCGGTCACGCCCACCCGGGATTCGATGTGGGCTACCTCCTGAGCAGCTGCATCGATCAGGGCCGGGTCGGTGCGCTCGACGGCCTCGTGTCGCGCTACGAAGCCGCGCTGGTCGCCAACGGGGTGGACATCGCCGGCCTCGGGCTCCGATCGGTGGTCGCGGCCTCGTACCGCTCGCTCGCCGTGCAGCAGCTCATGAGCATCGCGGTGCTGCACGGCGACGGATACGACGGCGACGCGATCTTCGACCTGTGGGTGCCGCGGATCCTCGCAGGACTCGCCTACGACTGGTGACGGCTCGGGCGAGGTCGCGCCGCTCAGTCGATGTCGTGAAGCGCGATCGGCGCCAGATCGAAGACGACCAGATCGGCCGGGTGCTCGTCGACCCGCCCGACGGGCGCCGGTGAGGTCCGGGCGTAGGAGCGATAGCGCCGGCGGGCGAACCACCAGCGCCGGTCGGCGTCGCGAACGAACCGGTCGTGGTACACGCCGAAGGTGTCGGAACGATGCCCGTCGCTTCGGTTCTGGCGGGCTTCCTGGATGTACATGCGGGCGCGGGTGGCGCCGGCGGTCGCATCGATCTCCATCACCGTGTTGAGGATCACGAACTCGAAGAAGTCGAACTGCTCGAGTTGACCGCCGATGAAGTCGCCGATCTCCTGGGGACCGTCGAACTCGATCGCCCGGTCGAGGAGGTCGACGGTGATCGGGCAGTCGGGCACCATGATCTCGTGGAGCTCGGGCCATGCCCGTCGGGTGACGATGTCGGCGTAGCGGTTCTGCAGGCGTCGAATCGCGGTGTAGGCGATCGTTTCGGCCAGCTCGTTCTCGTGCGGAGTCGTCATGGGCCGTACGGTAGGCCGTCGATGCGGATCGGAATCAATTTCTCCAACACGACGACCCTCGGATCGCTCGAGCCGGTGATCGAGTCGGCCCGACGCTGTGACGCCGACGGATTCGCCCACTGGTGGCTGCCCCAGGCCGGCTATCTCGACGCCCTCACGGTGTTCGGCGCCGTTGCCGAGGTCGCGCCGCACATCGAGTTCGGCACCGCGGTGGTTCCCACGTGGCTCTACCCGCCGCACACTCTTGCCGCGAAGGCCCTGACGACTTCGGCGCTCGTGGGTGAGCGGCTCACGCTCGGCATCGGTCTCTCCCATCGGGCGGTCGTGGAGAAGCGACTGCGGATGACCTGGGAGAAGCCCATCCGGCATGCGATCGACTATCTGTCGGTGCTCAACGGGATGCTCGACGACGGACAGGTCGACTACGACGGCGAGATCCACAGCGCCAACGGGCGTTATCCGGTGTTCACCGAACATCGGCCGTCGGTGCTGCTCGGAGCGCTGGGGCCCCAGATGCTGGAGGTCGCCGGTCGCCTCGCCGGCGGCACGATCACCTGGTTGACCGGCCCCCGCACGCTGCGCGACCACATCGTGCCGACGATCCGGCGGGCGGCCGAGACCGCAGGACGGGCCAATCCGCGCATCGTCGCCAGCCTGATCGTGACGGTCACCGACGACGAGCGCGGGGTCCGGGCCCGCCATGCGGAGAACCTGGCCGGGTACGGCTCGCTGCCGTCCTACCGGGCGGTGCTCGATCGCGAAGGCGTCGACACTCCTGCGGGCGTCTGCCTCGTGGGTGACGAGGAGTCGGTCGGGGCCCAGTTGGAGGAGTTGGCGGATGCAGGAGTGACCGACTTCGCGGCGGTGGAGGTCGGGCGGAACCCCGAGGAGAAGCAACGAACCCGGGCGCTGCTCAAGGCCGCGGCCGCGAAGGGAGATCGATGACGACGCAGAACCCGGGCCGGGTCCCACCGATCGAGGACTGGAACCGCCTGCTGGAGGGACGGGTCGCAGTCGTCACCGGTGGGGGCGACGGCATCGGTGGTGCCATCAGTCGTCTGTTCGCGGCACACGGGGCGCTCGTCGAGATCGCGGAGATCGACCCGGGTCGAGCCGAGCGAACGGTGGCCGACATTCGGGCCGCCGGTGGTCGGGCCCGGGCCCACGTCGTCGATGTCCGCCGTTCGGAGGACGTCGACACGCTCCGGGCCGCGGTGCTCGCCGAACACGGTGCCGCGGACGTGCTGGTCAACAACGTCGGCGACTATCGGCCGATCGTGCGCTTTGCCGACTCCTCACCGGAGTCGTGGAACGAGATGTACGAGCTCAACTTCCTCCATGCGGTCCGGGTCACCCACGCGTTCTTGACGTCGATGATCGCCAACGGCGGCGGATCGATCGTCAACATCCACTCGGTCGAGGGCATGCGGGGATATCCCGGTGATCCCGTCTATGGCGCGATGAAGGCGGCGCTCTCCCATTTCACGACCTGTCTGGCTGCCGGGTACGGCCGCAAGGGGATTCGGGTCAACGGCATCGGTCCCGATCTCATCCAGACCCCCCAGGTCGACTATCTCGCGGACGCGGACGGGGACGCCGGCGATCTCTGGGAGGCATGGGCGCCCGTCGGTCGACTCGGCTGGCCGACGGACCCGGCCCGGGTCGCGTTGTTCCTCGCGAGCGACATGGCCTCGTTCGTCACCGGCCACAACATTCCCGTCGACGGCGGCACCCTCACCGGCGGCGGCTGGTTCTATTCCCCGACCGCCCGTCGCTTCGTCAACCGCCCGAGGGCCCTCTGACCGGGACGGCGAGGAGGCTGCAAACGGCGGTCGCGGCCGGTCAGATGGGCATGCCGTGGTGTGGCGGAACGGCACGGGCGCCGATCGCGTCCGCTCGGCGGTGCAGCAGTTCGACCGTGTCGCGCAGGTCCATGGTGATGATGAACCGGCGGGCGGCGGTCTCGTCGACGACGAAATCTCCGAGTTCGTCGAGGTCGGCCTCGGTCACGTCCCGTCCGGCCTCCGCCAGCATGTTCTTCATCTCGTCGAACGTCATGCTCTTGCGGCCGGTGCCCGCCCCGACCCGTTGGAGATGTTCGGGCCGGTTGCGGGTTGCGGTGAACAAGCCGGTGCGCAACAGGCCGCCCGACGGGTAGAACACGGACGCCCGCAGCCGGGTGTCCTCGGACACGAGATTGTGGTGCAGCGCCTCGGTGAAGCAGCTGACCGCAGCCTTGGACGCGGCATACACCGATGCGGTCGGGACGGGGGCGAACCCGCCGTCACCGGACGACGTGTTCACGATCTGGCCGGGTTCGCCGCTCTCGATCATGCGGGGGACGAACTCGCTGACGCATATGGCGGTGCCGAAGACGTTCACGCCGAAGCACCAGCGCCAGTCGTTGGGCTCCTGCTGCCACGGTTTGCCACCGCCGCCGGAGGTGACTCCCGCATTGTTGTAGAGCAGGTTGCACGGGCCGTGAGCCTCTTCGACACGGTCGGCCAATGCTCGCACCGAGGTCTCGTCGGTGATGTCGGTTTGCCATCCCGAGACCGCGCCGAGCGGGGACAGGTCCTCAACCGCGGCGTCGATGGCGCCCTGTTCGATGTCGGCGATGACGACGGTGCTGCCGCGTCGCAGCAACGCGCCCACGATGCCTCGGCCGATTCCACCGGCCCCGCCCGTCACCACCGCGACCGTGCCGGCGATCTCGATCGGGGCGATGGGGTCATTGCCCGCTGTGCCGGTCACGCGACAGCCTCGACCTGGTTGAGCGGGTTCATCCCCGGACAGCCCTTGGCTCGCTCCGGGATGTCCGAGTAGTCGATGGGGGTCTCGATGTCGTCCTTGGTCGGGCAGAACCGCTCTGCGAGCGGCCGGAGTGCATCGAGGTCGAATCCGTAGATCCTCGCCGCGTTGTCGGTGAGCATCATCGTCGTTTCCTCCCGGGTCATCTGGGCGAACGTGAGCCGTAGATGTTCGCGGGTGTGCGGATGGGATCCCTCGATGTGGGGGTAGTCGCTGCCCCACATGATCCGGGCCGCGCCGACGGCGCGGACGCTGTCCGCCTCGGCCGGCCGGAGGAACGACGCGCCGATGTAGCACTGGCGCTCGAAGTACTCACTCGGACTCAGTGACATGCCGGCGACGGCCTGGCCACCGAAGATCGACTCCGAGCCGTACTTCGAGTACTTCATCCGGTGGTGGAAGCTGTCGAGCTTCGCGAGGGTGTCGGGCACCCAGGCGGTGCCGGTCTCGGTGATGACGTAGGGAAGGTCGGGGTGTCGTTCGAAGACGCCCGAGAACATCAGGTGCCACAGCGCCCGCTGGGTCCACCACTGCACCTCGAGCATGAACATCGCGAGCGACGCCGGGAAGTGGTTGCCGAAGTTCGGGCTGGCACCGCCGGCGTGATGATTGAGGGGAAGCCCGGCAGCGGCCGCGGCTGCCCAGATCGGTTCGTAGGTTGCCGAGTAGAGCGGCTCGAACGGCGAGTCGGGCGGGGCACCCGGCACGAGGATGCCGCCGGTGAGACCCTGCTCCGCGGCCCACTCGATCTCTGCGATCGAGCCGTCGACGTCGCCGAGGAAGATCTGGATGATGCCGGCACGACGCTCCGGCGCCTCGCTCACGAAGTCGGCCAGCCAACGATTGTGGGCTCGCAGGCCCGCCCATCGGTGTTCGAAGTTGTCGGAGTACGGCGGGGCCTCGAAGGAGGTCGCCGCCGGAGGCGAGAAGGGAGGTTGGGTATTCGGGAACAGGACCGCCGCGACGACACCGTCTTCTTCCTGCTCGCGCAGGCGTCGTTCCGAGGACGAGTTGCGATAGCCGAATTCATCGGGGTCGCCGTCGACGCCGACTTCGAGCGGGGTGCGCTCCATGCCCGCGAACATCTCCTTGCGGCGTTCGTTGTCCTGCACCATGAACGCAGCCCAGGCGTCGAACTCGTCGCGGTACTCGGCGTCCAGGTAGGGCCGGTAACCCAGGAGGTCGGCCCCACAGTGGGTGTCGGCGCTGATCACGATGTGGTGATCGGTCGCGGGGTGATCGACGGTTTTGGTCGGGTCGGTACTCATCGGGTCCAGTCTGGTCGCGACGCTCTTCGAGGGCGAACTCGACGCCCTTCCGGCGACGTCTCCCGGTTTCGGCCATGCGGGTGGTGCGATCGGGCCGTCACCGATCGTCGGGGATGCGGTGTCGGGCGTTGCGGCGCAGGCCGTCGCGATCGCCGCGTTCGAGGCAGTCGTGGAGGCCGTGGATCCGGTCGCTCGCGGAGTGCTGGTGGACGGGAGGCAAGAGGGCGTGGATGAACGCGGCGATCGACGCGCCCGCGAGTTGCCGGCTGACGCCCATGGCCACCGCGAAGTGTTGGCGGTAGGTCTCCCCGGTGGCGCGGGGGTGCGTGGTGAACGGATTGGCGGCCATGGCTGCACCCTACGATCAGCCGGCCACCGGGCCGCCGACTCCGAGCCGTCGCTTCGATTCGGTGGGGTCGGTGGGAGTACCTTGGCGGACGCCGGTCGGCAGCGGTTCGACCGACGGAGAGGGACATGTGTCCGGCACGATCGGCTACATCGGTTTGGGGGCCATGGGTGGGGCGATGGCAGGTCGACTCGCGGGGAGTGGATTCGATCTCCTCGTCTTCGATCTGAGTGAGGACGCGGTCACCGCGGTCGTCGACAAGGGGGCAAGAGCTGCGGATTCCGGTGCAGCGGTCGCGGCATCGTGTGTCCACATCGGTGTCTGTGTTCCCGACGATGCGGCGGTCATGGAGGTCGTGTCCGGCGACCACGGCATTCTCGAGTCGTGCCGGCCCGACACGACCATCGCCGTGCACTCCACCGTGCATCCCGACACGATCCGTGATCTGGCCGCCCTCGCAGCCGAGCGCGACGTCGTCCTGTTCGACGCCGGCGTCGCCGGTGGCGCCGAGGCCGCAGCCGAAGGTGACCTCTCGATCATGGTC
>JAJRXC010000007.1 GCA_024276495.1 Actinomycetes bacterium
ACACCCGCGGGGCCATCGAACGGCTCACGATCGCCACCTCCGAGCTGCTCGGCGTCGACCCGCCGCCGGCCGACGGTGTCGTTGTCGTCGATCGGTCGCTGGGCGAGGGCTACGGCATCGAGACGGCCCGGTCCCACGCGGTGATCGAGACGCTGGCCCGAACCGAAGGGGTGCTGCTCGATCCGGTCTACACGGCCAAGGCGTTCGCCGATCTCGTCGACTCCCTCCCGGGCCTGGATCCGGCCGGCGACGTCGTGTTCGTCCACACCGGTGGCCAGCCCGGCCTGTTCGCCTATGTCGACTCGTTCGCGGCCGGTCCGCCCGGCTGAGCTTTCGGCGTCGAGTTCGATCCCGGCGGGGTCCAGCCGAGGATCGTCTCGGGGGCGAACGACTCGGACGAGTCGGCGACGCTGGCACGGGCGATGCGTCGGCCGTGGGGGGACAGCGTCTCGTAGTCGGCTCGGCTCATGGCGGTCCGGATCCGCTCGCGGTACCAGGGGGCGAAGAACTCCACGTTGGGCATGGCCCGGATCTCGTCGGAGAGGTTCGGGGTTCCGCCGTGCCAGGCCCGGACGTCGCGAACCAGCACGGCACCGGCCGGCGCCGGACAGACCGTGCTCGACCTCATCCACTCGGGTTCGTACTTCAGCTTCGTGATCGGTTCCCGGGAGTGTTGGGTGCCGGGGATCTGCCGGGTCGGACCGTTGATGCGGGTGAGATCGGTGACGAGGAAGTTGCACGAGATGTAGGGGACGGGAAGATCACGCACGCTGACCCGGCCCCGGGGATCGTGGAACGACCCGAACGTTCTCCCCTCGTACTCCACCCGGTCCCCCATGTCGGCGTGGAGCGGCTGGTACTCGACCGCCCCGGGAAGGCAGAAGTCGCCACCGCCGCCCCGCAACAGGTAGTCGGGGGACCCGAAGATCGATGTGAGGATCGGGGTGACGGTCGGCAGGTCGATCAGCATCCGCCACTCGGGATGATGCAGCTGGTTGCCCGACGTGCTCGCGGCCCCGAAGGAGTAGCGGTGTGAGCCGCGGTTGCCGCGGCGATCCGGGTCGACGGCGAGGATGTCGGTGATGACCCGCTCGACGCCGTCGCGCAGGAAGGCGAGTTGGCCCGCATCGAGGGCGTCGGCCACCACGACGAACCCGTCGCGGCGAAACAACCGGGTCGCCCGGTCGACCTCGTCGGGCACGAGGATCTCGAGGCCCGGCAGCCCGTTGTGTCGCTCCAGACGGGTCCGCAGGGCCCGAACCTCGTCGGCGTCACGGTCGCGTCCCACCCAGCCGACCGGCCGGCGCACCTCTCAGTCCTCCGGTTTCCAGCCGGGGTGCTTCCAGACGTAGCCCCACTTGTTGCGCCAACCCTTGGCCTTGCGCACGTCGCGGGCGATGTCGGCCATCTCGTGATAGCCGATCCTGATCGGATTGAACGTCTTGATGTTCTTCGTCAGCCCGTACTTGACCCGGCGGACCTCGGGCTCGAACGTGCCGAACAGCTTGTCCCAGGTGATGAGGATGCCGGCGTAGTTCTTGTCGAGGTACTGGGGGTTGGCACCGTGGTGGACCCGATGATGCGACGGTGTGTTGAGCACGGCCTCGGCCGGTGGTGAGAGCCGGTCGATCAGTTCGGTGTGGATCCAGTACTGGTAGAGCAAGTTGAGCTGGCCGGCCTTCGCGGTCTGCTTGAGCGGGATGCCCAACAGCGGCATCGGGGCGAACACCCAGGCGAGCAGGTACCCCGACCAGGGCTGGCGTAGGGCGGTCGACAGGTTGTAGTGCTCGCTCGAGTGATGGGTGACGTGGTTGGCCCAGAAGATGCGCTTCTCGTGCATCCAGCGGTGATTCCAGTAGTACAGGAAATCCCACAGGACCATGGCGGCCAGAAACGAACCCCGCCGTTTCCCGATGTTGGCGACGCGATGGCGAAACAGGAACTGGTTGGCCTTGCCGAGCGCCCCGGCGTAGGCGAGGTTGACGGCGACATTGCCGGCGAGCATCGCGAGGCTCGCCGCGGTGTCGCGCCGCTCGTAGCCGACCGGGACGAGCTCGTCGGGCGGCATGCGGGGATCGGCGAGCTCCTCCTTGGACCAGTCGTCGAGGTCGCCCGGCTCCCGTTTCACCGGCCGCCGCTTCAGGGCGCGGGCCTCGGCCAACATGGTGATCACGAAGACCGGCCCGGAGATGATGTCGACCTTGTCGATGGGGAGCGACGATCGCTTCATCCCGTCAGCATCCCGCACGAAGCCGAGCCGTGTCGATGTGGGCCCGGATCTCGACGGATGTCCCCGCGGGAACGACCTAACCTGGACCGATGAGGATCCGCGAGTCGTTCACGCCTTGGCGCCGTTCCGTCGTCGACCCTCTCGTTGTCGATCTCCGATCCGCCCTCTCCGCCGACCGGGTGCGGATCGACGGTGCCGAACGGGCGCTGATGGCCAGGGATGCGTCGGTGTTCGCCGGTGGCGTGGCCGGACCGACCTGTTTTCCCGTGTCGGCCGCGGAGGTGCAGGCGATCATGCGCGTCGCCGCGGCCCACGGGCGGGCCATCGTGCCCCGGGGCGCGGGCACCGGTCTGGCCGGCGGGGCCATTCCGCTCGGGGCACCGATCGTCGTCTCCACCGGGAAGATGAACCGGATCCTCGAAGTCGACACGGCCAACCGGGTCGCCTGGGTCGAGCCCGGGGTGATCAATCTCGACCTGACCACCCACTTGACGCCGGTCGGATTCCATTTCGCCCCCGACCCGTCGAGTCAGTCCGTGTGCACCCTCGGCGGCAATGTCGCGAACAACAGCGGTGGCCCCCACTGCCTGGCCTACGGCGTGACCGACGCCCACGTGCTCGCCGTCGAGGTCGTGTCGGCCGATGGCGAGTTGCTCATGCTCGGTGGGCTCGACGCCGAGCCGGCGGGGCTGGATCTGCGCGGCGCGTTCGTCGGTGGTGAG
>JAJRXC010000002.1 GCA_024276495.1 Actinomycetes bacterium
ATCGTCGAACAACACGTCCACCATGCCCTCCACCTCTGCGACGACGTGGCCCTGCTCGCCCACGGCGAGATCTCCTGGACCGGGCCGAGTGAGGGAGCGGCCGACCTGGTGGTCAACCATCTCTTCGACTCGGAAGGCACGACATGAGCGAACCGCTCGAGCGTCGGGCGATCATCAGCGGCGCCGCCCAGTCCGAGATCGGCCGCCGCCTGTACCGCACCGGCATCGATCTCACGATCGAGGCGTCGCTGCGGGCGATCGACGACGCCGGACTCACCGTCGCCGACATCGACGGCATCTCCACCTATCCGGGGTCCGGAGGACCGTTCGGCGGCTGTTCGGGTGCCGAGCTCCACGACGCGCTGCGCTTCTCGCTCAACTGGCGCGACGGGGCCCTGGAGACGAGCGGCCAACTCGGCGCGGTTCACAAGGCCGTGCTGGCGGTGGCCGCCGGGCTCGCGAAACATGTGCTCGTCTTCCGCACCGTCGTCGAGGGAAGCGGTGGCCCGATGCGGGTCGGGGGCGGTGGAGGCGGCGGCATGGGCGGGATGCCACCGGCGTTCCAGTACCTGATTCCCTACGGCGTCACCTCGGCCGCCAACTGGATCAGCTGCTACGCCCGGCGCCACATGCACGACTACGGCACGACCCGCGAACAACTGGGCGCCATCGCCATCAACGCCCGCACCAACGCCGCCTCGAACCCGCAGGCGATCTACACCGACCCGATGACCATGGACGACTATCTCGACGTCCGCATGGTCAGCGACCCGTTCTGCCTCTACGACTGCGACGTGCCCTGCGACGGGTCCACCGTCGTCATCGTCTCGCACCGCGATCACGCCCCCGACGTGCCCCGCGGCGCCGTGCACGTCAACGCGATGGGCACCGCCCTACGGGGCCGGCCCTCGTGGGACCAGTTCGACGATCTGACGACGATGGCGATGCGCGATTCGGCCGCGTCGATGTGGGAACGCACCGAACTGACCGCGGCCGACGTCGACACCGCCCAGCTCTACGACGGCTTCTCGTGGCTCACGATGGCCTGGATCGAAGCCCTCGGCTTCTGCGAAAAGGGGGAGGGCGGCCCCTTCGTCGAGGGCGGCGCCCGAATCGCCCCCGACGGCGAGCTTCCCCTCAACACGTGGGGCGGCCAACTCTCCGGCGGACGCCTCCACGGGTTCGGGTTCCTCCACGAGGGCGTCATGCAGCTGCGCGGCACCGCCAACCTCCAGGTGCCCGACTGCGAGGTCGCTGCGGTGGGTGCGGGAGGCGGACCCGAATCGGGCTGCCTGCTGCTGACCAGGGGCGCGTCATGAGCATCGACCCCGAGAATCCGCCACCCCGGTTCATCAGCCCCAGCCCGGAGAGCGAGTTCTACTGGCGGTCGGGAGCCGACGGAAAGCTGCGCATCCAACGCTGCGGCGGGTGCCGCCGCTGGATCCACCCGGCCGGGCCGGTCTGCCCCTACTGCCACTCCCGGGACCTCGCCCCCGAACCGGTGGCGGGTACCGGCACGATCGCGACGTTCACCGTCAATCGCAAGGAATGGATTCCCGGGTTCGAACCGCCCTACGTGTTCGCGCTGGTCGAGCTCGACGAGGACCCAACGATCCGCATCAGCACCAACATCGTCGGCTGCGAGATCGACGAGGTGGCGATCGACCTGCGGGTCGAGGTCGAGTTCGAGCACAACGGCGACTGGTTCGTGCCGCTGTTCCATCCGATGGTTCACGCGACGGGGGACGACTAGATGGCCCTGATCGAGCTCGACGCGGTCCTCGGATCCCTGGTGGTCGAGCAGACCGGGGAGACCACATGGACCGCGCCGAACGTCGAGATGGACTACCGCCGGATCTTCGGCGGTCAACTGCTCGGCCAGGCGATCGCCCTCGGCGTGGCGACCACTGAGGGCAAGTCCGTGAAGTCGCTCTCGTGTCTGTTTCCCCGAGAAGGCTCGATGGACGAACCACTGGAGTTCGTGGTCGAGGAGACCCAGACGGGCCGAGCCTTCGCGGCCCGGCGGATCACGGCCGCCCAGAACGGCAAGACGTTCTTCGTCGCCCAGCTCTCGATGCACGCCGACGAGGACGGCCACGATCACCAGGACCCCGCGCCCGAGGTCGGCGGGCCGGAGGATGCGGCGCTGCAGGAACCGACGATGATCCCGTGGACCACCCGTATCGTCGCCGGGGTCGACATCGCCGATCATGGCGTCGGACCGGCCGACTACGCCCTGTGGACCCGTGTCGACGACCGACGTCTGCCCGACGACCTCGCCATCAATCAGGCGCTGCTGGCCTACGCGACCGACCTCAACGTGATCGGCACCGCGTTGCGTCCGATCGAGGGTGTCAGCGTGGCCGACACCCAGATCAGTCTCCACACCGCCGTGACGAGCCACTCGATCTGGTTCCACCGGCCGTTCCGCATCGACGAGTGGTGCCTCATCACCCAGCACTCCCCGACGATCTCCGGCGCTCGGGCCTTCGGTCACGGCACCGTGTTCGATGCCGGGGGCGCGCTCGTCGCCAGTTTCGCCCAGGAGTCCATGATCCGACCGATCGGATAGGAGCAACCGTGTCCGCCACCACCCATCCCGTCGACTTCGACCCCTTCAGCCGAGAGTGGTTCGACGATCCCTCCGAGATGTACGCCCAGCTGAGAGTGCACGCGCCGTGTTTCCACAGCGAGAAGTACGACTTCTACGCGTTCAGCCGCTGGGACGACTGTGTGGCGGTCCATCGCGACACCGACAACTTCACATCGACCCACGGCCTCACCTACGAGATGTTGAGCGACCCCGATTTCGATCTCGGCCCCAACCGGTCGATGATCATGATGGATCCGCCCGAGCACAACCGATACCGCAAGCTCGTGAGTCGGCGGTTCACCCCCATGGCCATGGGCCGCTACGAGGGTCTGATCCGCACCCAGATCACGAAGTATCTCGACCCGTTGATGGACCGTGACGAGTTCGATCTCGTGCAGGACTTCTCCGGCCCGTTCCCCGTCGAGATCATCTGTGCGATCCTCGGCGTGCCCGAAGCCGACTGGCAGATGATCCGCCACCAGACCGACGCCATGTTGCATCGCGAGGAGGGTCAGTCGGGGAGCACCGAGGCCCAGGCCGCCGCCGCGATCAACCAGGCCGTCTACTTCCTCGACTTCGTGAAGGACAAGCGCGCTCACCCCGGCGACGACATCACGTCGGCCCTCATCGAAGCCCGGGTCGAAACCGCTGACGACGAGTTGGTGTCGCTGACCGACGACGAGATCGCCGGCTTCTGCTCCCTGCTCGGCGCCGCCGGGAGCGAGACCGTCACCAAGGCGGTCGCCAACGCCGCCGTGCTCTTCCACCGCAACCCGGGGGAGTGGAAAAAGCTGCGGGACGACCCGTCGAAGATCACGGGCGCGGTCGAGGAGGTCCTGCGGTACTGGGCTCCCTCGCAGTACCAGGGCCGGCTGAGCGTGAACGAGACCGAATGGCACGGCGTCACCGTGAAAGCGGGAAAGCCGGTCTTCATCGTCACCGGGGCGGCCAACCACGACGAGCGCGAGTTCGGGCCGACCGCCGACGTGTTCGACATCGACCGTGAACAGAACCTCGCCTTGAGCCTCGGCCACGGCATCCACACCTGCCTCGGCGCCGCCCTCGCCCGCATGGAATGCGCGGTGGCCATCGACGAGATCCGCCGCCGCTGGCCCGACTACACCGTCGACGAGTCCCGCTGCGAACGGGTCCAGATGAGCAATGTCGCCGGCTACAGCTCAGTCCCCATCTCAGTTTGAGGTCACCGGCACCCGGCACGCTCAGGGACAGGTGACCGCCACGTTCGTCTCTACCTCGCCACCGCGGTCGGTCCCGATCGGCCCCGCGTAGGTCACGGTGTTGCCGTCGATCACGAAACCCTCGGCCTCGCCGGAGAGGCTCACGATGTAGTCGCCGTCGGGAGTGATGACGAACACAGAACCGATCCAGTCGTCGGGCCCTCCGCTCATGTCGATGGAGAGCTGCAGGCCATCACGTCCGAGCCGATCGATCATGATGCCGATGTCGGCGGACGAGACCGCGCAGTCGACGCTCTGGGAACCGCTGAGCGGAAACGTGAAGGTCTCGCCATCGACCACGGCCATCGGATCAGCGCCTTCGCCCGATTCCCCGCAGTCGACCGCAACCCGCGCGCTCACCTCCTCGGCATCGAGGACGTCGAAGTTCTCGATGCGATCGGCGACCCCCTCGAAGCTCAGGGCACCGTCGACGACTCCGAGCGTTCCCGGACCCCGGCCGAGGGAAACGCTGTACTGGGTGTTGAACTCACCGCGCGATCGGAAGGTGAACTGACCGCTCCAGCCTATGTCGTCGAGCCCGGCCTGGACGCTGAGGTCCTGCCCGTCGGGAGTCTGGAAGTTCACGCGGACCGCGTCGGGGCTGATCTCACACGTGTAGTTGAGCGAGCTCACCGCCTCGTAGACGAAGCGCTCGCCGTTCACCTCGGCGTACGCGGTCGCCGGGCCGGTGTCGAGGGTGATCCGATCACTGCTGGTAACGCCGCCATCACTGCCGGTGACGCCCCCGGTGGGACCGTCGTCAGCCGGCTCCGAGAGCTCCTCTCCGGGGCCGGCACCGCCGACCACGAAGGGACTCGTGCCCGCATCACCTCCGGCGCACGAAGCAGCCACCAGGAGGAACGCCAGTACGACAAGGAGGACGCGTCGGGCGCGGAACTCGCGGGGAGATCGCGTCATCGAGCCGGCCTGTGGCTTGTTCATGTCAATCTCCCCGGTTCGAGCGTCCACCGTCGACACTGTGGGTGCCATGGGCAAAGCAGGAGCAAAGGGTCGCGGGAAAGCAGCCGGGTGGCCGCACTACTCTGAGCGTGATTGGGGGGCGAAGTCGTGATCATTCGACCAGGCAACCGGTGATCTCTCGGCGGGTCTGCGTGTTGGGCGAACCGAGACTGTGCTCGGAGGTTGGCGAAGTGATCGTCGGCGGCCGGCCCGGCCGAGCTCTGGTCGCCCTGCTCGCCGACGAGGGCAGCCTTTCGCTGGACCAGCTGATCGAGTTGGTCTGGCCGGAGGGCCCACCCCGAACCGCCCGGGCCGCGCTGCACGTCCACCTCGGATCCCTTCGCAAGCTGCTGGCCGCGGCACCGCCAGGTCTGGCCGTCGAGCGACATGGCGAGCGTTATCGTCTCTCCCGCTCCGGTTGGGACCTCGATGTCGAGCTCGTCGCCGAGCACTCTGCGAAAGCCGAGGAGTTGCTGGCGGTCAACGCCCCCGAAGCGGCGGCCGATCACTTCCGGCTGGCCCTCGAACTGTGGACCGGCGAGCCGTTCACCGTCGGGGGCATCGAGGTGTCCGCGACCGCAACCTACCGACTCCATCTCGTGCGCCTCGACCTCGAGGAACAACTCGTCGAGGCCTACCTGGCGGCCTCCGACCCCGACCGGGCCGAGATGCTCGCCGTGCGGTTGGTCGAGGCCGAGCCCTACCGCGAACATCGTTGGGCTCAACTGATGCGGGCACTCGCCCTCCACGGACGAGCCGTCGACGCGTTGGCGACCTATGAGCGGGTTCGACGCATGCTCGAGCGTGATCTCGGTGTCTCTCCGGGAGCCGAGCTGAACCGACTCGAACGGTCAGTCCTCACCCACACCGTGTCGGCTGCGAACCCCACGCCGCAGCACCCGTTCGACTTGGACGAGATCCCCGCTCCGCTCGGAGACCTGATCGGCCGCGCGCCGCTTCTCGCTCAGATCGAGACGGCTCTGGCCCGCGGCGAACCGGTGCTGATCTGCGGGGCGCCGGGCGCGGGGAAGACTCGACTCGCGATCGAGGTCGCCCGCCGGGCCTCGGCCGCAACCAAACCGGTCGGCTGGGTCGACCTGCGAAACGCGGCGTTCGACCATCGGGCGTTCGGCGATGGCGTCACCCGGTGGGCCCGTGAGCACGTCAGCGGCACGATCATCTTGGACAACGCCGAGGAGACCATCGACGAGGTCGCCGAGCTCGTCGACTTGATCCGACGCGTCGCCCCTTCGGCGCACGTGGCAGTGACCAGTCGGGTCCCGCTCCCCGGCATCTCAGCCGTGATCACCGTCCGTCCATTGCCCGTCCCGTATGTCGACGCCCCCGAGGAGATCGAGGGATCCGATTCCGTGCGACTTCTCCGCGAGCTCCTCGCGGTGACCGCCCCCGACGTCGAGCTCGACACCGGGGCGGCCGCGGAGCTCTGTCGCCGCGCCGGCGGGCTGCCGCTCGCGATCCGCCTGGCCGCCGACCTCGCCCGCTCCGTGCCGATCTCCGGGATCCCGGCCGCGGCACAGACCCGGCTCGGACCCGAGCTCGAAGGGGCGGTCGATGCGCTGCTCGAACATCTCGGACCCGGCACCGGCGAGGCCTTCGCCGCAGCGTCGGTTGTCGCCGGCCGGCTCGATGCCGACATGGTCGCCGCGCTCGTGGGCGGCCAGGCCCCCCACGACAAGATCTCCCGGCTGGTCGACCACGGGCTCCTCCAGTTCACCGCCGGCGACGACGCGCACTATTCGGTGCCGGAACCGCTGCGCGAGGTCGGTGTGTCGATGCTCACCGAGAAAACCCGCAGTGCTGTGCTCGACCGGTTGTGCGACGAATGTTGGACGCGTGTGCAGGGGCTCACCCTGCCCACGGCGACAACCGTCACCGGTCAACGGCTCGAAGACCATCTCGAACGACAACTGCCGTGGTACCGCCAGTCCCTCGATCATCTCGTCTTGATCGGCGACGATCGCCGAGCCCTCGATCTCGTGGCGGCGATCGATCTCCAGCTCTACTCGCTCGGCTGGTGGCAGGAGAACCTCGAGTTTCAGGACACGGCGTTGTCCATTCCCGGCCCGGCGAGCGGCGCGCGGGCCCATGTCCACGCGATCCGGGGGCGGCCCGGACAGTTCCACCAGTTCGACGAGGACCACAACCGGGTCGCGCTGGCGATGGCCACCGAGACCAATGACATCGCATCGCGGGCCCGGGCTCGGTACCACCTCGGCGTTCGGAGCTGGTGGGCCGGCCGCCACGACGACGCCCTGGAGCAGCTGGCCCGCGCCCGAGCCGATGCCGAGGAGTCGGGCGATCTTTTTCTCATCGGAGAGTGCGTGCGATTCACGGGCATGGCGCTGGTCACCGCGGGGGAGACAGAACGGGGGCTCGCCACCCAAGTCGAGTTGATCCACATGGTCGAACGGATGCCGGAGCTGGCGCTGATCCTGCCGCATCTGTACATGCATCTCGGCCATTCTCGCCGTCATGTCGGCGACACCTCCGCGGCGCTCGCCGATCTCGGCCGTGCCCGCGACGGGTTCGAGGAGCTCGGAAACCGGGCGTCGCTCATCCACGTCTGCGCCGGGTTGGCCGAAGTCCACACCGATCTCGGCCGCTACGACCAGGCCCTGGAAGCGGCCGCACAATCGCTCGACGTCTCCACCGGTGGCCCGATCGGCGTGTACGACCCCTGGACCCTGTGCACCACCGCCCGGGTCCATGTCGCCGTCGGAGACGCCGATCTCGCCCGCCGCACTGCGGCGAGGGCGATCGACTCGCTCTCTCGGACCTTCCCCGGCGAGACCCACCGCGTCGCGGTCGAGCTGTCGTCGATCGCCCACGGCCTGGGCGAGTTCGGCGCGGCGTTGCGGCTCGCCGGGCTGGCCGACGCGACTCCCGACCGACGGGAGCTCCCGTTCCGGTCCCCCGGCGAGCGACAGCGGTTGTGCGAGTCTCGAGACGCGGCCCATGATGAGCTGGGCGACGAAGGCGCCGTTGTGTACGCCCAGGGCGCCACATCCAGCCTGGCCGAAGCAGCCGCACTGCTCATTCATCCTCGCTGAGCTGCCTCGATCGTCGCGTCCCGCCGACCTTTGCTCCTGCTTTGGTGACGTTCCCTACCCTTCGGCGGATCGACAAGGAAGGTCACAGCATGAAAGCCCTGACAGCCCTCCTGGGCTTCATTGCCCTGATAGCCGCAGCGTGCGGAAGTAGTTCACCCGACCCCGGATCTGCCCCAGCAGCGGACACCGCACCTTCTGGGATCAACGTGGACGAACTGGTCGAGGATCCGGAGGGTTTCGTCGAGGATCTCACCGACTCGTTGGAGGAGCAACAAAGCAGCCAGGGCGGAGGATCGGCCACCCTCGTCGTCGGCGACCAGACCTGGACCTTCGGTCCCGTCCTGTGTGCGTTCGGCCCGGACGAGATCGGTCAGGAAGGCGCTGAGTTCGTCTTGTCAGCTATCCAGGACGGAATGCAGATGTACGTTTCGATCGACGACTTCGGCGAGTTCATCACCCTCGACGACGTCACGGACTTCGAGAATCCCTCGGTCGGAATCGGCTCCTCCGGTGGTATGGCGATCGAGATCGATGGCAAGTCCGTACGGGCCGAGGGAGAGTTCTTCGACAACGTCGCCGGCGGGTTCGACACGATCACGGGCACGTTCGAAGCGACGTGCCCGTGAGCACTGTGTTGTGTCATTCGGCCCTGTCGAGCGGACACGCACACTGATACTCTCGGCTTTGGTTGGTTCAACGGTGGACCACCCGGACCGAAAAGGGCCTCATGCGAAACATCGGGATTCGACGACTGGCACGACTGCTGCTCACCTTGAGCATCGTCGGAGCTTCCCTGGCAGCTGCCGCCCCAGCCTCGGCCGCGCGGCCGGTGGGGGTCGACTTCACCATCGCCGAAACCATTCCGGTCAGCGCGCCGGGGATCATGGTGTCGAGCAACATCCCCGACTGCTCGACCGCTTCGGTGCAGACGACATCCGTCAACAGCCGCACGATCGGCGCGGTGACACTCTTTGCCGGAACGAAGGTGATCGACTGTGGGAGCGGCGACTCGATCACCTTGAACTTCCGCGCCATCGTCATCGGATGCGCCACAACCGACTTCGGTGGCTGGCGGGCCGTGTCGGGCACCGGCGTGTTCGACGGGGTCAGAGGTCGGGGTCTATTGATCGGCACCTACCAGGGTGGCGACGGCACCGCCTGCACGGCGACCGGCATCGACGACCGGTACATCGGACGTCTACACCTCGCGCACTGATCGTCCGGCGTGATCACCCGGCGGGTCAGCCGTTGGACTTCTTCATGTCGCTGAGGTTCATCAGCACCGGATAGCCGTTGACCGAGAGCGCGTTGCCATGGCCCACGGTGTGCATGTCGAACCCCGACTGCAACGCCGTGTAGAACCCCTGGATGTCGACGGTCTGGTTGACGATCCGCTTGGCCTGGGTGAGGGCGAACGGGTGCATCTCGGCGATCTCCCGAGCCAGCTCCATCGTCTGATCCATCAGCTCGTCGAGCGGCACCACCCGGTTGACCATGCCCAGCCGCTCGGCCTCCTCGGCTGAGAACTTCCGGGCCGTGAACAGCATCTCCTTGGCCTTGCGGGGCCCCAGCTCCCACGTGTGGCCGTGGTACTCGACACCACCGATGCCCATGCGCAACACCGGATCGGAGAACTTGGCGTTGTCGGCCGCGATGATGAGATCGCAGGGCCAGCACAGCATCAGCCCACCGGCGATGCACTGGCCCTGCACCGCGGCGATTGTCGGCTTGGGGATGTCACGCCACTTGCGGCTGTAGCCGAGATAGTGGACCCTTTCCCACTCGTAGATCGCCTGAAGGCCCCGTTCGTTCCAGTCGAGCTGGGCCGACTGCTCCGCCTTCTCGGGGTCGGCGGTGTCGCCGATCGCGTCGTCGGAGCCGCTCATGTCGTGACCCGACGAGAAGTGTTTGCCCTCGGCCCGCAAGACGATGACCCGCACCTCCATGTCCTCGGCCGCGGTGGTGAAGCAGGCGTCCATCTCGTCGAGCGTCTGCTGGTTCACGGCGTTGGCCTTGTCGGCCCGGTCGATCGTGATGATCGCCACCCGTCCGTCGACCTCGTACCTCGTGTGTCCGAGGTTGCCCATGTCGATCATGTCGTCTCTCCCCCCGGCGGCGTCCACATGCCGCGGATGATTGCGTAGATGTTGGTGAAGTTCTCGATGATGTCCTCGGGTAGCGGGACCACGCCCCCGAGCTGTTCCGCGCCGGCCGCGATGCGAGCCGTGTGCTCGACGACGGCAGCGGTGTGCAGCGCGTCCTCGGGAGACTTGCCCACACACAACAGACCGTGGTTGGCCATCAGCACCGCACTCCGGGCCCCGAGATGGCACACGACCTCGTCGGCCAACTCCTCTGAACCGGTCGTCGCGTAGTCGGCCACCGGGATGTCGCCGCCGATGTAGACGATGACCTCCTCGATGCACGCCGGGATCGGCCGACGGGCGACCGCGAACATCGAGGCATGGGCCGGGTGGCAGTGCACAACGCCACCGACCTCGGCGAAGCGCTCGTAGCAGCGGAGATGCATCGCCTTCTCGCTCGTCGGCGACGCCGATCCCTCCACGACCTCGCCGGCGAGGTCGACGACGGCCAGCCCGTCGACGGTGATGTCGGGATAGGGAACCGACGACGGGGTCATGGCGATCGAACCGTCCGCTCGACGGCCCGACACGTTGCCGGCGGTGCCGACGACCAGACCGGTCTCGTACATCTCCATCGCCGTGTCGACGACCGCCTGACCGACGCTTCGGTTCGTCACGAGAAGACCTCCGGGTTCTTGCAGTGCACCGGTCGCTCGCCGCGCAGGATGGCCGACACGTCGGCCACGATCATCTCGGTCTGGCGGAGCTCGACGTCGTAGGTCGCGCCACCGATGTGCGGCGTCAGCACGACGTTGTCGAGGCCGAGCAGTGGATGTCCTTCCGGCAACTTCTCGCCGTCGACGTGGTCGAGGGCCGCGCCGCCGAGATGACCCGACTCCAAGGCGGCCACCAACGCATCGATGTCGTGCAAACCGGCCCGGGCCGAGTTGAGGTACAACGCCCCCGGTCTCATGAGCGAGAACTTCGACGCGTTCATCATCCCGAACGAGTCCGGGGTGACCGCGGCGTGCATCGAGACGACGTCGGCTTCGGCCAACAAGTCGTCGAGCTCGTGGGTGGCGTCGACGGCGAACGGATCGGAAGTGACGACCTTCATCCCGAGCCCCTCGAGGCGCCATTTCGTGGCCCGCCCGACCGCGCCGAAACCGACGAGACCGGCAGTTCGACCCGCCACCTGCCATGACCGGTACCGCTGATAGGGAAGTGTCTCGCCGTGGACGGTGCCGGCGAGCATGTCGCGATGGCCGGGGACCACGTGGCGACTCAGCGCCATGAGCATCGCCACCGTCATCTCGGCGACCGCGTCGGCGTTTCGCCCCGGCGTGTGGACGACCGGAATCCCCGCGGCCGTCGCCGCGCCGACATCGACATTGGTCGGGTCGCCCCGGGTCGAGCCGATGACGGCCAGCGGAAGCTCCAGCACCGGGCCCGAACAGAAGTCGGCCTCGCAGATCACGATCGACGCGCCGAGCTCGGTAAGGCGCTCGGCGAGGTCCTCCGGACCGTGGAGCTTGATCGGCCGATGCTCGATCCACGGGTCGAAAACGACCTCGGCGATCTCCCGCAACTCGTCGAGCGCCGGCCCCCGAAGCGGGGCCGTGACGAGCGCAATGGGGCGAGACATGACGCAGACGTTAGTTTTGCGCCACGGAAAGGGGGAATCGATGGATGCGCTCACCGTCGGCATCGACATCGGGACGACGTCGGTCAAGGCGGTCGCCGCCGCGGCCGACGGAACCATCGTCGCCTCGGCCCGCGTCCCCCACACCGTCCACGCGCCCGACGCCGACACCTTCCAACACGACGCCGGCGCCGCGTGGATCGACGGCGTGCTGCGCGCCTGGGACCAGGTCGGCGAACATCTCGACATCGCCGCCGTGACCGTCTCCGCGATGGTCCCCTCGCTGTGCGGCGTCGACGACCGAGGGCGGCCGGTGACCCCCGGACTGCTCTACGGCGACGCGCGAGGGCGTGGCCGCGCCGGACACGAGGCGGTCACCGGGGAGGTGGTCGGTTTCGCCGCGGCGTTGCTCGACCGGCCCGGCGTCGCCTCGTTGTGGCCGGCCCAGGCCGTCGCCAACCACGCGCTCTGCGGGGTCGGGGCGATCGACACCACCACCGCGATGACGATGGCCCCATTGTTCGACGGGACCGGCTGGGACGACGACCGGCTCGCCCCGCTGGGCCTGCGCGCCTCCCTCCTGCCCGAGTTCACCGCGGGAAGCGCACCCATCGGCCGACGCGGCTCGACCCTCGTCTCCGGGGGAACCGTCGACGCGCTGGCCGAGCAGACCGTCGCCGACGCCCGGGCCCCCGGCGACGTGCTGGTCATCTGCGGAACGACGCTGATCCCATGGGCCCTGACCGACGACTGGTTCGAGATCGACGGGCTGTGGACGATCCCCTACTCGGTTCCGGAGGTCATCGCCATCGGGGGCGCCTCCAATGCCGGCGGGCTGTTCATCGACCACGTCCGTCGACTGACCGGCGACCCCGACCAACACGACGTGCGCGACGTCGGCCCCGATGACCGGCCGCTCTGGCTCCCGTACATCCGGGGGGAACGCACACCGTTTCACGATCCCGGGCTGCGAGCGCGGCTGCTCGACGTCGGAGTGGGCCACGGTCCGACCCAGGTCCTCGCCGCGGCCTACGAGGCGGCCGGATTCGTCGTCCGCCACCACCTGGACCTCGCCCGGCCCGAGCTGGACCGGGCCGGCACGCCGCCGACCCGCATCGTCGCCACCGGCGGCGGCACCCGATCCCCGGCCTGGATGCAGGCGCTGGCCGACTGCACGGCGCTCCCCGTCGACGTCTCCGCGCACCCCGAGGGCGCCGCGCTCGGCGCCGCCTACCACAGCCGCCTGACCGCCGGACTCGAATCCGACAACACGTCGGCCCGCGGCTGGAGCCGGATCAGCCACCGGATCGATCCCCGCCCGGCGCACGTCGAGGCGGCCGACCACCGTTACACCCGTTTCCGAGAGGCCACCGCCCGATGAAGTTCTCCCTCACCTACCCACTGATCACCCACCCCTCCAACCCCGAGCTGCTGACCAAGGACGCCCTGGTCCGGTTCGCCCGGACCGCCGAGCGGGCCGGCTTCGACGGGATCGGCTTCACCGATCATCCGGCCCCGACCGATCGGTGGCTCAAGGCCGGCGGCCACGACGCCCTCGATCCGTTCGCCGCGCTCGCTTTCGTCGCCGCGGTCACCGACCGACTCCGCCTGATCCCCAACGTGGTGGTGCTCCCCTACCGCAACCCGTTCCTGATCGCGAAGGCGGTGGCGACGATCGATGCCCTGTCGGGCGGCCGCTTCACCCTCGCGGTCGGAACCGGCTACCTGAAGGGCGAGTACAAGGCGCTCGGCGTGGACTTCGGCGACCGCAACCGCATCTTCGACGAGACGCTCCAGGTGCTGCGGCGCATCTGGACCGAGGAGGACTTCGCCTTCGAGGGCCACGATTTCCTTGCCCATGGCCAGACCGCCAACCCCCGGCCCGGCCACATCCCCATCTGGATCGGCGGCAACAGCAAGTTGTCGCGGCGACGGGTCGCGGCGAAAGCCGACGGCTGGGTTCCGTTCCCCGCCCCCCGCGGGCTCGCGGGAACCGCCAAGACGCCCCCGTTGGAGACCGTCGACGATCTCGCGGCGATGCTCGATCATCTCTGGCAACACGTCGACGAGGCCGGTCGCGACCGGGCCGAGATCGACGTGAGCTTCGGCACGCCGGCGGGGGGATCACCGGGCACCGACCGCTTCGATCCCGACGCCCACCGCGATGGGCTCGCCGAGCTCGCCGCGCTGGGCGTCACCTGGAGCGCGGTCACCGTGCCCGGCGACTCCCTCGCCCACGCCCTCGAGACGCTCGAACGCTACGGCGAGTCGGTGATCGCACCGTCGCGGGCCTGACCCGGCCCGGTCGTCTAGCGCGACTCGTCGCGCAGGTGCCTGACGAGATCGGTGGTCGTCACGATCCCGACGAGCTCACCACGATCATCGACGACGATCACCGAGTGCGCCTCGCCGTCGGACAGCAACGCCGCGGCGTCGTGCACCGTGGCGGTCTGTGGCAGCGATCGGATGTCGGAGCTCATGGCGTCGTCGACGGTGTACTGGTCGTCGAGCAGTCGGCATCGCGCCGGTCGCCTCCGCGGCGTAGACAAGGCGCAGGAAGTCCGACGACGAGATCATCCCGACCGGCGTGCGGCCCCCGACGACCGGAAGATGATGAAACGGCGTCGCCCGGAGGAAGTCGTAGGCCTCCGAGAGGCGCATCCCCCGATGGATGGCGGTGATGTCACGGCTCATCACCGAGGAGATGAGGGTTCGTTTCCTCATCCGAACTGCTCCGGGGAGACCCCACAGCGTTCGAAGATCGCGAACAGCTCGTCGATCTGGTCCGGCGACGGGTCGGCGTCGACGAAGACCAGGGCGAAGAGCACATCGGCGCTGAGGTTGTCGACGATGCACGTGGCCTCCTCCCCGCTCAGCGCCTGGTCAGCGGTGAGGCTGTCGATCAGCTGTCGACGGCCGTCGTCGGTTGCCATCAGCTCGGCGAACTCCTCGGGGGACTGACCGAGGGGACCGGCCGCGTCGGCACCGGCGGGTCGGGGCGACGACGACTCGTCGCCGATTCCACAGAACTCGGCGTCGTACGCATCGAGCCGGTCGGCGGCGGCGCGGAGCTCGTCGGAGAACAACGCCGCGGGAGAGACCGTTCGAAAGTCCCAGTCGCTTTCGACGAGGGCGTCGATGAGCTCGTCGAGACCGGCCGCGCTCAGCTCGAGATCGGCGCGGATCTCGTCGGGAGCGACGGCGATGGCGTCGTCGAGCGCCGACCGGGACCGGAGAAACGACGCCTCCAGCTCCTCCGGCGTGGCCGTGTCGGCAACTTCCTGCTGCTCGCGCTGATCGGCCGAGATCTCGCAGTACTCGGATCGAGCGGTCGATCCGCTCTCCTCGGCGCTGCCGTCGCCGGCGCACGCCGAGGCCAGCAGGGCAAACGCCATCAGAATCCAGAGGGCGCCCAGCCGGGGGCGGCGAACGCGGGCCTCGTCGATCATGATCGCGACGCTACCGGCCCCGACCGTTCCCAACGCATCCGGCGCCCGGGTCAGTCGTCGCGGGGCAGGCCCAACAGCCGTTCGCCGATGACGTTGCGCTGCACCTCACTCGTGCCTCCGGCGATCGTGAGGCTCCGATTCCACAGAAACGAATCGACCCATGTCCCGGCCGCGCCGGTCGCGGCCGCCGCGTCGGGGCCGAACAGCTCCAGCCCCGCCTCCTGCACATCCTGGTCGTGGATCACACCGAGCAACTTGACGACGCTCGCCTCGGGCCCGGCGTCGGCGCCGACCAGCGCGCGCATGGTCAGGCGCGTCCGGAGGGCCGAAAGGGCTGCCTCGCGGGCGACCAGCTCGCCCACGCGGGCCTGCTCGTGCAGCGAGGACGAGTCGTCGAGCAGCCCGACGAGCGCCGACACGCCGGCCCCGATCGACGCCCCCGCGCCCATCGACACCCGCTCGTTGGCCAATGTCGTGCGGCCGACCCGCCAGCCGTCGTCGACCGCGCCGATGACACATTCGTCGGGCACGAACACGTCGTCGAAGAACACCTCGTTGAACCAGGCGTTGCCGTTGATCTCCCGCAGCGGACGGACATCGATGCCGGGGCTGGTCATGTCGACGAAGAAACAGGTGATGCCGTCGTGATCCGGTTTCTCCGGCGACGTGCGGGCCAGGCAGATTCCCCAGTCGGCGGTGTGGGCCATGGAAGTCCACACCTTCTGGCCGGTGAGACGCCAGCCGGCACCGTCGCGGACCGCCCGCATCCGCAGCGACGCGAGGTCCGAGCCGGCCTCCGGTTCGGAGAAGAGCTGGCACCACATGATCTCCTGACGCAGCGAGGGCCCGACCCAGCGGGCCTGTTGCTCCTCGGTGCCGTGGGCGATGAGGGTCGGCAGCGCCCACGCCGCGACCTGCAGATGCGGCCGACGCATTCCCGCAGCCCGAAACTCCTGATCGATGACGATCTGCTCGACCGGTGACGCCCCTCGACCCCACGGTGTCGGCCAGTGGGGGGCGAGATAGCCGTCGTCGGCGATCCGCCGGTTCCACTCGTGCCTCGGTCGGGTCTTCAGGTCGTCGATCCAGGCGGTCACCGCCGGCCGGATCGTCTCCGCCTCGTCGGGGAGCTCCACCGGAAGTGTCCTGACCACCCCGGATCGGACCAGTGCACACACCTCGGTGCGGGCCACCGAGGCGGGCGGCAACATCGCCCGGGTGGCGATGGCCCGACGGAGGTAGAGGTGGGCGTCGTGTTCCCAGGTGAAGCCGATGCCGCCGAGCACCTGGATGCAGTCCTTGGCGACGCCGACGACGATCTCGGGCACGATCGCCGCGGCACACGAGATCGCGAGGTGAGCTTCGTTCGGGTCGCCGCCGCGTGCCGCGTCCCATGTGACCGCACGGGCCAGCTCCCGTTTCGCGAACATGTCGGCGCAACGATGCTTCACTCCCTGGAACCGGCCGATCGGCCGGCCGAACTGCTCGCGGTTCTTCGCGTGCTCCGACGCGGTCTCGACACACCACGACGCGATTCCGACGGCTTCGCAGCACGACAGCAAGGTGGCGAGATCGCGGACCCGGGTCGTCGAGACACCCAACGCCACACCTTCGGCCCCGGCGGTCGACACGGTCACGACCGGGCGAACGAGATCGACACCGGTCGCGTCGCCGATCTCCACGGCGTCGCCGGAGAACAGGGTCCACTCCCCTCCGACCGACGCGATGAAGAAGTCGATGTCCGCGCCGCCGAGCACATTGTGGTGCGCGTCGGGCACCGGGTCGCGCGCCGCCGCGTACGCGACCGCCGCGGTCGCCCCTTCGGCAATGGCCCGAACGGCCGCGTCGCGAGCCGGCGACGGGTCGGCTTCGACCAACACGGCGACGGCCAACCCGGTGGGAAGGAGCGGCCCGGGCACACCGGCGCGGCCGGTCTCCTCGAGCACGATCGCGAGATCGGCGAACGTGAACCCCTGACCGCCGAGCTCCTCGGGGGCGTGCAGGACCGGCCACCCCATCTCGACCATTCGGTCCCAGTGGGGAGGCCGGGGTGGAGGGTCGCCGTCGATTCCCACGCGGCGGCCGTCGTCGCCGACCACCGACGCCGCCCAGCTCCGCACCGTCTCGGCCAGCGCCTCGTGGTCCTTCGAGAGCCCGATCGACATCAGGTCGCTCCCACCGCGGCCCGCGCCACGTCCTTGGCCCAGCCGTAATCACCCTTCCCCGTCACCTTGCGGTGCACCTCGTCCACCACGACGAGTGCTCGCGGCACCTTGTAGCCGGCGATGACCTCGCGGCAATGGCCGGCCAGCTCCTCCACGGTGGGCGGCACCGCCCCGTCGACGAGCGACACGACCGCCGCCACCCGCGAGCCGAAGCGTTCGTCGGGAACGCCGACGACCAGGGCATCGAAGATCGCCGGGTGCCCCTTGACCGCGGCCTCGACCTCCTCGGGGAACACCTTCTCCCCTCCGGTGTTGATCACCATCGACCCGCGCCCGAACACCGAGATCATCCCGTCGGCCTCGATGGTGGCGAGATCGCCGGGCACGGACCAGCGCACGCCGTTGATCGTCGGGAAGGTCGCCGCCGTCTTGGCCTCGTCGTTCCAGTAGCCGAGAGGGATCCAGCCGCGGCGGGCGAGCCTCCCCACGACACCCGCGCCCGGTTCGACGGGCCGGCCGGTGTCGTCGATGACCGTCGTCTGCTCGTCGGCGATCAACCGGAGCGGCCCGGTGCCGTCGGCGGCCCGGGCGATGCGGCCCTGGCCACCGGTCTCCGACGCCCCGAACCGGTCGATCAGCTTCGTGGCCGGCAAGTACTCCTCGAGCTCGGCCCGGACCGCCGGTGACAAGATCGCGCCCGAGGAGGATATGAGCCGGAGCCCGGATAGGTCGTAGCGCTCGTGGTTGCGCCGAAGCTCGGCGGCGAGGGGCCGGGCAACGGCGTCGCCGATGATCATCAGGAACTCGGCTCTCTCGTCGGAGGCGAGGCGCAGCGCCGAGGCGGCGTCGAGGGACGGGTCGACGGTGAGCAGACAGGTCCCGCCGGTGAGCAGCGCGGTCAAGGCGATCCACTGGGCCCCGCCGTGGATGAGGGGGCACAGCGGGAGACGACGGGTGATGCCGGTTCCCTGGCGGACGAACGCACCGATGTCGTCGGGCGAGTCGAGCTTCGCCAGGCCCCGGCGAGGCGCGCCGGTGCCGCCCAGGGCGCCGAAGAACACGTCCTCGTGACGCCAGACCACCCCCTTGGGCAAACCGGTCGTGCCCCCGGTGTAGAGGAGGTAGTGGTCGTCGGACGACCGCGGGCCGATGTCGACGGGGGTGACCGGCGCAGATCCGATCGCGGCGTCGTAGTCGTCGCCGATCGTGATCAGCGCTCGACCGGCCGCGGCCTCCTCGGCGATCTCCCGCACCCCGACCTGGGTGAACACCACGACGACGTCGGCGTCGTCGAACACGTAGCGAAGCTCGTCGGCGGTGTACCGGAAGTTCCCGTTGATCGGCACGGCCCGCAACTTGAAGATCCCCAGGGTGATCTCCATGAACTCGATGCAGTTCATCGCATGCACCGCGACATGGTCGCCGGGCCCCACGCCCAGGTCGGCCAGGAGATGGGCGACCTAATTGGCCCGGGCATCGAGCGCGGCGTAGGTCCTGCGTCTCGTGGGAGTGTCGGCGCCGCCCGCCACGACGGCATCCTGATCGGGCAGGGCCTCGGCGGCGCCTTCGAAGAGATCGGCGAGGTTGAACGTGCGGCTCATCGTGGAGCCGATGTTGGCCTCGGGGCGACGACGGCGCCAACCGAGCTCGCCGCCGTCATCGACCGAGCAATGTCCGGAACTCGGCGTTCTCGATCTTCTCCGCAGCCTCGATGGCCGGCGATCGCCACGCCCGCACCGTACGCTTCGCCGCGGCGATCGCCTCGGGATCGTTGGTCGCGATCGTCGTGGCCCGCTCGACAGCCCGCTCGAGGAGCCGATCGTCGTCGACGCGCTCGAAGGCAAGACCCCAACGCAGCGCCGTGTCGGCGTCGATCCACTCCGATGACAGCAGCATCCACGACGCCCGCTGGTGCCCGACCTGCTGCGGCAGGAGCCAGGATGAACCGATCTCCGGGGCGACGCCGAGCTTCGTGAACGGAGTCCGGAATCGGGCCGATGCCCCGACGAGGACCAGGTCTGCGTGCAAGCACATCGTGACGCCGACACCGACGGCCAAGCCGTTGACCGCGATGACGAGCGGTTTCGGGAAATCCCTGATCGTGCGATTGAGCCCGATCGTGTGGGTCGACGACTCCTCCCCTCGGACCATCGCGGCGAGATGGTCGAGGTCGACGCCGGCACAGAACGCGCGGCCGGCTCCGGTCAGCACGACGGCACCGACCGAGCCGTCCGCCTCGGCCTCGATCAGCGCGGTCGTGGCGCGGTCGGCGAGCGCGGCATCGATGGCGTTGAGCTTGCCGGGTCGGTCGAAGCCGAGGACCCGAACCGGACCGTGATCGGCGACATCCACCGTTGCACGGTAGGGGCATCGCACCGCCACGTCAGTTCTGAGACCCGAGCGGACCCTCCGCTTCGGGGTCGACACCGAAGTAGACCTGCAGATCCGCGGCATCGGCGGGGACCTCGAATCCGAACGAGTCGGGGTCGATCGGTTTCGTGAGCAACCCGGCAGGGGCGGGTTCGGTGCCGGAGATCGGCCCCACGCCGACCAACCAGGGGCTGTCGAGCCCGCTCGACAGGATGTACGGACCGCTCGCGGCCAGGGCGGTGACGACGTCGAAGGTCGGGCAGGACCACTCGGCGTCGAGTGGCTCGGTACCGGCCGACACGACGGCCCAGCAGAAGCCGCCCTCGGTGCCGGCCACGAACAGCTCCGCCTCCTCGCCCCAGGGCGCCGTCGTGGCGCCGATCGGGACGGGGCTGCTCGTACGGGTCTCCTGAACGGCGGCGAGTGCGTCCCGACCCGGCAACCGGACATAGCCGGGGCTCGCGATCACGGCGAGGGCGTCGGCGATGGCGCGCCCCAGATCGTCTCGCCGGTCGGCGACGACACGGTCATCGACACGCGGCGCGTTCTCGAGCGATCCATCGTCCGCGACCCGCACCACCGAGTAGGCGTGGCGGACCTCATAGGCCCGAGACGCGCCGTCGGAGATCGCGTCGTTGGCCGCGAGGAAAAGGAAGACCTCGTCGCCGCGAGCCAGCCATGGACTCCCCTCGACTCCGGTCGAGATGCCCGTGGGGAGGTCAGCCGACCCGTCCTCGAACAGGATCTCCGTTCGCGGCTCCCCCGCGAACTGCTCGACGATCTCCACCCGGAAGGCACGGGCGGTCCCGGTCGACGGGAATCGGCCGGCCTCGATCCCGGTGATCGTCCCCCGCACCAGAATGTCGGCATCGGCAACCATCTGATCGAACCGCTCGTACCGATCGATCCACGCCACCTCCGTCCACACATCCGGGCCGTTCGGCCCCGACGGTTCGAGCCCCGCCCCGAGCGTCGGCGCGAGGGGTTCCAGATCCCCGGCTGCCGGCGCGTCGTCGGCGCCACACCCCGCGGTGATCACGGCCAACGCCGCGATCACCATCAGTGTGCGGACATACACCATCTCGGGTTCTTCCGACGTCGTCACCGAACTTGTGCGGCCCCATCACCTGCGCCGCGGAATCCCCCCACCGTATGTCCAACCGGACGTCGACGCGCCGCGACCGCTCGCGCCCGAGTGGTCGTTTAACACCGCCGTCAGCTTCGGCGTACGATTCGGCCATGACCGAGCTTCCCTTCCTCTCGTTCGACGCCGACAACCACTACTACGAGGCCGAGGACGCCTTCATCCGCCACATCGACCCCAAGATGAAGAAGCGCTGCATGCAATGGGCCGAGATCGACGGGAAACGTCGTTTCCTCGTCGGTGGCCGGATCAACAAGTTCATCCCCAACCCGACCTTCGACCCCATCGCCGCGCCGGGCAGCCTCGAGGACTACTTCCGGGGCAAGAACGAGGCGGGCGACATGGACCTCGCCAAGATGTTCGGCGAGCTCGACCCGATCTCGGCGCACCCCGGCTATCGCGACCGCGACGCCCGACTCGAGCTGATGGACACGCAGGGCCTGCGAACGGTGCTGTTGTTCCCGACGATGGGTGTCGGCATGCAAGAGGCCCTCAAACACGACATCCCCGCGTTGCACGCCGCGTTCACCGCGTTCAACTCCTGGCTCGACGAGGACTGGGGGTTCGACCGGGGCGACGGTCGGATCTACGCGGTGCCGTTCCTCGTGCTGGCCGACCCCGAGCTCGCCGTCGCCGAGCTCGACCGCGTCCTCGCGATGGGCGCCCGGATGGTCGTCACCGTGCCCGGCCCGATCCCGACCGAGCACGGCTACCAGTCGCCGGGAATGCCCGACTACGACCCGATCTGGGCCCGGCTCCAGGAGGCCGGGGTGCCCTACGCGATCCACGCCGGACTCGGGGGAACCTCGCAGTACGGCAAGATCTGGGAGGCGCCCTCCGGACAGTTCGAGGGGTTCAGGCACTCCCCGTTCCCGATGGTCGCGTTCGCCGATCGCACCATCGCCGACACGTTCGCCGCGATGATCTGTCACGGCGTGCTCGACCGCTTCCCCGACCTGCGCCTCGTGACGATCGAGAACGGGGCCATGTGGGTGCCCGACCTGCTGCGCAACCTCCGCGCCGGCTACGGCAAGATGCCGTTCGCCTTCACCCGGCATCCGGTGGAGGCGTTCAAGGAGAACATCTGGGTCTCGCCGTTCTTCGAGGACGACATGGACATGCTGAAAGACGTGATCGGCATCGATCGTCTGCTGTTCGGCAGCGACTTCCCCCACGCGGAAGGACTGCCCTCCCCGAACGACTACGTGAAGGACATCGCGAACTTCTCCGACGACGAGATCCGCCGCATCATGCGCGACAACGCCGACGAGCTGTTGGCCTTCTCCGCTCGCTGAGACCGTGTACCCCGGGGCCCACGACCCCGACCGGGCCGCGGTGATCATGGCTGGGTCGGGCGAGACCGTCACCTACGGCGAGCTCGAGGCCCGCTCGTGCCGGCTGGCGCAGGTGTGGCACGAGGCGGGGCTGCGCCGCGGCGACCATGTCGCGATCCTCCTCGAGAACCATCCCCGCTACTTCGAGGTGGTGTGGGCGGCGTTGCGGTCGGGCCTCTACTACACGCCGATCAACTGTCACCTGACCGCCGACGAGGTCGCCTACGTCGTCGAGGACTGCGGTGCCCGGTCCGTCGTCACCTCGCGGGCGCAGATCGACGCCGCCCATTCGTTCCGTGTCGAGCTGCCGCTGATGATGGACGGTGCCGGCCCCGGCTGGCTCGACTACGAGTCGCGGCTCGATGCGCAGCCGCCCGGACCGCGGCGCGACGAGCCGTGCGGGCAGGGCATGTTCTACTCGTCGGGCACCACCGGCCGGCCCAAGGGAATCGTGTTTCCCCTCCCCGGTCGGGCGGTGACCGACGACGACCCGATGGTGCGTCCCGATGGTCCGCTCGGCCTGCATCCCGACTGTGTCTATCTGTTGCCCGCCCCGCTGTACCACACGTCACCGGTGGTGACCGGCACGCTGTGTCATCGCCACGGCGGCACGGTCGTGGTGATGGAGAAGTGGGAGGCGGCCGCCTGTCTCGACACGATCGAGCGCTACCGCGTCGATGTCGCCCAGTTCGTGCCGACCATGTTCGTGCGCCTCCTGACGCTGCCCGAGGACGTGCGGGACGCGGCCGACGTGTCGTCGCTGCGCCGGGTGAGCCACGCCGCCGCACCCTGCCCCGTCGCCGTGAAACGAAAGATGATCGACTGGTGGGGGCCGATCATCTGGGAGTTCTACGCGGGCTCCGAGAACGTCGGTTCCACGATGATCAGCTCCGAGGAATGGCTCGAGCATCCGGGCTCGGTCGGCCTCCCCCGGTTCTGCACGGTGCACATCTGCGACGACGGGTTCGACCTCCTGCCCGTCGGCGAGATCGGCACCGTGTGGTTCGACACGCCCGGCGCGTCGATGGCGTACCACGGCGATCCCGACAAGACGGCCGAGGGCCGGAGCCCCCAGGGCTGGTACACGATGGGCGACGTCGGCTACCTCGATGACGACGGCTATCTGTACCTGACCGACCGAAAGTCGTTCACGATCATCTCGGGTGGCGTCAACATCTATCCCCGCGAGGCAGAGGACATCCTGATCGGTCACGACGCGGTGCTCGACGTCGCGGTGATCGGGGTGCCCGACGACGACCTCGGCGAGGCCGCGAAAGCCATCGTGCAACTCGTCGAACCGGCGGCGGCGAGCGACCGGCTGGCGGCCGAGCTGCTCACCTGGTGTCGCGACCGCCTGGCCCGCTACAAGTGCCCGCGCACCCTCGACTTCGTCGACGAGCTCCCCCGCCACGACACCGGCAAGCTCTACAAGCGCCTGCTACGCGACCGCTACTGGGGCGAGCGCGACAGCCGGATCGTGTGATCGGCGACCGCGGCCCGGACGCCGGCGCTCAGGTCGCGGCTCGGGCTCGCTTGTCGCGCGTGTTGATCCGTCGGGCCAGGGGATCCGCAGCCCGGGCCAGAAGGGGACCACAGATGGCGAGGGTGAGGACGTAGGCGGCGGCGAGGGGGCCGAGGTCGGCTTCGATCCCGTCGGCCACGGCGATGCCGGCGATGACGATGGAGAACTCGCCCCGGGCGACGAGCGTGGCCCCCGCCCGGAGCCGGCCCGGCCAGTCGATTCCGGCTTGGCGGGCGCTCCACCAGCCGGTGGCGAGCTTGGTGGCCGCGGTCACGACGGCCAGGGCCAACGCGACGGCCAGGGTCGGCGGAAGGTCGGCCGGGTTGATCTGCAGGCCGAAGAAGGCGAAGAACATGGCGGCGAACAGGTCGCGCAGGGGCCCGAGGACGTTGCGGGCCGCCCGCTCCGCCGGCCCGTTGAGCGCGATGCCGACCAGGAACGCACCGACCGCGGCCGACGCCTGGAGCCGCTCGGCGATCCCCGCGACGAGCAACGCCAACCCGAGCAGGCTGAGCAGGAGGTTCTCGTCGGACCGGTTGAACACGATGGCGCTGATCCGGTTTCCGAACTTGATGGCCAACCCCAACGCGACGACGACCGCGGTGACCGCGACCGCGATCTCGACACCGATGTCGAAGGCATCGCCGCCGATCAGCAGCCCGGCCATCAAGGGCAGGTACAGGGCCATGACGAGATCCTCGGTGACGAGCACCGCGAGCACGACCGGGGTTTCGCGGTTGCCCGTGTTGCCCAGATCGGTGAGGACCCGGGCGATGATCCCCGACGACGAGATGTAGGTGATGCCGCCGAGCAGGAGCGCCGCGCGGATGTCCCAACCCAGGATCAACCCGAGCACGAGACCGGGCGTGAAGTTGAGCACGAGATCCACCGCGCCGGCCGGGGAGTGGTGGCGAAGCGCCGCGGTCAGTTCGTCGCCGGTGTACTCCAGGCCGAGCAGGAGGAGCAACAAGATGACGCCGATCTGGGCACCGGTCTCGATGAAGTCCTGCGCGGTGACCAACTCGACGACACCACCATTGCCGACCGCCAATCCCGCCAGGAGATACAACGGGATCGACGAGATCCCGAACCGGGCGGCGAGGCGACCGAGCAGCGCAAGCGCGACGAGGATCGCGCCCAGCTCCGTGAGCAGGGTCGCGGCCCCCGTCGGGGCGGCGAGGATCACGTAGCCGGCGCGGAGAGGAGCCGGGCGGCAGCGTCTATCCCGGCCGCCGTACCGACCACCACTGCCGTGTCGTCGGCGAACAGATCCGCGTCGGGCCCCGGAGCGGGGATCGGCTGGTCGCCGCGGACGAGGGCGACGATGGTGACACCGGTGCGGGTTCGCAGCGCGGTGTCGGCAATCGTCTTTCCGGCATAGGCGCTCTGAGGGGAGATCGGGAGCCAGTCGATGGCCAATCCGGCGATCTCCTGACGGAGATCGTGAAGGCGTTCGGTGACGCTCGTGCCGCCGAGCAGATCGGCCAGGACATGAGCCTCGTCGGGGGTCATCGACGTGCACTCGCTGACCCGATCGGGATCGTCCGCGTCGTAGAGGACGATCTCGCGGCGGCCCGCGTGGTGGGAGATGACCCCGATCCGTTCGCCGCTCTGACAGACGAAATCGTGGAGGGTGCCGACGCCGGGAAGTCTGGTTTCGTTGATGTCGGTCATTGATCCGGTCTTCTCGGGGTCGGGCCTCGGGACTCGCCACCGCGATTGTAGGTGGCGCGGCGCCCCCGGTCCCGGCCGAGGACGGCGGGGCCGACCCGACCCCGTTTGGCCGGAACAACGAAATATAGTCGCCCCGTGATGGGGACTCGGGGGAGATCGGCTCACGACGACCGGCATGGTCGCGCCGCTCGACCCCTCCATCGCCGTACCTCGTCCACGCCCCGCGACAGCCAGGAGCACCATGTCAGGCCAGCCATCCAAACGTTCGAGACGGGAAGCGGCGAAGCGCGCCGCACAGCGCCGTCAACGCATGAAGTGGGGTGGGTTCATCACCGCGCTCGTGTTGGGTGTGGGCGTCTTCGCCCTCTTCGGCGGGGGTGGAGACGGTGCCGCCGCGATGGCGCCCGACTTCGAGCTCAGCGGCCCCGATGGCGACACGGTCAGGCTCAGCGATTTCCGCGGCCAGCCGGTCGCCGTCACCTTCATGCACACGTGGTGAGCGGCTTGTAACGCCAATGCCCCCGAGTTTCGGAAGGCCTACGACAAGTACCAGGACCAGGGTTTCGAGGTCCTCTCCATCAGCATTCAGGAAGACAACGCCGAAGTCGTCGATTTCATCGACCGCTACGGCCTGACCTATCCGTTCATGATCGACCGAACCGGCGCGGTCACCGCCGAGTACGAAGTGAGCGGCACGCCCACGACCTACTTCATCGCGCCCGACGGGACCATCGTCGACGAGCTCTCCGGTGTCGTCAGCGAACGATGGCTGGAGGAGAACATCGACGACTACATCAGCAGCTGACCTCGGGCCGTTCGTCGGTGAGGAGCTGATCGGTCTCGGCGACGGCGTCGGGATGTGCCCGCGGCAGCGTGACCCGAAACCGGCATCCGGCTCCCGGTGAGGTGTCGAGCACGAGCGTGCCGTCGTGGGCGACGACCAGCGACTTCGCGATCGCGAGCCCGAGCCCGGAGCCGCCGGTGCGGCGGGTCCGGGCCGAGTCTCCTCGATAGAACCGGTCGAAGACCCTGCTCGCGCGATCGGGCGGCAGGCCGGGGCCCGTGTCGGCCACCGTCACCACGACCTCAGGACCGGCGGTGTGTCCCTCGATGCGGATCGCGGCGTCGTTCCCCGTGTGGGTGAGCGCATTGGTCACCAGCGCACCGACCACCTGCTGGGGTCGGGCCCGGTCACCGATGGCCCACAGCGGGTCTGCGATGTCGGTGGTGATCTCCCGTGCGGGCTGGACGGCCCGGGCATCGAGGGCGCAATCGTGCAGGATCGCGGCGAGATCGACGACCTCCCGAGCGAGCGGACGATGCTGATCGAGGTCGGCGAGGAGAAGGAGGTCCTCGACGAAGTCGCGCATGCGCGCCGACTCTCTCGTCAGTCGGCGCATGACGTCGTCGAGCGCCTCGGGATCACGGAACTCGCCCTGGGCGTACAGGTCGAGATAGGCGAGAATGGAGGTGAGCGGGGTGCGCAGCTCATGGGACGCGTCGGCGACGAACTGGCGAAGTCGGTCCTCGGTCTCGTCGCGGCTGTCCAACATGACGTTGAACGCGGCGGCGAGGCGACCCGCCTCGGTCCGGGGATCGCTCACCTCCACTCGATGGGAGCGCTCCCCCGCGGCGACTGCGTCGGCCGCGGCGGTCAGCCGCGACACGGGGCGCAGCCCCAGTCGGTGAACCCACCAGAACGTGGCGGCCAACACGACGAACAAGGCGATGCCGGCGAGAACGAGCGTCGTCTGCAGACGACCGACGGCGCCGTCCACCTCCGCGAGCGTCGCGGCGATCACGGACCACTCCCCGTCCGCCTCGGTGATGGAGATGACCCGGAATCGCCCACCGCCGTCGGCCTGGTCGACATCGAAGGGGGTGCCCCGGTTCAGTTTCTCGATCAGCGACGGAGACATGGTGAACGAGGGAACGCCATCGAGAAGTGCCCCTCGGAGGATCGTCGTCATCCGGCCCGACTCGGTGACCAGCCCCAGGTACAGCTCCGAGAACGGATTCTCGGATCCGTCGGGGTCTCCGCCGGGCACGACGGGAAGAGGGGCTCTCGCGGCCGCGAACGGTCGAAGCCGCTCGAGCTCCTGATCGACCTGATCGACGAGGAACCCCCGCTGCGCCGCGACGAGGGCCAGCGCGGTCGCGGTGAACGTGGCAGTGAGGATCGCGAAGGCCACGAGCAGCCGGTTTCGGAGGCTCACGGGTCGGCCCGCAGACAGAATCCGACACCACGCACGGTGTGGATCAGCTTCGGCTCCACATCGTCGATCTTGCGCCGGAGGTAGCTGATGAACGTGTCGACGACCGCCCAGTCACCATCGAAGTCGTAGGGCCAGACCTGGTCGAGGATCTGCACCCGGGTGAGGACGTGACCGGCGTTGACGAGGAGATAGTGCAACAACCGGAACTCGGTCGGCGAGAGATGGATCGAACGGCCGTCCCGGGTGACCCGATGGGCGTCAACGTCGAGGGTCAGGTCGGCACAACGCAGCCGCCGGGTCCGCGACGAGGCACCGCCGGGGGACAATCGCAGCCGGACCCGCGCGACGAGCTCGGCCACCGCGAAGGGCTTGACCAGATAGTCGTCACCGCCCGTGGTGAGCCCACGGATGCGGTCATCGGCGCTGTCCCGGGCGGTGAGGAAGACAACCGGCACCTCGGATCCGTCGGCGCGGAGCCGGTCGAGGACCTCGAACCCGTCGACATCGGGAAGCATCACGTCGAGCACGACGACATCGGGCTCGAACGCGGCGACCCGGTCGAGCGCCTGGCGTCCGCCGTCCGCCGAGCAGGTGTCGAACCCGGCCCGTCGGAGCGCCGAGTCGACGACGAAGCGGATGCTCTCCTCGTCGTCGACGATGAGGACCCGGGGCCGGGCTGGGGTCATCGCGAAGAGACGAAGTGGGCCGCGACCCGCTCCGCTTCCTCTCGCACGACGGCCGGATCGACGAGATCGGCTGCGTCACGCTCGAGCACCGCGACGCGGCGGGCCAGGATCTCGGCGGCCACACCGCTCGCGTAGAGGGAGCGGGTCAGCGCGTCGACCTGCCCGGCCGTGATCTGGTCGAAGTCGGGGTTGGCGAGGAACCGGTCCACGAGCACATTGCTCCCGAACTCGGGAAGACCGGCCACCTCCGCCGCCGGCCCCCCGTCGGCGAGGAAACCGAGCCCGGCCAACGAGAAGTTGTTGTCCCAGGGCACCACGGTCCACCACTGCCGCGCCGGGTCGTAGTGCAGGTAGGCGTTGTTGCCGGGACCGTTGATGTCGTCGAAGTTCTGCAGCAGATCCTGCATGGCCAGGTAGACCGCGAACCCGACGACATCGAAACGCTCCGCCATTCCCGCTGCGAAGGCCGCGTCGCCGGAGTTGTTGATGAAGTCGAGGAACTCCACGAGCGGCGTCAGATCGACATCGGCCTTGCCGGCCTTCTGGTCGAACGACACGTCGTAGGCGTCGAAGTCGTCACCTCGGTACTCCCAGTTCCCGGCGCTCCTGGCCTTGTAGAGCCCGCCGCCGGCTCCGAAGGCCCGCACCATCCATCCCTCGTCGGGGTTCTCCATCCCCAGCCGCAGACGCGCCGGACCCCCGTCGACACGAAACGGACCGGGACCGCGGCCTGCGACGCCAGGCCGGCCGCGTCGAGAAGGTCGACCGCCACGGCTTCGTTGAGCGATGTCTGGGAGGTGTTCGACCGGATCACCAGATCGTAGAGCCCCTCGTGGTTCTGGTCATCGACGAACTTGTCGAGCCGGATCAGCCAGGGCAGGTCTTCGGGCCGGTCCGCCGAGGCGTCCCGCCCCGGGATCGCGGCCGGTCGCCCCTCTTCCGGTGGGGCCAGGCCCGACAGCGACGAGTTGCCCTTCAGCCGTACCCCGGCCCGTTCGTAGCTCACCCCGTCGAGGACGACGGTCGCCTCGATCCATTCCTTCTCACCGACCGCCGAGAACACGGCGATCATCGCGAGATAGTCGTCCCGGTCGAACGTGATGCTCACCTCGTGGACGTAGGAGTCGTCGAAGAAGGGCAGCTCCCGGGTGATCTCGGGCTGCGTCGTCGCGGGACCGCCTTCGACCCCGGTGTCGATCCCCGTGTCGGTCGCCGCGGCGGGGCCGGGCGCGTCGCCTCCGGTGTCGTCGCCGCCGCTCGCGCTGCACGAGGCGGCGACGACGAAGAGTCCGGCGAGAACGACGAAGAGCCGACGACGTGGACATGACATCCGACGATCGTGAACCGAGATCTTGTGAACTCTCTGTGAGCGGCTCGTGCCGGGGCGCGACCCGTCCTCACAGAGACTTCACAAACTCCACTCGTAGAACCGGCTCGTCAACCATTCCCTCAGGGAGAACTTCGTGCCCCGGTCCGCGCTCTTCGCCATCGATCTCGTCGCCATCACGGTCCTGACGTTCGGCCTCTACTTCCCCCGCCACCGCCGCAAGGACATGCTCGTCGCCTACCTCGGGGTGAACATCGGCGTGATGGCCGTCGCCCAGGCGCTGTCGTCGACGACGGTGGGTGCGGGACTCGGTCTCGGCCTGTTCGGTGTCTTGTCCATCATCCGGTTGCGGTCCGCCGAGCTCGACCAGGAGGAGATCGCCTACTACTTCGCCGCCCTCGCCCTCGGCCTGCTCGCCGGCTTCGAGGTGAACCCGGCCTGGCTGGCGCCCTCGATGATCGCTGCCATGCTGATCGCCCTGTTCGTCGGCGACCACCCCCGATTGTTCGGGCGCTACCGGGTGCAGGTCGTCATGCTCGACGCGGCCTACACGAACGAGGTCGAGCTGCGGGATCGACTGGCGGACCTGCTCGGCGCCACGGTGCATCGTGTCCGCGTCCGTCGGGTCGACCTCGTGCGCGAGACGACGAGTGACGAGGTCCGCTACCAGATGGATGGTCGGCGAACCGGGCCCGCGCCCACTCCTCGACCCACGCTCGCGCCCGACTCGGGGGACCCGGCGTGATCGATGTCGAGATGCCGGCGGTCGGGCTCGATGAGCTCAACACCGTCGCCGCGCTGCAGCACCGGTGCGACCGCAAGTACATCCTGACGATCGACGACGCCCGTGATCTCGTTCTCGCGCTGAGGTCGCGGGCCCGGGTGCTCGAGATCGACGGTGTCCGGTCGTTTCGCTACGAATCGGTCTACTTCGACACACCCGGGCTCGATCTCTATCTGGCGGCGGCCCGCAGTCGACCGCGCCGGCACAAGATCCGGACCCGGACCTATCTCGATTCGGGTGACTGCGCGTTGGAGGTGAAGACCAGGGACGCCCGGGGTCGCACCGTCAAGCATCGCCGACCGCACCGGGCCGATCGGCGCCGAACCGTCACCGACCACGAGAGGGCGTTCCTCGCCGGAATCGTCGGCGGCGACGCGACGCCCGGATCGTTGTCGCCGGCCCTGGTCACCCGGTTCGAACGTTTCACGCTGCTGATCGCGACGTCGTCGGGTCGCGTCACGATCGACACGGGCCTCCGGTGCGCGCTCCCCGACGGCGGAGCGGCTGTCGGGCCCGACTTCGTGCTCGTCGAGACGAAGTCGGATCGTGGCACCACGCTGATCGATCGACTCCTGTGGTCGTGGCACCATCGTCCCGCCAAGATCAGCAAGTACTGCGTCGGCCTGGCCGCGTTGACGCCGGGGCTCCCGGCGAACAAGTGGAGCCGCGTGCTTCGTCGCCATTTCCCCCCGATCGCCGTGTCCTTCTCGACCGGCGGGGATTCGTCGTGTAAAACTCCTTAAACCTTTAGAGGTATCAACGGTCGCCGGAGGCCACCATGACGACGATCGACGAACTCCCGGAACTGGACCTGCTCGGCGACTCGTTCCTCACCGACCCGGCCGGGGCGCTGCGAGACGCCCGCGGCCGACACTGGGCCGCTCGAACCCACCGCGGCGTGGAGATCCTCTCCTACGACGGCGCGACCGAGGTCATGCGCAGCCCTGACTTCCAGACCGGCATCCCGAAGATGATGGAGGCGATGGGCATCGATCCCACGGAGATGGCCGGACCCGGCAACACCATGACGTTGTCCGAGGGCGAGCAACACACCCGGCTCCGGGGCGTGGTGTCGGCCTGGTTCACCCCGAAGCGGGTCGGCCGCATGCGAGCCGACGTGCGCGACCTGGTGACACGACTCGTCGCGCCGTTCACTGCCGCGGGCAGCGGCGACTTCGTCCACGACGTCGCGCAGGGCATCCCCGGTCCCGTCTTCTGCTGGATGATCGGCGCCCCGGCGGACCGGGCCGAGAAGCTCTACGAGCTCTCACAGGTGATGCTGCGGGCCTTCGAAGGCGACATCGATCTCGCCGAGGCGATCCGTCAGTCCGGCGAGCAGATGAGCGAGTTCGTCGACGAGCTGATGGCGATCAAGCGGACCTCCCCCGGCGACGACTTGATGACCATCATGTTGGAGGCGGCCGACGCCGGCGCCGTGACCCACGACGACGTGCACTCGATGGCCTACGAGCTGCTGACCGCGTCAACCGACAACACGGCGACCACCGCGAGCCTGATCGTGTACCGGATGGCCCTCCACCCCGACCAATGGGCCGTGGTACGAGCCGATCACGATCTCGTGCCCGCCGCCATCGAGGAGACGCTGAGAGTCGAACCCAGGGTCCACGAGCTCGCCCAGTTCGCGACGGCGGACACCACGATCCGGGATCTGGAGATACCGGCGGAGACGTTCGTGTGGGCCAATGTCCGATCCGCCAACCTCGACCCCGCGATCTTCCCCGATCCCGACCGGTTCGTTGTCGACCGGGCCGGGCGCCGGCCCCAGCTCAACTTCGGGCTGGGCCCCCACCACTGTCTCGGCGCCAACCTGGCCCGAATGGAGCTGGGGGCGATGCTCGAGGTCCTGAGCCGCCAGTGGTCGACGATCGAGCTCGACGGTGAACCCGACATCGACCGCACGGCCGGCAACACCGGCGTGTCGTCGCTCCCGATCACGGTCAGCGAGGCCTGAGCGTCACAGGCCGCGGTACCACCGACCCGCGTCGGTGGTGACGCCGTTCTCGGTGACGATCACCCGTTGGTCGAGGAGGCACACCCCGAGATCGACGCCGAGGAGTGACACACAGTCGCTCGTGTCGAGCGTCGTCGACATGAAGACATCGAAGTCCGTCGTGGTCTTCAGGAACTCCAGCAGGGAGCCCGGATCGGCCTCTCCCACCGCGGTGATGGCGTCGACCGTCGCGACCAGTTGGGCGAAGCCGTCGGACAGGTCGCCGAGGTCCTGACCGTCGCCGTACTTCTCGACCGCGGCCGCGAACTCGGCCGCGTCCTCCGTGTCGCCTCGCCAGTCGAAGGCGGCGGTCTCGATCAAGAAGAGCTGCTCGAGGTCGCTGTCGCTGAGGTTCGAGGTGTCACATCCCGCGTTGGCGAGCGGCACATCGACGGCCAGGCCGAGCATCGCGTCGACGATCCGGGCGCAGTCGTCCGTCGAGAACAAGGCGAACATGACGTCGGGGTTGCTCGCCGACGCGGCGGCGACCGCGGTCGTGAAGTCGGGAGCCCCGATCGATTCCGGGACGAGGTCGACTTCGAAGCCGATCCCGCGCAGCGGGTCGCCGATCAAGGCGTTGGCCGCGAGCTCACCGGCATCGACGTCGGCGTAGATGATCGAAACTCGGCTCGCGTCGGGGAACCGCTCACTGATGAACTCGACCATCGGAGGGAAGCTCGTCACCGACCCGCCGTAGAACGGGCGCGTCGTCGGGTCGATGTATTCGGTGAAGTCGATGGGTTGTCCGGTGTAAGGAATGCCCGCAGCAGAGGTGAGAGGCAGGCCGTTGGCCCCCCAGATCGGACTGAAGGCCATGACGGCGACCACACCCTCGTCGACGAACTCCTGACCACAGGCCCGGCTGGTGCTGGGGTCACCTTCGTCGTTGCACGCGACGACCTCGACCGGCCGACCGAGGACACCGCCGCGTTCGGCGTTGAGGTAGGCCGCCGCGACCTGGGCTCCTTCACGAAATCCCGCCAGGTCGAGACCGGTGAGTCCCTCGCTCGTCGTGACACCGATCTTCACGGGGTCACCGGTCGGGGCCGGGACTGTGTCCTCCGGCGGGGGCGTCTCGTCGGGGGCACTGTCATCGGGGGCACTGTCATCGGGGGCGCTGTCGTCCGGGGCGCTGTCATCGGGGGCGCTGTCGTCGGTCGAGCCCGCGGTCCCGGACGAACCGTCCTCCGGCGTCGCGTCGACGGAGCCACCATCACTCGAGCACGCGGCGGCGATCAGGACGAAGGCCGTCAACAAGATGAGAAGCCGGGTACGAAGCATGGAGTTCCCTTCGATGATCACGGTCGACGTCTCGACCCCAATGCGATGAATGCTTTATATCATTTAACAGAAGCGGCGGCTATTGCGGGTCGCGGACGAACGGCCAGGCCGTCGGGCCGAGTGATCACGTTCAACACCAGGATCGCGCCCGTGAAGAGCTGGACCCAGGCCCCGGACCAGCCGAGCGTGTCCTCGGTGAACACGGGCACCAGGCCACCTTGGACCAGCAGACCGGCGAGGAGCGCACCCGAGACCGCGCCGATCCCCCCGAGGTACGCGACCGACAACAGCAACACCGACTGGAGCGGACCGAACCGGCTGAACGAGATCGACCCCAGCGCGTAGCCGAACAATCCGCCCGCACCCGCGGCGACGACCGCGCTGACCGCAAACGCCTGCAACTTGGTGGCCATGACGTTCACGCCGCTGGCCGCCGCGGCCCGTTCACTGTTGCGAACCGCGAGCCAGCGGACCCCGATCGGGCTCCGACGCAGCAACACGACGCCGAACGCGACCAGCAAGGTCACCACGAGCGCCAGCACCACGAGTCGCTCGGGATAGCGGATCGGCGAGAGATCGAGACCGAACAGCGTCGGATCCGGGAGCGCGAGGCCCGTCAGCCCACCGGTGTAGTCGCCGTTGTTGAACACCAACGCCTCCACCGCCACCGCGATGCCGAACGTGACGACGGCAAGGTTCTGGCCCCGGACCCGCACCGCCGGCGCGCCGAGGACCACACCGAGCGGAAGGACGATGAGAACCGCCGCGACGATGGTCAACGGAAAGGGAAGATCCCACCAGTCGGCCGCCTTGGCGGTGAAGAACGCACCGAGACCGGCGAAGGTCATCTGGGCCAGCGACACCTGCCCGATCAACCCGGTGATGAGAACGAGGGACAGACACAACATCGCGAACACCGCGCTCACCAACGCGGCGAACTGGATGTTGGGGTTTCCGAGAAGGGTCGTGCCCAACACGATCGCCACGAAGATCGCGGCGCTGACCAGAAAGCTGCGGGTGGACGTGGCCGGGACCGCCGGCAGCCGCTGGACGACGAGCTCGGCTCGCGACGGGACCGTCGACCCGGCAGCCACCAGCATCACGATGATCACGAGGAACGGGATCGCGTCCTTGAACCCCACGGTGTCGATGTAGCGGGTCGACAAGGACTGCACGACTCCGATCGACAGCCCGGCGACCGCGGTGACCATCAACGACGAGAAGCGCCCGATGAGCGCCGCGGCCAGGGCGGGTACGATCCCCAGGATGAACACCGGCGCGCTCACCGTCGTCACCGGCGACACGAGAACACCGCCGATCGTGGCCAACGCGGCGGCGATTCCCCAGTTGACCGCGCCGATGACCGTCGGCGAGTGGCCACACAACACGAGGCCTTCGTGAGAGTCCGCCGAGGCCCGGGTGAGGATGCCCAACCAGGTGTGGCGGTACCAGAGCCTCCACCCCGCGGCGAGCAGCATCGCGGTCAGCGCGAGCCACAGCCGGTCACGGGGAAAGGTGACATCGAACATCGTGATGCCGTCGTTGGGGAGAATCGCGGCGACCCGACGGGATCCGGTGCCCCAGATCAGGGAGCTCGCCCCCTGCAACACCGCCAGAAGGCCGAGCAGGGCAACCAGCCGGGCGAGCGCGGGGGCCTTCTCCAGATGGCGGAGAACGACGAGATAGACGATCACCCCCATCACCGCGGAGACGACCGTCGTGACGAACAGGGCCGGAATCGTCGGCATGTACGAGCGAATCGTGGTGTACGCGAGCGCGCCGACGAGCGTCATCGCGCCCTGGGCGAAGTTCACGACGCCACTCGCCCGATGCGAGACGACCAGGCCGAGCCCCAGAATCGCGTGGACGGCGCCGGCCCCGAGCCCGAGCGCCGCGAAGAGCACGATCTGATCCACCCATTCCCCCTAATCGCTAAATAATTTAGAGGTTAAGCTTACCCGATGCATGCCGTCTCCTCCGATCCGATCGACCATGGTACGGGATCGCTCGTCGTCACGAATCTCGAAGTCGGCTTCGGTGGCAACATCGCGGTCGCCGGTGTCTCGTTTCGGGTCGACCCCGGCGAGATCGTCGCCCTGATCGGCCCCAACGGGGCCGGCAAGACCACGATCATCGATGCCATCACCGGCCTCGTCGACTCCACCGGATCAGTCGTCCACGCCGGCCGACGCCTCGATCGGCTGTCGACCTACCAGCGGGCGCGGCTCGGGGTCGTCCGCACCTTCCAGACCCTCGATCTCTTCGACGACCTCACGGTTCGTCAGAACGTCGAGCTGGAGACCCGTGAGCGGCACTGGTGGCGCTGGCTTCCCGCCCTGTTCGCCGCCCACGATCCGGTTCCCGCGGTGGAGCACGCGTTGGAGCTCGTCGGGCTGACCGCCGAGGCCGACCGCCTGCCCGACGAGTTGCCGCTCGGCCGGCGTCGCCTCGTCGACCTGGCTCGGGCGATGGCTCGCGACCCCCGGGTGCTGCTGCTCGACGAACCCACGTCCGGTCTGGGCCGAGAGGACGCCGACATGGTCGGCGCCACGGTTCAGGCGATCGCCGACCGGGGCCCGGGCGTGCTGTTGATCGAGCACGATGTCGACCTGGTCTTTCGCGTCGCGGACCGCGTGATCGCGCTCGACTTCGGTGCCGTCATCGCCGCCGGGACCCCCGACGAGGTCCGGCACAACGAACGGGTCGCCGCGACCTATCTCGGATCGCGGGCCGGTTCGGGCGTCTCCACCCCTCCGCGGCGCACGCTCGATCCGGCATCGAACGGCCGCGCCCTTCTCACGTTGCGTGACGTGAGTGCCGGCTACGACGCCGCCGACGTCGTTCGGGGAATGGATCTCGACGTCCGCGCCGGCGAGGTCGCCGCCCTGGTCGGACCGAACGGTGCCGGGAAGTCGACCCTGCTCCGACGGATCATCGGGCTCGTCGAGGGCTCCCGCGGATCGATCCTCCTCGACGGTGAGCCGATCGATTCGCTGCCGGCCCACCGGCGGGCCAAGGCCGGCATCGCGCTGGTTCCCGAGGGGAGGGCGCTTTTTCCCCAACTCACCGTGCGCCAGAACCTTCGCCTGGGCGACGGTAGCCGCAACGACGATCTCGACCGGATCCTCGCGGTCTTCCCCGCCCTCGAGGGGCTCCTCGATCGCCGGGCGGGGCTCCTGTCCGGCGGTGAGCAACAGATGCTCGCGATCGGACGGGCCCTCGCGGCCGAACCGCGGGTGCTGTTGGTCGACGAGATGAGCCAGGGTCTCGCCCCCACCGTCGTCGACGAGTTGTTTCGAAGCCTTCTGCAGCTGGCCGACGAGAAGAACCTCGCGGTGCTCGTCGTCGAGCAGTATGTCGAGCAGGCGCTGGCGTCGGTCCACCAGGTCCACGTGATGATCCGCGGCGAGATCGAGCGCAGTGGCGTGCCGTTCACCGAAGGACTCACGACCGCCGACATCCTCGCGGTCTATCTCGGCGACGGCCCAGCCTCGGTTCTGTGACATAGGCGGACCGTCAGGGAGTCCGCCGATGTCACAGAACCAGGGGAACCGGGGGAACCGGGGGGGTCACCAGAACTCGAGACGCTCCTCGGCGATGCCGAGCTCCTCGAGATAGGCGAGCTGGGTCTCGACGTGGCGTTGCCAGAACCGGGCGGCGCGGGCGCTGTCACCGCCACGCAGGAGCTTCAGCAGCTTGCGCTGGACGACCACACCGGCGGCACCCCGCTCACGACGGGCCTTCTCCGACATGCGCCCGACCACGGTGTCGATCGGCCGTTGCACGATCTCGGTGATCAACTGACCCAACGCCGCCAACGAGGTCGCGCCGCTCCGCTCGAGCAGCAGGAGATGGAACCGGGCGCCGTGTTTCGCGAACTCGCCCGGATCGTCGATCGTCGCCTCCAGCGTGTCGACCACGGATTCGAGCTCGTCGATGATCTCCGGTTCGATGTTGTCGGCCAACAGGCGAACCGCCCCCGGCTCGAGCACGATGCGGGCCCGGTAGGCGTCGGCGATCGTGGCCCCGCTCATCTGGAGATACATCCCGAGCTGGCGAGACATCGCTTCGAGACTCGGATGCTGCACGATCGTGCCGCCCTTGACCCCGCGCTGCACGCGGACCAGGCCTTCGGTCTCGAGGATTCTCAGGGCCTCGCGCATCGTCGGGGCCGACACGTCGAACTGGTCGGCCAGGTCCGGCTGGGGGGCGAGCCGCTGCTCGGCAACCAGTTCTCCGCGGGCGATCGCCCCACGGATCTGGTTGGCGACGAGCTCCGCGGCCTTCGGCGGACTGACGCGGGACATGGAAACGGTCATCGGGAGGCCACCGTATCGGCGGCGACGGTGTCTGGTCCGGACCTGGTCATGACTCTTTCCTCTAAAGGTTTTAGAGTATACCATCGGCGAGGCCCACGAAGAGAGTGAGACATGAGCCAACCGGTTCGCCAACCCTGGAAGATCGGCGTGTTGGTCGACATCCCCGACACCACGGGAATCACGAACGAGTTCGTCGAAGGAGTCTCGCTCGCGCTCGACCTCGCCCACGAGGACGGCCGCCTCGACCGTCCGGTGGAGGTGATCAGCCGGGTCGTCTGGGCCTCGCCGTGGACGTCGACGCACGAGCTCGTCGCCGCCTACCGCGAACTGGTCGCCGAAGGCGTGCTCGCGGTCGCCGGGCCCATGACCACCGACAACTCCCTCGCCCTGCTGCCCACGGTGGAAGAGCTCGGCGTACCCACCATCAGCATCTGCGGGAGCGCCGACTTCGCCGGCGCGTTCGGGTTCTCGCTCCCCAACGGCGGACTGGCGGAGGAGTCGGTCATCATCTCGGCCTTCCTCGCCGGACGCGGCCACCGTCGCATCGCCGTGCTCCGTGAGCAACCCGGCATCATCGCCGACGAGTACGAGAAGTACCTCCGACTCGCCGCGCACGACGACGGACTCGAGATCGTCGCCACCGAGGGCGTGTCCGCGCTCGCCGACCAGGCCGAGGTCAGCGCCGCGATCACGAAGCTCTCGAAGAGCGGGGCCGAGGTGATGGTCTACCTCGGATTCGGTTCGCTCTTCCGCCACCTCAACACCGCCCTCGACGACGCGAACTGGGACCCGGTGAAGATGACCAACACGGTGTTCGTCGGCGCCCAGTGCAGCCGGACCTTCGCCCACCTGCTCGAGGGCTGGTACGGCATCGAGCAGTACGACGAGCGCAACACGGTGTTCCGGGCCGGGCTCGAGGCCTGGGCCGAACACGGCGAGCATGGCGCGACCGCCGCGAACTCGGTCGGGTCGTGCGCCTACGACATCGGCCGATGCCTGGCCATCGCCCTGGCCCGCATGCGCTACCCGGCGCCGGTCGAGGTCCGCGACGCGCTCGAGACGATCCGCCGACTCCCGGCGGCGACCGGCGCGGTGGGAACCGTCATCACGTTCGGTCACCGCGACCATCGGGGCTTCAAGGGCGCCGACTATCTCGTCATCCGGCGCGCCGAGAACGGCGCTGCCCACTGGGTCGGCACCGCGCCACCCGGCAACGGAGAGGAACATCCCAAATGAGTGATCTCGACGCCGTCCCCGCGGCGACCTACGACTTCCTGACCGACAAACGCGACGACCCGTGGGAAGCGGCGGCCGCCGACCGGGCCCGTTGCCCGGTGGCGCACCATCCGACTCTCGGCGTCTTCCAGGTCACCGGCTACGAACAACTCGAGACGGTCCTGAAGGACTGGGAGACCTACTCGAGCGTGGGAACGGTCAACAACAAGATGGAGGAGATCCTCGCCTTCGTGGATCCACCCCGCCACACCCGCCAGCGGCGGCTGTTCTCCGCCGCGCTCGGCGCCCGCAGCGTGGCCGCGGCCCGTCCGTTCATCCAGGCGCGCGCCGATGAGCTGATCGACGCGTTCGCCGGCCGCAACGAGATCGAACTGGTCGAGGAGTTCGCCAATCCGCTCGTTCTCGCCGTGATCTGCCATCTCATCGGGGCACCGACCGAGGACATCCCGCGGTACCGGGAATGGACAAAGGCGGGAGAACGGCTCAGCTACGACCCCCAGCGCGAGGACATCGAGACGATCCGGAGCTTTCGTGTCTACTCCCGCGAGCTCGTCGCCGACCGCCGCTCCAACCCGCGCCCCGACGATCTCGTGAGCTCGATGATCGAGACCGTCTGGGAGAACGAGGACGGCACGGTCGAACAGCTCACCGAGGCCGAGATCTGCAACATCCTCGAGTTCCTGCTCGTTGCGGCGAACAGCACCACAACCGACGCGATCGGCAATCTCGTGTGGGCGCTCGAATCGCACCCCGATCAGCGGGATCTGTTCCTCGCCGACATCGACGGTCACATCACCGGCGCGGTGGAGGAAGTGCTGCGTTTCGACGGACCGATCCATGCGCTCCAGCGCACGGTGACCACCGACACCGAACTGGGAGGGGTGACGATTCCCGCGGGAGCGACGATGATGAACGTCTACGGCGCGGCCGGGCACGACCCGGCGGCCTACGACGATCCCGACGAGTTTCGCATCGATCGCGACTGGGACAAGGCGCCCCATCACTTCGGTTTCGGGTGGGCAACCCACTACTGCCTCGGCTCGCACCTCGCCCGTCAAGAGATCTCGGTCGCGGTGTCGACCCTGTACCGCCGCCTCTCCGGGCTGCGCGTCGTGGACGGGTTCCGACCGACCCAGGTGCCCGCGCCCTTCCTGCGAGGGTGGGAACGCATCCCGATGACGTTCGACGCGGTTGACGCGGCCGACTGATCTCTGTCTAATATTCTAAAGGATTATAAGGTTTACATTCCTCGAAGAGACGCAGAGGTAGACGATGCCGCTTCAAGACCACATGCAGCTGATCTCGACCGACGACCATTTCGTCGAACCAGCCGACCTCTGGGTCGACCGACTCCCGACCCGCTACCGCGACGCCGCGCCCCAACTCCGCGAAGCCGACGTGGACTCGAGAGACACGCTCGATCGGCCGGTGAAGGGCTCCCGCCAGGCCTGGTTCTACGAGGGCCGGGTCCACACCGAGATCGCGTTGAACGCGGTGGCCGGCAAGAGCCCCGAGGAGTTCGGGATGGAGCCGATGCGCATGGACGACGTGCTGCCCGGCTGCTACGACCCGGTCGCCCGAATCGCCGACATGGACCGCGACGGGATCGGTGCCGCCGTCTGCTTCCCGAGCTTCACCCGCCCCGCCGGCACCCAGTTCCTGCGAGGCAAGGACAAGGAGCTGAGCCTCCTGTGCGTGCAAGCGGTCAACGACTACATGATCGACGAATGGGCCGCGACCGCGCCCGACCGCTTCATCCCCCTCGCCGTGCTCCCACTGTGGGATGTCGATGCCTGTGTCGCCGAGATCGAACGCACCGCGGCCAAAGGGGTCAAGACGATCAGCTTTCCCGAGAACCCGGTGCCGCTGAAGTTGCCGTCATGGCACACCGGCCATTGGGACCCGGTCTTCGCCGCCGCCGAGGCCGCGGAGCTGCCGCTCAGCATCCACTTCGGCTCGTCGGGCAAGATCCCGATGCCGTCGCCGGAGTCACCGGCACCGGTGTGGATCACCCTGATGGGCACCAGCTCGATGTCGACCACCGCCGACCTCATCTTCTCACCCGTGTTTCACAAGTTCCCCGGGCTCAAGGTGGCGCTCGCCGAGGGCGGCATCGGGTGGATGCCCTGGATCCTAGAACGCATGGACACCGTGTGGGAACGCCACAAGTACTACACGGGAATCGATCAGGACGCCCGCCCGTCCGACCTGTTCCGTGCGCACATCTACGGATGCTTCATCAGCGATGCCGCGGGCATCGCGGTGCGCCACGAGATCGGCATCGACAACCTCACATGGGAATGCGACTATCCGCACTCCGACTCGTTCTGGCCCGAATCCCGAGCCCGGTTCGCGGAAGTCGTCGCCGATGTCCCCGACGCCGACGTCCACAAGATCTCCGAGCTCAACGCCCGCGCGCTGTTCAACTTCCCGAAAGCTTCATGAGCGAGGACGACCTCGCGCACGAAGTCCGAGACTGGCTCGCTGACACCTGGAGCCTCGACCTCTCCCTGCGCGAATGGTGGCGTCGGATGTTCGACGCCGGCCTCACCGCGCCGACCCACCCTCCCGGTTTCGGCGGACGGAGCAGCTCGGGCGCCGCCGCTCGGGTCGTGGCGACCGAGTTCGGCCGGGCCGGGGTCATCGGCCCGCCCCGAGGCCCCGGCCAGTCCCTCGGCGCCAAGGTGCTGTTCGCGCACGGTACGACCGCCCAACAACTCGAGCTGCTCCCCCCGCTCTACCGGGGAGAGGACATGTGGGTCCAGTTGTTCAGCGAGCCCGGTTCGGGATCCGATCTCGCCAGCCTCGCCACCCGGGCCGTGCCCGACGGTGACGAGTACATCGTCAACGGCCAGAAGGTCTGGAGCTCCGGCGCCGACCGGGCCAACCGGGGCTTCCTGCTCACCCGCACGAACTGGGACGCCCCGAAACACCGCGGCATCTCCTACTTCATCATCGATCTCGACCAGCCCGGCGTCGACGTACGGCCGATGAGGTGCATGAACGGCGACGAGCACTTCTGCGAGGTGTTCTTCGACGACGCCCGGGTTCCGGCATCACGGCTCATCGGTGACGTCGACGAAGGCTGGCGGGTCGCCCAAGCGACGCTGGCAGCAGAACGCGGCGGCCTCGGTGGCGCGGCGATCCGCGGAATCCGCAACGTGCTCCCCGGCGAGAAGCACGGGCTGCTCGACGTCGCCGTCGGCGAGATCCTGGGGATGCCACCGGAACCCCCGTTGGTGCGCCGCTTCTACAGCGAACCGCGGGAGCTGATCGAGATCGCCCGGCGTCGGGGGCTGACCGGCGACCCGGTCATCCGTCAGCAACTCGCGGCGTACCACACCGATGTGGAGTTGCTTCGACTCACCGTGCAACGGATGAAGGACAACGCCCGCGCCGGCCGGCCGCCAGGACCCGAGGCGTTGACCACGAAGATCGCCCTCGGCAACAACATCAAACGGTTCCGGGAGATCGCGCTCGAGCTCCTCGGCCCGGCCGGCCAACTCCTCGCCACCGGAGACGGTGCCGGCGACGAGCTCATCGAACTGTTCTTGTGGAGCTTCGCGGGCAACATCGGCGGAGGAACCGACGAGGTGCAACGCAACATCGCCGGCGAGAACGGCCTCGGGCTGCCGCGTGAGCCATCCAGCGACCGAGACGTGAGCTACCGCGACCTTCTCGTCGGCACCCAGCGCCGGGGAGAGGCGGCACCGTGACCGTGCTCTGCGACCTCGTGGACGACGTGGCCGTCGTGTCGTTCAACCGACCCGAGCGCCACAACGCGATCAACGACGAGATGTCGCGGGCCTGGCGCGACGCCTTGTTGTGGGCCATCGAATCCGACGACGTCGCCTGCATCCTGCTCTGCGGCGAGGGGCCGTCGTTCTCCTCCGGACGCGACACCACCGAGTTGGGCCGTCGCTCCGCCGGGCAGAGCGACCACAGCTTCGTCGAGAAGGCCCAGGCGCTCAGGATCGCCACTCTCGACGCAGCCAAGCCGATCGTCGCGGCCGTCCAGGGCCACACCGTCGGCGGGGCGTGCGAGATCGCCCTCAGCGCCGACATCCGCATCGCCGCCGACGATCTGCGGATGGCGACACCGGAGGTGCGCTACGGGCTCGTCGCCGACACCGGCGCGACCCAGCTGATCACGATGCTCGCCGGCCCCGCCCGGGCCAAGTGGATGCTGATGTCGGGTGAACCGATCGACGCGGCGACGGCCCTCGCCTGGGGTCTGGTCGATTGGGTCGTCGACCCGGCCGATCTCCGCTCCGTCGCGATGGACAGGTGCCGCCTTCTCGCCGCCGCGCCGCCCGACGCGTCGCGGACGGCCAAGTCGTTGGTCGACGGGGTCTGGCGCGACACCGTCCGCCGTGGCATGCGTGCGGAGCTCGCGGCCCAGACCGCCCTTTTCGCGGGGGCCGAGTACCAGGAGCTGAAGGCCGCACGAGCCGCGAAGGCGGGCGACCCGTGACCGGACTCGCCGAACCGCCCGCGCCGGGGCAGCCGATGCTCCCCGCCGGCACCTACGCCGACGACGTCGTGCTCGTCACCGGGGGTGGCACCGGAATCGGGCGGGCCATCGCGGTCGAGTTCGCCCGGCTCGGTGCGAGCATCGCGATCGCCAGCCGCGACGGCGACCACCGCCAACGGGGCGTCGCCGCGGTCGAAGCGGCCGGCGGTCGGGGCTTCGGGGTCGAGCTCGACGTTCGTGATCCCGACGCGGTCGCCGGCGCCTTCGAGTCCGTCGACGCGGCACTCGGTCCGGTCACCGTTCTCGTCAACAACGCGGCGGGCAACTTCGCCGCCCCGGCGGAGAAGATGTCGCCGCGGGCCTGGCGCTCGGTCACCGGAAGCGTGCTCGACGGCACGTTCTACTGCTCTTCGGAGCTCGCCCGCCGCGCCATCGGGGCCCGACGGCCCGCCTCGATCCTCAACATCGGGGCCACCTACGCCTGGACCGGCGGCCCCGGCACCGCCCATTCGGCCGCGGCGAAGGCCGGCGTCGCCAACCTCACGATGTCGCTCGCCGTGGAATGGGCACCCCACGGGATCCGGGTCAACGGCCTCGTCCCCGGCAGCTTTCCCCACGACGATCATCCCGAGGCGCTTCGCCGGGGCCGCACCGACGAAGGCCTCGCCCGTCGCATCCCGGCCGGGCGGGTCGGGCGGCTCCACGAGCTCGGCTGGGCCGCCACCTACCTGTGCTCGCCCTACGCCGCGTACCTCACCGGTCACATGCTGGTGCTGGACGGGGCCAACTGGCTCCGTCGCGGCCTCACGATGCCGACGTTCACGCCCGTGCACGAACAGTTCCCCTCCCGAGAGAAGTAGCCACGCCGTGACCGACATCGAACGCACCCGCCGCGCCCTCTACATCGACGGTGTCTGGGTCGACACGGAACAGACCGCCTCCGTGACCAACCCGGCCACCGAGGACGAGCTCGGCGTCGCCCCGGTGGGGACCGCGGCGCACGCCGAAGCCGCCCTCGCCGCCGCCCGAGCCGCCGCCGACGACCGACGCTGGAGCGGGCTGACCCCGAAGGACCGCGTGCGTCTGCTGCGCCGCTTCACCGACGCGCTTCGAGACCGCGAAGAGGCACTCGTCGCGCTCGTCATCGACGAGTGCGGCGCACCGGGGCGGCTCGCCAAGATCCTCCACTACCGCACCGGCATGGACCATTTCGACTGGTATGTCGACGCGGCCGATCGTGACCCGATCGAGCCGCGCCGGTTCGCACCTCTGCCCGGCGGCGGAACCGGCGCGGCGGTCGTCGTACGGGAACCCGCCGGCGTCGTCGCCGCGATCACGCCGTTCAACTTCCCGTTCTTCCTCAACGTCCAGAAGGTGGCCCCCGCCCTCGCCGCGGGGAACTGCGTCGTGTTGAAGCCGTCACCGCTCACACCGCTGCAGGCCCTGGTCCTGGCCGACGTCGCGGAGGAGGTCGAGCTGCCACCGGGCGTGCTCAACGTCGTGACCGGCGACATCGACGTCGGCCAGGTCCTCACGACCGACCCCCGCGTCGACCTGGTCTCGTTCACCGGTTCCGACCTGGTCGGCGCGGCCGTCATGGCCCAGGCCAGCCCCAACCTCACCCGGGTGTTGTTGGAACTGGGCGGCAAGTCCGCGCTGATCGTGCGCGACGACGCCGATCTCGATGTCGCCGTGCCGACCGCGCTGATGAACTTCATCACCCAGGCCGGACAGGGCTGCGCCTTGTGCACCCGCCACATCGTGCACGAGTCGATCCACGACACGTTCGTCGAACAGCTCGTGGCGTTCACCTCGATGGTGACGGTCGGCGATCCCCACGACCGCGGCACCGCGATGGGTCCGCTGATCAGCGCGGCCCAACGGGACCGGGTCGAGGGATTCGTGGCGACCGCCCGCGCCGAGGGCGCGACCCTCGCCGCCGGCGGCTCCCGACCATCGGGCCTCGACCGCGGCTTCTTCTTCGAGCCGACGGTGTTCACCGACGTCGCGAACTCCTCGACGCTCGCCCGCAACGAGGTGTTCGGCCCGGTGGCCGCCGTCATCTCCTTCGCCGACGACGACGAAGCCGTCGCGATCGCGAACGACAGCCCCTACGGCCTGGCCGGCGCGATCGTCTCGCACGACGCCGACGCCGCGTTTCGGATGGCGCTGCGCATGCACACCGGCTACGTCACGATCAACGGCGGATCGGGGGCCATGGACCCGGCCCTCCCGTTCGGCGGCGTCGGCCGATCCGGCATCGGCCGCGAGCTCGGCATCGAGGGACTCGACTGCTACACGGAGACGAAGTCGATCGACATGAGGATCGGATGATGCACGAATCGGGATACGACGGATGTTCGACCCTCGTGGTCGGCGCGGCCTCGGGCATGGGTCGGGCCGCGACCGCGATGCTCCTGGCCCAGGGGGCCGAGGTTCGCACCGTCGACCTCGCGACCCACGACCTCGCCGTCGCCGATCACCTCTCGGTCGACCTCCGAGACGAGGGCGCCGCGGCCGGTGTGGCCGAGTGGGCCCCGGCGGATCTCGACGCGGTCTTCTTGTGTGCCGGACTTCCGCAGACCCACCCGGCGGCCGAGGTCGTCACGGTCAATTTCGTGACCGCCCGGGCCCTGGTCGACGCGCTCGCGCCGAAGACCCGGCGAGGCGGGTCGATCACCGCCATCGTGTCGATGACCTACGGCTGGGAACGAACCGCCGGCCTGGTCGGCGACCTGGTCGCGACCGTCGACGAGGCGGCCGCGAGGACGTGGCTCGACGACAACGTCGAGGCCCTCGGGGATCCCTACATCGCGTCGAAGCTCGCCCTCACCGCGTGGGCCCTCGGCAGGGCGGCCCCGCTGATGTCCGAACGAGGCGTACGACTGAACCTGCTCGGGCCGGGCAGCACCGAGACGCCGATGTACCGTCACTTCGAGCAGGCCGTCGGCGCGGAGACGCTGGCGATGACGACCGCAGTGGTCGGTCGCACCAGCACCGCCGACGAGCAGGCCGGCGCCTTGTTGTTCCTCGGCCATCCCGCCAACGCCTACATGGTCGGCACCCTGCTGTTGAACGACGGCGGCATGAGCGCCGCCATGGCGGCGGGCTCGTTCGCTCGAGCCCATCGGAAATCGATCGAGAACAGGAGCTGACGTGGGGGGACTCAACACCGACCTGACCGGCCGGGTCGCGGTGGTCACCGGGTCGAGCAAGGGGCTCGGCGCGGAGACGGTGACGTTGTTGGCCACGATGGGCGCGATCCCGGTCGTGACCTACAACAGCGACGCCGACTCGGCCACTGCGGTCGCCGCCGCGATCGGCGAGGCCGGTGGCACGGCCCACGTGCACCGGCTCGACATGGGCTCGGTGGACTCGATCCAGGAGTTCTTCGAGTGGCTGCGCGGCGACGACGGCCCCGGCGGGATCGACATCTTCGTCGCCAACGCGGCCGCCACCGCCTTCAAGGACCTGATCGATCAGAAGCCGCACAACGTCGATCGCACGTTCGCCATCTCGGTGACCGGGTTCCTCGAAGCGACCCGCCATTGCGTGCCGATCATGCAGGCCCGCGGCGGCGGCCGGCTCGTGGTCGTGTCGGGAGGCGACACCCGCACGTTCGGACCGACCCACGGGCTTCTCGCCGCCGCCAAGGCAGCGATGGAGGTGATGGTCCAGTACCTCCAGGTGGAGCTGGCCGGGACCGGCGTCACCTCGATCGGGGTCAACCCCGGCGTCTTCCACTCCGATGGACCCCGGCTGATGTTCGGCGAGTTGTACGACACGATCATGGGCCTGGTCGGCGCGACCAGTCCGGTCGGACGGGTCCCCGAGCCGGCCGAGGCCGCCCAGGTCATCGCCTTGGCCTGCACCGACGCGGCGGCGTTGATGACCGGATCGACCATCGTCGCCGACGGAGGCGACGTCTTCGCTAAGCCCGGAAAGCTCGTCGAAACGGCCTTCCGGCTCCAGCGCGAGACGGTCACCGAACTGATCGAACAGATGGGCCCGACCCCGTGGCCGACCCCCGAAGTTAACGACTGAGGAGAACCACATGAACAACCCGACGAAACCGGAGCTCCGCCGCGACGCGCCGGTGCGCGACTTCGGCTGCTACGGCTTCCAGACAATAAACGGGTTCGTCAAGGCCAACCCCGACTTCGGCTTCGGCGGTCATCCACTCAACGGGATGCCGTTGCAGACCATTTGGATGTACGGCTCGTTCTACGGCGTCGACACCGGCAACTACTACGCGGCCCTGCGCCACATGAACCCGACTTCGGCCCTGGCGTTCCTCTTCTACAAGGCCGAGCCCGACGGTGACTTCCAGACCGTCCCCGGCGCGGGCCAGCGGGCCTACAAGGGCGGCGTGTTCAACACGACGATCGATGACCGCATCGGCATCTGGGATGTGATGACCGGGCCCGACAACCAGTTCTTCACGCTCAACACCGCGCCCGACGGGCACACGATCTACAAGGAGCGCGGCTACATCGACGTGCACGGTCACCAACGAGGCGACCTCATGCAGTCGGTCGTCCTCGACGCCAAATCGCCGATGACGTACACCAGCCGGTGCATCGTCGCCGAGGGCACCGTGATGGGCGAGCCGGTGGAGGGATTCTTCTTCGTCGACCAACACCATCTCGGCCAGGCCCAGGACTGGCTCGTCTCGGAGTTCTTCCACGGTGTCCAGGGCATCTGGGTGATCTTCTCGACCGAGTACGAGGACGGTTCGTGGGACATCGGCAACCTCTTCTGGGGCTACGGCGGGTTCGGCTCCGCCATGATCCAGAGCAGCAACGGCGACCGGATGGCGACCACCACCATTCGAGCCGAGGTCGACGAGGACGAGGACTTCTACACCCACGAAGCCCGCTTCTATCTCGGCAACAACGAAGAAGAGATCTGGAAGTTCAACTGCCGACACCCGGAGGGCCATCCGCGGATGCCGCTCATGAAGGTGCCCGGTAGCCCGAAGTGGAACGAAGGGGTCGTCACCAGGGTCGGCGACGATCGGCAGTGGAAACGAACCGAGGCGTGGATGGAGACATACCCGTCGACGATCAAGAACCTTGCCGCCGGCACCGCCCCCCGGCTCTGAGCATCACCTCGTCTCGCGCGCCGGCCACCGGATCGGGGTGACCCGGTGGCCGGGTGACGGCGAGCCGTTGCTGCTGACCCACGGTGCGGGACTGGGCGCCGACGTGTTCTCCCCGGCCGGGCCTCGGCTCGCCCGCCGCTGGGACGTGTACGCCGTCGATCTTCGGGGCCACGGACGCAGCGACGGCGACGGCGATCACGAGATCGCGCCCCACACGCAGGACCTTCTGGCCGTCGTCGACGAGCTCGACCTCTCGAAGGCGCACGTCTTCGGCCACTCCTTCGGTGGTCTGATCGCCCTGCAGACGGCCGTCGAGGCACCGGATCGTTTCGCCGGCGTGCTCGCCTTCGAACCCGCGGTTCCCCATCCCGACGAGACGCCGACGGCGACCGCCGAACGGCTCGCCCAGAACACCAGGTGGATCCTGGCCCGCGACGCGTGGTGGCCCGACGCCGACGCGCTGCGCGCCCACTTCTCGACGGTGCGGGCCTATTCCGAGCTCGGCACCGAGTTCGTGGATGCCCTGATCACCCACGGAACCGTTCCCGAGAACGGCGGCGTGCGCCTCCGGTCCGGTCCGGAGGTCGAGGCGGAGTTGTTCCGGGTCGCGGTGACCCAGGCCGGTGGGGTCGGTCACCGCGACCGGCTGTCGAGTCTCGGCACCGCCGCGGTGCCGATCATGTTGGTCTGCGGCGACGGAAGCGGGTTCCGGCTCGACGTGTACCGTCGGGTGGCGGCCCTGGCCGGCGTCGGGCTCGACATCATCCCGGGTGGCCACTTCGCACCCTTCCAGTCCGCCGACCGATTCGTCGCCCTGATCGAGGAGCATCTCCATGACCGATGAGACGACGTCCTCGGGTCGTACCCGGGTGATCGACACGGGCACCGACACCGTCCGCGTCGAGGTGGTCGACCGGGTCGGCGTCATCACGTTGACCCGACCCGGTCGCCGAAACGCGCTCCATCCGGCGATGTACACACCGATGATCGAGGCGGTCGAGACGTTCGCCGACGACCCCGATGTCGGCTGTGTCGTGGTCACCGGCGAGGGTTCCGCGTTCTGCGCCGGCGGCGATGTCGCCGGGGGCGGCGGTTCTCGTCGCGAGGGTCCTCGCCCGTCGGCCGCGGAGCAGGCGGCGGCGTTGACCGCCCGGTCCCGCATCTCGGTGGTGTTGCGCGACGCGCCGATCGTGTCGATCGCCGCGCTCAACGGCGCCGCGGTCGGCGCCGGTCTGTCGATCGCGTTGGCCTGCGATCTGCGAATCGCCACCGCGTCGGCGTCCCTCGTGACCGGCTGGGCCCGGCTCGGCTTCTCCGGCGACTTCGGGGGACCCTGGCTCCTGGCGGACCTGCTCGGCCGCGGTCGAGCCCTCGACCTCATCGCCGGCAACGCCCGACTCGACGCGGCCGAGGCGGCCTCGATGGGGCTCGTGCACCGGGTCGTTCCCGACGACGAGTTCGAGGCGGCCTGGCGATCCTGGGCCCACACCTTCGCCCATGGTCCGCAGCCCGCCATCGCCCTGATCAAGCAGAACGTCGCCAACACCGGGCGTCTCGGTCTGGCCGAGGCCGTCGCGGTCGAGGCCGCCAACATGATCGAGTGCGCGGCATCGGCCGATCACCGCGAAGGGGTCAGGGCCTGGATGGAGAAGCGGTCGCCGCGGTTCGGGGCGCGCTGACGCGACCGGTTCAGCGCCGGAGGTCGCGAAACGCCACGTCGTCGTCGACCGGCGGCTCCCGGGGCAAGCCGAGGGCCCGCTCTCCGATGATGTTGCGTTGGATCTCGTTGGTGCCCCCACCGATCGACGGCACGTGGCTCGACAGGGCGACCTGCTGGATGCGGCCGTCCTGGGTGGTGCCGGGACCGACGAGCATGCCCTCGGCGCCGAGAAGGGCCATCGACAGGTCGCGGGACCGGTGGGCCAGCATCGCCAGGGCCAGCTTCCCGATCGACGCTTCCGGACCGACCCGACCCTGCTTCGCGTTGTCGCGCACCCGCTGGTTGGTGAGGCGGTAGACCTCGCTGTGGATGTGGTAGTCGGCGAGTTGCCGACGCAGGACCGGGTGGCGGGCGAGCCCCCGGTCGCGGGCGAGCTCGATGATCGTACGGGAGCCGAGCAACACCTCGCCGCGTCGACGCGACGGCTTCGGCCGCGAACGTCTCGCGGCGAGAAGCTCGCCGACGGGCCGGTCGAGGTTGCCGCCGAGGGGTCCCGCGGGCATGGTCGGGAGCCCACGATTGCGGCGCGCGGTGACCGCGGCGCGTTCGTGGGAGAGCGTCGTCTTGGCGACCGTCCATCCCTCGTCGATTCCGCCGATCACGTCGGCGACCCGGGCCCGGGCGCCGTCGAGGAACACCTCGCAGAACTCGGCCGCCCCGTTCATCTGAACGAGCGGTCGGACGTCGATGCCGGGCTGGTCCATCTCGATCATCATCCACGACAGGCCGCGGTGTTTCGCCACATCGGGGTTCGTCCGCGCCAGCAGCATGCCATGGTCGGAGCCGTGGGCGAACGAGCTCCACACCTTCTGGCCGGTGATCACGAACTCGTCTCCGTCCCGGACGGCGCGGGTGGTGAGGCCGGCCAGATCCGAACCGGCCCCCGGTTCGCTGAACAGCTGGCACCACGCCTGCGCGCCGGCCGCGACGGGCCGGACGAAGCGGCGCTGTTGGGCGTCGGTGCCGTGGGTGAGCACCGTGGGCGCTCCCATGTTCGGCCCGTTGCCGTCGGGCAGCCCGATCACCCCGGCCGCCGCGAGGGCGGCCGCGATCGTGTGGGCCTCGCGGCGGGTGGCCCCGCACCCTCCCAGTCCCTGGGGCCAGGTCGGGAACGCGAAGCCGGCATCGGCGAGCGCGTCCCACCACCGCCGCAGCGACATGGTCTCGTCCCAGGTGGCGCGCACCCAGTCGGCGACCGTCGTCTCGAGCTCGGGCCGGGGTGGCTCGGGCGGCGGCCGTCGATTCACGTGATCGCGCCGTCGATCTTCAGCTGGATCAGCGCCTCGTCGTCGCGTCCGAGAGAACGCACGATCTCGTCGGTGTGCTCGGCGAACTGCGGCCCGCGCTGCACGACGAAGGGCGTCTCGTCGAACTGCACCGGGCTCGACGCGAGCTCGCGTTCGTTTCCGTCGTCGTCGAGCACCGTCAGGATGTAGCCGTTGGCCCGAACCTGCGGGTCGGCCGCCAGCTCGAGGGGCGACTGGACCTTGGCCCATTGGCCGTCGAGGGTCCGCAGCTGCTCGGCCCAGTGGTCGAACGGGCGGGCCGCGATGGCATCGGCGATGAGCGCGCCGGCCTCACTCGCGTTGGCCATCAGCTTCTCCGCGGTGTCGAACCGCTCGTCGTCGATCAGGTCGTCGCGGCCGATGTGGCGGCACACGTCGGCCCAGTAGCGGCCGGGCTGGAGCATCGTGAGGTTGATGAAACGATCGTCGGCGGTGCGAAACGTGCCGATGAGCGGGTTGAAGACCATGTGCGGCCGTCCGTCGACCCGTTCCACGTGGGGATCCTTCCCCGTGAGCAGGGCGTTCCCGACGGAGAGGGCGGAGGCCCAGGTGGCGGTCGACAGCAGCGACACGTCGACGACGGTCGCCTCACCGGTTCGCTCCCGCTGGAGCAGGGCCGCGGCGATTCCGCCGGCGAGGATGGCACCACCCATCGAGTCGCCGTAGGCACCGGCCGGCATGGGCGAGATCAGGGGTGCGCCACGCAACGTCGCGCCGTGGGCTCCCCCGCCGCGGCACCAGAACACGCTGAGGTCGTAGCCGCCGTCGCCCGCTTCGGGTCCCCGCGGTCCGTGGGCCGAGCCCCGGGCGTAGACGATGTCGGGGTTGACGGCCCGGATGTCGTCGACCCCGAGACCGAGCTTGGTGACCGCACCGGGCAGGAAGTTGGTGATGAAGACGTCGGCGGGTTCGACCAGTTCGTCGAGCAGGCTTCTGCCGGTCGGCGTCTCGAGGGCGATTCCGATGCTGCGCTTGCCCCGGTTCGGGTGCTCCATGAGCGGCTGGAACGATCCGGCCGCGGCGCCGCCGGTGCCGAGGGTGATCCCCCGTTGGGCGTCGCCGGTGACTGCGTGCTCGACCTTGATGACGTCGGCCCCCCAGTCGGCGAGGACCGCACCGGCCGCGGGCACGAACGTGTACTGGGCGACTTCGACGATCTTGATTCCCGCCAGGGGCTGGTTGGACACTCCGCTCTCTTTCCTCTAAAGCATTTAGAGACTAACGTTTTCGAAGGAGGATCGGCAACGGTCGCCCCGCACCCGCCGGGGCCCCGGAGTCGAACACAGCATGGCTGACGACACCCCGGACGCGCTCAAGGTCGACGAACGACTGGAAAAGGAGTTCGAGAAGGCACTCGAGTACCGCCTGACCGACGACGACATCGAGTTGGCCCGACTCCGGCTCGGCATCGACACCCCGAACCGCTCTCGGGAGCTCTTCAGCGAGGCCACTCCCGACGCGATCCGCAACTGGGCGATGGGAGTGGGCGACGACAACCCCCTCTACATCGACGAGGACTACGGCCGTGGCACCCGCTGGGGATCCCAGATCGGCCACGGCACGATGATCGGCCACATCAAGTCACCGATGCTCGGCGACCCGATGCCTGCCGACGTGAAGGCCAGGACCAAGGGGATCTTCCGCGGCGTGCACGTGTTCGTCTCCGGCGGCACCTGGCAGTGGTACCGGCCCCTGTATCCCGGCGATCGCCTCTTCAGCTTCAAGGGCGACGAGAGCCAGGAGGTGAAGGAGTCGGAGTTCGCCGGCCGCTCGCTCATCCGGGTGCGTCGCGACGTGGTGATGAACCAGCGGGCCGAGGTGCTCGGCGTCTATCGGATCCTCACCGTGAGCACCGAACGCAAGAAGGCCCGCTCGACGGGCAAGTACGCGGCGATCGAACCGGCGAGCTACACCGACGACGACTACGAGCGCATCGACGCCGTCTACGCCCAGGAGGCCCCCCGGGGGGCCGACGCCCGCTACTGGGAGGACGTGAACATCGGCGACGAGCTCGACCCGATGGTGAAGGGCCCCCTCACGGTCACCGAGATGATCGCCTTCCACGCCGGCGGCTACGGCTTCACCCCCTACGGTCTGCGGGCGTCACGCCTCGGGTACAAGAACCGGCAGCGGATCAAGGCGTTCTACATCAAGAACGAGCAGGGCGTCTACGACGTCGCCCAGCGCCTCCACTGGGACTCCGAGTGGGCCAAGGCGATCGGGAACCCGATGGCCTACGACTACGGCGTCCTGCGCCAGGCGTGGTTCTACCATCACGTCGCCGACTGGGCCGGCGACGACGCGTGCATCATCGCGCTCGAGGATTCCATCCGGAAGTTCAACTACATGGGCGACGTGCAGTTCCTGTCCGGGAAGGTGAAGGACAAGCGGATCGAGGACGGCCACCACGTCGTCGAGCTCGAGCTCCACATGGTGAACCAGCGCGACACCGAGACCGCGTTCGGATCCGCGACCGTCTCGCTGCCGTCGAGAGAGACCGGGTTGCCGGTCTTTCCCGCGGTGCCGGTCGACCTCCAGCGCACCGCGGCCGCGATGTACGCCCGCCACATCGAGCTCGCCCGGGAGGCGCGGAGATGACCGAGGAACGTGGCCCCCGCCACGAGTTCTGTCAACGGACCTCCCCGGAGCTCGCGGCCGACCCGTGGGGTCACTGGGACGTGTTGCGGGCCGACTACGACCACTTCCTGAGCCTCGAGGACCACGCCGACCCGACATGGACGTTCACCCGCCACGACCCCATCTACGACGCGCTGCGCGACTACGAGCTGTTCTCCAACGTCGCCGTCGAGACGTGCACCCCGGTCGGCGCCCATCGTTGGATCCCCGAGGAGATGGATCCCCCCGAGCACACGGCGTATCGCCAGCTCATCGTGTCGTCGTTCTCACCGCGGGCGGCGGAGGCGTGGACCGACCGGATCCGGGCTCGCTGTTGTGAGCTGATCGACTCGTTCGTCGCCGACGGCGAGGTGGAGGTCTACGGCCAGTTCGCCCGCCAGTACCCCACCCGGATCTTCATGGAGATGATGGGATTGCCGGTCGACCGGGCCGACGAGCTCCTCTCGTGGGCCGACGACCTGCTCGCCGAGGGAATCGGTGGAGAAGCCCGCAAGACCGCCGGTCTCAACATCTACGGCATGCTCATCGAGACGTTCGAGGCCCGCAAGGCCGAGCCCCGCGACGACCTGATGACGCTGCTGGTCCAGGGCCAGGTCGACGGACGACGCCTCACCGACCCCGAGCTCGCCGAGTACGGCATGCTGCTCTACATGGGCGGCCTCGACACCGTCGCCTCGATCCTCGCCTGCATGTTCCGACACTTCGCCGAGCACCCTGAGGATCGCCGCGCCATCATCGCCGATCCGGAACTGGTCGACTCGGCGGTGGAGGAGATCCTGCGGGCCTACGCGGTGATCAACACCGGGCGGGTCGTCACCCGCGACGCCGAGTTCCACGGTTGCCCCGTTCGTGCCGGTGACCGGGTCCTGTTGTCGACCGCCGCCGCCAACCGGGATCCCGATGTCTTTCCCGATCCCACCACGATCGACATCCGACGCTCCCCCAACCGCCACCTCGCCTTCGGCGCCGGCCCGCATCGCTGTCTCGGCTCCCACCTCGCCCGACTCGAGCTCGCCATCGCGTTGGAGGAATGGCACCGCCGGATCCCCGACTACCATGTCGTCGATCCCGACCGGATCGTCACCAAGGGCGGCAGCGTCGTCGGCATCAAACACCTCGGGCTGGCCTGGGGCTGACCGACCCGAACCGAAACGATTCCCACCGAACGGGCGCGAATGACCGAAGCGAGCTCACCAACGGTCCTGCACTTCCCGGTCGATGGGATCTGCATCGCCAAGCGGCCGCCGCGCCATCACCCCTTGGCCCTCGACCTCATGGGGCTGGCCGAACCGAACGGTGCGACGTCGACTGCGAGCCGGCTTCGTTGGATGGTCGGTGGGGTCGACGCGACGCGCTTCCACGGCTGGGGTCGAACGATCCACGCGCCCGGCCGGGGCGAGGTCGTCTCCGTCGGCGACGGCATCCGCGACCGGACCACGACCGGGGCGGTGCGCACCGTCGCGATATGGGCATACGCCACCTTCCTCTTTCGTCCTTCGCGAAATGACGAGGGCGAACCCGACATCTCTCCCAACGTCGGCAACCACGTCATGGTCGAGTTGGAGGCGGGGAACGTCGCCTTCTACGCCCATCTCCGGAACGGCTCACGGCGCGTCGAGGTCGGCGACCGGGTCGAAGCCGGGGAGGTGCTCGGGCAGCTGGGGAACTCCGGGAACACCACCGCACCGCACGTCCACGTCCATGTGCTCGACCAGGTCCACGATCTACTGACCGCCCAGCTCGTGCCGTTCGTGTTCGCCGAGTACGAACGATGGGACGGGGCGACCTGGACGACCGAGGTGGAGACGATTCCCGAACCCGGCCACGTCGTGAGATCGCTCGCTGCCGCCGGTGATGAGCCGCGGCTCAGCGCAGGCTGACGAGCACACACCCGGCGACAGGGCCACCACCGGCCGCGGCGACCGCCACTTCCAGGTCGGCCGCCACCTGCCGGTCGCCGCCCTCCCGCCAGAGTTGCACGCAGGCTTCGTGGAGGAACCCGAGCCCGTGGAGTCGGCCGGCCGAGAGCTGCCCGCCCTGGGTGTTGAGCGGTCGTTCGCCGTCGATGGCGATACGCCGGCCACCCTCGACATAGCGCCCGGCCTCGCCGTGGCCGCAAAACCCGAGCGCCTCGATCCACTGGAGGGTGAGATAGGAGAAACCGTCGTAGAGCTCCATGAGATCGACGTCGTCGGGGGTCAACCCGGTCTGCGCCCACATCGTCGCGGCCGCGTCGTGGGCGGCCATCGTGGTGAGGTCGATCCGCTGGTCCCACGTGTGGCGCTCGGCCAGCCCGGCCCCGAACGCCTCGACGGTGATCGGGGAGCGGGGAAGCCCTCCCGTGGCGTCGCGGCGGGAGACGATGACGGCGACGGCGCCGTCGCAGGGCACGTCGCAGTCGTAGAGGCACAGGGGCGTGGAGATCATGCGAGCCGAGAGGTAGTCGTCGAGCGACATGGGGTCGCGATAGATCGCGGCCGGGTTGCGCGCCGCGTTGGCCCGGCCGGTGAGCGCGATCTGGGCCAGCTGCTCGCGGGTGAGGCCGTGCTCGTGCATGGCCCGCGACGCGAGCATGGCGACCCAGGTGCTGGCCGACGGCGCCCCGTAGGGCAGCAGCCACTCCATCATCCCCGAGGCCCGGCGCGGGCCCTTGCCGAGCACGCTGGCCCGATCGCCGCCGCCGCGCTGCTGGGCCGTCGACTCCCAGACCGACCGGAAGCAGACCACATGGTTCGCGACCCCGGCGGCGACCGCGAGACAGGCGTCCATCACCGGACCGAGCTGGCCGGCGACCTCCACCGACCCCATCAGCCAGCGGGTGTCGAGCCCGAGGGCGTCGTGAAGTTCGAGGGCACCGGCGCCGGAGAATCCCGGCATCGCGCTGAGCGAACCCGGGTAGGTCGTGACCCCGTCGATGTCGTCGGGAGTGAGCCCGGCGTCGGCGATGGCCCGCAGGCAGGCCTCGACGGTGAGGTCGAGACCGGAACGGCCGAGGCGACGACCGACCTCGGACTGGCCGATGCCGGTGATGACCGCCCTGCCCCCGAGCGGGTTCACGCCTCGTCCCCCGACTCCGCGGCCGGACGGAACACCGGGATCCACACGTCGTCCCACTGCTCGAACTCGACGACGACCTCCATGCCGATGTGCACCTCGTCGACGGGACAACCCGTCACATTGGTGGTGAGACGGACATCGGGCTGCTCGACGAGCTCGACGATGGCGACGACATAGGGCGGGTCGAACCCCGGGAGCCACTGCTGGACGTTGATGCTGAACGCCGCGACCGTCGCCGTGCCCGACACCGGTTCGGGCCCGACGTCGGTGCTGCGGCACCGGAAGCAGACCGGAGCGGGCGGATGGAAGAAGCGGCCACATGTCCGGCAGCGGTGGATGCGCAGCTCCCCGTGGGCGCCCCCGGTCCAGAACGCCTCGGAGTCGGGGCCCGGCGCGGGCAGGGGGCGGCCGGCGGGGCGGGTGTCGGTGGTCATCGACGCGTGCTCATCGCAGGTGCGGGGGGCGCTTCTCGGGCCGCGGCGGGCGTTCGCCGGGTCTCGGGTTGCCGATGTGGGTGTAGGCCATGCCGTTCTGCAGGGCCATGGTGCGGGTCATGTCGAGCGATTCCCAGATCGCCCGGACCGTTCCCTGCACGGCTTCGGGGCGACGGGCGGCGATCTGGGCGGCGATGTCGTGGGCCCGGGCCCGGAGATCGTCGACCGCGACGACCTCGGTGACGAGACCGATCTCCTTCGCGGTGGCCGCGGTGATGCGTTCATCGGTACCCATCAGCGCCCAGCGCATGACCTCACCGAGCGGGACTCCCCGCTTCACCATGCCGATCGGCTCGAGGGCCGAGACGATGCCGCCGTTGGCGTGGGGATCGAAGAAGGTGGCGTCGTCGCTGCAGATCACGATGTCGGCCTCGTTGACGAAGTACATGCCCCCGCCCGCGCACATCCCGTTGACCGCCACGATGACCGGCTTCCACACGAGATTGTGGCGGGGACCGAGGCTGGTGCCGGGGTCCTCGTGGTTCCAGATGTTGCGGTCGGCCCACCAGACCCCCGCGGAGATGTCGAGTCCGGTGCTGAAGGCCCGCTCGCCGTTGGCCTGCACGACGACGGCGTGGATGTCGTCGGTGTCGCGCACGATGCCCCAGATCCGGTCCATCTCCGCCGCCATGGTCTCGTTGAACGCGTTCATCCGTTCGGGTCGGTTCAGCGTGATCGTGGCGACCTGGTCGTCGCCCACACCGAACTCGACAGTGGAGGACTCGGTGTCGTCACTCGTCGTCATGGCTGCGGTACTCCTCGGGTCGTCTCCATCTTTGATCGAACGCCGGCCAACACTATAGTTCTTAATGATTTAGAGGACTAGAATGGAAAGGTGAGGAGCACCAGTGGACGACATTTGGGATCGCCGACTCGGGATCTGGTACCTCGCCGAAGACCATCCTGACGCACCGGCGATCGCCGAGTCACCCGACGGCGCCTGGACCTACGGCGAGCTGGCCGGGAGCGCCCACCAACTCGTCCACGGCCTACGGGGCATCGGGACACCGAAGGACGCGATCGTCGCCGTACTCGCCGGAAACGGTGTCCTCCCGGTGCAGGTGTCGCTGGCCTGTTCGGAGGCCGGCTGGAACCTGCTGCTCCTCAACACCTATCTGACCCCGGCCGAGCTCACGACGATTCTCGAACACGCCGGCGCCTCGGTGCTGATCACCGACGAAGCCCATGGCGCGGTCCTCGACGCCGACGGCGGCACGACGATCCGCAGCCTGGCGACCACGATCGTGCGAGGCGGCGCCACTGCGGCGACGAGCCTCGAGGAGTTGTGCGACGGATGTCCGACGTCGGTGCCCGACTCGCTCGCGGCCGGCGGCATGATCGCCTACAGCTCCGGCACGACCGGCGCGCCGAAGGGCATCGTACGAAAAGGCAGCGGCACGGACCCGGCGGTGGCGGCCCACCGCGCCGCGCTGTTCGGCCGCGCCTTCGACTTCCGGCCTCTCGACGGACCCCATCTGGTGTCGACCGCGATGTACCACGGAGGATCGCACAGCTACTACATGGGCGCGCTCAACGTCGGCCACGCCCTGGCGATCATGCCCCGCTTCGATGCCGAGGAGACGCTCGCCGTGATCGAACGGACCGGGGTGCGCTCGGCCTACATGGTGCCCACCCAGTTCCACCGGCTCCTCCGGCTTCCCGACGACGTCCGGGCGAGGTACGACGTGTCGAGCCTGCACTCCGTCGTGCATTCCGCGGCACCCTGCCCCCGGGTCGTGAAACAGGCGATGCTCGACTGGTGGGGTCCCGTCATCTGGGAGACCTACGGCGGCATGGAAGGAGCCGCGACGATCGCCAAACCCCACCGCTGGCTGGAGAAACCCGGCACCGTCGGCCGGGCCGTGCGCGGCGTACGGCTGGCGATCCTCGACGACGACGGCCGCGAGCTCGGACCCAACGAGACCGGCCACATCTACTTCGGCACCGCGGCCGGGTTCTCGTATCACGACGACGAAGCCCAGACCCGGGCCGCGCACAACGGCGACCTCTTCACGATCGGCGACATCGGCCACATCGACGACGACGGCTACCTGTTCCTGCAGGACCGGGCCAAGGACATGATCATCAGCGGAGGCGTCAACATCTTCCCCGCCGAGATCGAAGGAGTGCTCCTCGAGCACACCGACGTCGGCGACGCCGCGGTCATCGGCATCCCCGATGACGACTGGGGAGAACAGGTCCTCGCCGTGGTCGAACCCCGAACCGGGGTGGCACCCACCGCCGAGCTGGCCGACGACCTCCTGGCCCACTGCGCCGACCGGCTCGCCGCCTACAAACGACCGAAACGTGTCGAGTTCCGGGCCGAGCTTCCCCGAACCGATGCCGGGAAGCTCTACAAACGCAAGCTCCGCGACGAGTACTGGCGCGACGAGGACCGCGCCCTTTGAGCATCGCGACGACGAGAGGACGCGAACGATGGCGACCGCGAGGAAGGACATCACGATCAAGGCCGACACCGAAGCGGTGATGGCGGTGATCGCCGACATCGCCGCGTACCCGGATTGGTCGAGCGTGCACAAGGCAGCGACGATCGAATCGACCGACGGCGACGGTCGACCGCAACGGGTCCGCATGACCGTGGCCGTCGTCGGGATCAGCGACGAACAGGTTCTCGACTACACGTGGGACGGCCACCGCTCCGTGCGGTGGACGCTGGTCGAGGGCGGCCAGCAGCGCCGTCAGTCCGGCCACTACGAGCTGACCGCCGACGGGCCGATCACCAGGGTCCACTACGAGGTGCGCGTCGACCCGAAGATCCCGATGCCGGGCTTCGTGGTGAAGCAGGGCATGCGCAAGGTCGTCGATGCCGCCACCGTGGGGCTCAAGCGTCGGGTCGAACGGGGCCGGTGACCCACCCGTCACTCTCGCCAGAGCACATCGTGGATGACGTGGGGGCCGTCGAGGCCCTTCAACTCGACCTCCGACGGCGGCCCGAACTCGTACTCGCGGTCTCCCGAGGCGATCTCCCGCACGGTCGCGCTGACGAGGATCTGCCCACCCACCGCGAGGTTGGCGATCCGGGCCGCCTTGTTGACATGGCGGCCGAACATGTCGCCGGACTGGTCGGTGATGACCTCCCCGGTGTGGAGGCCCATGCGAACCCGCACGCCGTCGTCGGGATTCTCCCGGGCGTGCCGGGCGAGCCGCTCCTGCACGACCGTGGCGAACCGGAGGGCCCGGCGCACACTGGCGAAGGTGAGCATGAACCCGTCGCCTTGGGCCTTGATCTCCCGGCCGCCGGCCTTGGCCAGCTCGCTCCGAAAGACCTCGTTGTGCATCTCGAGCAACGCGAACCAGGCGGCGTCGCCGATCCGGCTGACCCGTTCGGTCGACCCCTCGATGTCGGAGAACAGGATCGTCACGGTGCCCGACTCGACGCGGGGTCTCCACTCGTCGGCCGTCACCATGTCGACGACGCGGTCGATCGATGTGCGCCGGAGCTCGTCGGAGATCGACGTCGCCTGCGGGCGGGCGGTCTGGGGAACCGCCGGAAGCTCGACCAGGTGAATCGACGTGTCGCCGATCGTCACCACCGCACCGGCACCGAGCACGACCGGCGCGGTGATCCTGGCGCCATCGAGAAACGTCCCGTTGGTCGAACCCAGGTCGGTGCACAGCACCCGACCCTCGTGGAGTCCGACCTCGAGGTGCCGTCGCGACACCTGTGGATCCGCCAACAGCAACCCCTCGCAATCTCTCCCCAACACGAGATCGCCTCTGATGACGAGATGAATCGGTTGACGATCCGGCTGTGCCACCAGCACAACGGGAAAGCTGTTCACATGCGGCATCGCACCCTTGCTATCACAACGTGGTCACCGAGCATCACGGCGTGAACACCACCCCGAGCGCGGCTCGGGGCCTGACTTGTGCGGCGATTCCGGCTACCGTCCGGACCCGAGACGGAAGCAAAGGGATCAATGCGCATCGGCGTCCTGTGCCACGATGGCATCGGCGGAAGCACCAGGGTCGCGACCGACCTCGCCGTCGGTCTCGCGGCCGGCGGGCACGATGTGCACCTCTTCGCCTACAGCCCACCGTTCGGCCGCTGCACGGAGGAATCGGGCGTCACCGTCCACACGGTTCGGCCGTCGCGGCCCGGCGTGGACGATCGGTCGAGCCTCTACACCGAGTGGCTGACAGAGGAGATCCAGGCCCTCGTCGCGAGGATCATCGACGTCATCACCCGACAGGGCCTCGACGTCGTGCACTTCCACTACGCGGTCCCGTATGCGACCGTCGTCGCCGAGCTCCGACGCCGGCTCGGCGACGACTGCCCGGCCACGGTCGGGACCCTGCACGGCACCGACGTGACCGCCCATGACCGGCTTCCGAAGCCGTCGCAGGACCGGCTCGTGGCGGCACTCTCCGACATCGACGCGCTGACCACGGTCTCGTCACACCACGCCGAGCTGTCCGACACGACGTTCGGTCTCCCCGTCACGCCGACCGTGATCCCCAACTTCGTCGACCTGGCCCGTTTCTCGCCCCGAACCGACCGCCGACCCGAACATCGCTTTGACACCACGGTGCCGACCATCGTGCACGTGTCCAACTTCCGGCCCGTGAAGCGGGTGCAAGATGTCGTCGAGATCTTCGCCGGCGTGTGTCGGCTGGTCGACGCGGAGCTCTGGCTCGTGGGCGACGGCGAGGCGATGAGCGATGCCCGGCGTTGCGTCGCAGCGAACGGGCTCGACGGGTGTGTGCGTTTCTGGGGTGTCCAACCCGACGTCACCGAGATCCTCCCCCACGCCGATCTGATGCTCATAACGAGCCAGTACGAGAGCTTCTCGTTGGCCGCGCTCGAGGCGATGGCCTGCGGGGTGCCCGTGCTGGCAACCGATGTCGGCGGCCTTCCCGAGGTGCTGGCCTCCAGCGGCGCCGGGATGTTGTTCCCGGTCGGAGCCTGCGACGCCGCGATCGAGCTGGCCGGGGGCCTGCTCTCGGCGCCGGAACGACACCGCTCGATGGCGGCGGCCGCACGCGAACACGCCATGGGCTTCAGCGCGGAACGGGTGATCACCCAGTACGAGGATCTCTATCGTGAGCTGGCGGGCACGGCCTGAAGTGATGATCGACGCCCTCGACGTCCTGGCGTTCGCCCCGCATCCCGACGACGCCGAGATCGGCTGCGGGGGATCCCTGGCCCGGGCCGTGAAGGCCGGGCTTCGCGTCGGCATCGCCGATCTGACCGCGGCAGAGAAGTCTACTCGGGGAGATCCGCGGCGTCGACAGGAGGAGGCCGTGGCCGCGGCCGGGATCCTCGGCCTGACCGAACGGTTCGGCCTCGGCCTGCCCGACACCCGAGTCGGATCCGAGATCGGGCATCGAGACCTCGTCATCGAGGCGATCCGCCGCACCCGGCCCCGCGTCGTGTGGGCGCCGTACGGCCACGACCGCCACCCGGACCACGCGGCCACCGCGAAACTGGTCGCGGACGCCGTCTTTCTCGCCGGTGTGGCCAAGGTCGCGACGGGACCACCCCATCGACCCTCACGCCTGTACCACTACATGATCCACCATCCCTTCCCGCCGACGTTCATCAGCGACATCTCGGCCGTGTGGGAACAAAAGGCCGCCGCGATCGAAGCGTTCGAGAGCCAGTTCGGGCCCGACCCGGACGAGCCGGCCGGCGCCGTGCGCCGTCCGGGGTTCCTGCGCCACGTCGAAGCCCGGGCGATCCACTACGGCGCCATGATCGGGGTGACCCACGGGGAACCGTTCCACTGCGAAGGACCGGTGGCGATGCCGCCGTTCGCCGACCCCGCACCGACGGGTTACTCGTCGTACTGACCGCGAGACGACGAACCCGCCAGGTAGCGAAAGATCAAGCTGTCGAGCTCTCCGGGCACCGCATCGGCGCGGGGCCGGTCCATCGTGGCGAGGATCGGCACCGGTGTGGCGCCGAAGACCCGCCGGAGAACCTCGTTCATCACCAGCAGGTAGAGCGTCGAGCTCTTCCCGGCCACGAAGCCGCTGACCATGTCGTCGAGGAACAACGGGAAACTGACATCGAGACTCCACCGCCCCGCCTCGGCCAGCTCACCCAGTCCCAAACGCTCGGTACCGAGGTGAAACGAGTGCTCGTTCCCGCACTTGCAACGTGCGACCGCGTGGTGGTCGTGCGTGTCCACCCGGTGCGAGAGTCGGAGGCGCCGACCGTCGACCTCGCACGAGTGGTGCAACGGCAGATAGTCGTCGGGCAACGGCGTGACCTGCGGGTCGACGTCTCGCCGCCGCAACCCGGCGACGGCCTCGTTGAAGACGGCGATCACGTCGGGAAGCACGTTCAGCAGCGTCTCCACCCGCTCGACGACCGCGTCATGGCGCTGGCAGTCCGACAAGAGGAGCGGATGGGGCGCGCTGCCGTAGACCTCGGAGAGAAGGAAGTTCGAGAGGTCCAGGTTGAACTCGGCCAATGATCGATGGGAACCGTCGAAGAACCACGCCCGCAGCCTCTCGAATCGGGCCTTCGCCCCGTCGACACGCAGCTCCGACCGGCGGAGATGGGTGGCGACCGTGTCGATCGCGCGGCGCAACACGTCGCCGTCGACCGTCGCGTACCGGAGCTCGACATCTCTCGTACCCGGCGCCAGCACACTCACGGCACCCTTCTTGCCGGCCGGCGGCCACGCGAGCTTGCTCATGAGGTTGTCGGCGCCGGCTCGATCGGTGTCGACCCACAAGAAGAACGGGAAGAGCGAATCGTTCTCTCTCAGCTGCCCCAGCACCTCGACCTTCTCCAGCACCGAGCGCCGATAGTCGACATAGATCTGCTGACCGGAGCAGACGAGCCTGGCGTCGCCCGCGCCGAGCCGATCGGCCAGTTCCGGCCGGGTCGGCGCCTCGAGCGCGGCGACAAAGGAATCGGTTGCCACGTGCACCCCCTCGTCGGCCAGGAAGGCGACGCCGTCCGCTGTCTCCAGGAGGTCGCCGAGGGCTCTCACGGCTCCTCTCCCGCCGCCGCCAGCTTCTCGACCAACAGGCGGATCACCCGATCGGACATGTCGGGGTCGTGATGCATCAGGTTCCGGAAGTGGGGTCCTTCCATGACCAGCAGGTGAACGTCGCCGCGGGCCCGCATCGACGCCGTGCGGGTCATCGAGCCGAGGACCTGGAGCTCCCCGATGGCGTCGCCGGCCGTCGCCCGGGAGATGACCTGCTCGGGCCTTCCCGCCATGGCCTTGACGATCTCGACCTCTCCGGAGACCACGATGTACATCTCGTCGCCGTCGTCTCCTTGACGGCACAGATGATCACCGTCTGTCACCCACCGCTCCGACAGGATCCGGGCGATCTGCTGGAGCTGGAGCTCGTCCATCGCGGAGAAGAGCGAGACGTCGCGCAGGACGCTCGCCCGGGCGAGCAGCGTCGCGGCGGGAACCGCGAGCAGGTTGGCGAACAAGCGGAAGGCCCCGGGCACGCCGGCGGGCAGCTGGCGAAAGAAGGAGTACGCCACATAGACGAAGGTGCCCCGCCCGTGGGCGGTCAAGAGGAGCCCACCGGCGCGCGGGTCCTCACCCGGGTCGTGACAGGCCAGCAGTGGAAGATAGCGGCGGTCCCACTCGCCCATGAAGTACATGCCCCGGTCGTGGACCCATCCGTCGAAGTCGGTCCCGGTGATCTCGTTGGGCTGATGGAACAAGAAGTGGTCCGGTTCGAGGATCGTGACCGGTGCGTCCTCGCGGGTCACCCGGTCGTGGGGTTGACGGAAACGCCACGGATACGGCGCGTGCTCGGCGTTTCCGTAGTCGTATCCCTGGTACTGCACGATCAGGGTCCCGCCCTGTTCGACATGGTCGAGGAAACGTGCCGCGTTGTTTCTCAGGGCGGCGTTCATGAGATAGGCGTTGGGGCCGATGACGATCGCGTCGAACTCCTCGAGATCGCGATACGCGATGTCGTCGTCGCTCAGCACCTCCAGATCGAGACCGAAGCCGCCGAGCGCCGCCACCACCGACTCCGCCGCGCCGCGGACATAGCCGTAGCGCAGCCCGGGGACGAAGGTTGCCTCGATCAGGTGGACGTCGTCGACGGCCGGCGACGTGACGAACTGCTCGCGCACACAACTCGACCCATCGACGGGTCCCTGGTGCCCGGGGCCGCCCATCCTCACCGGATGCAGCACGACGTCGTAGTCACGCGAGTCGCAGCGCACGACATAACGAAGCCGATGCGCGCCGGCGGGTGCGCCGGCCGGGACCGTGACCGTGAACACCACCGTGCGCGCGTCGCCGTCGGGACCCAACACCAGCGCGACATCGGACGGTTCGACCTTCCACCCGGGGGGCGCCTCCAGACGGACGACACCTTCGACGCCGGCGAGCTCCGGGTCGGCCGACACGACGGCTCGCAGCTCGAGGCGCTGCTCGGATCCGCTCACCGGGAGGATCTCGCGGCTGCGTTCCGGGTGCAACGAGATGGGCGGCACGACCGCGATCGGGAGCTCCCGGAAGCCGCCGGCATAGCCTTCGCGGGCGATGACGGGCGCCCGCAGGGTCAACTCGTGGGAGCCGACGGAGACCCGGCACCGGGCCTCGACGAGTGGTTCGTCGAAGGGCCGACCGGCGGGCTCGCCGTCGGGCCAGTGGTACCGGTACTGCTCGCGGGGCGTCTTCAGCCAGTACGGGCAGGCCAGCTCGGCATCGAGGGGAACGGCCATCTCGTACTCGACCGCCTCCTCGAGATCGCCGTGACCGGCCGGGTCGACGGGATGCACGTGCCAGCCGTCGGGCCGACGAAACGACAACGGCCCGGTGGTGACCGGTTCGCCCTGCGGGTTCCACAGTCGGACCCGGACCCGCACCTGGCGCCCCGGCGTGACCTGGGCGGTGTCGGCCAGGCACTCCAGCTCGAGGCCCAGACACCGGCCGGCGACCTCATCGAACTCGTCCGCCTTGCGTCGGAGATACGCCGCCAGGGCGTGGCGCCGGTCGTCGTCGGGCGCCGCGTCCGCCAAGCCGGTGTGCAGTCGTCGGAGCAACGACGCGGCTTCCAGCACGGCGGTGCCGCTCTCGTCGGGATGGTCGGGTCGGTACCGGGTGAACGCGGTGCCCGCGAGGGCCACCACCTCTTCGAGACCGGCCCGCAGGGCCGCCGATCCGTCTCCCGGATAGTCGGCGAGCCCGGCGAGGGTCGGATCCGAGCCGTCGTGGAATCCGGCGCCGTCCCCGGGGTCGGCGCCCGCCGTGCCCTCGGCCGGGGCGTAGTAGTAGAAGAACGGTGTCTTCTCCGGAACGAACCCCATCGCCTGGGTTCGGTGGTTGTTGAACCCGATCCACGCCTGTTCCTGGAAGGTCCGACTGGCGATCGGGTCGAACTCGCCCGAGTCGATGCGAACGAACCCGGCGGCCTCGAGGTCGGGGCGGTGGGCACCGACGTCGCCGCCCTCCTCGCCCGGCTGCCAGTCGCCGCCCGTCGAGAAGAAGAGCTTCTCGGGTCGCCACGGCACCGACCCCTGGTCACGCAGCTCCGGGAACTTCGAAGGGTCGCCGGCGGCCGCGAACGCGTCGGCGGTGACGAGACCCACGGCCTGATGGTGTCCGTGGCCGTCCGACTCGGCCCGGCCGGTCCAACGCCCGACGACGATCTGGGGCTGCACGGACCTGATCGCCCGCACGACTTCTCTCGTGACATCGTGGCGGCCACCCCACTTGGCCAGGGTCTCCTCGCCGGTCTTGCTGTAGCCGAAGTCGTAGAACGGGCCGAAACGGGCCTCGCCACCGTCGACCCGTCGCACATCGAGGCTCTCCCAGCTCCGGTAGATCCCGAGCCGTTCCTGGGTGTGCGGACCCAACCGGTTCTGGCCGCCCTCGCCGCGCGTCGCCGACCAGTAGACGATCCGGACCCCGAGCTTGCGGGCGGCATAGGTCATCAGCCCGACGTCCTCGTCGTCGGGGTGCGCCCCGATGTGCAGGATGGTTCCGGCCATGCCCAGGCCGCGCAGCCGGTAGATCAGGTCGATCTGTCGGTTGTGGGCGTCGTGCGCGATCACGGTTCGACCTCCGCGGGCCCGGTCACGTGGGGTGGTCGAGCCAGAGGCTGACGACTCCCGACAGCAGCCGCGAGTGGTAGTCGGCGAGGATGCGGGGCACGCCCTCGATCGCCGCCATCAACCGGTGACCTCCTGATCGGATCGTGTCGCGCTCGAGCTCCTCGAAGACCATCACGCCCCGTCGCAGCGCGGCTTTGACCTCCGCGAGGTAGCGCCGATCCTCGGCGTGGAGCAGGTCGCAGTACTCCCGGAGCAGCTTGGCGGTCGGATCATCGGTGTCGGCTCCGCGTTCGACGATGTCGTCGATCCGTCGTTGGATCTCTCCGCTGAGCCGTCGGATCGTGTCGGCTTCCTCCCCGTCACGGATCCGGGCCAGTTCGGTGGCCATCCATCGCACGTCGCGGTCCGACGTGCAGAACCCGCTGGTGACGGCCCAGAGATCCTCGAGGGCGTCGCCGGTGGTTCCGGCCAGATAGTTCACCATGAACCGGTCGTGGGTCTCGAGCAGGTACTGGAACTTGATCGGCGGGAAGGCGGTGGGGTCGTCGTCGCCGATGATCGTCTGATCCTTCAGGCCGTAGTCCTGTTGCAGTGCGTTCTCCATCTCCACGACGCGGTACAGGAACCGGATCCAGGCCCGGTAGGCATCGGCCAGCGACATCGAGCGTAGCCCGTCGGGGGCGACGACGGTGCCCCACTCCTGTCCGAAGTGCAGACGCCGGACGACGCCGAGCTCGTACATGCCGAGCATCGAGTCGACCTCGGGGTTCACATGGTGGAGGACCTTGCGGTACGCCGCGGTCCCGTCCATGCCGGCATAGGCCTGGATGATCTTGAACCCACCGGGATGGAGATGACCGAACGTGTTCATGTCGTAGACGCGGCCGTCGATGACCATCCAGTATCCGTCGTCGGGATTGTTGCGAACGACGACCTCGGACGCCGGGATCGTCGTCGCCGCGTCGATGTGCGATCCCGTGTAGGTGGTGAAGATGTCCTGGAGGTAGCGCTCCTCGCCGACGAGCCGGTAGAGCACGGACCGTACGCGTTCCTCGCGTCCGTCGTCGGGACCCTCGTCGAAACGGTCCACGACCGCCTCGAGCGCGGTCATCACCGAGCCGGCGAACCCGGTGCGACCACACACGTAGAAGTGGGCACCCTCACCGCCGTCGGCTCGGCTCCGCAGCATCCGCCACAACATCTCGGCGTTGTCGTCGCGGAGGATCTCGTCGCCGATGTGGCGGGCCTCCCCCGGCTCGAAACGAAAACCGCCCCCGTCGCCTTCCGGCTCGAACCGGATCTCGACCGGGTCGCGGGAGAAGGCGGCCCGGACCTGGAGTCGCCCTTGGGCGACCGCCGACTCGAGCTCGGCGCGGTAGAGCAGCTCGTGTCGGGTCCGGCTTCCGACGAAGAGCCAGTTCTCGCCGCCACTGTCGTGGGCGGCCCGCTCGTGGACGAAGCTCCGGAACGGCGCGATGCCGGTCCCCCCGGCGAACATGACGATCGGCGTGGTCGGATCCGCCGGCAGGCCGAATCGGGGAGGATGCACGACCCGCAGCGACACGTCGGTTCGCGTCTCGCCGTCGACCGCGGCGGGTGACCCGAGAAACGACGATGCGGTCCCGAACCGGTGATGGGCCGCCGACAGGGCGGTGTCGTCCGTCTCGTACTGCAGGCGGCCGACCGTCAAGGTGAGCTCCTCCGCGCCGTCGAGCGACTGCGGATCCATCGTGGAGGAGATCGAGTACATCCGAAACGACTCCATCGGCACGACCCGGCAGATGTGCTCGGCCTGTCCCGGATGGACCTTCCAGAGCCGTTTCGGGTCGAACCCGGCCGCGGTCAACATCTCGAGCAGATCCCACAGCTCCCATTGATCCTCGGCCCGGGACTCGATGATGCGCCGCAGTCTGCCGTTGTGGCTCGCCGCATGGAGGATCTTCGCGGTCTCCCGGCCCACGGGTCGGATGTGGCCGAACCGGAGCAGGGTCCGCAGCGGGAGCGTGGTCGTGCCCTCGTGGCCGACCCGCAGGTCGACCGCGTCACGCCACTCGCCGGTGAGGATCACTTCCTCGGAGCCGGTGGCCCGCAAGGCGGTCAACGTCCTGTCGACGAGCGCCGGTCGGTTCTCGGGTAGCACCGCGCAACGGTCGCCGGGGGCGTAGCGCATACCCGTTCCCGTCACGTCGAAAACGACCCGGGTGACCGTCTTGTCCGGGTCGCCGTCGGGGTTGACCAGCTCGACCTCCGTGATCGCGGCGGGATGGCCGGGTCGGGGAAGCGCCCGCTCACGTTCCTCGTGTGAGCGGGTCAGCTCGTCGACCGCGAGATCCCAGACCCGATCGGCGAACGAACCGCTGAAACCGCCGATCGTGACACTCCGGCCGACCTTGAAGGCGAGGTCGAGATAGCCGTAGGCCTTGATCTTGTGCTGGGTCAGGAAGCCGCCGTCGCCGGCGTAGGCGATCGCGGCCTCCTTGTAGATGCCTTCGAGCACCGGATCGGCGATCCGCTCGACATGGTCGGCAACCGACACCTCGCCGAGGGCATCGAAGAAGTCCCGCCAGTGCTGCGGATACCAGGACCGCATCTGCAGCATCTCCTTGCCCAGATGGGTGTCGTAGGCATGGCGGCCGAAGAACGTGTCGAGCATGTGGAACGCGGGCGCGCCCACGCCGCTCGGTCCGACGGTTCCCTCGGCGATCGGCACCGCGAACGGGGCGACCGTCTTCGCCCACACGACCGGGTCGACGAACGTGTCGCTGTACGGGTTGGGGTTCAGCGCCATGAACGTCTTGGTCCCGAACTGTTGGATCGCCTCGGTGATCGAGATCAGATCGCGTTTGAGCGCCTCGGTGTCGTCTCGAAGGGCGGCTTCCTGGCAGCGCACGATCGCTCCGAGGAGCGGCCCCATCTCGTAGTGGGCCTCGACCTGCATGAGGTAGAGGACGTTCTCCTCCTGGTTGTCGACGGTGGAGACCAGCAGCTCCAGGTTGTCGAGCCCGAAGGGATCGCCGCAGTTCGGGTCCTTGAGCTTCCAGTTGCAGAGGATCAGGTCGCTGTAGGACAGATGCGGGGCCAGCCGATCCAACCGGCGGGAGATCTGCTCCCACGGCTGCTGCACACCGTCGGGCATGGGAAGGCGGGGAGGTTCGGCCGAGATCCGATGGTACGAGTGGGCGAGCATGCTGATGATCACCGAGGCCCGGAGCAGGCATTCGTCGGGCAACGCCTCCTCGCCGGCATCGAGGACGGGAAGGTCCCGCAGGGCGGGCCGGACGGTGATCGAGCGCCACAGCTCCGGGAGCCGGGCGGCGATCTCGTCCCAGGCCGCGTAGGCCGGTGGCAACTCGAGGGGCGGCGGCGTGGCGGGGGTGAACCCGCGCTCCTCGGAGAGGAAGCCCAGGTTCTCGTGACCGAGACGGGCGTTCGTGGCGGCCACCGAGTCGAGGACCTGTCGGGACGGCACCGACGAGAAGCTCTGGGGGATGCGCAGCGCCCGCGTGGCCCGATCGTCGGGTACGGGCTCCGGCCGCACCGCACCGCCGCCTTGTTCGAAGACGACGCTGATCGCGCCCACACCGATCCGGTCCCCCGGTTCGAGCCGGCGAGCGCCGACCAGGGGCTCGCCGTTCACGGTGGTGCCGTTGGTGCTGGCGAGATCCTCGAGGACGTAGCCGGCCCCGTCCCACGCGATGCGGGCGTGACGCCGTGACACGAGCGGATCCTCCACGAGCACGTCGGCGCTGGCCGTGTCGCGGCCGATGACGGTCAGATGCTTGACGACCGGAAAGCTTCCGGTGCCCCCCGGCCCGCCCTCGACCACCAACTTGGCCAACGCGCGGGTCTCCCCGACCATTGTTTTGAACCTGGCGACCATCTCGGACTCCGTCGTTTCGAATCGAGCGCTACAGGGTGCCGACGATGGCTCGGCACAGATCGGCCCGGGAGACGGTGCCGACCAACGTGCCGTCCTTGACCACGGGCAGCAGACGGATCTGCCGGTCGAGGAGCACGGTCGCGGCGCGAGCGACATGGTCGTCGGGGTCGACGATCAACGGTTCGTCGATCACCAGCGATGTGATCGGGAGATCGGAGAGCGCCCGGCCCTTGTCGACGAAGATCCGGAAGGCGTCGCCCAGCGACCCACCCTCGTCGAGGATCTGATCGATGTCGGGCAACGCGGTGCGCAAGATGTCGCCCTCCGACAGGACCCCGCAGAACCCGTCGTCGTCGTCGACGACCATCAGGTCGCTCACGTTCGACATGGCGACGAGCTCCGCCGCGTGCTGGAGGTTGGAGTTGTGGCGGATGCGGGCCGTGCGGACCGTCATCACGTCTTTCACCTGGGTCTGTCCGCGACCGTTCATGGGTTCCTCGTACTCGATGTCCACGTGCTCCCCATGCTCTGCGACCCCTGGCGGCGGTCCCGTCCGTGGTCCGATCTTCCCACAGTCTCCGGCGGGGCTGCACGCCCGCGACAGACCGGTCAGGCCGGAACCGCGGCCGTGAGGGCGGCCATCTCGTCGTCGAGCGCGGTCGCGACCGACTCCACGTCGGGGGTGATCTCGTCGGTGCCGGTCACGCTCAGGTACAGGCGATCTCCGAGGCTGAGCGCCACCACGATCGGCCCCAAGCCGGGGAACGACATCATCTGGATGTGGAAGGCGTCGATCCGGGCGCCGGCGACGTACCAGGGCTCGGTCGGGCCCGGAACGTTGGAGAGCAACAGATGGAACGGCAGCTGCACCCGGTCGGCGATGAGCGACACGTAGGCCCGGGAGAGCAGGCTCGCGGCCGCGGGGGTCATGAGGTCGAACGCGGACTCGAGCACGTTCTCGGTGGCCCGTTCTCCACTCGCCGACTTCAACTTCCGGGTGGCGGCGACGGTGGCGTCGAGGCGTTCGACGGGGTCGTCGATGTCGACGCGGACCAACGCGGCGACGACCGTGATGATGTTGGTCGACGGGTCGTCTTCGTCGCCGGTTCGGAGGTTGACCGGCACCGCGGCCCGCAGGGGCGCGGTGGGCGGCTCGTGCTCGGTCGCGATGTAGCGACGGAGGGCCCCGCCGACCACGCTCAAGAAGACGTCGTTGACGGTGCCGTCGTGCGCCTTGCCGACTCGTTTCACCTCGGCGAGGTCGAAGCTCGTCATCGCGAGGTTGCGATGGGTGCGTTCGTCGGTCGTGATGTTGAACGGGGCGGCTTCGGGGCTCGGGGCCTGCGGGGCCGGGTCGCTCACGACATCGAGTGACGAGTCCGGTCTCGGCTGGGGAAGCAGGCCGGGCAGGATGGTGCGGGCGATGCCGGCGACGGCCCGCATCGTGCGAACCGGTCGGATGATCGTCGCCGCCACCGCCTGCAGCGCGAGCTCTCCTTGGGTCGGCATGCTCTCGAGCTCCACCGGCGGGGCCGGGGGACGTGGCGCCGGGTCCGGCTCGCGGTCGACCAGATCGCCCAGCATGGCGAGACCGCCGACGCCGTCGATGCAGGCGTGGTGGGCCTTCAGGACGAGAACGAGCCGGCCGTCGGCCAACCCCTCGATGAACCACGCGGCCCACAACGGCCGGTCCCGGTCGAGCGGGATGTTGCCGATGCGGTTGAGCAACGCGAGGAGTTTGTCCATCGAGCCGGGGCTCGGAACCGCGACATGGTGGAGGTGATGGTCGAGGTCGAATCCCTCGTCGTGGATCCAGAACGGCCGGTCGAGGCCGAGCGGGACCGTCACCAGCCGGCGTCGGAACGGGCCCATGTAGTCGACCCGTTCCGCGAACAGCTCCCGGATTCGTTCGAAGGTGACCTCCTGCGGCGCGGTCGACGGATCGAGGAACACGATCCCCATGCCGTGCATCGGAAAGTCGGGAGTGTCGATCGCCATGAACATGGTGTCCACCGTCGACAGCTGCCTCATGACCGACGCCGGACCTTCGGGGCCGTTCTCATGTGATCGCCTCTGCGGCAAGCTGGTTGGCCCAGCGATAGTCCTGCTTGCCGGCGGCGGTCCGGCGGACCTCGTCGACGACGACGAGTCGGCGGGGCTTCTTGTACCCGGCGAGGCGTTCGCCGACATGGGCCGCGACCTCGTCGAGCTCGGGCGGATCGGCGCTCGTGCACGACACGATGGCGCAGATCGCGGAACCCCAGCGCTCGTCGGGCACCCCGACGACCACACAGTCGGCGATCGCGTCGTGTTCGCGGATCACGGTCTCGACCTCGTCGGGGTAGACCTTCTCGCCGCCCGTGTTGATCACGGTGTTGCCCCGGCCGAAGAAGTGCATGCGCCCGTCGGCGTCGATGGTGGCGAGATCACCGGGCACCGCGTAGCGCACACCGTCGATCTCCCAGAACAAGGCGGCGGTCTTCTCCGGGTCCTTGTAGTAGCCGGCCGGTTGGGGGCCGCGGAACCCGATGTAGCCCTTGCGCTCGTCGCCCCACTCGAACACCTCGCGGGTGTCGGGGTCGATGATCACGGTGTCGGGTGTGGCGGTGAAGAAGCTGGTCTCGTCGGGATCGGTGCCGGCGAAGGTGATGTTGAGCGCCCACGGCCCACCTTCGGAGCTGCCGAGACCGTCGAGGATCGACAGTTGGGGGAGGGCCGCCATCAGCCGGCGCTTCACTCCTGCCGTGAACGTCAGTCCCCCGGACGTCATCATCTCGAGCGACGTGAGGTCGTGGGGATCTCCCTTCGCCGCGGCCCGTTCGATCTCGTCGGCGATCGGCGCCGCGAACACGTCGCCGACGACGATCGTGTTGCCGGCCCGTTCGGCTGCGGCGACCCGACAGAACTCGGCCGCGTCGAAGCCGCGGTCCTCGAGCAGCACGACCCGACCGGCGATCAGCATGTAAGAGAACGCGGCGTAGAGGCCCGAGCCGTGCATCAGGGGAACCGAACAGACGTAGACGGACGGTTCCCCCTTCTCGTATTGGGCGAGCGCGACCTCGATGACCCCGTCGAGGTCGGAGGGCTGCTCGGCGCCGACGGTCATGTAGGCGAGGAATCCCGCCGTGTTGGCGATGTGGGTGTGCGACCAGACGACGCCCTTGGGCCGGCCGGTGGTGCCGCCGGTGTACTGGATGAACTCGTCGGATCCGTGTCGTTCGATCCGGGGGGCCGGTTCGTGATCGATCGCCACCTCGTAGTCGGTCGCCCAGCGACCGTCGCCCAAGCCGTCGTCGACCCGGATCCACCAGTCGACCCCGGGAAGCTCGTCGACGACGCCGGCCAACTCGTCGGCGACGGCCCCGTGGAAGACGACGACCGCCGTGTCGCTGTCGTCGAGCACCTCCTGGAGCTCGGCGCCGCGGAACCGATAGTTGAACGCGACGGGCACCGCCCGGAGCTTGAACGCGGCGAACAGCACCTCGAAGAACTCCGGCGAGTTGTAGAGCACCATGCCGACCTTGTCGCCGGGTCCGACGCCGTGGTCGGCCAGCGCCCCGGCGAGCCGCGAGGCCCGGTCCTCGAGCTCGCCCAGGGTCACCCGACGTTCGCCCTGCACGATGACCCCATGATCGGGGAGTCGGTCGGCGAGCGCCTCCCAGACGGTGGCAAAGTTGAAGTCCACGAGTTCTCCCTGCGGGGAGCACCCCGCGAGCGTCGTATGCTTCTAAAACATTAAGAGGAATGAGTCCACCGGTCAAGGCGGTGCCTGACCACGATCCGCCGAACAGGGCCATCATGACGATCGAACCAGCCGAGACCCGAACCGCATCCGTTCTCCGCTCGACGAACCCCCGAACGGGAGAGCTCGTCGGCGAATGCGCCGACATGACCGCCGACGAGGTGGAATCCGTGATCGCCGAGGCCCGCCGGGCCGCCGGCGGCTGGGCGCAGCGGCCGGTGCGGGACCGGGCCCGCCACCTCCGGGCGATCCGGCGGGAGTGGATCCGCCGCGCCCCCGAGCTCGCCCGGCTCGACGCGGCCGAGACCGGAAAGTCGCTCATCGACGCGGCCTACGAGGTCCTCGCCGTGTCGATCAACCTCGACTGGTGTTCCTGGAACGCCCGGCGCGGGCTCCGCACCCGACGAGCCGCCACGTTCCCCACCGTGCTGAAGCGGGCCCGCATCGAGTACGACCCCTACGGCGTGATCGGTGTCATCGCCCCGTGGAACTATCCGGCCGGCATTCCGATGCAGGTCATTCCATGGGCGTTGGCCGCGGGCAACACCGTGGTGTTGAAACCCTCCGAGCTCTCCCCGCTCACCGGCATCCTCCTCGCCGACATCATCAACGGCGCCGGCGCCGACGTGATCCACGTGGCCACCGGCGGCGCGACCGCCGGGGGCGCACTCGCCTCCTCCGGGGGCATCGACAAGATCGAGTTCACCGGTTCCGGCCCGACCGCGAAACACGTGCTGCGGGGCGCGGCCGAGAACATCACCCCGGTCGTCATGGAGCTCGGCGGGAAGGACGCGTTGATCGTGACCGACGGCGCCGACATCGACGCCGCGGCCCGGACCGCCGTCGGCGCCGCGTTCTTCAACGCGGGCCAGACCTGCATGGCAACGGAACGGGTCATCGCCACACCCGGCGTTCACGACGAGCTCGTCGCCGCCATCCGGGCCGAGACCGCGAAGGTCGTCGTCGGCCCCGAGCCGTCGTCACACGTCGGCCCCCTGACCATGCCGGGCAGCCTCGACCGCGTGATCGCCCGCATCGACGACGCGGTGGCCGACGGCGCCACGATCGTCGCCGGAGGGACGCGCCGCACCGCCGGGTACGGCCAGTATCTCGAACCGACGGTGCTCATCGACGTGCCCGCCCACGCCGAAGTCCTGACGGAGGAGAACTTCGCGCCGGTCATGTGCATCCAACGAGCCCGCGACGTCGACCACGCCGTCGAGTTGTCGAACCGGGTCGACCTCGGCCTCTCCGGCAGCGTCTTCGCCGCGAACCGCGACGAAGCCCGCTCGATCGCCCGACGACTCGACACCGGCGGGGTCGTGGTGGGCGACGCGATGGTCGGCGCCGGCCTCGCCGGCGTCGCCTTCGGCGGCGTGAAGAGATCCGGCTACGGGCGGCTCCAGGGATTCGACGGGTTCCGTGAGTTCAGCCGCAGTCGGGCCGTGATCGAGCCGCGGATCAACGTCTCGCTGATGGCGACGCTCGCCGGACCCCGACCTGATCCGGGTCGGATCCTGGCGATCGCCCGGGCCCTGCGCGGCGGTGGCGGTCTTCGAACCCGCCTACAGGCGTTGCGCGGGGGCGGCTGAGATCGGCGTCGTCAACGCCGCCGTCACGAACCGACGCACGTGAGGCGACCGGGCGAACCCGACATGCCCGCCGGGATACCAACAATGCGCCGGTCGTCCCCAGTGATCCCAGAGCGGTACGGCGTGGTAGCGGCGAGGCGCCATGCGGTCGACGAGCCCGGCGTAGACGAAGAGGTCGTCGACCGGAACGATCGGTTCGAGCAGCAGCGGATCGACCGGTCCGTGAATGCGCCGCCCGACCGAGAGCGACTCGTGGTGGAGGGCATCACCGACCGGATCGAGACGTTCCTCGAACAGCAGGTGCAGGCTCGACGCGGGAACGCCGGCGATCACCCGATCGACACCGGGGACCAGCGACGCGGCGAGCGCGGCGACATAGCCGCCGAGCGAGATGCCGTGCACGGTGATCGTCGCGGCGCCTCGCTCCCGGAGATGGTCGACCGTGCGCCGGAGCTCCCACACGGCCTGGGCCAACCCGTGGATGCTGTCCATCTGGTCGTTGGTCGGGAACTGGAGGTTGTGCAGGCCGGTCGACTTCCGGGGGCCGCTGAGGGGAAGAACGGGGAGGGCGACGTTGAGACCGAGCTCGCGGGTCAGCCGGCGAACGTCGAACGCCCGCGAGTCGACCGTGTCGAAACCCATGCCGGTGCCGTGAACGCAGATGACCCAGTCGTCGGTCGGGTCGGGCGCGGCCACCAGACGGAGATGGAACCGCCGATTGCGTTCGTAGGCCATCCACCGGGTCCGTCCCGGTTCCCGCGCGTTCGGTTCGTAGCCGCTGTCGAGCTCGATCCGCTCCATCTCCACTCCCGAGCCCCGGGAGTACTCGAACGACACGTCGGCGTCGCCGAGATCGATCGGCGGCGGATCCCGATGGTAGGAGCGCGGCTCCGCCGTCCATCCCCGATCCTCGAACAGCTGCACGGCGGCGCGGACCTCCCGCCGAACCCGCAGGACCTCGAGGTCCCGAAACGAGTGCAGCCGCACACCCACCGCCACCACCGCCGCATCGGCCACCGCGTGAGCCGTCATCCGCGCCGTGCCGACCACCCGGCGAGCCGGGCAGGTCAGCAAACGGAGCAGGTCATCCATCGTCGAAGAACCGCAACGCCCGTCGGGTGAGACCCGGCGCGAATCGGCGGGCCCGCTGGATCGTGGCCGTTCCCCGACCGGGGAAACAAAAGATCTTGCGTCCCTTCAGAGCCGGTTCGATGGCATCGACGACCACCTCGGGCGCGATCGGCTTGAAGTACTCGAGGCCCTTGCGGGGCAGGGCGCCCGCCGACACGAAGTCGTCCAACATCGGCGTCTTCACCGCCGGGGGACACAAGGCGACGACCCGCACCCCCTGTGGCTCGAGCTCGATGGCGATCGATTCGCTGAACGACACGAGCGCGGCCTTCGACGCGCAATAGCCCGCCATCGCCGAGGTCGGCACCCAACCGGCGGTCGACGCGAAGATGACGATCTCACCGGATCCTCGTTCGGCCATGGCCGGCGCCACGGCCCGGACCCAGTTGACCACCCCGAGATAGTTGACCTCCATCGTGGCCCGGAATCGCTGCCGTTCCTCGTCGAGCAGGGGTCCCCCCGACGCGATGCCCGCAGCGAGGACGAGGCGATCGACCGGACCCGAGTCACCGGCGATGCGCTCGGCCAGCGCCTGCACGGCTCGGTCGTCGGTGACATCCACCGGTTCGGTTCGGAGCCGATCGTGGTCTGGCAGGCCGGCCAACGCGTCCGCGTTGCGGTCGACGGCGATCACCTCGACCTCTTTCGCGAGGAGGCGGTCGACGACGAGGCGGCCCATGCCGCTGGCCCCGCCGGTCACCAGGGCGGTCCGCAGTGGACGGGCCGTCACCGGTTCGGCCGAACGTGGATCTCGGTGCGACCGTCGAGGTCGACCGCGAACGACGCCTCGCCCCGATCGTCGGCCACGATCGACGTGTCCACCGCCCCGGAGATCGTGTAGCTCGACCCCGGGATCAGTCGGGACACCACGAGCGTCTCCCGGCTGCCGCCGATCCCACTGCGGAGAACGAGCCGAAGATCGTCGCCGTCGGAGACGGCCAACGCGACCTGCACGGCCGGATAGTCGGCGCCGTCGAGCACCGGCCCGCGCAGGACCTCGGCGCCCGGGCCGCGAACGATCATGTCGCGGTAGCCGCTCGGGGGGCTGTACCGACCGAGCCCGGCGACCGCGTTGGCCTGGGTCGACAGGCCCTGATACCAGCGGGCACCGTTCTCCACGGTCGGTTGCCCGTTGTCGTCGAGATAGCGCTCGATGACGCTGACCAGTTCGGTGTCACCCATCTCGGCGGCCGCCCATTTCGTGATCGCGGCGGCCCCGAGGTCGCCTTTTCGGTAGTTGCCGACATCGATCGCATCCCACCCTCGGAGCGCGAGCCTGGGGATGCCGTCGACGATGTCGACGAACTCTCGACGCACGATGGTCCAGCTCCGGCGGGCGAGGTCGGTGTCGAACGCGTGCAGCATCGTGACCGCGGACGAGTCCGCGGTCATCGAGGTGAGGGCCGGGATCGTGAATCCGAGCCGGGACGAACGAATGGCGGTGATCCGCCCGTCGGGGGTGACGAACTCCTCGCTCACCCGTCGCCGGAAGTCGGCTCGCAGGGGCTCGACGTAGTTCGTGCCGTGGAGTCGGTCGGAGAGCAACAGGGTGCTCATCCCCGACATGTTGCACATGCTGTAGACCCAGTTCGGCTCACACGGGTACAGCGTCAAGTCGGACGCGGCCATGTTCCGATGAACGGCCTCGGCGAGCCGGTCGTGGCTGTAGGGCCAGGTCCGTTTCCCGAGCCGGAACGGCAAGGCGTCGGCGGCCCGGTAGTGGGTGTCGCCGGTGGTCGACTCGTAGGCCCCGATCCCGACGCCGAGATAGCCGGACAGCATGATGTTGTCCTTCTTCATGGGGTCCCAGTCGATGCTGAAGTTTCCCCAGGCCTGCTCGAGGGCCCAGTAGCGCCACACCTTCGGCTGGGTCACCTTGTCGATGAGTCGGCGTTGGGCGGCCGAGAGGTAGCCGTGGAACGACGGGGTATGGTGGAGCTGGGCCAGGTTGAGCACCCACTGGCTCATGAAGAGTTGGTAACGCAGCGAGGATGTCTGGAACTGCTCGATGTCGTCGTAGCCGGTCCAGTCGTCGAGCGGGGCCAGCCCTCGGTCGAGGAACGCCCGCAGGGTCGCGAGGTCCTCTTCGCTGTGCTCGGTGGGCCCGTGCGTGGTGGGGCGGGGGTCGATGCGCGGCGCGGTCCGCAGGTACTCGGCCCGGGTCCGGCCTCTGCGTTGGGCGTTTCGGAACGCCTGTCGACGGGCGGCCGCGCCCACGAGCGCGGCGGCGCCGACCGCGACCGGTACCGACACCGCCGCCCGCTCTGACACCCGGTCCGGTCCCTTGGCCCGGGCCCGGCGGCCGGCGTCGACGGCGGCGGCCGCCCACACGGCCGGCGGCGCGATGATGTTTCCGGTGCCGAACCACCCGACGAGCGTCGCCCCGAACGTCGCGGCCGTCGCGAGCAGGCGGCCGGGGTTTCGGGAGTACACGTAGCCGGCGCCCGGGGCGAGGGCACCGAGCGCGCGGGCCTTCCCCGGGGCGGTGCGGGCCCGGCGCAGCGACCACAAGGCGAGGCCGGCACCGATCGCCGCGCCCGTGTACGTGCGTTTCAGCAGGCGGGTGACGACGGGACCGTTGGGTTTGTCGGGGACGACGAACTCGTAGCCGAGTTCCGGGTCCGGCGACGCAGGGGCCGGGGCGGCGACGTCGGCGCTCATCCGGGTACGGCCGTCGGTCGGGTGGTCCGTGTCCACGTGGGCGTGGCCGGCGCCTGCGGTCCGGGAGCCGATCGGCCACCGCGCAGTCGCCGGGCCCGGCGGGCCACCATGCCGATCACTGCCGCGGCCACCACACAACACGCCACGGGGAGTCCTCCTTGTCCGGCTCACCGAGCGCGAACCATCGCCCGATCTGAAACAATGTAATGCTTTAGAGGTATCCCTGCCGGGGGATGCCTGTCAAGCTCGAACCGGGCGATCACGAACCGGCCGGCCGCGTCGACCCCGGATCTCGACGGTCGGTGGAGTCCCACAGGTTGTCCGGCCCGGGAGCCCCGAAAAGAACCTCCGCCGGCGACCGTTTGTCGATGTGGCCGATGAGCCCCCGGTAGACGTCGTAGCCGCAGAGGGTGCGCAGCCGGGGCTCGAACGTCCGGACCAGCTCGACGGGCAGACCGAGTTGCTGGTTCTCCTGCTGACGGATCCAGCCGGCGCAATAGTTCATGGCGATGCCGACCCGGGTCGTGTCGGTCGTGTTCGCCCCACCCCCGTGCCAGAGGCTGCCCGGCCACACGAGCACGCTTCCGGCGGCCATCTCCGCCGCGATGGTCTGCTGCGGTTCGCCGTAGGGCGGGCTGTGGTCGCGCAGATGGCTGCCGGGCACGACGCGGGTCGCGCCATTGGCCTCGGTGAACTCGGTCAGGGCCCACATCGAGTTGCAGACGGTCGGAGGGTGGGGCTTCGCGATCGGCATCAGCTGGTCGTCGGCGTGGATCGGCTGGGCGACCTCCCCGGAGGCGATCGCGATCGACGACAGCGACGAGATCAGGCAGCCGTCGTCGAGCACCCCCTCGATGACCGCGAGGACGTCGGGCTGGACCGGCACCTTCTGCCACAGCGGGCCGTGGGCCAGCAGGTTGTAGACGCGGGTGGTGGCCGCGCCCTCGAAGCTGTTGCCGGCCGGACGAGCCCCGATCTCGATCTCGATCCGTCGCAGATCCTCGAGCAGGGCGAGCCGAAGATCGTCGTCGATCACTCCCTCCAGGATCGTGTACCCGTCCCGCTCGATTCGTTCGAGATGGGCGGCGAGCTCGTCTGGTGCCATCGTTCCTCCTCTCAGACCGATCCGAGCGCGGGTTGGACCTGGCCGGTCAACAGCTCCATCTGGCGCTCGACCAGCGCCTCGGGCATACCACCGATCGACGCCCACAGGTAGAGGTGCTCGATCGGGAGGTCCTCGGTGATCTCCCGGATCCGCGCCACGGCATCGTCGGGGGTGAGGACCGTCAACGGCGCGATGACCCCCGACCCTCGACCCTCCCGCACGTCGTCGTCGGCGAGCATCCGGGGCGTGTGCCCCGAACCCTTCGCCGCGTGCCGGCGATAGCTGTTCAGCTGGTGGGTGCGGTGAGGAAGGATCTCTTCGAACGCCCGCTCGGGGTCGTCGGCGATCACGAAGTCGACCACGCCGCCCATCCGGGCCGACGACAGCCCGTGACCGGCCTCGATCAACGCGTCGCGATAGATCGGCCAGCGGTCGCGGTTCCAGGTCAGCAGACCGACGCCGAGACGGCCGGCCCGGGCCGCGCCGACGGGCCCGAGGTACCCGGCCCAGATCGGCACCGGGTCCTGGACCGGACCCGGACTGCAGGCCCCCGCCGCGAAGATCCGCGCCACCTCGGCGAGGGCATGGTCGGTGTCGTGGTAACGCCGGGAGAGGTCGGCTCCGAACGCGTCGAACTCGGGAGCGACATAGCCGGCGCCGAGGCCGAGCTCGAGCCGCCCGTCGCTGATCACGTCGACGAGCGCCGCCTGTTCGGCGATCTGCATCGGGTGTCGGAGCGGGGCAACGATCACGCCGGTGCCGAGCCGGGCGGCGCGGGTGCGCGCCGCGATCGCGGCGAGCACGGTCAGGGGCTGGGGCAGGTAGCCGTCCTCCACGAAGTGGTGCTCGGTGACCCAGATCGAACCGACCCCCCGCCGGTCGGCTTCCTCGATCAGGTCGAGGTGCCAGCCGTGGTAGGTGGCCGGGTCACGGCGCCAGGGTTCGGGGTTGCGAAAGTCGAAGTACAACCCGACGGTGGGAGTCATCGGCTCACACGCCGGCACCAACACCGGCCGGGAAGCTGATCGGCAACGACTTCCATCCGGTCACGTTGCTCGAGTGGAACCGCACCTTGGCATCGTGGTCGACCTCGTAGTCGGGGATGCGCCGGAAGATCTCCTCCAACGCGACCTTGCCCTCCATCCGGGCCAGGGCGGCACCGAGGCAGAAGTGGGCGCCGTAGCCGAACGACAGGTGGCGTTCGGGACGCCGGAAGATGTCGAACTCCTCGGCGGTCGGCCCGAACTCCCGGTCGTCGTGGTTGGCCGCGCCGATGACGAGCAGCACCGAGTCGCCCGCCGACATCTGCCGTCCGTACATCTCGTGGTCACGGGTCAGGGTGCGATGCATGTACTGGGTCGAGTTGTGGAATCGCAACACCTCCTCGATCACGTCGGGGACCAGGTCGAGATCGGCGGCGACCGCCGCCTTCTGCTCGGGGTGGCGCGACAGCAGTTCGAGGGCGTTGGCCACCATCTTCGTCGTCGTCTCGTGGCCGGCGATCACGAACAACACACAAAAGCCGAGCAGTTCCTCCTCGGTGAGGCGGCGGCCCTCGAACTCGACGTCGACGAGATCGTTGATCAACCCGGACCCCTTCCCGGCCCGACGCTTCGGGAGATCGGCCATGAAGTACTCCAGCAGGCCGAACATCCCCTCGGCGGCCTCCGGTGGCACGCTCATCACGCCGTCCTCGCGGATCATGATCTTGTCGCTGCTGATGCGCAGCGCCTCGCGGTCGGCCTCGGGCACGCCGAGCACCGCCGAGATCACGTCCATCGGATACGGACTGGTGAGATCGTTCACGACCTCCGCCGAACCCCGCTCGATCACCTTGTCGAGGTAGGTGGTGAAGATCGTGCGGATCTCGTGTTCCATCTTCGCGACGGTGCGGATCGTGAAGACGCGGCTCACCAGTTTGCGCAAGACGGTGTGCTCGGGCGGGTCGAACTCGATCATCTGGTCGAACCCCGGGCTCTGGCCGATGGGGCGCCGATTCTCCAGCGCGATGCCACCGGCCGACGAGAGGAGGTCGGTGTCGCGGAAACCCTCCTGGACGTCGTCGAAGCGGGTCAACGCCCAGAAGTCGAGCTCGGGGTTCCAATAGAGCGGCGCCTCGTCACGCATGCGCTTGTAGACGGCGTAGGGGTCGTCGTGTTGTGAGAAGCCGAACGGATTGAACACGAGATCATCCATCGCGCGACCGTAGCCAACGACGACGACCGAACCCGATTCCGCGAGGCCGACGGCCGCGAACCGGGCCGGAAGCGGGCGAAGCGGTGTCGGCTCGGTCAGCGGCCGGCCCCGGCCGCGGTGGCAATCGTCGCCGCGACGCGGGCCATGTCGTCGTCGCCCAGCGTTCCGATGCTCAGCCGGATGTGTTGCGCGTCGGTGTCGGCGACCCGGAAGGGTCGACCGGGGGCGACGCCGATGCCGTGGGCGACGAGGGCGACCACGGCCCGCTGCTCGTCCTCGACCGGGATCCACATGTTGAAGCCCACTCCGGGGGTGACGTCGATGCCGTGGTCGGCGAGATGAGCCGCGAACGTCCGGCGCCGAGCCTCGTAGACGGTGGCGGCCCTGGCGACGAGCTCCTCGGTGGCCGGATCGGTCAACATCTCCAGCAGGATCCGCTGGATCAGCCGGCTCGTCCAGGACGGTCCGAGCTGACGCCGGCGCACGATGCTGCCGATCAGCGGGGCCGGACCGCCGAGCGCGGCGATTCGGAGATCGGGCCCGTGGGACTTGGAGAAGCTGTGGATGTGCAGGGTCTTCTCCGGAACGATCGAGCCGACGCTCTCGACCTCGGCCCCTGCGGCACCGGCCGAATGGTCGTCCTCGACGACGACGCAACGGGAGCCCGACACCAGCTCGGCGATCGCTCGGGTTCTTCGCCGCGACGCGTGCACCCCGGTCGGGTTGTGGGCCCGCGGCTGGGTGAACAGGGCCACCGGATCCGCGGCCATGGCCGCGGTCACGGCCGCGAGCCGGGGGCCGTTCTCGTCGAGGGGGACACCGATGACGCGAGCCCCCACCGCGTCGAGCATGTCGAGCAGTGGGGGGAAGGTCGGATCCTCGACCACGACGACATCGCCGAGGTGGACCAGCTCGGTCACCGCCCGATCGAGCGCGTCGAGCGCACCGTCGATCACCGTGATCGCGTCGGGCGGATACGGCCAGCGCCGACGCAGCTCCTCTTCGAGCTCGGGGAGAAGCGGCGCGTCGACGTAGGAGGTCACCGCGACGTCGGTGTGGAGCCGCTGCAACACCGGGCCCAGGGGTGGCAGCAGCGTCTTGTCGGGTGTGCCCGCGCTCAGGTCGAGGGCGATCGTTCCCGGTTCGACCGGGACCTGCCAGTACCGACCTGGCCCGCCACCCGAGCGGGTGTGACGCACGGTGGTGCCCCGCCGCCGGTCGGTCTCGATCGCGCCGTGCTGTTGGAGGATCCGCCACGCGTCGGACACCGTGTTGGTGCTCACTTCGAGATGACCGGCCAGCGCCCGCACGGTGGGGAGCTTGTCGCCAGCGACCAGTGTCCCGTCGCCGATCAGCGCGCCGATGGCGGCGGCGAGGCCGGGCGGCGTGCGTTCGTCGAGCCGCGCCTCGATCCGCTCTTCGATCCGCTGCGCCATCCCGATCTTTGTATGCGACAAAGAGCCGCTTGTAAACCCCCATGCCGATCAAATACGGTCGGGCCATCGGCCGGTGACGCGCCGCCGATCATCGATCTCTCGCGGGGAGCGCCTCATGTCCGACATCGTCAAAGCCGCCATTCTCCAGACCGCCTGGACCGGCGACAAGGAGTCGATGATCGAGCTCCACGAGAAGTACCTCGCCGAGGCGGCCGACGCCGGCACCCAGGTGATGTGCTTCCAGGAGCTCTTCTACGGCCCCTACTTCTGCCAGGTGCAGGACGCCCAGTTCTACAGCTACGCCGAAGCCATCCCCGACGGGCCGACGACCAAGCGGTTCCAGGAGCTCGCCGCGAAGTACGGCATGGTGCTAGTGCTGCCGATGTACGAGGAAGAACAGCCCGGCGTGCTCTACAACACCGCCGCGGTGATCGACGCCGACGGCAGCTATCTCGGCAAGTACCGCAAGATCCACATCCCCCAGGTGAAGGGCTTCTGGGAGAAGTTCTACTTCCGGCCCGGCAACCTCGGCTATCCCGTGTTCGACACCGCCGTCGGCAAGGTCGCGGTCAACATCTGCTACGACCGGCACTTCCCCGAGGGGTGGCGCGCCCTCGGCCTCAACGGGGCCGAGATCGTCTTCAACCCGTCGGCCACCAGCCGCGGCCTGTCGGCCTACCTTTGGCAGCTCGAACAGACCGCCTCCGCCGCGGCCAACATGTACTTCGTCGGGGCGATCAACCGGGTCGGGGTCGAAGACCTCGGCGACAACGACTTCTACGGCACCTCCTACTTCGCGAACCCCCGCGGCCAGTTCGTCGACGGCACCGCCTCCGACACCGATCCCGAGCTCGTCGTGCGCGATCTCGATCTCGGGCTCATCAGCGAGGTTCGCGACCAATGGGCCTTCTACCGTGATCGCCGCCCCGACATGTACGGCGTCATCACCGAGGCCTGACCGGCGATGACCACCAACGCGGAGCTCCACGAGCGCTACCAGGCCGTGCTGCCGTCGTTCGTGGCACCCCTCTACGCCGAACCGATCTCGATCGACCGCGGCGAAGGCGGCTACGTCTGGGATCTGGAAGGCAACCGCTACCTCGACTTCTTCGGGGGCGTGCTCACCACGATGGTCGGCCACGCCAACCCCGCGGTCGTCGCCGCGGTGCAGGCCCAGGCCGCGAAGGTGATGCACACGTCCACCCTCTATCTCAGCGAGCCGATGATCGAGCTCGCCGAGGAGATCGCCGCGGTCTCCGGCATCCCCAACGCCCGGGTCTTCTTCACGACCTCGGGGAGCGAGGCCAACGACACCGCCATCCTGCTCGCCACCAGCTTTCGCAAGTCCAACCAGGTCCTGGCGATGCGCAACAGCTACCACGGGCGGTCGTTCACCGCCCAGGCCATCACCTCGCACTCGTCGTGGTCGTCGACCAGCCTCTCGGGGCTCTCCGTCAACTTCGTACAGGGCGGCTACCGGCTGCGCAGCCCGTTTCGCGATCTCGACGACGACGACTTCACCATGGCGTGCGTCGACGACCTCCAACAGGTGATCGACATGATGACGGCGGGCGACGTCGCCTGCCTGATCGCCGAACCGATCCAGGGCGTCGGGGGGTTCGCCACCCCACCCGACGGGTTCTTCGGTTCGCTCCACAAGGTGCTCGCCAACCACGGCATCCTCTTCGTGGCCGACGAGGTCCAAACCGGCTGGGGCCGCACCGGTGAGCACTTCTGGGGCTACGAGGCCCACGGCATCGTGCCCGACATGTTGACCTTCGCCAAGGGCGTCGGCAACGGCATCACCTTGGCCGGCATCGTGGCCCGCGCCGAGATCATGGACACGATCACCGCCCCCTCGTTCAGCACCTTCGGCGGCAATCCGCTGTCGACGGCGGCCGGGCTCGCCACCTTGCGCTACGTGCGCGACAACGATCTGCAGGCCAACGCCGCGAAGATGGGACAACGGCTGCGTGCGGCGCTCGAACCGGTCGTCGAACGAACGCCGTGGATCGCGGAGATTCGGGGCAAAGGACTGATGCAGGCCATCGAGACGGTCCAACCCGGTTCGATCGAGCCCGACGCGGGCCGCGCCGGCGATGTGCTCGAGGCCTGCAAACGTCGGGGCCTGCTCGTGGGCAAGGGTGGGCTGTACAACAACGTCATCCGCATCACACCGATGCTCGACGTGAGCGAAGATGAGATCGACGAGGGCATCGCCGCCATCGTCGCCGCCATCGAGGAGACATCATGAAGAAGCTGATCAAGAACGGCACCGTCATCAGCGCGACCGGAGCCGATCCGGCCGACGTGTTGATCGACGGCGAAACGATCGTCGCGGTCCTCCAGCCCGGTTCCGACGTGGCCGCGGCCGCCGAGGCCGGCGCCGAGGTCATCGACGCGACCGGGCTCTACGTCATCCCCGGCGGCGTCGACGGCCACACCCACATGGAGCTCCCGTTCGGCGGCACGGTCGCGTCCGACGACTTCGAGAACGGGACCCGGGCCGCGGCGTGGGGCGGCACCACCACGATCATCGACTTCGCCGTGCAGAGCTTCGGTCAGGCCGTGCGCGACTGTCTCGACGAGTGGCAGGCCAAAGCCGCCGGCAAGTGTGCGATCGACTACGGCTTCCACCAGATCATCGGCGACGTCACCGAGCAATCCCTGAAGGACATGGATGCCCTGGTCGACGAGGGCATCACCAGCTTCAAGCTGTTCATGGCCTACCCCGGTGTGTTCCTCTCCGACGACGGCCAGATCCTCCGGGCCATGCAGCAGGCCGCCGGCAACGGCTCGCTGATCATGATGCACGCCGAGAACGGACTCGCCATCGACGTGCTGGCCGAGCAGGCCGTCGAGCGCGGCGAGATCGATCCGGTCAACCACGGCTACGTGCGCCGAGCCGAGTTCGAGAGCGAGGCCACCCACCGCGCCATCCAGCTCGCCAAGGTCGGCGCCGCGCCGCTCTACATCGTGCACCTCTCGGCCTCCGAGGCACTCGAGCAGGTGGCGATCGCCCGCGACAAGGGTGCCAACGTCTTCGCCGAGACCTGCCCGCAGTATCTGTACCTCAACCTCGAGGACCATCTCGACCAGGGGTTCGACGGCGCCGCCTACGTCTGCTCCACCCCATTGCGGACCAAGCACGAGCATCACCAGGAGGACCTGTGGAAGGGCCTTCGCACCAACGACTTGAGCGTGGTCGCGACCGACCACTGCCCGTTTTGCATGAAGGACCAAAAGGAGCTCGGCCGCGACGACTTCCGGGCGATCCCCAACGGCATCGGCGGCGTCGAACACCGCATGGACCTCATCTACCAGGGTGTCGTCCAAGGCGAGCTCACCTTGCCCCGCTGGGTCGAGTTGTGTGCGACGACCCCCGCCCGCATGTTCGGGCTCTACCCGAAGAAGGGCACGATCCAGCCCGGAGCCGACGCCGACATCGTGCTCTACGACCCCAACCACACCTGGAAGATCAGCCAGGCCACCCACCACATGAACATGGACCACTCGGCCTACGAAGGCGTCGAGATCAACGGCCACGTCCACACGGTCATGTCGCGGGGTCGCGTCATCATCGAAAACGACACCTACACCGGCAGCACGGGCCACGGGAAGTACCTGCGCCGCGGCCTCTCCGACTATCTCATCTAGCCCCCCGGGACAACCCATGAAGCAGATCCAACATCTCATCGACGGCGTGTCGGTTCCGGCGACGTCGGGCCGCACGTCGCCGGTGTTCAACCCGGCGACCGGCGAGCAGACCGCCGAGGTGGCCCTCGCCGCCGTCGACGATGTCGATCGTGCCGTCGCCAACGCCCACGCCGCGTTCGCCGAGTGGCGCACGACGAGCGTCGCGCGCCGTACGAAGATGATGTTCGAGTTCCGCAACCTCGTCGTCGCCAACGCCGACGAGATCGCGGCCCGGCTCACCGCCGAACACGGCAAGGTGCTCTCCGACGCCGGCGGTGAGGTCGCCCGGGCCATCGAGAACATCGAGTTCGCCTGCGGCCTGGCCGAGTTGCTCAAGGGCACCCACAGCGAACACGCCTCGACCGGCGTCGACGTCTACTCGGTGCGTCGGCCTCTCGGTGTCGTCGCCGGGATCACCCCGTTCAACTTCCCGGCGATGGTGCCGCTGTGGATGATCCCCAACGCGGTGGCGTGCGGGAACACCTTCGTCCTGAAGCCCTCGGAGAAGGACCCGTCGGCACCCCTGTTCATGGCCGAGCTGTTCCAGGAGGCGGGCTTCCCGTCCGGCGTGCTCAACGTCGTGCAGGGCGACAAGGTCGCGGTCGATCGTCTGCTCGAGCACCCCGACGTCGAGGCGCTCAGCTTCGTGGGCTCCACGCCCATCGCGAGATACGTCTACGAGACCGGCACCCGTCACGGCAAACGGGTCCAGGCGCTCGGCGGGGCCAAGAACCACATGATCGTCCTTCCCGACGCCGACATCTCCCTCGCCGCCGACTCCGCGGTGTCGGCGGCCTACGGCTCCGCCGGGGAGCGCTGCATGGCCGTGTCGGTCGTCGTCGCGGTCGGAGACGTCGCCGACCCGCTGGTCGACGCGATCAAGGTGCGGATGGAGAAGCTCAGCATCGGCGACGGCACCGACGCCGGCTCGGAGATGGGCCCTCTCATCACCGCCGCCCATCGCGACAAGGTCGCCGGCTACATCGGGGCGGGCGAGGCCGAAGGGGCAACGGTCGTCGTCGACGGTCGCGAGGCGAACTTCGACAACGACGGCTACTTCCTCGGGGTCAGCCTCCTCGACCACGTCACCCCCGACATGTCGGTCTACACCGACGAGATCTTCGGCCCGGTGCTGTGCGTCGTGCGGGCCGACACCTACCAGCAGGGCGTCGACTTGATCGCGGCCAATCCGTGGGGAAACGGCGCCGCGATCTTCACCCGCGACGGCGGGGCCGCCCGCCGGTTCCAAGAGGACGCCGACGCCGGCATGGTCGGCATCAACGTGCCGATTCCGGTGCCCGTCGGCTACCACTCGTTCGGGGGCTGGAAGGATTCCGCCTTCGGCGACACGACCATCTACGGACCCGAAGGCATCCACTTCTACACGAGGCCGAAGGTGCTCACCACCCGCTGGCCCGACCCCGCGGGCAGCACCGTCAACCTCGGATTCCCGACCAACCACTGACACTCGAACCCCGAGGAGATCGCCATGGATTTCGGAGTCGTTCTGCAAACCGACCCTCCCGCGTGGCGAGTCGTCGACCTGGCCCGACGAGCGGAGACCCTCGGGTTCAGCCACGGCTGGACCTTCGACAGCCATGTGCTGTGGCAGGAGCCCTACGTCATCTACAGCCAGATGCTGTCGGCCACGAACCGCATGATCGTCGGCCCGATGGTGACCAATCCCGGCACCCGCAACTGGACCGTCACCGCCTCGCTCTACGCCACCCTCAACGACATGTTCGGCAACCGCACCATCTGCGGCATCGGCCGCGGCGACTCGGCCATGCGGGTCCTCGGCCACACGCCGACCAAGCTGACGACGCTCAGCGAATCGATGAAGGTCATCAAGGGCCTCGCCGAGGGCCGCGAGGTCACCTACAACGGCACCCGACAGCATTTTCCGTGGGCCGGCGACTCGAAGCTCGACATCCTCATGGCCGGCTACGGCCCCCGGGCCCTCGACCTGTGCGGTCGTGAGGCCGACGGATTCATCCTGCAACTCGCCGACCTGTCACTGGCCGAGTGGACCATCGGGGCCGTGCGGGCCGCAGCCGCCGACGCCGGCCGAGACCCCGACGACCTCTACATCTGTGTCGCCGCACCGGCCTATGTCGGCACCGACCTCGCCCATCAGCGCGACCAGTGCCGCTGGTTCGGCGGCATGGTCGGCAACCACGTCGCCGACCTCGTGGAGCGCTATGGCGACAGTGGCGTGGTTCCGCAGGAGCTGACCGACTACATCAAGGGCCGCGAGGGCTACGACTACAGCGGCCACGGCAAGGCCGGCCACGACCACACCGACTTCGTGCCCGATGACATCATCGACCGCTTCTGCATCCTCGGCGACGAGGCCGCCCACATCGAACGGCTGAAGGCGCTCGAGGCGCTCGGCGTCGACCAGTTCGCCATCTATCTGATGCACGACCAAAAAGACGAGACCCTCAACGCCTACGGCCAACGGATCATCCCTGCCATGGCCGGGTAGCGACGGGGCGACATCATCACCACCGACACGGAGCTCGTGGACGATCCGCTCGTCCGAGAACAGCTGGTGCGCCAGCAGGCCGCCACTCTCGATCGGCGCGCCGCCGCGGGCCGAGGCCTCCGCCAGGTCGCGGTCTTCAGCGTCTTCGTCGTCGTGCTCGGGTTCCTCTACTCGGGCTACAAGATCTTCGGCCAGGCGATCGACGACGCCCAGACGGATTGGCCCGCTCTCGGCTCGGTGCTCCCCCGCACCGACGACCTCAACATGCCGCCGATCCTCGACATCCTCGGGGAGTTCACCGTCACCCCCGGGGGGACCGACCAGATCCTCGGCCGCCAACTCTTCGACGAGGCGATGTTCACCCTGCGCGAGGCGACGGTCGGCTTCCTCGCCGGCATCGTCGTCGGTCTCGCCATCGCGATCGCGCTCGCCCGGTCCCGCCGCCTCGAACGGGGCCTGTTCCCCTACGTGATCGCCAGCCAGACGATCCCGCTGATCGCGATCGCCCCGCTCGTGATCGTCTGGGGTCGCAAGAACCTCGACTTCGTTCCCTGGGAGTGGCAGGACTGGATGTCGGTGTCGATCATCGCGACGTTCCTCACCTTCTTCCCGGTCGCGGTCAACGGCCTCCGCGGGCTCCAGTCGCCCAAGCCCGAGAACCTCGAGCTCATGGAGTCCTACGCAGCGGGATGGGGCCAGACGCTGCGACGGTTGCGGTTCCCAGCCGCGATCCCCTACCTCTTCACCGCGGCGAAGATCGCCGCGACCGCGAGCGTCGTCGGCGCCATCGTCGGCGAGATCTCCGCCGGTGTCGGTGGTGGCCTGGGCCGTCGGGTGTTCCTCGAAGCCCAGCGCTACACGACGGGCCCCGAACGGCTCTACGCCGCGGTGATCGCCTCGGCCGTGCTCGGCATCTTCGTGTTCCTCGTGATCACCGCGGCCGAGAAGTTCACCCTCGGACGACAGGGCAGGGAGGCGCTCTCATGACAACCCACGCGGTCCGCATCGAATCCGTGTCGAAGATCTTCAACCCGGGTCGACCGAACGAGGTGCAGGCCCTCGTCGACATCGATCTCGACATCAGCCCCGGAGAGTTCGTCACCTTGATCGGGCCCTCGGGCTGCGGAAAGAGCACCCTGTTGCGTCTCATCGCCTCACTGATCGACCCGACCGGGGGGACGATCCACGTCAACGGCAAGTCGGCGGAACAGGCCCGGCTCGATCAGGACTACGGCATGGCCTTCCAACGCGCGGGGCTGTTCGACTGGCGCACGGTGGCCAGGAACATCGAGCTCCCGCTGGAGCTCATGGGTTGGAAGAAGTCGGAACGCGAACGGCGCTCGAAGGAGATGCTGGAGCTGGTCAAGCTCGGCGAGTTCGGCGACCACCACCCGGCCGAGCTCTCCGGCGGCATGCAGCAGCGGATCGCGATCGCCCGATCGCTGTCGTTCAGCCCGTCGTTGCTGTTGATGGACGAGCCGTTCGGTGCGCTCGACGAGATGACCCGCGAGCACATGCAGGACGAGGTGCTCCGTCTCTGGTCCGAGACGGGCACCACGGTCGTGTTCGTGACCCATTCGATTCCCGAGGCCGTCTATCTGTCGACGCGGGTCGTGGTGATGTCGCCCCGACCGGGCCGCATCGCCACCACCATCGACGTGGACCTCGGGGGCCGCAACGACGACACCCGGGCCGAGACACCGTTCTTCGAGAAGGTCACCGAGGTGCGGGCCGCGCTGCGGGCGGTGGAGGCCGCGTGAACGTCCCGGACCGCCTGCGTCCTTACGTCGCGCCGCTCGTCGCCGGGGTGATCATTCTCGCCGGCTGGGAGGGAACGCTCGCCGTCACCGACCCCGACGGGTTCGTTCTGCCGCCACCGAGCGACATCCTCGGCGCGCTCGTCGAGAACCGCACCCAGATCTGGTCGGCGTCGCGCAACACCGGTTTCGTCATCGTCTCGGGGATGATCGTCGGCGTGCTCTTCGGGATCGTCGCCGCCTTGTTGGTGAGTCGTTTTCGGACCGCGAACGAGGTGATCACGCCGTTGGCCGTCGCCGTCAACGCGATCCCCATCATCGCGATGGCGCCGATCTTCAACGCCTGGTTCGGCCTGCTCAGCCCCCGCTCCAACCAGGCGATCGTCGTGATCCTCGTGTTCTTCCCGATCTTCATCAACACGGCGAAGGGGCTCACCCTCGTCGAGCCGGCCCAGATCGAGCTCATGGAGTCGTACGCGGCGAGCAAGTGGCGCATCATGCGAGAAGTTCGCATCCCCAACTCGTTGCCGTTCTTCTTCACGGCCATGAAGCTCTCGTCGTCGCTGGCGGTGATCGCCGCGATCGTCGCCGAGTACTTCGGCGGACGCCAGGACGCCCTCGGTCCGTTGATCACCAGCTCGGCCGGACTGACTCGCTACGACGATGCCTGGGCGGCCGTGTTGGCGGGCACACTGATCGGCACCGTGCTCTACTTCGTGTCGGTGCTCCTCGAGCGGTTCGCCATGCCGTGGCACTCGTCGATGCGCAACGACCCGTTCGCGGCGACACGCTAGACAATTCTCAACCAATGGAGGGAACATGAAACGGAACTCAACTCGACTCTGGCGGCTGTTGGCCGTCTTGTTGGCACTCACGCTCGTGGCCGCAGCCTGCGGCAACGACGACGACGGCGCAGCCGGTGGCGGCGACGACGACCAGGCCGACACGGGCGGCGACGGTGACGGCGCCGACGGTGACGGTGACGGCGCCGACGGCGACATGGACGACGGTGACATGGACGACGGTGACATGGCCGAGCTCACGCCGGTCACCTTGCAGCTCCAGTGGGTGCCACAGTCCCAGTTCGCCGGCTACTTCGCGGCCCGCGACCTCGGGTTCTACGAGGACGTCGGACTCGACGTGACCATCGTCGACGGTGGGGTCGACATCGTGCCCGCGACCGTGCTCGATTCGGGAGGCGCCGATTTCGCGATCTCCTGGGTTCCCCGTGGCCTCGTGCCTCGTGAGGAAGGCCTCAACATCACGAACATCGCCCAGGTCTTCCAGCGGAGCGGAACCCTGCAGGTCTCCTTCGCCGACGCCGGGATCAACTCCGTGGAGGACCTCGCCGGCAAGAACGTCGGCAACTGGGGCTTCGGCAACGAGTTCGAGCTCTTCGCCGGGCTGGCCAGCGTGGGGCTCGATCCGCAAAGCGATGTCACCCTGGTCCAGCAGGACTTCAACATGACCGCGCTGATCAACGGTGACATCGACGCCGCCCAGGCGATGATCTACAACGAGTACGCCCAGGTTCTCGAGACCGAGAACCCCGAGACGGGAGAGCTCTTCCAGCCCGAGGATCTCACGATCATCGATTGGAACGACGTCGGCACCGCGATGCTCCAGGACGCCATCTGGGCCGACGCCGACCGTCTCGATGACGACCCGGCCTATCGCGAGACCGCGGTCAAGTTCGTCGAGGCGTCGCTGCGGGGCTGGGCGTACTGCCGGGACAACTTCCAGGAGTGTGTCGACGTCGTCGTCGATGCCGGTCCTCCCTTCGGCGGTCCCGGCCACCAGGCCTGGATGATGAACGAGATCAACGCCTTGATCTGGCCGTCACCGGGCGGTGTGGGCATGATGGATCAGGCGCTTTGGGATCAGACCGTCGAGGTCGCCACCTCGCAGGGCATCCTGGCCGCCGCTCCCGACGAGGGTGCGTTCCGAACCGACATCGCCGCCGAGGCGATCGCCAATCTCGAGGCGGCGGGAATCGATGTCACCGGCACCGACTTCACCCGTCTCGACGTCGAGGTGACGCCCGGCGGCGAGTAGCCGACCCTGCCCGCCTGTTCCACGGTCCCGTCACCGACGCTGCTGCGTGGGTGACGGGGCCGGGCGCGGGCGTCAGCCGAGCTCACGAGCGGCGATCGCGGCATAGGCCCGGCGAACCGCGCGACCGCCGTCGACATCACGGGGCTCGACGACCGGCCCGGCACCGAGCCGCCACGGTTCGACGAAGCTCGCCGCCGGCGCCTGTGAATGGGTCGCCGCGGCCTGCACCGCGGCCCCGAGGGCAACGACCTCGTCGGCGTCGGGCACCACGACCGTGGCGCCCGAGAGGTCGGCGGCCCGTTGGCGGTAGGTCGCGGCCCGAGCACCGCCACCGATGAGATGCAGGCGGCCGTCGGCGGCGACACCGGCGGCCCGGAGCGCGTCGAGCCCGCCGAACAGGCCACAGAGCACACCGTCGTGGGCAGCCCGGGCCAGCGCCGCCCGTGAGGTCGACGTCCGCAGACCGTGGAAGCTCCCGGCCGCGTCAGGGAGGTTCGGCGTCCGTTCCCCGTCGAAGTACGGAACGAGAACGGTGCCGTCGAAGCCGATGTCGGCGTCGGCCGCGAGGGCGTCGAGGCCGGGTGCGTCGAGGCCGAGCCATCCCGCGACGGTGTCGGTCACGCGAGTCGCGTTGAGGGTGCAGGCGAGGGGGAGGAACCCGCCGGCCGCGTCGGCGAAACCGGCGACCAGCCCGGTCGGATCCGCGGTCGGTGTGTCGGACACCGAGTAGACGGTGCCGGAGGTCCCGAGGGACATGGCGACGTCACCGGTTCGCAACCCGAGCCCGAGCGCGGCGGCCATGTTGTCGCCGGTCCCCGGTGCGACCACGACCGCGGTCGGAAGCCCGAGGGCCGCAGCCGCCGGGGCGCAGAGCTGTCCTGCGGCCTCGCGCGGTCCGAGCACCTCGGGCAGGCAGTGCACGAACTGCTCGGGCGAGTCGACGACCGGGTCGAGCAGGTCGCGTCGGTAGCGGTTCGTCGCCGGGTCGAACCAGCCGGTGCCGGACGCGTCACCCCGATCGGTGACGTGTCCTCCGGTGAGCCGCCACGTCAGGTAGTCGTGGGGAAGCATCACCCGCCGGACCCGTCTCATCGTCTCCGGCTCGTGCTCGGCGACCCAGGCCAGCTTCGAGATCGTGAAGCTCGCGACCGGCACGCTCCCACACGCCGCCGCCCAGACCGCCGGCCCGAGGTCGGCCACGAGCCGGGCCGCGTCGTCGGCGGAGGTGGTGTCGTTCCACAGCTTCGCCGGTCGGATCACCGAGTCACGTTCGTCGAGCAGGACCAGGCCGTGCTGTTGCCCGCCGACCGACATCGCGACCACATCGCCGAGGTCGGTGTCGAGCCCGCCGACCGCCGTGACCAGCGCGTCCCACCAGGCCTGCGGCGACTGCTCCGAGACCGGCGGTGCCGTGGCCGGGTGCGGTGCCGATCCCCGGGATCGTTCCTCGCCGGTGTCGAGATCCACGACGACGACCTTCGTCGACTGGGTCGACGAGTCGACGCCCAGCACCGCCGCCATCAGCGGGCGCGCTCCACGGCTCGGGCTACGAGGTTCTCGAGTTGCTCCTGACGACCCGACAACGGCTGGGGCTCGGCCGCCTCGAGCGTGTGGTCCCGCAGCGATTCCAGCGACTCGTCACCGGCCATGATCCGGCGACCCAGGTCGCCCTCCCAACCCCGATAGCGCTCGGTTCGGGCTCCCTTCAGCCCACCGTCGTCGAGCAGCATCGCCGCGGCGAGAAGGGCGCGGGCCATCGTGTCCATCCCGCCGATGTGGGCGTGGAAGAGGTCGTCGCGGGCGATCGACTGACGCCGCAGCTTGGCGTCGAAGTTGAGGCCACCCGACCCGAGGCCGCCACCCCGCAGGATCTCGAACATGGCGGGCGTCATCTGCTCGACCGACACGGGGAAGCGGTCGACGTCCCAGCCGAGCCGATCGTCGCCCGCGTTGGCATCGATGCTGCCGAAGATGCCGGCCGCGAAGGCGGCGGCGATCTCGTGGGCGAAATCGTGGCCACCGAGGGTGGCGTGGTTGACCTCGATGTTGACGTGCACCTCGCCCATCAGGTCGTACTTCTGGAGAAAGGCGTGCACCGCGGCCACATCGAAGTCGTACTGGTGCTTGGTCGGCTCGAACGGCTTCGGTTCGATGAGGAGCTTCCCTTCGAAGCCGATCGCGTGCTTGTGCTCGACAACCAGGTGGAAGAACCGTCCGAGCTGGTCGAGCTCTCGGGCCAGGTCGGTGTTGAGCAACGTCTCGTAGCCCTCGCGACCGCCCCACAACACATAGTTCTCCCCGCCGAGACGGTGGGTCGCATCGAGGCACTGGCACACCTGGGCCGCGGCGTAGGCGAACAGCTCGGGGTCGGGGTTGGTCGCCGCCCCCGCCTGGAATCGGCGGTTGGAGAACAGGTTGGCGGTCCCCCACAGCAGGCGGGTGCCGGTTCGTTCCATGTGGGCGGCGGCCTCGTCGACCATCACCGCGAAGTTGGCGTCGGACTCGGCGAAGTCGGCTCCCTCCGGGGCGATGTCGCGGTCGTGGAAGCACCAGTAGGGCTGACCCAGCTTCTCGAAGAACTCGAACGCGGCGGCCATCTTGTGTCGGGCTGCGCCCAGCGGATCCGACGCGTCGTCGAGCCAGGGTCGATCCCAGGTCCCCTCGCCGAAGATGTCGGCGCCATCGGACGCGAAGCTGTGCCAGTAGCAGACCGCGAAACGAAGATGATCCTCCATTCGTCGTCCGGCGACCACACGGTCGGCGTCGTACCATCGGAACGCCAACGGGTTGTCGGAGTCGGGGCCCTCGTAGGGGATGCGATCGGGAACGGTCGTGAAGAACTCGGTCATCGGGGTGGGCCTCCGGTCAGAGAACGGTGTCGGTGTCGAGGGTGGCGGGCAACGAGCTCGCCCGGATGCGGTCGGCAAAGGAGTAGTCGAGCGGGGCGACGCCGTCGAAGGGCGCGTCGAGCACGACCTCGGCATCGTCGCCATACGGTGCGGCCGCCCGCAGCGCGAGCGTGACGTCGGCCGTCGAGCCGCTCAGGAAGTGGATGTCGGCGTCGAGGCCGGGGAAGAAGCGACTGGCACACGACATCACACCGTGGACCCCCTCCACCTCCACGGCGGCGGCCGCCGTCTCGCGGGCCGACCCGCCGCCCCGGCGGAGCACGATGCGGATCCCGCTGTGGCCGACGTGGGGCACGTCGCGGTCGTCGAGTCGCAGGGCGGGATCGCCGACGACCCACGACAGGTCCATGGCGTCGCCGGTTCGCACGGTGCGCCGACCAGCGCCGTCCATGCGCCCCGCGGCCTCGAGCACGTCGCGAAACTCCGTCATCGCGCCGATGGCCTCGACCGGATCGACCGCGGTCAGGTAGATCGTCACGTTGACTCCCCGGCCGTGATCGAAACCGGGATGAGGGTCGACGGGGAGGCGGATCTCGTGGAGCTCCGGCGGCGCGACATAGCGACAACCACCGGCGATCTCCGCCATCGCGAGGTTGGGTGGGAGGTGTTCGAGGTCGTACCACCGGTTCCACGACTCGATGTTCTCATGGTCGGTGTCGAGTGCGGTGAAGATGATGCCCTTGGCGTCCATGTTCCTGTCTCGGCCTCTCGGATCTTCTCAGTGGTCGAACACGTCGACCCGGATCGGGGTGGAGTGGTAGCCGTTGACGTCGAGTCCCACGTCCACCGCACAGGCTGTCACGATCACCCACAGATCGCGTGCCGCCCGGAGCTCGACATGGTCACCCGCGCTCGAAGGCGCCGGTCGGGAGCGCAGCGTCCCGTCGGGCTCCAGTCCGTTGGGCTGGAAGAGGTTGATGGTCGCCGGCGCGGTCTCCAACTCCACGCCGACCGCGGCCGCGGCCGCCACGATGTTGTCGTGGCAGTTGGCGTGGCCCGGTTCGGCGCCGAGAAACTCGAGCATGAGATCGTCGCAGGGCGCGAAGAGGGAGTCGTGGACACCCGGGGACGTGTCGGCGACCAGGGTGAGCATGGCCTCGTAGCGCGATGACACGAACGCCTCTCCGACGATCGGGAAGAGCCGCTGGGTCGACGACCGGGTACGGGCGGGATCGACGACGCGGGAGTGGTCGGCTCGGTCGATCGCGACGAGCGCGGCCACCTGGGTTCCCTCGACATCGGTGACGCGCACCCGTTGGCGGCGATCGACGGCGACGGCCTTCCCTCCGAGTCCCGGCACCACGACGGTCCTGACTGGTTCCACGGTTGAGCTCCTAGAAAAGCGGGATGTGGGTGTCGCCCAGGAAATGGGTTTCGTTGAACGACCGGACTGTCACATACTCGCTTCTCGACGAGGCCAACATCCTCGTGACGCCGCAATAGTCGGGAGTGAAACGGATCAAGTCGGCGAGCCCGAGGGTGTGGGCGAACCAGACCGACGTCACCATCCCGTGGCAGAACACGGCGACGCGTCGGCCGGGGTGGGCCGCGACGATCGCCTCGAACGCCGCGGCCACACCGGCGATCCACTCCGCCTTCTCCGCTTCGCCGAGAACGGCGAGCGGGTCCTTCCAGAACTCGTCGTCGCCACCCCGGGCCACGTCGGCCCGTACGATCTCGGCGGGGACGTAGCTCGGGTCGTGACGGTCGTACTCGGCGACCCCGTCGACGATCTCCGGCTCGATCCCGAGCCGTCGGGCGAGCGGCGCCGCCGTCTGGCGGGCCCGGGTCAACGGACTCGTGATGATCGCGTCGACCCCGTCGGCGGCCAGGTACTCGCCCACCAGCTCGGCCTGGCGACGACCGACCGGTGCGAGCCCAGGATCGGCCGCCCCGTCGGCGTCCTCGACATGGTCGGGTCGGGCATGACGAACGATGATCAGTTCCACGACGAATTCCCTTCAACCGCATGCCGTGTTCCCCGGCGCGCTGCGCGACACTAACGAGATGCAGGGACTCATCCTCGAAGGAACCACCGAAGACAGCGTTCGCCTCTCCGACAGCATCGAGCACGTCGACAACGACCTCTCCGCCCGCCAGGTGCGGGTCGAGATCAAGGCCGCCGGTGTGTGTGGCTCCGATCTCAGCTGCGTACACGGCAAGTACTACATGCCGACCCCGCTGGTCCCGGGCCACGAGGCCGCCGGCGTCGTGGTCGAGGTCGGCGACGCGGTCACCTATTGCGCGGTCGGCGACCACGTCATCTTGTCGACCTTCGGCAACTGTGGTCACTGCCCCGATTGCGAAGGCGGCGATCCCGGCAACTGCAGCGTGTCGATGGGCAGCCTCTCACAGCCCTACCGGGAGGGCGACCAGGACCTCTACAACTTCGCGGGCATCGGTGCGTTCGTACAGGAGACGATCGTCGGCGAGAACCAGTGCATTCCGATCCCGAAGGAGATGCCGTTGACGGCCGCCGCGTTGATCGGCTGCGGTGTCATCACCGGCACCGGGGCCGTTTTCAACCGGGCCCGTCTTCGACTCGGTGACACGTGCGTCGTGATCGGCGCCGGCGGTGTCGGTCTCAACGTCATCCAGGCGGCGAAGCTCTGTGGCGCCAGCCGGATCATCGCCGTCGATCGGGCCCCTCAAAAGGAGGCCTACGCCACCGAGTTCGGGGCCACCGACTTCATCCTCGCGGAAGAGGGGGTCGATGTGATCAAAGAAGTGAAGAAGATGACCGGCGGTGGCGTCGACCACTCGTTCGAGGTCGTCGGGAGCACCCAACTGCTGGCCGATTGCCTCCAGATGACCCGTCCGGGCGGCAACATCTGCGCGGTCGGCGTTCCCGACCTGACCGCCGAGGTGACCTATCCGTTCCAGGCACTGCATCAGAACAAGAACCTGATGGGCATCCGGGCCGGCGGGGCCCGCCCTCGCAAGGACTTCCCGATGCTGGCCGACCTCTATCTGAAGGGTCAGTTGTTGCTCGACGAGCTCATCAGCCACACGGCCGGCCTCGATGGTCTGCGGGCGGCGTTCGACTCGATCAAGTCGGGCACCGAGGCCCGCACCGTGCTGCTCCCCAACGGCTGACCCGGAATGCAGCGGCCGGACTGGACCAATCCCCGCTCCGTCGGGGAGGAGCCCGACTACCGATTCACGCTGGCCAACGAGCGCACGTTCCTGGCCTGGATCCGGACGTCGCTCGCCCTGGCGGCGGGTGGGCTGGGCGCCATCAACCTCATCGACAACTTCTACGGCCAGGAGATCCTCGGGCTGATCCTGCTCGGCCTCAGCTTCCTCACGGCTGCGACCTCGTATCGACGGTGGGCCAAGAACGAACGTTCGATGCGGCTCGGCGAACCGCTTCCGGCCTCGCGGCTGCCCACCTACATCGCGGTCGGAACCGCCCTGTTGGGCGTGGTGGCCGCCGTGTTGTTCGTCATCGGCGAGCTGTGAGCGGCGCTCGATGAGTCCGACCGAGGGGCGGCGCTGGTCGAAGGTCATCGACCCCGGCCTCCAGCAGGAACGCACCGCGCTCGCGTGGGAGCGCACTGCGATCGCGCTGATGGTGGCCGGCACCCTGCTGGCCCGCTACGCGGCGAGCTCGTCGTACTGGACCACCGCGTTGGGCGGGATCGCCGCGGTCGTCCTCGGTGCCGTGCTCCTGGTGTGGGCCGAAGTCCACTACGAGGACCTGCGGGGGCCGATCGTGGAGGGTGCCGATGTGGTCCACCCGACGGCCACCCGCATCGTCGGGTTGGCCGCGATCGCGTTGAGCGGCTTCGCGCTCCTTTTGGCGTTGATCGACTTCGCCGCATGAACATCGACGCCACCGCCGCCGGGTTCGACCCGGGTCGACTCGCCCGCATCGCCGAGCATCTCGACCGAAGCTATGTGGCACCCGGCAAGATCGCCGGTTGCCAGATCGCGATCGTGCGCCACGGCGCGCTCGCCTGCTTCTCCTCGCTGGGATCGATGGACCTCGAGCGGGGCAAGGCGATGGCCGACGACACCATCTTTCGCATCTACTCGATGACCAAGCCGATCACCGGTGTGGCGTTGATGAGTCTGTACGAGCAGGGCTACTTCAAGCTCGCCGATCCGATCCATCGGTTCATCCCGGCGTTTCGCGACATGGAGGTGGAGGAGACCGGGCCCGACGGGGCCACCCGACTCGTCGCCGCGAACCGTCCGGTGAGCATGCGCGACGTGATGATGCACATGTCGGGCATCGGGCTCGACTGGTTCGAGCGGCGGCCGAAGCTGAACGACGGTGACCCGCTCCCCGCCCCGCCCGACATGACCCTGGCGTCGATGTGTGACGATCTCGCCACGCGGCCGCTCGGCTTCCAGCCCGGCAGCCGCTGGTTCTACTCCGTGTCCACCGACATCTGTGCCCGACTCGTGGAGGTCATCTCCGGGCAGCGGTTCGACGACTACCTGGCCGCGACGATCTTCGAGCCGCTGGGCATGGTCGACACCGGCTTCCACGTGCCCGACGAGAAGGTCGACCGCTTCGCGACGAACTACGTCCGCTCGCGTCGAACCGGCGTGGCCGTCTACGACGATCCGATGACGAGTCCCTACCGGCGACCTCGGGAGCTCCTTTCCGGCGGTGGCGGCCTGGTGTCGACGACCTCCGACTATCTGCGCTTCGTCACCATGTTGCTCAACGGCGGCGCCCTCGACGGTGCGCGGATCCTCGGTCGTCGCACGATCGAGTTCATGACCACGAACCATCTTCCCGGCGGTGGGCAACTGGGCGACTTCGCGGTGCCGGGAAGCTACGGCGAGGCCGGCACCGACGGTGTCGGGTTCGGCTTGACGATGGCGGTGTCGATCGGTGAAGCCCTGACCCAGGTCGTCGGCACCCGCGGCGACTTCTACTGGGGCGGGGCCGCGTCGACGGTCTTCTGGGTCGATCCGACCGAGGATCTGGCGGTGGTGTTCATGACCCAACTGGTGCCGTCGGGAAGTTTCGACTTCCGCGGCCAGCTCAAGAGCATCGTCTACGGCGCCATCGCCGACTGATCGCCGTAGAGCCGGGCGGTTCGGCGGGCCGCGCAGGCCACCCGATCACGCAAGGACGGCGGATCGAGCACCTCGATCTCCGGGCCGAACGACAGCACGTCGACCGTCGCGGCGTCGATCGAGCCGAGCCGGAAGGTCGCCTCGAGCCAACCCCGGTCGTCGGCGAGTACCGCCCGCCGGACTCGCAACGGTTGGAGCCGGCCGAGCACGGCGGCGAGGCGCCGACCTTCGGGAGAGATCCGCACGGCCGCCCGACGGGACCGACCCGGTCGTAGGTCGCTCGGAGCCCAGTCCGTCGGGCCCGCGAGATCGGTTCGGTACCCGTCCATCAACTCGAAGCCGCCATCTCGCCCACGATGGGCGACGACCGGCACGCCGGCCCCCGACAGGGCCTCGACATCACGGAGCACGGTCCGCTCGGAGACTTCGAGTTCCAGGGCAAGTTCGCGAGCCGTGACGCGGCCCCGCCGTTGGAGCAGCAGCATCAAGGAGACAAGACGTCCGGCCCGCACGAGCGAATTCTCGCACAGGCGCGAAATCATGACAAGAGATGTCATATTCACACGGCTACGGTCTCCCCATGCTCAGCTTCGAAGTCGACACCGAGATCGCCGGCTCACCCGAGGATGTGTGGGCCGTACTCACCGACTCGGCCCACATCGCCGACCGGGACTCGGGCATCGTCTCGCTGGAGGGCACGCTCGGCCTCGGCCAAACGGTACGGCTCGTCAACGAGGTCGACCCGAAGCGGACCTTCAAACTGACGGTCACCACGTACGACGCCCCCCACACGATGATCTGGTCCGGCGGCATGCCCCTCGGGCTGTTCCGGGGTGCGCGCACCTTCACCCTCGGGGCCGTCCCCGCGGGGACGACGTTCTCGATGCGCGAGGAGTTCAGCGGCCCGATGCTGGCGTTGATCCGCCGATCACTCCCCGATCTGCAACCATCGTTCGAGCAGTTCGCCGCCGGCCTGTCGGCCGAGGTCGAACGCCGGGGAACGCCGACCAGAGAGCCAGGAGCCTGACGTGACCGACGTCGAAGGAACCGGCACCGCCGACGACCCGTGGATCCTCACGACTCCGCCCGGCAGGTCCGAGTTCGAGGCCTATCGCGCCGAAGAGAACGACCCGCCGACTCTCGTGGTCGACGTCGGCAGTACCCGCCTCCACTATCACCTTCGCTGCATCGACGACCTCCACGAGATGTTGAAACGCCACGGTGACTGGATGCTGCTCGGAAACGCCGACGAACAAAAGGAACCCAAGCCGGACACGGTCGAGGCCTGGGGCCGGTCCGAGGACAATCCGGTCGGCGGCTTCTACGGCATCAAGAAGGGGCTTCGCGGTCGTTTCGCCAACTACGTCCCACCGGTGCTCGAGGTGCTCGGCCTCGCCGAAGTCCAGCACAACGCCCGCAACAACTCGATGCGGGCCATCTGACCACTACGGTGCCGCCCATGAAGGTTCTCGTCATGGGCGGCACCAACTTCAACGGCTTGGCGCTCGTCCACGAGTTGGTGCGCTGCGGCCACGACGTCACGGTGCTCAACCGGGGCAGGTCCGAGGCCGACATCCCTGATTCGGTCGATCGCCTGGTTGCCGACCGAAGCGACCCCGACACCGTCCGCACCGCCCTCGCCGGCACCGAATGGGACGTCATCCACGATGTGACCGCCTACCACCCCGACGACGTCGCGCTCATGATCGAGCTCTTTCGCGACCGGGTCGGCCACTACATCTTCGCCAGCTCGACGGTGACCTACGCGGCGGCCGACATCCTGCCGATCACCGAGAACCACCCCGACGACCGCGGCGAGGCCCAAAACGAGTACGGCCTCCACAAGCTGCTGTGCGAAGACCTTTTGAGGGCGGCCCACGCCGAACACGGGTTCCCGGCCACGACGGTGCCGTTCTCGATGGTCTTCGGCCCCCACAACATGATCTCGTCACGCGAGCAGGCGATGTTTCGTCGCCTCGTCGACGGCCGCCCGGTGCTGGTGCCCGGCGACGGGACCACACTGCTCCAGCTGGGCCATGTCGACGACCAAGCCCGCGCCCTCGAGCAGATGATGGGCAGGACCGTCACTTTCGGGCGCCGCTACAACCTGACCGGTCGTGAGTACGTCACCCGTACCGGCTACGTCGCCGAACTCGCCGCGGCCGCCGGTGTCGATTCGGTCGACGTCCGGTTCATCCCTCCCGAGCTGATGGATCGACTCTGGACCGGCGAGATCCTCGTCGACCTCGGCAGCGCCACCGGCGTCGGCCTGTCGGTTCGCGCCACCGCCGACGGGGCGAAGGCAAGGGGTCGGTCCCGTGGCCGTCAACGGTTCCAGCTGAGCCAGCTCGTGCAGCATCTCGCCCCCAACATCCACCATTGGAACCGCAGCACGGTGTTCTCGATCGAACGCGTGCGCGCCGATCTCGGATGGACGCCACAGCACGACTTCGCCTCCATGGCCGCGCACACGTTTCGTTGGTGGCACGACTCCGGACGGGCCGACGAGCCGGCCGACTGGACCTTCGAGGACCGGATTCTCGAACTTCTCGACGGGCGCTCGGACCCACCGACGACCTAGGGTTTCGGCCATGGCCATCGATGGACTCGATCTCATCTCCTCGGCGCGGTACGGGGCCGCCGGACCTCCACATGAGCAGTGGCGACAACTGCGCAGCCAGCCGCTCCGGTACTTCGAGCCGACCGACTACGAACCGTTCTGGGCGGTGACCCGCCACGCCGACATCATGGAGATCTCGGGTCGTCCGGACGATTTCTGCAACGGCGAGGGCATCGTCTTGCTCACCGACGAGCAGGCCTACCGGCGGGACAACCCCACGATCCCCATGGTGATGAAGACCATCATCGAGATGGACCCTCCCGACCACCGGATCTTCCGCAAGGTCGCCAGCGGCTACTTCACTCCGCGGGGCATCGAGCGACTCGACGAGATCGTGAGCACCAGCGCCAAGGCGGTCATCGACTCTCTCGGCAGCGAGGGCGAAGCCGATTTCGTGGAGAAGATCACCCAGCAGCACCCGCTGCGGGTGTTGTCGACGATCCTCGGCATCGAGCCGGAGCAGGAGCAACAGCTCCTCGAGCTGACGACCCAACTCTTCGGCGGCGACGATCCCGAGCTCCAACGGGAAGGCGAGACCCGTGACGAGGCCAACATGGCGCTGTTCATGGACTTCTTCACGATGTTCAACGCGATCATCCAGGACCGTCGGGCCAACCCCCGCGACGACCTCGCCACGATGCTCGCTACCGCGACCCTGGAGAACGGCGAGCCGCTGGGCGACATCGAGACGCTCGGCTACTACCTGATCGTGTTCAACGCCGGGCACGACACGACCCGCCATTCGCTCACGGGCGCCTTCCAGGCCTTCCTCGAGAACCCCGACGAGTTCCAGCGACTACGAGACGACCCGAGTCTGCGGAAGACCGCGGTCGAGGAGATCGTGCGGGTCTCGGCGCCGGTCAACTACATGAAGCGCACCGCCACCCGGGATCTCGTTTTCGACGGCCACGACATCGAGAAGGGCGACATGTTCGCCCTGTTCTACGCGTCGGCCAACCGCGACGAGTCCGTGTTCGACGATCCCGATCGCTTCGACATCGGCCGCTCACCCAATCGTCACCTGGGCTTCGGATGGGCGGAGCACTACTGCCTCGGGGCCCATCTCGCCCGTGCCTCGATCTCCGCCCTGCTCGAGCAGCTTGCCGCCCGCATGGAGTGGATGGAACCGGCCGGGGCTGCAGACTACGTGGCGTCGAGTTTCGTCGTCGGACCGAAACGGCTGCCGGTGCGCTACAAGATCTCGGGCTAGCGACGAATGACCGGCGAGCGCGTGTATCGCGAGCCCGACTACCGGACCACCGCGGGCGAGTTCATCCGCCACGTCGCGGCCCGCTGGGGTGACCGTGAGCTCGCCGTGCTCGATGATCGCCGCCTCAC
>JAJRXC010000008.1 GCA_024276495.1 Actinomycetes bacterium
CTGATCACGAGGGTCGTGCCCGTGCCCTGCAACGCGGTGCGCAACGCGCCGATGCCGGAGCGCAACGCCCCACCGAAGTCGAGGGCGCCGACCGCCGGCTCCAGCCTGAGCGCCGCGTGAATAGCGGTCGCATTGGTCTTCTCGAGATACGCGGGGGTCGAGGTGGAGAACCACAGCGAATCGACGGCCACGTCGCCCGCGTCACGGATCGCGTTGCGGGCGGCCTCGGCGCCCATCGTCGTCGTGTCCTCGTCGTACGAGGCCACCGCGCGGGTTCCGCGACCGCCGCCCTTGCCGAACAGGGCTGTGATCTCGGCGCGGTCGAGACGACGATGAGGGATGTAGGCCCCGCTGGCGATGATGCCCCGCATGCACACTCCTGAATCTGACGGACCGTCAGATGGTATCGGAGGCCCACAGCCCGGCGGCCATTTCGGTCAACGCGCCGGGTCGGCCGCGCCGATCACCGACTGCGGCCGGGACGGAGAACCTAGTGTCGGCATCGGGAAGGGAGACGACGATGGCGACGCTCATGGTGATCAACGGACCGCCCGGCATCGGCAAGACCACCACGGCGACCGCCCTCGCGGCCGAACGCGCGCCGGCATTTCGCCTCGACGTCGACGAGGTCCGCACCCTCATGGTCGGCTGGGAACAGACCCCCACCGAGTCGGGAACCATCGCCCGCCGCATGGTCACGGACATGGCGGCGACCTCGCTCACCGCAGGACACGATGTGATCGTGTCCCAGCTCTACGGTCGACTCCCCGACCTCGTTCGTGTGGAGAAAACCGCGACCGCGACCGGCGCGGCATTCATCGAGATCGTGCTCATGGCCGGGCTGGACGATGCCCGCGAACGCTTCGTCGCCCGAGGCGGTCGCAAGTTCGCGGACCTGTGCGGTGACGGCAACGAACTGGCCGGATTCGACGAGTTGTACGACCGCGTCGTGGCGGTGCTGGCCGGGCGTCCCCGCGCGATCAGGATCGACTCGGTCCGGGACGACATCGCCGCGACGCTCGCCGCGGTGAGGACGGCGGCGAAATGGGATCCACCGGCGACGGCCCGATCGTGAACACCGCCCGGGCCCTCTGGCATCGGATCGAGACTCTGCACGCGGTCACCTACTTCGCCCCGGAGTCGCGCGACGCGGCCCGCCACGCCGGTCTGTCGGGGTTCTGGATGGGCTACTTCGGCTTCCGGGCCGCGCCCCTCGGTGACGTCGACGCCGCGACCGTGATCCACGCGTTCGACAACTTCGCTCCCACGATGGTGGAGCGATCCATCCCCGAGGCGTGGCAGCGGGCGAGCCCCGAGAAGCTCATCTCGGTGCGAGCACACGCCGCCGCGATCGCGCTACGGCGACTCGCCCCCGGGATCGAGGAGACCGCGGCCGAGGTCAATCCCCTCCTCGAACGCATCGTCGAGGAATCCGGCCGCGACGAACTGCCCATGTTCCGCGCCAACGCCGTGCTTCCCACCGAAGCCGACTCCGTGGCCAGGTGTTGGCAGCTGAGCACCGCTCTTCGCGAGCATCGAGGCGACAGCCACATCCGGGCGTTACGAGCCGTTGGCATCGACGGATGCGAGTCCCATGTGCTCCATGCGACCGCCCGCGATCTGCCGATCGAGTTGCTCCGCGACAACCGGGGTTGGACGGACGACGAATGGGATCTCGCGGCAGCCCGACTCGTCGATCGGGGCCTTCTCGACGTCACCGGGCTGAGTAGGGCCGGCGCACGACTCAGAGCCGAGATCGAGGACAGGACCGACCGCCGGGCCCGGGACCCGATCGATGCGGCCCTCGGCGGGAGGGAACAACGTCGTCTTCTCGACGTCCTCACCGCGCCGGCCCATGCCGTCGCCGGCTCGGGAACCATTCCCTTCCCGAACCCGATGGGCCTTCCCGACCCGCGCTGAGCCGGTCGGGGTCCATCTACAGCCCGGCGGCCATCCCGGTCAACGCTCGCGGATCGGCCGCGCCCGCCAACGACCCATGGACGCTCACCTCGATCATGTGGGCGTGGCCGAACTCGCCGGAATGGGCCACCTTGACCTGGTGACCGAGGCTCATCAAGCCGTCGCGGGTCCCGACCGGCACGTGGTCCTCGATCCGCACTTCGCGTCCGTGACCGGGGCGCCAGGTGTCGAACCCCCCACCGTCGTCGTCGGGCGCGATCTTCCAGCGGCCCTGACCGATCGCCGCCCCTGCGTCGCGTCCGTGGAGCAGGGTCGCGGCGAGGAGCTGGAGCAGGATCTGCGGTTGGGTGTCGCCCCCCATCGTGCCGAGCACCGTGCGCAACCGTCCGTCGGGGTGGGTGACCAGGGCCGGCGACAGGGTGTGGGGCGGCCGCCGCCCCGGGCCGTACTCGGCCGGATGACCAGGCTGGAGCGAGAAACCGAGCCCACGGTCGTGCAGGAAGATGCCGCTGGATCCGGCGATGATCCGCGACCCGAACCCGTTGGCGTTGCTGTTGATGAGCGACACGCCCATGCCGTCACCGTCGATCGCACACAGGTACGTGGTGTCCCCTGACCATTCGGGGGCCGCGACGTGGCCGGCCCGCTCAGGGTCGATCGCGGCTCGCCGCTCGGCGATCGTGTCGGGGGCGAGAAGGTCGGCGGGGTCGGCGCCCTCGAACAGCACCGTTGGTCGATCGTGGGCCGCGAGCGCGGCGGCCTCGACGAGGAGATGGGTGCCGGCGGCATCGGGGGCGGGCCGCAGCGGATCGACGATCGCCGCGCCGAGGAGGGTGAGGTAGCCCTGGCTGGTCGGTGGGGTGGTCCAGAGGCGATGACCGAACGCGTCGAGCGTCACCGGTTCGACCCAGCGGGCCTGGGTGACGTCAAGATCGGCGGGCGTGAACTCCTCGGGCCCCGCGGCGAGCAGTCCCTCGCCGAACTCACCGCCGTAGAAGCCGGCCCGTCCCCGAGTGGCGATCGCCTCGAGCGCCCGGGCCGAACCAGGCCGGGTCACGATCTCGCCGGTCCGCGGGGCGGCCGGCAGCTCGTTGTGGGCGACACCGGCGACGTCGGGGGCCATGAAGGCGAGGATCGGGGCGACGGGGAACCCGTCACAAGCGAACCCGATCGCCGCGGCGAAGACATCGGACAACGGCAGCCGCCCGAACCGTTCGTGCAGGGCGAGCCAGCCGTCGACCGCGCCGGGCACGGTGACGGCCCGGATGTCGCCGTTGAGGGGGATCCTCGCCAACCCGTCGGCCCTCGCCCGCCCGGGGTCGGCACCGGACCCGGCCCGGCCCGACGCGTCGAGCGTGGCCGGCGGCGCCGCGTCGTCGTGGTGGACCAGCGCCCAGAGGTCACCACCCATCCCGCACATGTGCGACGACGTGACCGCCAGCACCGCGTTGGCCCCGAGCGCGGCATCGACCGCGCTGCCGCCACGGCGAAGCACGTCGAGGCCCGCGGTGGTCGCGAGATGGTCGATGGTGGACACCATCGCGTTCGGGGCGTGACGGGTCACGGAGGGCGCGAACATCTCGCGAGTCTGTCACGGCGAGCAGGACCCAACCCGACGAGGGCCGACGGCGCAGGGCCGAATCCGCCTCCGTCGGGAACCGAACCGGCCCTGTGTGACGTTGGGCATGTTGCGCACGCGAGACGTATGCGAGTCGCGTGTGTGAGAGCCGGGCACGGCCGTCCTTGGAAAGCCAGCCGTGCCCGACACGCCACCTCAACCAACAGGGAGAAATGACGATGCAACGATTCTACCGACGGCCGGTTTGGGCTGTCATCGCGCTGAGCCTCTTCACGGCGTTGGCCGGCACAACCAACGCGGCGGCATCCGGGGGAGGCCGATCGGGCGAGCGAACCTACCTCGTCACGATCGAGAACCTCACCGCCGGCCAGCCGTTCACTCCACCGGTGGCGGTCACGCACAACCGGCGCACCGACGTGTTCTCGCCGGGCGATGCGGCGTCGCCCGGCATTCGGGGCCTCGCCGAGAACGGTGACGTCCCCGGGCTCGTCGCCGAGTTGCGGGCCGATCGACGAGTCGACGAGATCGTCGTGGCCGACGCCAACGGCCCGGTGCTGCCGGGTGGGTCGGTGACCTTCGAGATCACGGCGGAACGCAACCGCCGTCAGCTGTCGATCGCGACGATGCTGATCTGCACCAACGACGGATTCGCGGGGCTCGACTCGTTGCGGCTGCCGGGAGCGCGGGGCAAGCAGACGATCGTCTACGCCGATGCCTACGACGCGGGAACCGAGATCAACACCGAGGACTTCGACGACCTCGTGCCCCCGTGTGGACCGCTCACCGGCGTCGACTCGATGGGCGCCGGAACCGGCACGAGCAACCCGGCCCTCGCCGAAGACGGCGTCATCGCCCACCACGCCGGCATCACCGGTGCAGCCGATCTGTTCCCCGACCTCCACGGCTTCGCCGGCCCGGTCGCGAAGATCACGATCACCCGCATCGACGGCGCAGCCGTCTACGAGGTGGAGATCGAGAACGAGAGCGACGGTCAGCCGTTCACGCCGCCCGTCGTCGTCACCCATCGACGTGCCTTCGACCTGTTCACCGTCGGCCACGAGGCCGGCGCCGCCGTCCGGGGGCTCGCCGAGAACGGTGACGTCCCCGGGCTGGTCGCGGCGATCGAGGGGCGCCGGGGCGTGAGTGGCGTCTTCGCCGCCGCCGGTCCGGTCCTGCCCGACGAGGAGACGACCTTGACGGTCTACGCGCAACCAGGCGCCCGCCGGATCACGCTGGCGTCGATGTTGATCTGCACCAACGACGGCTTCACCGGGCTCGACGGTGAGCGGTTGCCCCGCCGGATCGGCGAATCGGTGGAGTACGAGGCCAACGGGTACGACGCGGGAACCGAGATCAACACCGAGGACTTCGGCGACCTCGTGCCCCCGTGTGGACCGCTCACCGGCGTCGATTCGATGGGCGCCGGCACCGGAATGAGCAACCCGGCCCTCGCCGAAGACGGCGTCATCGCCCACCACGCCGGCGTCACCGGTGCAGCCGATCTTCTCCCCGACCTCCACGGCTGGGACGATCCCGTGATGGAGGTGACGATCACCCGGGTCGGCTGAATCGCCGGCCACCGATCGAGCGCGTCGGGCGGGTCCCCGTGGCCCGCCCGACGACGGGTGACCCGGAGGACCTGTTGGTCGAGTGAACGGTGAGCTGTTACGTTGTCCCGATGCATAGCGTGGTGCGGGCTCGGCTTTTCGGTGTGTTCGTCGTTGCCGCGCTGATCGTGTCGGCCTGCAGCAGCGACGGGAACCCCGGGTTCGGTCCAACGGCCGGTTCGGTCCCGAACGATGCCGACGATGTCGACCCCGCGGGGTCGGAAGCGAACGGATCGGGGACCGAAGCGGACCTCGAGGCCGCGGCCACCGAGTCGTTCGACGCGTTCCTTCGTGCAGACGACCAGACCTACTTCAACCTCCTCTCCCGCAGCTGCCGAGAGCTTCGGTTCGCGGCGGTCGAAGGCTACCTCGATGGCCGACGCTTCCTGATGGACAACGCGGGCATCGACCTGTCGGCACTCGGCATCGACGCGGTCGAGCTCCGTGGCTTCGATGGCTCTACCGCGCAGGTCGTCATCTCCATGTCCGGAGCCGCCCAGGAGTTCCCTGAGGCGACGCCCCGACGTTGGATATTCCAGGACGGCGGCTGGCGGCTCGACGAGTGCGATGAGATCACCCCCTCCCGAGGCGGACTCGGCGGGGTCGGGACCGACCGTGGCAGTCCCCTGGCGCTGGGCGGCGTCGCTGATGTCGACGGCTGGCTCGTATCGCTCGGATTCGTCAATCTCGACAGCGAGTCCGATGTGCTCGACCTCGGCGGTCCGCCCGCTCCCGACGGCACCCAATTGGTCGTGGCCCAGATCGGGCTCACCTACATCGGCACCGAACCCCTGGTGACCCTCGGCGACACCCTCGCATTCGCGATGGTCAGTGGTTCCACCGTCTACGGCGACGAGGCCGGTTGTGCGACCGACAGCGACATCTTCGTCGATCCCGAGGCCCAGGCCGGCCCGGGCGAGGCGCTCCCTCCCGCCTGGGTCTGTCGTGCGGTTGCCGACGGCGACGTGGGCAACGTGATGTTGCGGGTGACCCACACCCCGACCGCCACCGACTACTGGTTCGATCTCAGCTGAGCGGTGCGACGATTCCGGGATCGACTCGAATAAATCGAACATATGTTCGCTTATCACCGACACTCGTGCTAGAGTGACGGCACAGCGGTCGCGGGATCACGCTTCGTTCGATCCGGCTTGGTGCAGTCGACACTTCCCCATCGAGGAGAACCGTGTTCGAGGCGTTCCTTGCCGAGGTGGCAGCGCTACAACCGCAGCTTCCGACCCTGGGTCGTGGTGAGCTGACCACCGTGTTGTCGCAACTCGGCCGGATTCGCGGTGCGGTGTCGGCACTCGAGGCCCACACGGCCGCCGCCCTCGATGCCCTCGACGACAACGGGCCGTCCGCGTCGGCGAGCGTGCGAGCATCCACGAAATGCTCTCAACGCGAGGCCGACCGGCGGGTCCGCCGGGCCCAGGGGCTCGCCGAGATGCCGCACACCCGAGCGGCCTTGGCCCGCGGGCGGATCACCGAGGAACACGCCGACGTGCTCGTCCGGGCCGCCGACGCCACATCGGCCGAGCTGGTCGAGCAGTCCCCACTGCTCGACCACGCCGAGGCCCGGCCCGCCGACCTCACCGCCCGCGACGCACGAGCGTGGGTCCGCCGTCAACACCACGAGACCGACCGAGCGCGCCGCTTCCGCAGACAACGGGCCGACCGACGGCTCTCCATCTTCAGCGGCGACGACGGCATGACCATCGTGCACGGAGAGTTCGATCCGGTGGTCGGAGAGGCGATCCGGGTGGCGGTCGAGGCCGAAGCTCGTCGGCTCTTTCGGCTCGACGGTGGCCGAGGCGAGGCCGACAAGATCCGCAGCCGACAACAACGCCTCGCCGACGCGCTGGAATCGCTGCTCACCACCGAACCCGGGGCGGCCGAGATCCATCCGCCATCGCCCTGTCTCCCACGACCCGTTCGGAGCCAGCTGCTCGTCGTGGCCGAATCCGGGGTGATCGACGGCACGGACCCCGACGGTCGCTGCGAGATCCCCGGAGTCGGGCCGATCCCGACCGCCGAACTCGAACGGCTCGCCTGCAACGCCGACATCTTCGGCCTCGTCTTCTCCGGCAACGGCCAACCGCTGTGGCACGGGCGCCGTCACTGCACCGCCACCGACGATCAGTTCCGCGCCCTCGTCGCCCGCGACGGAGGATGCATCGGCTGTGGCCTCGCGCCCCAGTTCTGCGAGGCCCACCACATCGTTCCGTGGGCACCACCGGCTCGGGGGCCGACCGACATCGACAAGTTGGTGCTGATCTGCCAGCACGAGCACCACCTGATCCACGACCACGGATGGAAAGTGGTGCGGGGTCCCGACGCCCGGTTCCGACTGGACCCCCCCGGGTCGACCCGATGACCCCGCCGTTACTGCTCGTAGGTGGTCGTCGTCACGGGAACCGTGGTCGATGTCGACTGCGGCGCGACGCCGCCCGCCAACGCGGCGAGCTCGTCCTCGACCAGACGAACCACCAGCCGGTCGAGAGGGAGCTCGTCGTAGTCATCGGCGGAGATGTCGGTGCGGTCGCCGGTCGCGGTCGACCCGCCGGCGCCATAGGAGAGAAACACGAACCGGCCACCGGTGACGAAGGCCAGCTCACGCATCACGTACTCGGCCTGGTCATCGGTCCCCGACGCCGCGACCGGGAAGATCTTCACCCCGGCCTCGGCCGCGGCGATCGCGCTGGCCGTGTAGGGCTGGCGAACCTGGCGAGTCACCTGTGGCGGCGCGTCGGCGATCACGAACATCAGCTCGACCGCACCGTCACGGCGCCACGACGGCTTCTCCAGCGCGTCGGCCAACGCCTCGTCGAGCGCCTCCGGATAGTCACCGCCGCCGTCGGCCTCGACCTCGGCCAGCGCATCGAGGAACGCGTCGAGATCGCCGGTCAGGTCGAAGGTGCGGGTCACGAAGAGATCCCCCTCGTCGCGATAGACCGTCATGCCGAACCGCACATCGGGTGCGCTGGGAAGCGCCGCGATCTCGCGGGCCATCGTGGACATGTTCTCCCGCAAACGGGCGATCTCATCGCCCATCGAACCGGTCGCATCGAGCACGAAGAGCACATCGAGCGGCACCGATCCGTCCACGCCCCCCGGGGCGTCGACCGTCACGGCCACCAACGGCTCACCCCGCACATACTCCACGTCCGTCGCGAGGTCCCCGACCCGTACGACCACATCGATGTCGGCCGGGTCGAGCGCGCCGAGGTCCGGCGCCATGGCGACCGGGCTGAACCGCACCGAGCCGTCGGCCGTCGTTCGCAACGTCACCACCGGCGAACCAGCGGTCCGGTCCGCGGTCGACTCCCAGAACTCCACTACGGCATCGAGCACCGGCAGGCCGTTGTTCCCCGTCACCGTGAACACCGTCGAGTCGCGCAGATCGAGAGGACGAACCACGATGCCCGCGTCGGTGATCGAAGACCGATAGGAGAGAAACGACGCCACGTCCTGCGCGTCGTCGATCGACCCGGCCCGGAGAGGAGCCGCAGCGACCGGCGGCTCGATCGGCCCGATCTCACTCGACAGCTCCGGGGCCGACGCCGCGTCGCCGACCGTACCGAGATCCGCGACCGCCACTCCGTCGTCGTCGCCCACATCCGCAGGCTCCGACGCGAACTCCACCGCATCCTCGCCCGCCGCTCGCTCGTCTGCACTCGTCGTCCAATCGAGATCGTTGCCTTCGAGCCAACCCCGCGCGACCTCGGCCTCGGCACCGGTGTCGGTCTCACTCGGCGTCGACCGAGCCGGCTCGGGCCCCGACGTGTCGGAGTCGGTGATCGCCTCCCCACACGCGGCTGCGGCCAGGGAGAACACCAGAAGAAGGGGGATCGTTCGCTGCCTCATGTCCACTCCGACGATCGCGAGGCCGGTCTGGTTCCCGCCGACGCGGTTCCCTCAGTTCCGAATCGCCGCGATTCGGTGCCGCGCGACCTCGAGATCGTCGGGATTCGTCACACCCACCCACGCCTCCGAGGTCGGCACCACTCCCACCGTCAACTCACCCCGGGCCATCAGATCGTGGATGACCGAGGGAAGCAGGAACTCCGCCTCGTCGTCGCCGCCGTGCTCACGCAGGAACGACTCGAACCCGGCGTCCAGCTCGTCGAAAACCCGGTTGGGGAAAGCCCAGAAGTTCATCGACGCCACGGCGTCGTCGGCCAACGGGCCGGACGGATCGGTCGCGGTGATCGAGCCGTCGTTCCGGCGTGCGATCCCGTGGGTCTCCACCAGACCCACGAGCTCGTCGCCGTCGACCTCACACACCCCGCGACTGACCTCGCCGACGGCCGGAAGCGTCTGCGCCATGCGAAAGCCGGCGAGCAACGCCCGCTGCGGGTGCAATTCCCCGGCCAGGGGCACGACCGCGGCGTAGGTGCTGCGCCCGTAGTAGTCGTCGGCATTGCACACGAGGAACGGGCCATCGACCTGACCGGCCGCGGCGAGCACGGCGTGACCGGTGCCCCACGGGCGAGAACGAGACGGGCCGTGCTCGTCTTGTCGAACGAAGGTGATCTCCACGTCGGGGTGACGCGGCCCGACATGGCGACGCACGTCGGCCTCGATCTCGGAGCGCACGATCAAGACGACCTTCTCCACCCCGGCGGCGACCGCATCGACGATCGAGAAGTCGAGGAACGTCTCACCATCGGCACCAACCCGGGCAAGTTGCTTCGTCCCTCCGAATCTCGACCCGAGACCAGCGGCCATCACGACGAGGCTCGGCGAAGAAGGGGGCGGCACGTCGCTCAGAGTAGGAGCCGATCGGGCCTACATCACGGCATTGCCGTACATCTCCCCGAGGGGATCGCTGATGATCTCGATTCGGGCGCCGTCGGGATCCCGGAAGTACAAGGAGGTCTGCACCTGCTGGGTCTCCACGCCCGCCGCGGCGAGGGCGGCCTTCTTCTCTTCCCAGTCCGCCGGTGCCATCGAGATCGCGAGATGGTGCAGACCACCCAACACCTCGACATAGTCCTCCAGACCGAGGGTGGGGAAGTCGAAGAACGCGAGCGCGTTGCCATTGCCGATGTCGAAGAAGAAGTGGGTCGACCCCTCATAGTCGCGGTTCTCGAAGAGCTCGGTGAGCGGGAAGCCGAGGATGCCCTGGTAGAAGCCGATCGTGCGTTCGACATCCGTGCACAGCAACGCCACATGGTGCACGCCCCGACCGGTCGAGTCCGGCCGATCCGCAGCATCGGCCAGATGGGCAGCCCGGAGCCGATCCCATTCATCGGTCCGGTCGGTCCGGTCGGTCGAGGTGGTCGTGTCTTCGCTCATCGTGAGTTCCTCATCTCCTCGTCGTCATCTCCTCTTCGTCGTCTCCTCTTCGCCATCTCCCCGTCCCGCTCTCCTCGTTCTGCATCGTGACCGGCACCGATCCGTCAATTGTTTCAGACTTGAACAACCTACCGGTGGGTTGGGCCCCGCGACGGTCGGCCTCGACACACCCGCGCCGCGCCTGCTCAACGGCCCGGCTCGAGGAGCACCTTGATCGCACCCGCCGACCGTTCACGGGCGGCCGCGAACGCCTCGGCTGCCGCATCGAGGGGAAAGCGATGGCTGATCATGACCTCACCGAGCGAAGGGAGCTCGGCGAGCAGCCCGGCGGCGGTGTCGATCTCCCGCCCGGTCGGCGTGCGCCCGTACATCATCGCCGGGATCAGCTCGGCCTCCTGCATGAGGATGCCGATGTCGAGCTCCACCGGATCCCAGAACGACCCGACGACACAGATGCGGCCACCGTGCCCGACCCGTGCGACCGACTCCCGCAGCGAACCGGTCGTCCCGACCGCGTCGAACACGACATCGAAACCGTCGGCCCCACCCGCAGCTTCGTCCAACACCACCGCACCGATCAGCGCGGCCGCCGAACGCTGATGGTCGTGTCGAGCGCCGATCGTGACCGAGAAACCGGCTCGAAGGAGCACGGCGGCGGTTGCCAGCCCGATCGGTCCCGCACCGACCACCATGATCCGATCCCGATGCTGCAGCCGCGCCCGGTTCATCGCGTGCACGCCGACGGCCAGATTCTCGACCAACGACGCGTCGGCGACATCGATCCCCGACGGCAACGCCACCAGCGCAGCCTCGGGCACCATGACGAACTCGGCCATCCCACCGTCGCTGACGATCCCGATGATGTCGGGGCCCTCCGCGCACCGGTGGCGGTCCCCGTCGATGCAGGGCCGGCAGCGTCCGCACGACCGGAACGGTTCGATCGCCACCGCGGTTCCGTCGCCCAGCCGACCGGAGATCTCATGGCCGAGTACCCGGCCCTCGGCCAGACCGCTGTCGATCAGATGAAGATCCGAGCCGCAGATCCCGACCGCGGCGACCTCCACCCGGACCTCCCCGGCATCGCCGACCGCAGGCGTATCGGGCTCATCGACCACCACGGCATCACCGTCGATGATCCGGATCGCCTTCATCGCGTCGACCGGACGCGAAGACGGGAACGGAAACGGCGACTCACCACTCGATGAGGTCCCGGACGTGATGCGTCTCGTTGATCGACCGAACCGAACGCACCCCGGTGGAGCTCGCCTGCACCCGACTGATCCCGCAATAGTCGACCGTGATCATCAACGGATCCTCGAAACGAAGGATCGTGCGCAGGAATGCCGACGTGGTCATCCCGTGGCAGAAAACGGCGACCCGCTTCGACTTGTTGGTGTCGATGATGTGTTGAAAGCCCCGACTGACCCGTTCGGTGAACGCGTCGAGTCCGTCGCTGAAGACATGGTCGTGGATGTTGCCTTCGAAGAAGTGGGCGGCGTCGGGATCATCCGGCGACATCTCCTCAGCCGGGATGTAGACGGAGTTCTTGTGGTCCGATTCCTTGATGTCGTCGAGCTCCTCCACCGTGTGACCGAGTGCCTCGGCCAGCGGCGCAGCCGTCTCGATCGCCCGGCGCATCGTCGACGACACGATGTGGTCGATCCCCTCCGAGCGCAGGTATTCGGCGGTACGTCTCGCCTGTTCGCGACCCGTGTCGGACAGGCCCGGATCGGCGGCGGTCCCGTCGCCGAGCACCTGACGCTCGGGTCGGCCGTGTCGGATGATGTAGAGGTCCACCCGGTGAGGCTACGACGACGGCACCAACCACGGCGAAACCGGGCCGATGGCCAGCCCATCGCCGAACCGGCGGCGCCCGTCTCCTCCGTCGGCCGCCGCGAACGACAGTCGGCCGGCCACGATCGGAACGGCGTCGGCGATCGGGGCCACGTCGGCCGTGAGCAGACGTGAGGTGTCGAGGCCGTGGGCACCCGGCAGGCCTGCGGCCGCGGCGACATGGGCCGCATGGGCGACCCCGACGGCGCTGTCGATCATCGAGGTGACGATGACCTGAACGCCGCGGCTCCGGGCATCGGCGATGGCCCGCATGGCGAGGTCGGGGCCGCCGATCGCCTGGGGCTTGATCACGACCGCACCGATGTGCCCCGATGCCGTCAGCGGCCACAACCGTTCGAGATCGACGACGGTGCGGGCCGATTCGTCGACCGCCACCGTGATGGGGCCATCCGCCCCGATCTCGGCGATGGCCTCGATGCCGGCGACCGGTTCCTCGCACAACTCGACGTCGAACACGGCGAGTCGTATCAGCGCGTCGAGCGCGGTGTCGTGGTCCCATCCACCGTTGGCATCGAGCCGCAGCCGCACATGGGGGGCGGCGGATCGCACGGCCTCCGCGCGCGCCACGTCGACATCGACGGGCCCAGCCGCCACCTTCAACTTGATCGTCGAGACACCGGCGGCGACTACGGCCTCGACCTCGTCGGCGACACCGCCGGGGGACGGGGCCGACACGACGCCGTGAACCTCGACCGTATCGGCCCGGCCGGACTCGGTGCCGTGACGCGCAGCGAGATGTGCGCTCAGCAGCCGGCCGTGCCGGCGGGCGTCGAGATCGAGCATGGCCCCCGCGACCGCGGCCCGGGCGGCCGGCACTCCCGCCGAACCGGCCGTCGCGGTCAGCCCGTCGAGCACCCGCTGAGCCGCCGCGCCGTCGAACGCATCCTCGTCGGAGGGGACGACGAAACGGGTCGACAGCGCGGCGCGACAGTCCTCGAGCGATTCGTTCGACCAGCCCGGTAGCGGCGAGGCATCACCCCAGCCCGTCATGCCGGCGACGGTGAGCGAGTACAGGATCGACTGTCGGGTCCGCGTCGCCCCCCGGGCCGTCAGCAGCTGTGACCGGAGCGGCAACCGCACGCCGTGAGTCGCCGGGCCGGTGTCGAGGTGCGTTCGCAGCTGGGCGAGCACTGCCCGCGGGTTCTCGAGGTGCGCGGCATGGCCGGCCTCGGGGATGACGGCGATCCGACCATCGGGCAGGACGTCACGCAACCCGGCCGCGATCGCCGAGAACTTCGGGTCCTCCTCCCCGACGATCAGCAACGTCGGCACCCGACATGACGCCAGGTCGTCGTGAAGCGGTCGCATCCGCCCCGTCCCTGCCGCCCGCAGGCTGCGCGCCAGTTCGGTGCCGTCGTTGCGCAGGCGCTGCGTCCGGAGCTCCGCCAGCCGCTGCGGGCCGAGACGGAGCTGGGTGTCGAACAGCGGGTTGGCCATCCAACGATCGACGAACGCGACCAGACCGTCCTGTTCGATCGATCGGGCCAAGGCCTCGTCGTCGGTCACCCGGCGCCGCCGTTCGTTCGCGTCGGCGAGCCCGGCCGACACCCCGATGAGCGACAGGGTGTGAACCCGTTCGGGGTGGCGGCAGGCCAAGGTCAACGCGACCCGGCCACCCATCGAATATCCGATCAGATCGATCGCTTCGCGCTCGTCGAGCATCGCCAGCATCTCGATCACCTGGTCGACCATCGCGTCGACCGAATAGGACCGCAGGTCCGGTCCCGTCGATCCGCCGTGGCCGATCAGGTTCACCGCGATGACCCGTCGGCCCGGTTGATCCACGTGGCGGGATCGGTCCGGGCGGGCCGGGTCGGCCGGACTGTCGGCCCCCGGCGCCACGGCCGGCGCGGCGGGCCCACCTGTCGCGAGCGGCGCCGCCAGCGGATCCATCGTGGAGGCGTCGCCGGTGAAGCCGTGGAGCATCACGACCGGGCGGTCGGTGTCCGTGGGGCCGGGCCGTCGTCCACCGGCTCCGGACCGGATCCCGACGACGAGCCGCACCCCATCGGCCAGACCGAGCCGGCGGATCGTGGGCGCCGCCGGGTCGGTCATGTCACCGAGGCACGAACGGCGGCCGCGATGGCCCGCCGCTGGTTGAGATCCGCATCACGATCGAGCGGAACGACGAGCAGGTCGATGCCGGGAGTGTGAGACGCCGTGGCCGCCGCGAGGGCCCCCTCAAGAGCCGCCGCCGATGTGATCTCGGTCGCCCGCACCCCGCCGATGCCGTCGAAGGCCTGCAGATCGATGCCGTGCGGCGTGCGAAACAACGCCTCGAAATCGATCTCCTCGCCTCGGGCCGCGATCGGCAGCATCGAGAAGATCCCGCCACCGTCATCGTCGACGCACACGATCGTCAGGTGCACGCCGGCGCGGGCGGCACCGACGAGGGCACCGAGGTCGTGCAGCAGGGCGAGGTCTCCGATGAACAAGACGACCGGTCCGGTGTGGCGCGACGCGAGACCGAGCGCGGTCGACGTGATCCCGTCGATTCCGCTCGCTCCCCGGTTGCCGACGAACCCGATCGCGGGCCCGTCGGCCGCCACGAACGAGTCGAGGTCGCGCACCGGCATCGAGTTCGATGTCATCACGAGGGCCCCGGTCGGGACCGATCCGGCGACGGTCCGGGCCACTGTGGCGCTCAGCAGCGGACCGTCCGCGATCGTGTCGGCGATGGCCTGGCCGGCCGCGAGATCCAGCTCCATCCAGCGTGATCGCCAGGCGTCCGACGCGTCCGACGCGCTCGACGCGCCCGACCGATCGGCTCGATCCGGTTCGGCGAGCCGAGCGAGCACGGTGACGGGATCGTCGGTGAGGTGATGCGTCACCGTGAACGAGGCCTCGTTCCATCGCCGGGCCGGATCGAGCAGCATCAGCGGGGCGTCGTGACGTTCCAGCCACAGCCGCACGGATTTGGTGGTCGGGCTGCCACCGACCCGCACGACCAGGTCCGGCCGCAGCTCGGCGGCGATCTCGTCGATGCGCAGCAACTGGTCGGCGTGGGCGACACGCGTCGCGCCGAGGTCGTCGTCGACCCGACGGAGTCCGGAGATCGGCTCACCGATCACCGGCCAGCCGGCGCGGGCCCCGGCGGCCAGGGCGGCATCGACGATCGCCCGGCGCCCCGCAGGCGCCGGGTGGGCATCGGGACCGATGATGACGACCCCGCGGACCGCTGGGCCGATCGGCGACAGATCGATGTCGCCGACGGCCGTCGACGTGGCCGGCCGAGCCGTCGACTCGGCCTCGGCCTCGGCGTCGACCACCGGCACCGCCCCGACCGGTTCGAGCGGCTCCCGCAGCGGCCAGTTGAGATGGACCGGACCGGAATCGATCGCCGAGGCCGAGTCGACGGCTCGACGGGCGACGATGCGGGCCTGTGCCGGGGTCCACGCCGGGGTCCCGGCAACCGGAAGGTCGACCATCCAACGGAGTGTCGGCCCGTAGATGCCCACCTGATCGATCGTCTGGCCGGCCCCCCAGCCCCGCAGCTCGGGAGGTCGGTCGGCGGTGCACACGATCATCGGCACGCCGCTGTGGTGGGCCTCCACGACGGCGGGAAGATAGTTGGCGGCCGCGGTCCCCGAGGTGCAGACGAGCACCGACGGTCGTCCCGTCGCCCTGGCCTGGCCGAGGGCGAAGAACCCCGCCGACCGTTCGTCGATCTGGATCCAGGTCCGCAACGCCGGCTGGGCGTGAAGGGTCAGCGCCAGCGGGGTCGACCGGGAGCCGGGGCTGATGACCACGTCACGCACCCCCTGCTCGACGAGACCGGCCGCGAACGCCGCGATCACGTCGTACACCGGGTCCGGACCGAGCGTCGGGAGGGAACCGGACGCGGGCTCCGAACCGGGTGGACGGCCGCTCATCGGTCCATCACGTCGAGGAGGGCCCGGAACTTCACGCTGGTCTCGGCCAGCTCGTCGGCCGGCACCGAATCGGCGACGATTCCGGCGCCCGAGAAGAGGGTGGCGGTGCCCGTCGGAGAGTCGATGAGGGCGCAGCGCAGCGCGACCCGGAGCTCACCGTTGCCGTCGAGGTCACACCAGCCGACGGGTGCGGCATACCAGCCCCGTTCGAACGCCTCACGAGACCGCAACCACGCCACGGCCGCCTCGGTCGGGGTGCCGGCGACCGCCGGAGTCGGATGCAGGACCCCGGCCACCCGCAACACGTCCATGTCGCTCACGCCGCCGGCGCGACGTTCGATGCGGGCGGTGATCGGCGTGCGCAGGTGCTGCAGACGGGCCAAACGGAGCACCTCGGGCTCGGCAGGGGTCTCGCCGACCAGGCCGAGCGCGGCCAGACGGTTCGTGATGTCGTCGACCACGAACGCGTGCTCGGCTCGGATCTTCGGGGAGGCGAGCATCTCGGCCGCCAGTCCTTCATCGGTGGTGGGATCCCAGCCCACGCCGGTGGTGCCGGCCAGGGCCGCGGTGCGAACCGTCCGTCCGTCGAGGGTCACCAGTTCCTCCGGGCTCGCCCCGAGAAACTCGCGATCTCCGACCGCGAAGGAGAAGACCGCGCAGCCCGGGTAGCGGTCGCGGAGCCGGGCGAGCACCGCCACGGAATCGACATCGGTGACCTCGTGGGTCCGGGCGACGACGACCTTGCCGAACTCACCGGCGACGATCGCGGCGACGGCATCGCCCACCAGGGCCTCGTAGTCGGCCGATGTCGAATCGTCGAGGCGGACCTCGCCGTGTTCGAACCCGAGATCGACGCCGAGCGGTGTCGGCGGCTGCGCGGCGATCGCGTCGAGGCGCCGGTCGAGTCCGTCGAGGGTCGAACGTTCGTCGCCGCCGGCTTCCACCCGAGCGGCCGCGAGCACCCAGGTGCCATCGGCCCGATCGACGAAGGTCAGCTCCGGCAGGATCAGGCTCGCCTCGGGAAACCCGGCCCAGTCCGGACCCCGCCGAGTGGGTCGGTCGTTCGCCGTCGTCTCGTTCCAGCCGGACGAACCGAACGCGAAACCACCGAGCAGGACGGGCGCCGGTGCATCGGCGGGGCCGGTTCGCTGCACTCGGGCCGCGAGGGCGGACCGGGCGGCCGAGGCGGCCGAGAACCGGCCGTCGCCGACCGGCGCGACGATCTCGACCGCGCCGAGCCCGACCAGCGACGTTCCGCGGTCCGGGCGTATCCACAGCGCCCGATGGTGGTCACGGGCGGCGGCGTAGATCGAGATCGGGTCCCGTCGCTGTTCGAGGCGCCGGGCCAACACGAGCAGTCCCCCACCCAGGGCCGCGATCGCCGCCGGGTCGTCACCCATCCGGGCGAGGGCCCGGGCCCGCAGCGTTCGTTCGAAGTGACGCCCGACGAGATCCGAGGCGACCGGCACGAGACGGTGCATCAAACCGATGAGGTCCTCGCGGCGGCCACCTCGCCGATCGCTGTGTCGCTTGAACAGCTCGATCGCATCGTCGATCACGTCTTCGACATGGGTTGCGTGACGCATGGCCAGAGCTGTCAGCTCCTCGAGCGTGACGCCTTCGCTCACGAGGGTGCGGGCCGCGACGAGCATGTCGATGGCGTCGGCCGGAAACCGGTCACCGTCGGGACCCGAGGGAACGAGCAGGCCGGCTCCGACGACGATGTCGACGATGAACTCGGGAACCTCCGCCCGCCGGGCGAGCTCGGCCTTGTCCAGGTCCGAATCCGGGGCATCCTGGGCGGCGAGGTCGGCGAGCAGGCCGGCGACGAGCTGTTCGTCGCGACGGTCGTCGTGGCCGTCACGGTCGCGGTCTGCGTGTCGGTCGCGGTCGCGATGTCGGTCTTGGTCTTGGTCGCGGTCTCTGTCTCGATTGCCCGAGAGGTCTTTGATCTGGGCGAGGGTGAAGCCGCGATCGGCGAGCGCCCGGATCTGGCGGACCCGATCGAGGTGGGCGTCGTCGTAGATGGCGACCCGGCCCTGTCGTTGCGGGGGACGCAGCAGTTTTCGCCGCTGGTAGTAGCGAACCGTGTCGACGGCCACGCCGGCGGCGTCGGCCAGCTCCTCCACCCGGTACGTGGTCACCCGGTCAGCATAGCGACCCCGCACCAGGACGCGAGCTTTTACTCCGATAGTCGGCACTCCCATCATCGAGGGCGCCTGCCGACCTGTCCGGTTCCACCCGCGGCGGCGTCGCACCGCCTAGCGTCGCGACAATGACCCCGCCCGGCCGCGACCGTCCCCGAACGGCTCCTCCCGGCAACGACGACCGACGTCGGCCCCTCGAGATGATCGACCTCGACGACCCCACCGGACACCGAGCCGCCCGGGCCCGGAACCGGCCGGTGATGGCGGCAACCCCCGGGCTGGTGCTCGAGGATCGAGGCAGTGGGGTCGTCGGTTCGCTCATCGACTTCAACCCGCCCCGTCTCGTGCTGCGCGACCGGCACGGAAAGGACCACGTCGTGCGGTACGCCGACGGATCGGTTCGAGCCGCCATCGACGGCAAGGGCGTCCCCGTGACGCTGCGACCACCCGCGCCACCGTCCCCGGCCACGAACCTGACCGCGTCCGGCTCGATCGATCTCGGCGCGGTGCCGGCCCGAGTCGCCCGCGCCAGCCGGATCTGGGTCGAGGGGATCCACGACGCCGAGCTCGTGGAGAAGGTCTGGGGCGCCGACCTCCGCGTCGAAGGCGTAGTCGTGGAACAACTCGATGGCGCCGACGATCTCGTCGAACGGGTCCGCGGATTCCGCCCCGCCCCCGGCCGCCGCATCGGCATCCTCCTCGACCATCTCGTCGACGGGTCGAAGGAAAGCCGGATCGCCGCGGAGGTCGAGGCCATTGCCGGGCCCGACGTCCTCGTCACCGGTCATCCGTATGTCGACGTGTGGCAGGCCGTGAAGCCGTCCGTCATCGGCATCGATCGCTGGCCCGACATTCCCAAGGGCCGACCGTGGAAGGAAGGCGTCATCGCCGCCCTCGGCGCCGACGAGACCCCCGCCCGGTTCTGGCGACACCTGCTCGGCCGGGTCACGTCGTGGACCGACCTCGAAGCCCCGATGCTCGGCGCCGTGGAGTCGCTCATCGACTTCGTCGCCCCTCCCGCCCCCTGACCCCGCTTCCCCCGCCCCCTCCTGGGGGCGGGACGGTTCATCACGGTTGTGTCACAGGGGACGCGTACGATCGCGTCGCGATGACGATCACAGTGACCACCACCGCCTACGGACCACCGGCCCATGGCGCGCTCGACGCGGTGATCGGTCGGCACAAGGCCGGCGACCCGCTGCAGCCCGTCACGGTGATCGTGCCGTCCAACCATGTCGGTGTCGCCGCACGCCGGGCTCTCGGACGGGCCGGTGGCATCGCGGCCGTCACCTTCCTCACCCCCTACCGGTTGGCCGAGCTGCTCGGCGCGCCCGGCGTGGCCGCCGAGGGTCGTCGCCCGGTGTCGACCCCCGTCCTCGCCGGTGCCGTCCGGGCGGTGCTCGACAACGATCCCGGCCACTTCACCGGGGTCCACACCCACCCCGCGACCGAGCGTTCCCTCGTGCGAGCGCATCGGGCCCTGTCGGAGCTCACGTCGGCCGGCCTCGCGGCGGTGGCGGCCACCTCGCCCCGATCCGCGGAGGTCGTGCGCGTTCACCGAGCCGTCGACGATCTCCTCGCACCCCGGTTCTCCGACGAACAGGACCTCGTCGAATCCGCGATCGACGCCCTGACCACCGGCGCACCGGTGCTCGCGGATCTCGGGCCCGCCATCCTCTTTCTCCCCCAGCGGCTGACATCGAGCACGGCCCGACTGCTGCGGGCTTTCGGCGCGCTACACCCCCTCGAGATCCTTGCCGGATCGACCGGCCACCGAGAAGCCGACCGGGCCGTGCGCGACAGCGTTCGCCGGCTCGGTGCCGAGTGGCCCACGCCCACCGGCCCCGAACCCGAACCGGCGATCGCCGATCGAGCGCTCAGCGTGTCCGACGCCGACGACGAGGTCCGACACGCCGTGCGTCTGATCATCTCCGCGGCGCGACGCGGCACCCCGCTCGGCCGTTGTGCGATCCTCCACGGCACCCACGACCCTTACGCCCGACTGATCGGCGACGCCCTCGATGCCGCCGACATCGAATGGTTCGGCACGTCGGTGCAAACGGCCGAGTCATCCCTGCTCGGCCGGTCCCTGCTCGCCCTCCTCGCCCTCCCCGACCACGACTTCTCCCGTCGCGATGTCGCGGCGTGGCTCGCCGGTGCCCCGATTCGCGGCGTCGACAACCGCCCCGCACCCGTCGCCGCATGGGAACGAGCATCGCGCGACGCCGGAGTGGTCAGCGGCACCGACCAATGGACACGGCGACTTCTCCGACGGGCCGAAGAGCTCGAATCCGACGCCGCCGCATTCGAAGAAGTCGACGACGAGGAGTGGCGCAGCCGCCGTTTGCGCCACGACGCCGGCCACGCCCGGGATCTGGCCGGGTTCGTCACCGATCTCGCCGCCGCCCTCGACCCGGGGGCACGCGCGGCCACATGGTCGGGCCTGGCCGGTTGGTGTCGCACCCTCGTGCGGTCCTATCTCGGCGGCGAGACCCTCAGGGAGAACTGGCCCCCCGACGAAAGAGCGGCCGCACAGCGCATCGACGCGGCGATCGACCGGCTCGGCGATCTCGACGGCATCGACCCCCGTCCGTCGGTGGCGGCGTTTCGCCGGGCCCTCGAGCTGCAGCTCGGCGACGACCTCGGTCGCCACGGCTCGTTCGGCAACGGGGTCCTCGTCGGCAACGTCGGCCTGGCCATCGGGCTCGAGCTCGAGCTCGCGATCGTCGTCGGGATGGCCGAAGGCTCGTTTCCGGCTCGGCGCCGCGACGACCCGCTTCTCCCCGATCGGGTGCGAGTCGTCGTCGGCGACGATCTTCCCCCACGCGCCGACACGGTGCACGATGATCATCGCGCCCTGCTCGCGGTGATGGCGGCGGCCACCGAGACGGTCCTGATCTTTCCCCGCGGTGATCTGCGGCGCAGCACCGAACGGGCACCCTCGCGTTGGCTCCTCGACTCCGTCGAGCGCCACGACGGCGTCCGCCCACCGGCCGAGGATCTCAACCGGCTCACCGGCGACTGGTTCGAAGAGGTGCCCTCCTTCGTGGCCGGGATTCGCCGCGCCGAGTTCCCCGCCCACCAACAGGAGTACGACCTCCGGGCGATGCTCGACACCGCCGAGTCCGAAGGATCGAGCACCCTCCGAGCGCTGCGGCTGGTGTCCGCGCGCCCCGAGCTCCGGCGGGCGGTCGATCTGATCGAAGGTCGACGTTCACGGTCCTTCACCCGCTTCGACGGGAACCTCGCCACCGCCGGCGACCTCCGCGGGGTCCGCCTCCCCTCGCCCACCGATCCCGACCAGGTCACCTCGGCGACCCGACTCGAAGCGTGGGCGGCCTGCCCCCACGCCTACTTCGTGCGCCACGTCCTCGGCGTCTACCCGGTCGAGGATCCAGAAGAGCAGTACCGGATCACCCCGCTGGTCCTGGGCTCACTCGTGCACGACGTCCTCGATCGCTGGATCCGGGCGGCGCTCGACAAAGGCCGCGTTCCCGACCCCGGCCGACCGTGGACCACCGACGATGTCGCCCGGCTCCACGCCCTCGGAGTCGCCGAGGCCGACCGGCTCCAGGCGAAGGGCCTCGTCGGTAGAGCCGTGTACTGGCAACGGGACCGACAGATGATGTTGGACGACCTGGCCAGATTCGCCGAGTTCGACCACGATCAACGCGCCGCCAATGCCGCCACGCCGATCGCGACCGAGCTTCCGTTCGGGATGCCGCGCGCCCCGACACCACCGATCACGATCACGTTGCCGAGCGATCGACAGATCCGGCTCCGGGGCTCGGTCGACCGCGTCGACGAGACCCACGACCACGAGCTCGTCATCATCGACTACAAGACCGGCCGAGCCGACCGGTTCGCCGGGCTGTCCGACGCCGATCCCACACCGGGGGGTTCCCACCTTCAGCTCGCGCTCTACGCGGCGGCGGTCCGACAGGTTCTCGATCGTCCGGAGGCCCCGGCCCGCGGCGCCTACTGGTTCGTCAGCCGGAAGGGCCGTTTCGACACGGCCGGCTACGCGATCACCCCGGAGGTCGAGGCCCGGGTCCTCGCCACCGTCGACGGGATCGTCAGCGGCATCGCCGCCGGTCTCTTCCCCGCGCATCCGGCCCCGCCGGGCTGGCGGATGTTCGTCGACTGCGACTATTGCGAGCCCGACGGTCTCGGGCTCTCACATCAGTACGCCGACTGGATGCGGATCCACGACCTGCCCGAGCTCCGGCCCTACCTCCAGGTGCTGGGCATCGAGACAAGCGACGCGTCCGAACACCAGGCGGGTTCCCCGTGACCGCGGATGCCCGCGTCCCGATCGATGAGGCTGCGCGGGCCCGGATCCGCGAAGAACGCGACGCGACGCTCTTCGTCGAGGCCGGCGCCGGTTCCGGCAAGACCCGGGCCCTCGTCGACCGGATCGAGGCGCTGGTGCTCGACGACGCGGTCCCGATGGAGTCGATCGCTGCGATCACCTTCACCGAGAAGGCGGCGGCGGAGTTGCGAGACCGGATCCGCCAGCGGTTCGAGTCCCGGCCTGATTCCGAACGAGCCCGAGATGCGCTCCAGCAGCTCGACGGAGCCGCGGTGGGCACCCTCCACTCGTTCGCCCAACGGATCCTCGCCGAGCATCCCGTCGAGGCCGGGCTCCCTCCCGGCGTCGAGATCCTCGACGAGATCGGCTCCCAGCTGGAGTTCGAGGAGCAGTGGCGGCAGTTCCTCGACGAGCTCCTCGACGATCAGTCGATGGCCCGTTCCCTCCTCGCCCTCGAGACCGCCGGCGTGCGCCTCGATGCCCTCCGACTCCTCGCCCTCCAGATGACCGCCAACTGGGATCTCGTCGAGGAACGGTTCGATCTCGACCCGCCGCCACCACCGGCATTCGATCTCGATGCGCTGCTGGCGCGCTTCGACGCGGTCCACGACCTGCGTCGGCTCTGCCTCGACGATTCAGACAGGCTCCTCGCCCACTTCCCGGACATCGCGACACATCGGGCCGAGCTGGCCGCAGCGGTCGACGAGATCGACGCGATGGCGATCGCCGCGACGATGGGCGACACCTCCCGCGCCTGGCGGACCATCAAGCCCGGCGGCGCCGGTGCGGGCGCCAACTGGGCGTCCGACGTGAAAGACATCCGTCGACAGGTGCGGGGCCTGGCCGGCGACTGCGACGCCGCCGTCGCCCGGGTCACGACCGGAGCCCTCGCACACCTGGCCGGTCGAATCGGTTCGTTCGTGCTCGACGCCGCAGCCCGCCGACGCGAGGTCGGCCGGCTCGAGTTCCACGACCTGCTCGTGCAATCACGACGACTTCTCCGGTCGCCGATCCACGGCGCGACGGTGCGCGCCGCGCTCCGGGAGCGCTACACCCGCCTGCTCCTCGACGAGTTCCAGGACACCGACCCGATCCAGATCGAGCTGGCCGCGCTCTTGGCGGCCGCGCCTCCCGCGCACCGGCGCGAGGGCGGCGATCCCGCCAACGACGAGAGCCGGGACTGGACCGAGCTCGACATCGAACCGGGTCGGCTGTTCCTCGTCGGCGACCCGAAGCAGTCGATCTACCGTTTTCGTCGGGCCGACATCGGGGTGTATCTGGCTACCCGAGATCGTTTTCCCGGCGGGCCCGAGCTGACCGTCAACTTCCGCACCGTCGCCCCCGTGATCGAGTGGATCAACCATGTGTTCGGCGCACTGATCCAGGCCGAACCCGGAAGTCAGCCGGCCTACGCCGCGCTGTCGGCCTTTCGAGACGAGCCGGCACCGACCGGTCCCGCCGTCGCCCTGCTCGGCGCCGACGCGATCACCGAGAAGCTCAGCGCCGACGAGCTGCGCGAGGTCGAGACCGACGACATCGCGCGCACCATCGCGGCCGCCCTGCACGGCGACGATCCATGGACCGTCGACGACGGCAACGGCGGCTGGCGGCCCGCGAAGCCCAGCGACGTCTGCATCCTGCTCCCGGCCCGGACCAGCCTCGCCGCCCTCGAACGGGCGCTCGACCGGGCCCGCATCCCGTATCGGGCCGAGACATCGTCGCTCGTCTACGCGTCCCGGGAAGTCCGCGAGCTCATGTTGGCATTGCGGGCCGTCGCCGACCCGACCGACGAGTTGGCGACGGTCGCGGCCCTTCGCTCTTTCGTCTACGGATGCGGCGATGACGATCTCGCCCATTGGCGCCTCGCACTCGGCGGCCGCTTCTCCCTGCGGCGGCAACTGCCCGAGGGATCGGAGGGTCACCCCGTCGCCGATGCCCTGGCGCACCTCGCCGAGTTGCACGAGGCGCGCCTGTGGTCGAACCCGGCCGAGCTCCTCGATCGCCTCGTTCGCGATCGGGCCGTTCTCGAGAGCGCGGTCGCCACCGGCAATCCCCGAGACGTCTGGCGGCGACTGCGGTTCGTCATCGACCAGGCCCGGGCCTGGACCGACGCCGGAGGTCGCGACCTGCGGGCCTATCTCGAGTGGGCCCGCCTGCAGGGAGCCGACAACGCCCGCGTGTCCGAGACGGTGCTTCCGGAGACCGACGACGACAGTGTGCGGATCATGACCATCCACAGTGCGAAGGGCCTCGAGTTCCCGATCACGGTTCTCGGCGGGATGACCACCCGATTCCAGCGCACACCGTCGGGGCCGGGAATCGCGTTCCCCCCGACCGGACCTCCGGTGCTGCGACTGTCGGCCCGGGTCACGTCGGAGGGTTACGACGCCTGGCAGCCGATCGACGACCAGATGGATCGACACGAGCGCCTGCGCCTCCTGTATGTGGCGGCGACCCGGGCCCGCGATCATCTCGTCGTGTGCCTCCACCGTCGCTCCGGAAACGCGCACACGAGCGCCACGGTGTTGGCCGAGCCCGGGCTCGCCGCGCCGACCGGCACCCCGTACCAACCACCGACGACCCGCTCTCCGGAGATCACCCGCGTCGTCCCCCGACCGCTCCCCGACCGCGACGAGTGGGCCACGCAGCGCCATCGGGCCCTGGCCGAGGCATCGACCCGCACGGTGATCGCGGCGACGACGCTGGCCCGGGCCGCCGAGGCCGCCGATCCCGGCCTCGACAAACGGGCCCGCGATCTCGATCTGCCCCCATGGCAGAAGGGCCGCTACGGCACGGCCGTGGGCCGCGCCGTTCACGGGGTCCTTCAGGTGGTCGATCTCGAAACCGGCGCCGGCCTCGACGACGCCGCCGCGGCCCAGGCCGTCGCGGAGGGAGTCGCCGGCCGGACCGACGTGATCCGTCGCCTCGCCCGGTCCGCGCTCGCCACCCCCGTTGCCCGCGCCGCGGCCCGACACGACCACTGGCGCGAGCTGTGGGTCGCCGCCCCGGTGGGAGACCGCCTGGTGGAGGGGTACATCGACCTGCTCTACCGGACCCCTGAGGGGCTCGTGGTGGTCGATTGGAAGACCGATCATGTCCCGGCCGACGGTGCGGAGGGAGCCGATGTCGCCCGCGAGCTCTCGTCGAAGGTCGGGCGCTACCGCCTCCAGGGCGCGAGCTACGCGGCGGCGGTGGAAGCGGCCGCCGGCATCGACGTCGTGCGCATGGTGTTCGTTTTCCTGCGAGAGGACGGGGCGACCGAGGCCGGCCTGCCCGACCTGGCGGCCGCGGTCGGCGAAGTGCACGAACGAGCGGCCGAGCTCGCCGATTCCTCGGCGACGGCCGACACCGCCGTCTGAGCTCGGGTCAGCGGCGGTGGAGTCGTTCGTCGAGCTCCCCGGACAGACGGGCGACCCGACCGCCGAGCTCGGACCGCTCGGCCGCGTCGAGACCACCGATGTCGAGGTCGAACGCGTCGAGCACGAGATCGAGCGTCGCACGGGCCGCATCGAGCCCGGCCGTCGTCAACTCGATCAGGGCCCGTCGACGATCGTCGGGATCGGCGACTCGCCGGACCAGGCCGCGTTCCTCGAGCCGGCGAATGGTCTTGGTCGTTCCTCCCGTTGTCTGCACCAATCGGTCCGAGATCTCTCCGGCGGCCAGCCGGTGTGGTTCCCCCTCGAGCCACAACGCGGTGAGCGCGGTGTACTCCGACGTGTCGAACCCTTCGGTGGCGAGCGTGTCGGCCAGCCACGCCTCGACCTGGCGACCGGTGCGGAACACCCAGAGCAACACCTCGATCGTCGATCGGTGTCGGCTGGCCACGAACGGGGCCAGCGATCCCAGCAGCTCCGTCTCGGTGGGTGCGTCATCGTCGGTCACGGAGGGCACGTTACCGAGCGCGTCCGCCGGGATCCGCCCCAGGGTTGACATCACTTTCCAGGAAGGCAATCCTGCGGCGGTGACGACGACCGACCGCGCGGACATCGACTTCGGCGACATCGACCTGGCCGACCTCGACGTGTTCGCCGACCGCTGTCCTCACGACTGGTTCGCCTTACTTCGCGAGCATGCGCCGGTGTGGCAGAACCCCCCGTCGGAGGCGAGCGACAACGAACCGTTCTGGAACGTGACGTCGTACGAACTGATCATGCAGGTGCATCGCAGCGGCACGCTGTTCAGTCATCAGACCGGGCCGGGTCGGGCCGGGGCCGGCGGGATCGCCCTGACCGACCTCGAGGCCGAACGGGGACCGGGCCTGCAGATGGTCATGACCGACCCTCCGAAGCACACACGCTACCGCAAGCTCGTGAACTCCGGTTTCACGCCCCGGATGGTCCGGCGGCTCGAAGACGCCTTCCGGCTCCGAACGACCGCCATCCTCGACCGGGTCACCCCCGGAGGTGGCTGCGACTTCGTTCGATCGATCGCGGCAGAGCTTCCGCTCATGGCGATCGCCGAGATCATCGGCGTCCCCGTCGAGGAACGCGACAAGCTCTTCGACTGGAGCAACCGCACCGTCGGTGGGGCCGACGACGAGTTCAACCGGGGCGACGTCGACGACTCGACGAACGCCATGATCGAGATGGCGATGTACGCCCACGAACTGACCGACCGCAAGCGGGCGAACCCGGCCGACGACCTCTGGACCCGCCTGACCGAAGCGGTCGTCACGATGGACAACGGCACCCGGGCCGAGCTGACCGAGATCGAACGCGACCTCTTCTTCACGCTGTTGGTGGTCGCCGGCAACGAGACGACCCGCAACGCGATCTCGAAGGGAATGATCGCCTTCTTCGACCATCCCGAGCAGTGGGAGCGGTGGAAGTCGGACCCCAAAGGGCTCGGCGACACGATGGTCGACGAGGTGCTCCGCTTCACCAGCCCGGTCAACTTCTTCCGTCGCACGGCCACGGCCGACACCACGCTGGGCGACGTCGACATCGCGGCAGGCGACAAGGTGCTCTTGTGGTATCCGTCGGGCAACCGTGACGAGGCCGAGTTCGGACCCGACGCGGACCGCTTCGACATCGGGCGCACACCGAACCATCACATGGCCTTCGGTGGCGGCGGTGCGCATTTCTGTCTCGGCTCGAACCTCGCCCGGCTCGAGATCCGCATCATCTTCGAGGAGCTCGCCAAACGGTGCCCCGACATCCATCGGACCGGCGACATCGAACGACTCCGCATGAACCTGGTCGACGGAATCAAGCATCTTCCCGTCGAGTTCACGCCCAGCCCCGCACTGCTCTGAGACCGCAACCCGAACGCTTGGCCCTCTACGGCACGCTCCGACCCGGCGGAGCCGCCCACTTCCACGTTCGCGACATCCCGGGAACGTGGTCGACGGGCATCGTCAGGGGCTGGACGTACGACATCTCGTGGGGACCGGCCGACGGCTACCCCGGAATCACCCTCGACCCCGGCGGCAACGAGATCGAGGTCGACGTGCTCGAATCGGTCCGACTCGCGAGCTTCTGGCGCCGCCTCGACGACTACGAGGGGCCCGGTTACGTCCGCGTCGAGACGAGGGTCGCGTCCGCTGACGGCACGTCGGTCTCCGCGTGGATCTACGAGACGGTCACCGACATCGACCCCGGTTGATCGATTGACCGGGTCGGTCAGCGATGCCAGGCTGGTCCGATGTGCCCGCCCTCCCCCGCCCTTCCCTCTGGGCGTCGGCGGCGGCCGAGACCGAGGGTCTCCGGGTGGGGGTTGCCGGCCGTCTTGGCCCTCGCACTCCTGAGCGCCTTGCTCGGCGTCGCGCCGGGATCGGCTGGTCCGGCGGCCGCCGCGCACTCACCCTTCGGGGATGTTCCGGCCGGCACCTTCTACACCGACGCGGTCGACTGGCTCGCCGACGCGGAGATCACCACCGGCACATCGCCCAGCACGTTCTCGCCATCTGATCCCGTCACCAGAGGCCAGATGGCCGCCTTCCTCGAGCGGTATGCCCAAGTCGACGGCACCCCCGGAACCCACGGCTTCGCCGACGTTGCCGCCGGTGCCTTCTACGACGGTTCGGTTTCCTTCCTGGTCGACCGGGCCATCACCACCGGCACCTCGACCACCACCTACTCGCCCGGCGATCCGGTGACCCGAGCCCAGATGGCTGCGTTCCTGTGGCGCTTCAGCAACGAGCCGACGACCGATGCGCCGATGCCGTTCACCGACGTTCCCGCGGGCAGCTACTACTACGATGCGGTGCGTTGGCTGGCCGCTGAAGGCATCACCACCGGCACGTCGGCCACCACCTACTCCCCGAACGACATCGTCACCCGGGCCCAGATGGCCACGTTCCTCTGGCGTCTGGCCAACGAACCCGCCGCCGGCGAGCTCGGCGCCAACCGGATCGACCTCGAGGCGACCGTGATCCCCGACGACGGCGACATCGGCGCGGGAAGCACGATCGACGAGACGGGATCGTCGCAGATCGAATGGATGGGCGACGATCCCGTCTCGATGTCGGAGACGTCATCGTGGCCGGTGTCACTGATGAAACCCCCAGCGGGTTCATCGGCGAGGTGATGGCGACCAGCGGCTCGATGGTGATGACCACCCCGGCCACGCTGCAAGACGCCATCCCCGAGGCCGACGTCGCGGCATCGTTCGATTTCGACGACCCCGAGCTCAGTGCTGCCGGCCTCAGCCAGTCGAGCATCAAGGACGCGTTCAAGGGGGTGACGGCGAGCTGCTCGGCGGGCGGATCGTTCACTGTCGACACGGATCTCGACATCGACAGCGGCCTCGAGTTCGAGGCGTCGTGGAACCTGGTCGACGGCGTCGAGGCGTTCATCGGGTTCACGGCGACGGCCACCGCGACCATCGACGCGACCGCGACCGGCGCGGTCGAGTGCGAGGGTGTGGTCTCGGTGGACGGCCCGAAGCTCAAGGCGATCACGTTCTGGATCGGCGCCGTGCCCGTCGTCCTCGTCCCGGAGATCACGTTCGAGGCCGTGATCGGCGGTTCGTTCTCGGCGTCGGCCACGGCCGGGTTCACCTACACCCAGACGGTCGGAGCAGGCCTGCGCTTCGCCGACGACCGCTGGACGACCGAGTTCACCAACACCCGTGACTCCTTCTTCCGGCCTCCGACCTTCGCCGGCCAGGCCACTGCCGGCATCCAACTGCGGGCCCGACTCGACGTGAAGGCCTACGGCGGCGCGGGGCCGTATCTCACCATCGGGCCGTTCTTCGAGATCAACGCCCAAACCGACATCCCCTGGTGGAACATCGATGCCGGGGTGAAGGCCTCCATCGGAGCGGAAGTGGATCTGGTGTTCTTCAAAGACGAGGTGGAGTTCGCGGAGATCGATCTCGTCCGGTTCCGGCTCGCCGACTCCGGCGACTCACTGCCGCCCGGTGGGCTCGCCGTTCTCGCCGGCCTTCCCCTCACCTCGGTGACGTCTTCAGGGGCCAACTCCTGCGGTGTCGACGCCGTCGGCAACGTGCACTGCTGGGGCGACAACTCCTACGGCCAGATCGGTGACGGCACCGACGTGGCGCAGCGCAACGTCGGGACCAGGGTGAAGTTCATCAACGATGCCGTGGATGTCGCAGTGGGCGGGACCCATGCCTGCGCCCTCCGCAACGGCGGGCGCGTCAGCTGCTGGGGTGACAACACCTGGGGCGAGCTCGGCGACGGCACCACCACATCGTCGAACACCCCGGTCGACGTCGTGGGCATCACCAACGCCATCGCCGTCGAGGCGGCGCCCACCTCCAGTTGCGCCATCCTCGCCGACTACACGGTGCGCTGTTGGGGTCGAAACGCCAACGGGCAGCTCGGCGACGGCACCACCACCGACCGTTCGAGTCCGGTGGCCGTGCCCGGCGTCGACATCGTCACCGACCTCTCGATGGGCAACGGTTTCACGTGTGCCCTGCGGGCCACCGGCGACGTGCGCTGCTGGGGCTACGGCTTCGACGGCGAGCTCGGCAACGGCGCGACCGGGCCCGATGCCGCGGTGACCCTTGATCCGGTCGTCGTGACCGGCCTCGACGACGCGGTCGAGATCGACTCCGGGAGCTTGCACACGTGTGCCCGCCGCACCGACGGCACCGCCGTGTGCTGGGGAGCGGGCCGGAGCTACCAGCTGGGCAACACGATCCTGGCCGACAGCGCGGTCCCGACGCCCGTGATCGGTCTCGACAACGTCACGGCGATCACCGCGGGCGGCGCCAGCAGTTGTGCCCTCGTCTCCGACGGCCCCGCCCAGTGCTGGGGCAGCGACCAGAACGGTCAGATCGGCAACGGCCTCGACGGTCACGTCAACCTCGACCAGCCCTACCCCGTGGCGGTCCTCAACGGCGACGACTTCTCCGGGATCGACGCCGGCGGCCAGCACACCTGCGCGGTCTACAAGGCCCGCAAGGTCGTGTGCTGGGGGAACAACAACTTCGGTGAGCTGGGCGACGGCACCGCGCCGGTCGATCGGAGCCAGCTCTCGAAGCTGGTCCAGGGGCCCTAGACAAGGGCGGTTCAGACCGGTTCAGACGATGCTGCCCTCGTGGTCGACCCAGTACGGGTCCTTGAGTCGACGCTTGTAGAGCTTGCCGTTGGGGTCGCGGGGCATCTCGGTCGTGTAGTCGATGGAGCGGGGCAGCTTCTGTTTCGCGATCCGGCCGCGGAGCCAGTCCATGATCGCCGCGGTGGTGTCGTCGCCGGGCTCCCAGCCGTCGCGGAGCTCGACGACCGCCTTGATCTCCTCGCCGGTGTCGGGATTCGGGACTCCGAACACCGCGACGTCGCCGACGGCCTCATGTTGTTGGAGCGCGCCTTCGATCTCGGCCGGGTAGATGTTCACTCCGCCGACGATGATTATGTCGTTGGCCCGGTCGTTGAGGAAGAGGTAGCCGTCGTCGTCGAGATAGCCGATGTCGCCGACGGTGAAGAATCCCCGCAGCCGGCTCTTCTCGGTCTTCTCCTTGTCGCCTTTGTACTCGAACAGGTTGCCCGGCATCAACATGTAGACCGTGCCCGATTCGTTGGCCGGCACGTCGTTGCCGTCGTCGTCGACGACGATCACCTCGGCTCCCGGCCAGGGGCGCCCGACCGTCCCGGGCTTTCGGAGCCACTCCTCGGGGCCGACGATGGTGCCCCCTCCCTCGGTCGCCGCGTAGTACTCCCAGATCGCGTCGCCCCACCACTCGATCATCTTGCGCTTCGTCTCGATCGGACACGGGGCCGCGGCGTGGACCATGCGCCGCAATGACGACACGTCGTACCGAGCCCGTACGTCGTCGGGCAGTTGCAGCAGGCGGTTGAACATCGTCGGCACCATGTGCGAGTGGGTGACGCGATAGCGCTCGATCCGTTCCAGGCATCCCTCGGGTGTCCAGCGGTCCATGAGGACGACGGTGTGGCCCATGTGCAGTGAGGTCGTCGTCCAGTTGTTCACCGCCGTGTGGTAGGTCGGTGCCTGGGTGATCTGGACGTTGTCGTCGTGGGGCATGGTCCCGAACAGCATGAACAGCCCGCCGCTGGCGGCGGAGATCTCGTCGACATCTCCTTCGGGGAGGGGTCGCCTCACCCCCTTCGGTCGACCGGTCGTGCCTGACGTGTAGAACATGTACGACCCGGGGGTGACGTCATCGGGCCGAACCGCGGGCTGGCCGTCGACGAGATCGCTGAATGGACGGAACCCGTCGACATCACCGACCGAGAAGCGGTTGGCGTCGGGGACCACACAGTCGTCGAGGACCCGCACCGCTTCGTTCGCGAAGCGGTCGGACACGATCAAGGCCTTGGTCTCGGAGTCGTTGACGATGTAGCTGATCTCGGGGCCGACGAGGTGCCAGTTGACGGTGGTCACGTAGAACCCTCCCTGGAAGGCGGCGAGACAGATCGCGACCTGCTCGAAGCTGTTCGGGAGCACCGTCGTCACCTGATCGCCGCGGGTCAGCCCGGCCGCTCGCAAGCCTCGTACGATCCGGTTGGTGAGTGCGGCGAGCTCGCCGTAGGTCATCTGGTTGTGGTCGGGATCGACGATCGCGAGATGGTCGGGGTCTGCGGCGGCGATCTTCCAGAATCCGGTGACGTCGGTGTTGGCCATGCGCAGATGATCCGCCAGCGTGTCCGTGACGCGCCAATCCTTCTCGGGCAACCGACGCCGCGGCGCAGAGCTAGCGCAGCGGAGCGGGAATGAGATCGCCGTGGGCGGCGAGGAGCTCGTCGACCAGTGACTCGATGCGGTCGAGGTCGAGCTGCGCGGCGGTGTGCGGGTCGAGCATCGCCGCGTGGACGACATGGTCGCGGCGGCCTTCGAGCACAGCCGCCACGGTCAGCGACTGCACGTTGACGTTGGTCTGGATCACCGCCGCGAGTTGTGGCGGCAGCTCCCCGACCACGGTCGGCTGGATTCCGTTGGCGTCGACGAGACAGGGAACCTCGACACAGCACCGATCCGGCAGGTTGGTGATGAGCCCCCGATTCGCGACGTTTCCGTAGACGACCCTCGGCCGGCCGGTCTCCATGCTGTGGATGATCCCCGATCCGTATTCGCCGCTGGGCCGTACCGCGAGCGGTCGTGTGTCGTCTTCGAGTCGTTGCCGCAACGCCTCCCAACCGGCGATCTGGCGTTCGCAGCGTCGGGGGTACTCGTCGAGGGGGATGCCGAACCGGTCGAGCAGATCCCGGCGACCGTCCTTGATGAACCAAGGGACGTATTCGGAGAAGTGTTCACTCGACTCGGTGACGAAGTAGCCGAGACGGCGGAACATCTCGTAGCGGACCTCGTCGGAGAGTCCGACGGTGGCGCCGTCGCCGCGGGCGGCGTGGCCCCGGTCAGGGGCCGGCCGGCGGGCCCGTTCGGCCAGGGCGGGGTAGAGGTCGACTCGGCCTTCGTCGGTCTGCTGCTCGAGCTCGAGATAGAACGACATGTGGTTGATGCCGGCGCAGCGGTAGCGCATCTGCTCCGGGTCGATGCCGAGGTCGCCGGCGAGTTGTCGGGCCGTTCCCTGCACGCTGTGGCACAACCCGACGGTCTCGATCGTGGTGGCCCGGTCGACCGCCCAGCACAGCATGGCCATGGGGTTGACGTAGTTGAGCAACGTGGCGGTCCCACACACCTGTTCCATGTCGCGACACACGTCGAGCAGGACCGGGATCGTGCGGATCCCCCGCATGATCCCGCCGATCCCGAGCGTGTCGCCGATGGTCTGACGGAGGCCGTAGGTCGAAGGGATCTCGAAGTCGGTGACGGTGGCCGGTTCGTAGCCGCCGACCTGGAACATGGTGATCACGTAGTCGGCGCCATCGAGGGCGCGGCGACGCTCCGTCGTCGCGGCGATGTCGGGTGTGGCACCGACCGTCGCGGCGACGCGGTGGGCCACCGTCTCCGATGTCGCCAGCCGGTCCGCGTCGATGTCGTGCAGCGAGATCGTCGACGCCGCGAGCTCCGGCATCGACAAGATGTCTCCCAGGAGGTTTCTCGCGAACACGGTGCTGCCGGCACCGATGAGACAGATCTTCGCCATGCCGGAGATTGTCAGCCGCGCGGGGCGGACCGCCAACGCGGCCTGCTCGGCGTGGTGCTCGCGTCGATCAGGCGACGGGCTCGACCGGGTTGATCGCGATGAGCTCGAACATCTCGAGTTGCTCACGCCACCAGTCGGTGCTCACCATGTTCTTCCCGGGGATCGTGGCCAGCGCCACATCGACGAGCTCGACGACGTCGCGGCGTGCCGACGCGTCGAGACGGAGGTCGAGCAGGGCGTCGACCACCCGCGATCGGCTGCACACGGTGCCCTCGATGGCGGCGACCAACTCACGAATCGTGTCTTCCAGATCGAACTCACTCATGACCATAACAACGTCTCCGCGTCGAGGGTTGTTCCGACCGGGGCCGGAAAAGGTGCCGCCGCGATGTGGCGTCGGTCATATCAATTTCGGTCGGCAAGGTGGTCATCTGAGGGCATCGGCCCGATTCCCTCCGCTCGACCCGGACGCCGCGCCCCCGAGGTCACCCGCGAAAGCTCTCGAGCCATTGGTCGGCTGTGGTGAGACGGCGACGCAGGGCAGCCACATCGGCATCGCCGACCCGGCCGACACCGCTTCTCCGGTTGAGCTCGGCGTTGACCGACCGGTGGTCCATGCCGGTGGCCCGAACGAGCTCGACGACCCGATCCGCGTTCCATTCCCGGAGCTCGGCTTTGCGGGCGTGACGCGACCGGAGGTCTCCGAGCGCTGCCGTCGGGTCGGTGCCGTGGCCGGGCAACGCCGGCGGGGGCGGCAGGTCCACCGGGTGGCCGGCGAGATCCTCCATCTCCACGATCAGGTCCTCATGTGGATCGACGCCGTCATCGGCCGGTCCGGGGATCGCCTCGTCGCCGCTCGCGTCGAGCGCCGTCGACGACAGCGCTTGGAAGAGCGACGGTTGCTCCTCGATCTCCACTGCCCGGCTCAGGTCGTCGAGCGCGGTTTCTCGTTGCTCCCCGTTGGCGATGCGCGTGTCGATGGAATGGCGGCGCTGTTCGGCGATCGTCGCGGCGTGGTGACGAAGCCGAGGATCGTCGGGCACGAAGAAGTATGCCTTTTGCGATCTTGGGCCCGGCGTCCAACGGGCGATCCGACCCACGGCCTGGCGGAAAAACAGCGGTGTCACGGTCGTCGTGGCGTGAACCGCGACCCGCAAACGGGGAATGTCGACTCCTTCGGAGATCATTCGGACCGCGACGATCCACGCGTCGTCGGACCGGGCGTAGCGGGCGATGAGCTCCGAGGCTCGGGGTTCGTCGGAGACCGCCACGACCGGTCGTTCCCCCGTCCATCTCCGCAGCAGCGACGCGATGCCCTTCGCGTGTTCCTGGTCCATGGCGATGACGAGCCCACCGGCGTCGGGCGCTTGGCGTCGGATCCCTCGCAGTCGCTCGTCGGCCTTGACCAGCACGGTCGACAACCAATCGCCGTCGACGCTCAACGCGGTGCGCAACCGGGCGCTGCGATCCTCGGCATCGAGCTCGTCGCCGAAGCCGGCTTCCCGGAGCGACCCGTCGGCCGCGATCCATTCCATGTGCCCGTCGAAACGTGGGAAGAAGACCGGCCGGACCACGCCTCCATCGACGAGGGCGCTGCCGTAGTCGTACTCGTAGTCGGCGACCGCGTCGCCGTGATCTCCCCGCGTGTACGTCACGAAGGGGATCGGGGCGTCGTCGCTTCGAAACGGCGTCCCCGAGAGCAACAGCCGGGCTGCCGCGTTCTCGAACGCGATCTCGACTCCCTCGCCCCACGTCTTCTCCGCGCCGGCGTGGTGGATCTCGTCGAGGATCACGATCCCGTGTTCGCCGAGTCGACGCAGCGTCCCGGCCGACGACGCGACCTGGGCGTAGGTCACGACGATTCCGTGCATGTCGCTCGGCATCACCGGTTCACGACCGTCCCAGTCCGGCTCGAGGTGGAATCCGAATTGTTCGGCCGCCGACGCCCACTGGACCTTCAGGTGGCGGGTCGGGACGACGACGACGAAGGGCCGGCGTCGACCCTCGAGCCAGTGCCGCACCGCGGTCAGGGCGAACGTCGTCTTTCCCGCGCCGGGACAGGCGACCGCCAGGAAGTCTCGGCGGCCACCGTCGATGTGCTTTTCCCGGTCGACCTTCGCGACGAACTCCCGCAACGCCGAGTGCTGCCATTTCCGCAGGGTCACGCTGCGATTCATCGGTGAGCGGTTCCGACGGTCGACGGGGGGCGGAGGGCGGACACGGCGGCCGACCCTATCGAGCGGTGATGCGACCTCAGCGGATCGGGATCGGTAGATTCCTCGCATGGCCGACACCACGCCCGAACCGCGTTCGCTCGAGGAACAGATTCGCCTCGACTACCACGGCAAGGTCGCGGTGATCACGATCGACCGACCCGAGGTCGGCAACGCCCTCAACCCTGCGTGTCGCGACCGGATCCGGGATCTTCTCAACGAGCTCAACACGAACCATCGCGCCCGGGCCGTGGTGCTCACCGCGTCCGGCGACAAGCTGTTCTGCCCGGGCGCCGACCTCACCCACGTCTACGAGAACGACCGCGCCGACGACATCCCCGACCGGGTCATCGGCGATCCCCGCCGCATGATGATGGACGGCCAGTACACGTTGTTCCCCGCGATTCTCGACTGCGACGTGCCCGTCATCGCCGCGGTCAACGGCACCGCCGCAGGGATGGGCGCGCACCTCGCCCTCGCCTGCGATCTGGTCGTGTGCTCGGATCGTTCGAAGTTCGTCGAAGTGTTCGCCCGGCGCGGCCTGGTGCCCGATGCCCTCGGGCCGTGGCTGCTCCCACGGATCATCGGGGTTCGCCGCACCATGGAGCTGATGCTGTTCGCCGAGGACATCCCGGCCGAGAAGGCGCTCGATTGGGGCCTGGCCAATCGGGTCGTTCCCCACAACGAGCTCATGGACGCGGCGATGGAGTGGGCCCAGCGCCTCGCCGCCGGACCGACCCGGTCGTTCGGGTTCACGAAGTGGCTGGTCAACCAGAGCCTCGACACCGACCGGCGCACGATGATGGAGAACGAGGCGCTCGCCGTGGAGCTCAACACGTACACCGCCGATTCCGAAGAGGGGGTCGCCAGCTTTCGTGAACGCCGCGCCCCCCAGTGGAAGGGCTATTAGCCGAACGGCACCCGCGGATCGGCGCCACCGTGGCGGGCGGTGAGCGCGAAGTTGGCGAAATGTCCCGCGAACACCACCGATGTCACATCTCACCAACAACGGTCGAGTTTCGGAGGTGAACGATGACAGGCGACGGTGCTCGAACCGAAGTCTCGGTGATGGGGTCCACCCTGATCGACGGCGAGTGCGTGACGCCGGGTCAGCGTGCCCTCGTCGCCGTGCTCGCCCTCCACGCCGAGTTTGGCGCCGGCATCGATGTGCTCGCCGACGGGGTGTGGGGATGGCACCCGCCGACATCGGCTCGTTCGTCGCTGCAGAACCAGATCACGCGATTGCGACGTTCGTTCGGATCGAACCTGATCGTGTGCCGGCACGGCCTGTACCACCTCCATGCGCGAACCGACCGTGATCGTTTCGTCGAGTTGGCGATGCCGTGGATCTCTGCTCCGCCTTCGGCCGCCATGATCGCTCCCCTCTCGACCGCGTTGTCCCTGTGGCGGGGGAGGCCCTTCCACGATGTGACGGACCACGAACCTGCCGATGTCGAACGGGCTCGTCTCGAGGAGCTGAAGGGCACCGCGGTCGAACAGCTCGCACTCGCGCGGATCACCGCCGGCCAACCCGGCGCGGCGATCGCGGACCTCGCCATCGCCGCCGAATCCGATCCCTACCGCGAACGCATCTGGGAGCTCCTGTTGGTCACTTTGCACCTGACGGGTCGCCGCTCGGAGGCGCTCGACGCCCGCGGCCGCTACATTGACCGCCTCCGAGCCGGCCTGTGCGCCGAGCCATCGCCTTCGTTCGTTCGACTGGGGGCGTTGATCGAGCAGGGCGCCGTGATCGACATCGACGAGTACCTCGAACGGCCCGCGTGCGACGAGACGGCATCTTCCCGGTTTGCGCCGTGCGACCACTGGGCGCGGCCGTCGATCCGTCGGTCGCCGTGCGGCCGGATCAGAGATGCCAGTTGATCTCGACCGATCCGGTCGGTTCGTAGCGGCATGCGTGCCCGGTCCGCACCGCGGCGTCGAGGTGCGCGCCGAGAAGCCGGTGGGTCTCGCCCAGCTTCACGATCGTTCGGCGCAACAGCTTCGTGACCCGCGACCGCACGGTGTCGTCGAAGAACGTCTCCCGCAGCTCTCGCGAGACCGACGAACCGTCGACCCAGTGCCCGTCAACCGGGTCGGGATCATCGAGCATCCATCGTGCCATGATGTCGAGAAGCGGGCCGGTTTCGTTCCCTTCACGACCGCGTCGAGCTCAACGGCCGGGACGACACGGTCTCGGTTTTCGATGAGATGCCGCAACGCGACGAGGCCCTTGCTCGGGCGGACGTGCCCGGCCGGTTCGGTTCCCAACCCGACGCGCCAGCGGGAGCCCGGCGCCAGGTGACCGACGCTCGGCCGCAGCGTCTCCCGCCCAGCCGAGAGCTCCGAGATCTGGTCGACCCGGGTGAGCAGCCAGCGATGGCCACCTGCGGTGAAAAAGGTGCGCGCCGCCGTGAGGGCGCGAATCGCGTCGCGGGCCGCGGCCCGGTGCGCATCGGAGGCCCGCGGGCCCGCCGCCGCAGCACACTGCAGCTCCCGAGCCTGTTCGAGTCGCGCGAGTGCGCCCCACAGCGGCGCACGGGCATCGCCGGCGACGATGGCCCGGTCCAACATCGTGACGGCGTCATCGAGTCGACCGTCGGCCGCATCGAGCACGCCGAGCGTCGTGGCTCGAGGGCCCAAGGGGAGAGATCCCGCGAACAAGAAGTCGTCGGGGCGAGCCGCCACCAGGGACCGCATCGGTTCCACGAGCTCGCGCGGCCCGGCGCGCGAGACGGCCCATGCCGCGGCGACGAGATCCTGGAGCTCGAGCGCCTCGACATCGACCGTGCGCAGCACCTCACGTCCCCGGGTGAGATCGCCCTGCGCCACGAGCGTTCGGGCCAACCGGCCCGACGCCGTCTCCGCCGCGGCCCGGTTCCCGGCTCGTCCGGCTAGAAAGTCGATCTCGGCCGCGAACGACTCGGGGAGATCATCAGTGGAGAC
>JAJRXC010000009.1 GCA_024276495.1 Actinomycetes bacterium
ACCCCACCGGCGCCGACCTGCTCGGGCGTGACCGACGCCGCGCGGCGTCGCATGTCGATCCCGGGCTCGGTACCGATCAGGCGCGCACCGAGCCGGGCCCGCATCGATTCGAGCACGGTGGTCGAGCGGTGGGGGCTGAGCGACGCCGAACCGCCACCGAGAAGCGCGGTGGATGCCGCACCCGGTCCGATGAGGGCGACGGTTCGGTCGCCACCGAGGGGCAGCGCGGCGCCCTCGTTCTTCAACAGCACCATCGATTCGGTGGCCGCCCTCCGGGCCAACGCCCGGTGCTCGGGTCGTTCGATGCTCGACTCCTCGTGGTCGGTCGCCGTTCCCAGCCGCCCGGCCCAGTCGAGGAATCCGAGGATGCGACGAACCTTGTCGTCGAGCAACGACTCGGCCACCTCACCGGCTTCGATCGCCGCCTTCAGCCGACCGGCGCCCCACCAGCGCCCCGGACCGGGCATCTCCAGATCGAGGCCGTGGAGGGCCGGGGCGACGGTCTCCTTGATCGCTCCCCAGTCGGACACCACGAAGCCGTCGAACCCCCACTCGTTCTTGAGCACGCCCACCAACAGGTCGGGCTGGGCGCAGCCGTGATGGCCGTTGACGAAGTTGTAGGCGCCCATGACCGAGCGCACCCCGGCTTCCTTCACCGCGGCTTCGAACGGCGGCAGGTAGATCTCCCGCAGTGTCCGCTCGTCGACCTCGACGTCGATCGTGAACCGTTCGAACTCCTGGTCGTTGGCGACGAAGTGCTTCACACACGCACCGATGCCTCGGGACTGCACACCGGCGATGTAGGCGACACAGATGCGGGAGCTCAGCTCGGGGTCCTCGCTGTAGCTCTCGAAGTGGCGGCCCCCACGGGGTGACCGGTGGAGGTTCACGGTCGGGGCCAACAACACGTCGACCTTGCGGTCCCGGCACTCCGTGCCGAGCGCGGCACCGACGTGTCCGACCAGTTCGACGTCCCACGTCGCGGCGAGCGCGCTGGGTCCCGGCACGACCAGCCCCGGCCCGAGGCTTCGACCCCGCGCCCCGACCGGGCCGTCGCTCACACACCAGTCGGGGATGCCGAGGCGTGCACATCCGGGGATGATCCACGGGCCGTCGCCGGCCACCATGGCGCATTTCTCGTCGAGGGTGAGCGCCGCCAACAGCGTGTCGGGGTCCGCTTCGTTCGCGTGCGTCGTCACGAGTTCCGGACCTCCACATCCTTGCCGGCGGGCTCACCCCGGCGGTCGCCGCGGCGAACCTATCGCACCCGTCCACCGGGACCTTCCCCGGCCCACCCGCCACGGCCTACGGTGGCGCCGACCCCACCGGCCGGGAGAAACGACGTGCAGGTCATCCGATCCGACATCCACCGTCGCCACCATTGCGCCGAGCTCGACGGGGGCAAGATCATCGACTCGTGGGAACACCCCGGCCGAGCCGACATGGTCGACCGCGCCACCGACGAGGTCGACATGGCCGTGAGTCCGCCCGCCGTTCTCGATCGTCGGCTCCTCGAATCGGTCCACGATCCGGGCTATCTCGCCTTCCTGGAGACGGCGTGGACCCGTTGGGTCGACGCGGGCCACACCACGGCGTGCGCCATGGCGTTCACGTGGCCGGCCCGCCGGATGACCGGCCCGGCGCCGACGACGATCGACGGACTGCTCGGGCATCACAGCTTCGCGGCCGACTGCTCCATCGGGGCGCACACCTGGCCGGCCGCAGCCGAGAGCGCGGCGATCGCCCAGACCGCCGCCGACCGGGCAGTCGACGCGGCATCGGCGGTCTTCGCTCGCTGCCGCCCACCGGGGCATCACGCGTCGCGCGACCAGTTCGGCGGCTACTGCTACCTCAACAACGCGGCCGTCGTCGCCCAACGACTGCGCGACCGGGGCCACGACAAGGTGGCGATCCTCGACATCGACTACCACCACGGCAACGGCACCCAGGACATCTTCTACGAACGTGAAGATGTCGTGTTCGCCTCCCTCCACGCCGATCCGCGCCGGGAGTTCCCCTACTTCCTCGGCCACGCCGACGAGACCGGCCGCGGCGACGGGGCCGGCGCCAACCTGAACCTGCCGCTCCCCCACGGCACCGGCGCGTCCGACTGGCTCGCCGCGCTCGACACCGCCCTCGGGTGGATCACCGACGCCGCGCCCACCGCCGCCGTCGTCTCCCTCGGCGTCGACACCTACCACGACGACCCGATCAGCCGGTTCACCCTGGCGACCGACGACTTCCCCGAGGTCGGTCGCCGACTCCGGCGACTCCCCGACCCGGTCGTCTTCGTGCTCGAGGGTGGCTACGCCACCGAGCAGCTCGGTGTCAACGTGGTGGGGGTGCTGCGGGGGTTCGAGCCGGGCTGACATCGAGCGCCCGGGCGATCAGCTCCATCGGATGCATCGTCGCCACGCCCGCCGCACCGAGATGCATCGAACATCCCGGGTTGGCGGAGGCGACCACATCGGGGGCCGCCCGAGCGATCGAGCCCAGCTTTCGTCCGCGGATCTCGCCGGCCAGCTCAGGTTGCAACAGCGAGTAGGCCCCGCCGGCTCCACAACACAGACCCTCGTCGTCGAGCTCGACCAGGTCACGCACCATCGGAGCCAAGACGATGCGGGTGGCCTCGTGCACCCGTTGCACGTGACGCAGATGACACGGGTCCTGCACCGCGACGGTGAGATCGAGGGGCTCGACCACCGGCAACCGGTCGACATGGAGCGCCAACCACTCCTGGATGTCGAACACCCGAGCCGAGAACGCGTCGGCCTCGCGTGTCCCGAGCAGTCGGCCGTAGTCCTTCATCGCCGCGCCGCAGCCGGCCGAGTCGACGAGGATCGGCCGATCGTCGACGCGCAGCGCCGCGATCATGTTCTCGGCGAACCGGCGGGTCGTGTCGGTCAGACCAGCGTGGGAGTGCAGCGCGCCACAGCACGGTGCCGCGTCGCCGGTCGGGGTCACCCCGAATCCGGCCGCCTCGATCACCCGTTGCCCGGCGATGTGGACGTCGCGCTGCCATGCGTCCATCACGCAGCCGGTGAAGAGGTACACGTCGTCGCCCGAGGTGGTGTGGGGCCGGCGCCGCACCGGCAACGATGTCGGCACCCCGAACCGCTTCGGCGCCAACCGGAGCCGCGCGGCCACCGCCAGCGCCGAACTGCCCAGCCGCAACAGGCCCGGCCGGCCGAGCGGTGCGAGCAGGAGCCGCGACCACCGGGTCGAGCCGGGCGCCTCCCGGGCCAGCGTCTCACGAGTCTTCTCGATCAGGTGGCCGTAGGGGACGCCGCTCGGGCAGGCCGGCTCACAACCGCGGCACTGCACACACGTCTCGAACGACGCGCGCACCTCGACGGTCACCGGCGCGCCGCGGAGCTGCACCTCACGCATCAGCTGGATCCGGCCCCGAGGGGAGAGGGTCTCGTCGCCGCTGACCCGGTAGGTGGGGCAATGGGGAAGGCACAGCCCGCACTGCACGCAGGCGTTGAGCTCGTCGGGATCGAGGTGTAGGTCCATGTCAACCCCCGGGCCGGCGACCGGGGTTGAGTCGCCCGGTCGGATCGAAGTTCTGCTTCACCCGAACGGCCACACCCGTCGCCGGCACCGGCGACGGAGGGGGCGGCTTCTCGGCGAACACGGTGCCGACCCCGATCGACGCGACGAACGTTCCGGTGGCACCACCGTCGGCCATCGCCGCCGCGGCCGGAGTCGACGACCACCGGTGGGGCGGAAGCGCGGGGGGACCCTCGACCTCGGTGAAGTCGCCGAGTCCGGCGAGCACCGCCGACTCGGCGTCGATGTCGGGCCCGTGACCTTCGAGATGGACCCAGGTCGTGGTGCCGTCCCACAGCACCGACGCGGGCCGGTAGAGCGCGTCGAACACCGCGACCGGATCGACCCCCGTCGCCGCCGACCAGCGCTGCGCCGCGGGGATCGGGTTGGTCCGCAGGATCAGCTCGACGAACAGCCCCAGGGTGCCCAGCGATCCGGTCAGCAACTTCGTGAGGTTGAACCCGGTGACGTTCTTCACGACCGGGCCACCGGCGGTGACCAGCCGGCCCTCGGCGCTGACGTAGCGGATCTGCAGCACGGCGTCGCGCAGCCGGCCGCGCCCCAACAAGTCGAGCCCGTTCTCGCCGACGGCCACTGCCCCGCCGACGGTGCCGCCGCGATCGGGGAGCGCGGTGCGCTGGCCCTGTTCGGCCAGGGCGGCTTCGAGCTCGGCGACGGTCGTGCCGGCCCGGACCTGCACCGTCATCTCGGAGGCGGAGTGGGCGACGATGCCGTGCGGCGCGGTCACGAGCCGGGTGCCGTCGGCCGAGGGACCGCCGGTGGACCAACGGGTTCGCGCCCCGACGGCGGCGACCGGGCCGACCGGGCCGACCTCGTCGGCGAAGGCGACCAGCACCTCGTCGGTGATCTGCGGCGCGGTCATCCCCACACTCCGGTCGGCACCTCGTGGAGGGCCTGGATGTCGGCACACGAGTGGCCCGACGGGAGCACCTTGCCGGGGTTGGCGCGACAGGCGGGGTCGAAGGCGTGACGGAGGCGGGCCTGATGGTCGAGATCGTCGTCGGTGAACAACTCGCCCATGAACCGCTGCTTCTCCACGCCGATGCCGTGCTCACCCGACAGCACTCCGCCGGCGGCGAGCGATGCACGAACGATCTCCGCGCCCGCCGCGTGGACCCGTTCGAGCGTTCCTTCCTCGCGGGCGTCGAAGAGCAACAGGGGATGGAGGTTGCCGTCGCCGGCGTGGAACACGTTCATCACCACGAGATCGTGTCGTTCGGCGATCTCGTAGACCTGTTCGAGCACGTCGGCGAGCGCGGAGCGGGGCACGACCGTGTCGTGCAGGTAGTAGTCGGGCGCCAGCTGGGCGATCGCCCCGAAAGCCGTCTTGCGGCCCTTCCACAGCAGGGCCCGTTCGTGCTCGGTTCCGGCGAGGCGGACGCCGGTGGCGCCGTTGGCCCGCCCGATCTCGTCGATCCGAGCGGCGTCGATGTCGACCCCCGCGGCGAGCCCCTCGACTTCGGCCAGCAACACCGCGGCGGCGTCGGTGGGGTATCCCGCACCGACGAAGTTCTCCACCGCGACGGTGATGCGCTGGTCCATGACCTCGAGGGCGGCCGGGACGATCCCGGCGGCGATGATCGCGCTGACGGTCTCGGCCGCGTCTCGCACCGTGGCGAACGACAACAGCAGGGTGCGCACGGCCGGCGCGTTCTTCGTGAGCCGCACCGCGATCCGCGTGGCGATTCCGAGCGTGCCCTCACCACCGACGAACGCGCCGCGCAGATCGAGCCCGGCCGGCTCGGCGTCGAGCCCGCCGAGCATGAGCACCTCGCCATCGGCCGACACGACCTCGACGGCGAGCACGTGGGCGTCGGTCACCCCGTAGGCGAGGCAGTGGGGGCCACCGCTGTTGTTCGCGACATTGCCGCCGAGGGTGCACACGGACTGACTCGACGGGTCGGGGGCGAAATGGAACCCGACCGGTGTCAAGTGGGTGGTCAAGTCGAGGTTGATCACCCCGGGCTCGACCCAGGCGACCCGGTTGGCCGTGTCGACTTCGAGGATCCGGTTCATCTTCCCGGTGGAGACGACGATCGGCGCCCCGAGCGGAATGGCCCCGCCGGCCAGACCGGTGCCCGCGCCGCGGGGCACGATGGCCCGCCCGTGCGCCGCCGCGATGCCCATGATCGCCTGCACCTCCGCGGTCGACACGGGAAAGCACGTCGGTCCGGCCACACCACCGGCGAACACCGACGCGTCCCTGGCCATCAGCGCCCGTTCGGCACCGTCGATCCGGACCCGGTCGACTGAAAGGGCGGCTCGGAGATCGGCGACGAGAGGGTCGACGACGCGACGACGCCAAGGCGTGAACGACTCGCGGATTCTCATCGGCCCAGGTTAGGTCGTCCCCGCGGGACATCGGCCGACATGTCGGCCCACATCGACACGGCTCGGCTTCGTGCGGGATGCTGACGGGATGAAGCGATCGTCGCTCCCCATCGACAAGGTCGACATCATCTCCGGGCCGGTGTTCGTGATCACCATGTTGGCCGAGGCCCGCGCCCTGAAGCGGCGGCCGGTGAAACGGGAGCCGG
>JAJRXC010000010.1 GCA_024276495.1 Actinomycetes bacterium
AGCCGGACAAGGCCCACACCGGACTGGGCCGGTCGATCGACGGATGGCCGGTCCCGTACTGGTTCGTCGATGGTGGCGCGACGGTGATGAGCCTGCTCCTCGGCGCCGAGGAGGTGGGCCTCGGCGCCCTGTTCTTCGGCCTGTTCGATCACGAAGCGGCCGTCCGAGACCGCTTCGGCGTCCCCGAATCGCTCCGGGCCGTCGGGGCGGTGGCCCTCGGACAGCCGATCCCTCACCGGGTGTCCCACTCTGCCGGGCGGCCGCGTCCCGCCCTCGGCGAGATCGTGCACCGTGGCGTCTGGGGTCGGTTGGTGTGAAGTTCCCGAGGGCCATTACCCTCGGTGGAGTCCGGCACCCACAGGTGCACATCTCGACAGACCCGGAGGCATCGATGGCCGCAAAGAAGGCCGCGAAGAAGCCAGCAAAGAAGGCGGCGAAGAAGGTCGCTCGGACGCGGAAGGCCAAGGTCGCTCCGCAGGTCCCGCTCGTCGACTACCTCCATCTCGGCCAACGCCCCCATCTTTCGGCCAACGAATGCCGCAACTGTGGTGCCCGGTTCTTCGATCGCCGCAACGCCTGCGCCAGCTGCGGCAAACGTGAGTTCAGGAAAGCCCGGGTCAAGAACGGTGCCACGCTCAAGGCGTTCACGATCGTGCATCGGGCCGCTCCGGGGATCCCGGCGCCCTACGTCTCCGCGATCGTCGAATCCGACGACGGCACGACCGTCCGGTCCAACGTGGTGAACTGTGATCCCACTCCCGACGCCGTCACCCTCGGAATGAAGCTCAAGCTCACGACCTATCCGATCGGCACGGACGATGACGGCACCGAGGCCGTCGCGTTCGGCTACCAGCCGGCCTGAACCCCGGATCCAGAGAAAGGCACCCGACATGGCAGCAAAGAAGGCCACGAAGAAGGCTCCGGCCAAGAAGAAGAGCGGTTCGCGCAAGGCGGCGGCGAAGATCTCCGACGACAGCGTGTGGGTGCTCGGCACCCACATGACCCCGTTCGGCCGCTACCCGGACCAGGACGCGGTGGACCTCGCCGCGGGGTCGGCGATGGCCGCGCTCGACGACGGCAAGGTCACCATCCACGACATGGACGTGCTGGCCGCCGGCTGTCTGTTCCAGGCCTCGGGTGGGATGGGCCAGCGCATCCAGAAGCAGATCGGCCAGACCGGCATCCCGGTGTTCAATGTGGCCAACGCCTGCGCGACCGGCGCCACTGCCATTCGCACCGTCTACCTGTCGATCAAGGCCGGCGAGGCCGATATGGGCATCGCCATCGGCGTGGAGCAGATGGGCAAGATGGGCATGCTGGCCGGCGCGACCAAGAAGGAGAAGTCGGTGTTCGAACCCGAGGGCCGCTTCGGAGCGGTGACCGGTGTCGACGGGTATCTCGGGACCGAGGGCATGCCCGGCGTCTTCGCCCAGGCCGGCATGGAATACGCCAATGAGTACGACGGCGTCGGCTTCGAGCAGTTCGCGAAGGTGGCCTACAAGAACCATCTCCACTCCACGCTCAACCCGCTCGCCCAGTACCGCAAGGAATTCTCTCTCGAGGAGATCATGGGCGCCCCCACGATGAGCTACCCCAACACGCTCCTGATGTGTTGCCCCACCGGCGACGGTGCGGCGGCGGCGGTGCTGGTCTCCGGTGAGCGACTCAAGAGCATGCCGAAGAACGTGCAGAAGCGGGCGGTCAAGATCTCCGCGTCGGTCCTCACGTCGGATCCCTACACCGAGTCGTCGCAGGTCCAGCCCGACGTGAACACCCTCACCCGCAACGCCGCGAGCCAGGCCTACGAGACCTCCGGTGTGGATCCCGCGGACCTCGATCTGGTCGAACTCCACGACTGCTTCGCCACAGCGGAGCTCATCCACTACGACAATCTCGGCCTGTGCGAGAAGGGTGGCGCCGGTGAGTTCATCGACTCGGGTGCACCGTTTCGCGATGGCACCACGCCGGTCAACGTGTCGGGTGGGCTGATCTCGAAGGGCCATCCGATCGGGGCGACGGGCGTCGCCAACGTCTACGAGGTGGCCACCCATCTTCGAGGCGAAGCCGGTGACCGTCAGATCAAGGGTGCCAAGGTCGGCCTCGCCCATGTCATCGGGTTGGGATCGGCCTGCGGCATCCATGTCCTCGAGAAGTCGGGCGTCTGAACCCGGCCGAACGTGAACGAGCCGAGGCGGGCACGCGTCGCCACTCCAGCCGAGTGGGAGCGTGCCCGTCTCGCGTACCGGGCCCTGGTGGGGGACGACGATCCGGTCGGGTCGGTGGCGGCAGCCGACGATGTGATCGACCTCCGGCCCTGTGCGGATCTCGCCGGATGGTCTCGCCCCGGAACATGCCGTTCGGTGGTCCTCGCCGGGGCCGATGACCTCTTCGAACTGCGAGAGGTGGTCGAGCGCTCACTTGGTGTCGACACGTGGCCCGGTTCGCGAGCCGTACCGGTGGACCCCACGACGTCGTGGACGACGACTATCCCGCTGCGGCACCCGGGTCCTGCCCTCTCGCTGTTGATCTCGATGGAGGGGCTGATCGAGGACCGAAGTCCGTGGCGCCGGTGGCGGACCGCGGTGGAGACGCTCTCGCCGGAGATCACCGCCCTTCCGTCACTGACCGTGCACGCTTTGCTACTTCCCGTAGGTGACCGGCCGCTGACCGGTGATACTGGATCCAGTCTTGATCCGTCGTGATCCCCGAAACTTTCTTGCGGCATCGGGGCCGGTCGCAGAGCGCTCCAACGCCGTCATGGTGCGGAAGACCGTCCTGCGCTCCTGGTCGAGGGCGGCGTCGCACGAATCTTTCTTCGTCGAATCTCTTTCGAGTCCGAACCTGCGCTGATAGACCCTCTGGTCACCGACTGCGGATACGAGGGCACTGTTCTCGTCCGCGGGCGGACTGGAGGGGAAGGCCGTGAAGGCAGTCCCTGTGATCACAC
>JAJRXC010000011.1 GCA_024276495.1 Actinomycetes bacterium
AGCGGGACCCAGTCGAACCTCTGCGCGTTGATGGCGCACTGCGCCCGCGGCGACGAGTACATCGTCGGGGACATGGCCCACACCTACCGAATGGAGGGTGGCGGTGGCGCCGTGCTCGGCAGCATCCAGCCACAACCGGTCCCGATGCTGGCCGACGGCCTCCCCGACCCCGCGACGATCACGCGCGTGATCAAGCCGATCGACGACCATTTCGTCCGCACCCGACTCCTGTGCCTGGAGAACACCCACGACGGGATGGCGCAATCGGTCGAACGCATGGACGAGGCAGTCACGATCGCACGCGCGGCCGGCCTCGCGCTCCATCTCGACGGCGCCCGGATGTGGAACGCCGCCGCGGAGCTCGGCATCTCGGGTGCCGAGTTGAGCGGCGCCTTCGACACGGTCTCGATGTGTCTCTCCAAAGGACTCGGCGCGCCGGCAGGGTCGGTGTTGGCCGGGCCCGCAGAGCTGATCGACGACGCCCGCCGCTGGCGCAAGGTGCTCGGCGGCGGACTGCGCCAGGCCGGGATCCTGGCCGCGGCCGGTCTCTGGGCGCTCGACCACAACATCGATCGACTCGGCGACGACCACGCCCGAGCCGAACGGCTCGCGAAGGAACTGGCCGAGATCGATCGGGTGACCGTCACCGCCCGCAACACCAACATGGTCTTTGTCGAGATCGATGATCCCGGCGACGATCTGGAGGGGCGGCTGGCTGCCCGAGGGGTCCGCTGCCTGATCTCGACATCGACCGCCGGGGCCTCCACCCGACTCGTCACCCACCTCGACATCGACGACGACGGCATCGACACGGCAGTCGCGGCCTTCGCGACCGAGCTCGGCTGAGCGAAGCCACCTCCGGGAAAGGATTGGTAGGGTCCCGGCACTGGATCAGACGGGGGTACGACGATGATCAACGCCTATCTCGACCCGGCTTCGGGCAGCGCGATCATCAGCGCGGTCGCGGCCGGCACAGCCGGTGTCGGCGTCGCGGCCAGGACCATGCGGGCCAAGCTGCGGCTGAAGAAGCGCAGCGCCGAGGTCACCGAAGGGGCCGGTGCCGGCGGCGACGAAACCGTCGAACCGACCCAGTGACGGCGGCGGGTTCCGAACCCGGCCGACCCTCCTACGACGCCGGATCGTTTCGTGATCCGTCGTCGCGGGTCTGGCGCGTCGGCGATCGGATCCTCCGGGGCCTCGACGACTCGGCGGCCGCCGCGTACGAGACGACGTCGACGTCCCGTTTCTTTCGTGAGGCGATCGCCGACCGCCGAATCGTCAAGACGGTCACCGTCGACGAGCCGAGCCCCGACGAGCGGGACTGGGCCGTCGTGCTCGAACACGAGCGGATCCCCGTCGTCACGTATCCACACGAGTGGTCGTTCTCGATGTTGCAGGACGCGGCCCTGCTCACACTCCGGTTGGTGCGCGCCGCGATCGACGAGGGAATCACCACCAAGGACGCCACCGCCTACAACGTCCAGTTCATCGGCGCCCGCCCGGTGTTCATCGACGTGCCCTCGTTCGAGCCGTACCTCGAAGGTGAAGCCTGGTGGGGGTACCGCCAGTTCTGCCAACTGTTCCTCTACCCCCTCATGTTCACCGCCTACAAGGACCTCCCGCACCAGCCGTGGCTGCGGGGCTCCGTCGACGGCATCACCCCTGAACACGCCCGGCGGGTTCTCGAGGGCCGCCGGTCCGGACACAAGGGCTACTTCAGCCATGTCTGGCTCCACGCCAAGGCCGATCGACGGGTGACCGACGCGTCGGCCGACACCATCGACGAGATGAAGAAGGCCGGCTACACCCGGGCGCTCTACATCGCGACCATCGATCGCCTCATCGCCCTGGTCGAGGGTTTGGAGTGGCAACGCTCGGAATCGACATGGGGCGACTACTCGACGCGGGGCCACTACCAGTCCAAGGATCTGATCCTGAAAGGTGACTTCGTTCGTACGATCGCCGCCCGTCGCCGCCGATCCGAGGTGTGGGACATCGGCGCCAACGACGGCATGTTCAGCCGAATCGCCGCGACCCACGCGGATGTCGTGCTCGCGATGGACACCGACGATCTCGTCGTCGACCGGCTCTACCGGGAGCTCCGGACCGACGGCACCGAAGGAATCGTGCCGATGGTGATGAACTTCGCCGATCCGACCCCCGGCATCGGGTGGAACGGCACCGAGCGGCCCCCGTTGACCTCACGCTCCGGTCCCGATCTGGTGCTCGCCTTGGCGGTCGTCCATCACCTCGCCCTCACCCACAACGTGCCCATCGCGGCGATCCTCGACCGGTTCTCGGCCCTCGACGCCGAGATCGTGCTCGAGGTACCGACGGAGCACGATCCGATGGTCGCGAAGTTGAAACGTCACAAACGGGCCGGAACCCACGACGCCTACACGCTGGGCGCGATCGAGTCCCGGATCGACGAACGTTTCGACGTGGCGGAGCGGATGGTCCTCCCGGGCGGCACCCGGATGTTGTTTCATCTGTGCCCCCGGCGTTCGCCGAGCCCGGCACGACGGTAGGCCCCTTCGAGATCCTCGTGGTTGGTGTAGCAGCCGAGGAAGACCCGCGCGCCCTGGTACTCGGTCCGGCCGTGGAGCAGCCGCCAGTTGTCGAACAACAGCATCCGGCCGGGCTCCCAGTCGAGGACGAGGGCGCGGGATGCCTCGGTGAACGTCGCCCGGAACGCCTGATAGGCGTCGAGCACGTCATCGAGATGGCCGGCGGCGGGGAGGACCGGCGCCCGGTCGTAGTTGTTGAACGACACCTGGCGCAACACGCCGGAGCGGTCGAGACGCAACGGGACCCGATCGGCGAGGAGGTCCACACCCGGTTCCACATAGCGCCCGCGGATCTCGTAGCGGCTCAGGAGATCTGCCGCCGTCGGGTCCGACGCCGCGAAGTCGGCGGCCGCGGCGAAACCGTCGACCAGCACGCTGTCGCCGCCGTCGCCGCCCCGTCGCTGTTGGGAGAACAGGATCGTGCCGGGGGCATCGAAGCTGTACGTGCCGTCGGTGTGGAGGTCGAGGGCGATGGAGTCGTAGGCCGAGTCCCTGTGATCCTGCGCGCCGGCCGCCATCTCCCACACGGCGCCGAACACGGTCGAGCGGGGATATCCGATCCGGGCGGCGAGCCGTTCGACCGGTGCGCGCCCCGGGGCGGCACCGTCGATCGCGAGCCATCCGTACCGGCGGAGGTGGGTGAGCGCGTCGATCCATTCGTCGTCGTGGTCGATGACCGTCGCGTCGAAGCGGGTCGGGTCCGCCGGTGGGGCCGGCCAGGGCACCACGCCGGGGTCGAGGGTGAGCGCGAGGTCGGCGGCGGGTCCCGGCGAACGAGGCGCGGCGATCACTGCCCGCAGCGCGTCGAGGTCGTGGGTGGTGGTCGCGCCGTCCGACCAGTCGATCGTCAGCCGGCCGTCGCGCTCCTCGACATGACGAGCCGAGACGTCACGGGGGATCGAGAACGTGTCGACGAGCCGCTGGCCCGAGACCGGATCGAGGCTCGACGGGTCGTCGCCGTGATCGCGCAGCCAGCGAGCCGAGATCTCGTTGCCGCCGATCCGCACGGTCGCTCCCACGGCGGGGAGACTATCGGCGACCGGGCTCCCGCAGAATCCGGGTCTTGCCGAACATCGAGCCGAAGAGCAACCGGCCGTCGTCGTCGACGGTGACCCCGGCGCCGAGTGTGTTGAACCGCGAACCGCCGAGCACATGGTGGAAGCGGCTCTGTCCGGTCTCCCAGTCGGCGGCTTCGATCGTCCAACGACCGTCGCGCACCCCGCACGTGTAGACGAGGCCGCTCTCCTCGGCGACGAACGGCACCGAGTTGGGCGATGAGATGTCGAGGTTGACCCACGCCTGGCGCAGCTCGCGGGTCGCGGGGTCCCACACGTATTTGTGCATGCCGTGGGGGGTGTACTCGGGTTTGTGGCCGAGCATGAAGCTCAGCATGCGCGCCCCCTGGGCGGGAAACCCGTCGGGAATCGTGGCCGGCTCGTTGTTGACGGTCATCGCGCCGTAGCCCGACACGGTGATCGACTGCTCGGTCTTGATCTCGGCGAGATCGGGGTCGCCCATGTTCGCGGGACCGATTCCGGCGATGCGCCGATGGGGCGCGTCGGGCAACTGCTCCCAATCGTCGGGGATGTCCTCCCGCCACAGCAGAGTGATGTTGACGACGTCGTCGCCATCGCCGATCACCACGAACTTGTCCTCGGCGGGACCGAAGCCCATCAGCGATGGTGTCGTTCCGGAACCGAGCCCGCCTCCGTTGCGGTAGGGCACGGTCCACGCGCCGTCGGCGGCGTCGTCGGAGATCCGTTCACCGGTCCAGCGCAGCTTGTGGTGGTGGTCGTTGGACGAGACGTAGATCCCGTTGTCGGCATCGACACAGATGCTGGTGCGCATCCAGCCGTAGCCGGTGTTGCCCCGCTCCTGTTCGCGCATGGCGCAGTACGCGGCGGCGTGTTCGGCCCCGCCGGCCACCTGGTGGGCGGTGTACTCGCTTAAGTCGCGGGCGAGCACGACGATCCAGCCGTGGTCGGTCGACATGACGATGCGCCCGTCGAAGGTCATGTTGATGCCGACGAAGAATCCGTCGATGTGGTCGGGTTTGTGCCAACGATCCCGTTCCCGGATCTCCGAGGCCGGGTCGGTCGGGTCGGCCTCGACGTAGGCGACGGCATGGTCCTTGCGGCCGACGAAGAGGGTGTTGTCGCAGTCGACGAGGGCGTAGATGCCGTCCAGGCCGGTCATGAACCGCATGGACAGGTCGATGGCGTGTTCGATCGCGTCCCGGCCGTCCTTCTCGTCGAGCCCGGCGATGCACGTCTCGAGCTCGGCGACCGGGGTGCGACCCTCGCCGCCGACGAGCTCGTGGTCGGCGAGCACCTCGAGCGTGTCGTAGTCGAGCTTGACGATGTTCTGACGCCCGTTGCTCCACACCACTCGGCGCCCGTCGGGGTAGGGGCTCGAGATGAGGCCGCCGAAGTGGCCGGGGCCGAGCCAGGCGTACTGGATGTCGTCGGGGCCGAGCACCTCGGTGGGGCCTTCCGGGCCGCGCCACGGGACATTGTCCTGCTGGTCACACCGGCCATGGGCCATCGCGTACGAGGAGTCGGCCAGGTAGGGGTTTCGTGGTCCGCCTTGCATGACTGCTCTCAGCTCTCGAAGGGTTCGGCGACGAAACCGACGCGGTGGACCTCACGGCGACCCTCGAAGTCGTTGATCGCGTAGTGCTGCGTGCTGCGGTTGTCCCAGATCACGATGTCGCCATCCTCCCAGCGGTGGCGATACGTGAACTCGGGCCGCTGCACATGACGCTTGAGGAACGGCAGTATCACATCGCTCTCGTCGGGCGGCAGGTTGCCGATGCTTTCGAACACGCAGATCTCCTCGTGGTCGGGATGACGGGGCTTCTGGTCCGCGGGCGGCCTCGGGTTGCCGAAGATCGCGGCCAACGCGATGTGTTGCTCGGGGGTCGGTGCCGCTTCGCGCAACACGAGCACGTGGTGCTCGACCAACGAGTCGCGCAGCGGCGCGTGGAACCGATCGTCGGTGAGGAGATCGACGAGGGGGACGTGCACCTCGGCGGCGATGTGGCCGGCGAGCGCGGTGATCTCGAGATCGACGGATGTGGCTGTCATGGAGCGCTCCCGGTGGGGTCGAACACGGCACGGGCGACGAAACCGGTGCTGCTGGGAAAGCCCTCGACCGCCTCGAACGCCCCGACGAGGGCCCGGACGGTGGTGTCGATCGCGTCGAGCTCGAGCCCGCCGATCGCGGTCATGGTGCGCGCCACGATGGCCGCGAGGACCCGGTCGTGAAAGGCGCGGCCCGGGTCGGTGAGGACGACCAGTCGACCGCGGCCGTCGTCGGGGTCGCGAACGCGTTCGATGTGGCCGTCGGTCTCGAGGCGGCGCAGGGTGGCGGTGACCCCGCCGCTGGTCTGGACCACGAAGGTCGCGATGTCGGAGGGGCTGGCGGCCCCGTCGGTCCGATGGACGAGCAGGGACAGAACTCGCACCTCGGCCGGTGTCGTGGCGTGGTCGGCGCACACGTCGCCGACCGCCGACTCGTGGAGTCGGGCCAGTCGCCCCAGGAGCAACGTCAGCGTCGTGGGGTCGGCGGGGGCGTCGGTCACGAGCCGTATTTAACTTGCCACAAAGCTTTCTGTCAAGTTATCGCCCCCCACCCACCCTCGCGCTTGGCCCGGCTCGGGCTCACCCGGGGCGGCTCGTTGGGCTGCTTCGGGTACACGGGCGGCCACGGCGCGTCCATGAGGCCGCCCGCCCAGTCGCGCTCGTGCCAAGCGAGCAGCGGCTCGATCGACTGGAGATCGTCGTCGATCTCAGCCCACGGGTCACCGTGCTCGGCCAACCGGGCCGGCACGGTCGCCAGCGTGAGCTCGTCGGGCTGAACGTCGACGACCTCGTCCCAGCGGATCGGCGTGGACACCTGGGCACCGACGCGGGGCCGCACCGACCACGCCCCGAAGACCGTCTTGCGGGGTGCGTTCTGGTTGAAGTCGACGAAGACCCGAGCGCCCCGCTCCTCCTTCCACCATTCGCAGGTGAGGAGATCGGGACGGCGCCGCTGCATCTCACGAGCCAACGCCACCGCGGCATAGCGGACCCGATAGCTGTCCCACCGCGGCTGCAGACGTACGTGGATGTGGATGCCCTTGCTGCCCGACGTCTTGGGAAACGAGACGATCCCGAGCTCGTCGAGCACCGCCTTCACCTCGAGCGCCGCGGCCCGCACATCCTCGAAGTTCGTGCCCGGCTGCGGGTCGAGATCGATGCGCAGCTCATCGGCGTGAGCGGGGTCGATCGCCCGGCACGGCCACACGTGGAACCCGAGGCATCCCATGTTCACCGCCCACACGATGTGAGCCATGTCGTGCGCGACGAGGGCGTTCGACGTGGTGCCGTTGGGCGTGGCGACGACCGTGGTCCGCAACCACTCGGGTGCTCCCTTCGGCACCCGCTTCTGGAAGAACGACTTTCCCCGGGCGCCGTCGGGGTACCGCTCCAACAGCAGTGGGCGCCCGCCCACCGCCCGCAGGAACGGCCCGGCCACTGTGAGGTAGTAGTGGACCAGGTCGAGCTTGGTCTCGCCCCGCTTCGAGAAGAACACCTTGTCGGGGCTCGTCACCGGCACCTCGATGCCATCGACGTCGAGGAGCACGGGGTCGGCGGCCATGGCCAACGCTACTTCTTCGGTCGATACCGCTCGACCGCCACACACGACAGCCCGGCGGTCGCCATGAGCGCGCCACCCACCAGGCCGAGGCCGCCGAAGGACCACACCGACACCAGCAACCCGCCGAGCAGCGGTCCGATGGCACGTCCGGCGGCCATCGCCGCTTGCGCATCACCGGCTCGTTCGGCCGGATGAGCGGAACGATCGGCGAGGAGCGTGTAGACCCCCGGCACGCCGGCCCAGAACGCGAAACCCCACACGGTGAGAACCGGCCAGGCCATCCACGCCGCGCCGATCAGGCCGAGCGCGACCGCGCACATCGAGGTGAGAACCAGCCACAGTCCGGCCAGCGGTCGCGGCCCGCGCCAGCGGGCCGACGGGATGCTGGCGAGGGCGTTGGCCGAATAGACGAACGACACGGTGGCGGGGGCCATGTCGAGCTTGTCGATCAGGATCACCCCGCCGAAGACGAACACCGCGGACCCGCCGAGGGTCAACAAGGTGAGGGCGGCGATCAACACCATCGCCTGCGGCACCGCCCGGGTGCGCCTGGCCCGCTCCTCGGCCGCCACGACCGCGAACTCCGGGGTGAAGGCCAACGGAACCAGCGCCGCCGCGGCCAACGCCGCGAAAACGGCCCGGTCGCCGCCGGCGTGGAGGAGCAGGCCGAAGACCGGCGAGACGACGACACCGGCGAGCGGCCCGACCACGGCGATGTCGCCCTGGCGCTGCTCATCGCCGAACACCTGCGACCAGGCCAGCCACGTCAGCACGCCGAGCGAAAGCCCCGAGAGGGCGCGGATCACGACGAACGCGAGAAAAACGTCGGTCGCGACGCTGGCGAGATTGGCGGCCGCCAACATGATCAACGCCAGCCGAAACACCCCCCGGCCCGGCGTGAGGAATCGACCCGACGCCCACGACGCGATGACGAACAGTCCCAGTTGGGCTGCGGAGAAGATGCCCGCGGTGCCGGGTGCCACCCCGAAACGATCGGCGATCGACGACAACGAGATCGGCGTGGCGATGAACACCGCGGTCGACACGGCGGTCGCCGCCAGGAGTCCGGGAGCGGTACCCATCCGGGCCACACGAAGGAGCCGGATCGGAGCCTGCATCGCCGCAGCCTACGGCCCACTCGTGCAGCGCATCCTCGGGATTCGCGATCGGCGATGGTCGACCCGGGTCACACGGACCGACCACCGACGACCCTGGGGCGAAACGGTCTCGGTGAGACCGACGTCGACGACCTCGACGCCGGAGGCTCTTTCGAGCCGTCCGAGCTCAGAAGCCCGGCTTGAACACCATGAAGTAGAGCGTCGCCAGGAACATCACCGTGATCAGCGTGCTGCCGATCTCGGCCTTCTTCGCGTTCTCGTCGTCGCCCGCGGCGATGGCCTTCTCTCCCGGCACGACCATCGCGTGGAGCACACCGTTCATGGCGATCCAGAGCACGATCGAGGGCCACACCCAACTGTCGGTGACCGAGATGATCAGTTCGTCGTTGGCGTCCTTGCCGGACATCCCCGCCAGTCCGAACCCGAGCAGGCCGCCGATGATCAACATGGAGCCGTGGATTCGCATCGATCGCTGGGCGATCGCGCCATAGATCGAGCGGCGGACCGATTCGTCGTCTCGGGTCTGCAGATCCAGGAACGGGTGCACGAACATCGGGGCGAACGCCATGAACAGCGTCGCGATGTGCAGGAACAAGATGAGGTTGTAGCCGGTGTCACCGATCTCCGCGAAAAGCATGGCGAGACTCTAGTTCGCCACGGTCGGATCCTCCGCAGCCGCGGCAAATCCCGGGCTGGTCGCCGCGCGCAGCCGTAGGCTGGATCCATGCCCGAGTACCGCTCTCGAACGACCACCCACGGCCGCAACATGGCCGGCGCCCGCGCCCTGTGGCGGGCCACCGGCATGAAAGACGACGACTTCGACACGCCGATCATCGCGATCGCGAACTCGTTCACCCAGTTCGTGCCCGGACACGTGCACCTCAAGGATCTCGGCCAACTCGTCGCGCGCGAGATCGAGGAGGCAGGCGGCGTCGCGAAGGAGTTCAACACGATCGCGGTCGACGACGGCATCGCGATGGGGCACGGCGGCATGCTCTACAGCCTTCCGAGTCGAGACCTGATCGCCGACTCGGTCGAGTACATGGTCAACGCCCACTGCGCCGACGCGCTGGTCTGCATCTCCAACTGCGACAAGATCACCCCCGGCATGCTGAACGCGGCGATGCGGCTCAACATCCCGGTCGTGTTCGTGAGCGGCGGGCCGATGGAAGCGGGCAAGACCCGCCTCGCCGGGGTGAGCGTGAAGCTCGACCTGATCGACCCGATGATCAAGGCGGGCGACGCGTCGGTCAGCGACGAGGACCTCCTCGAGATCGAGCGGTCGGCCTGCCCGACGTGCGGGTCGTGTTCGGGCATGTTCACCGCCAACTCGATGAACTGCCTGACCGAGGCGCTCGGCCTGTCGCTCCCCGGCAACGGCACCGTCGTCGCGACCCATGCCGACCGCGAACAACTCTTCCTCGAAGCCGGCCGGCGGATCGTCGACATCGCCCGCCGCTACTACGAAAAGGACGACGAATCCGTGCTGCCCCGCTCGATCTGCACGAAGGCGGCATTCGAGAACGCGATGACCCTCGACATCGCGATGGGCGGATCGACCAACACGGTCCTGCACATCCTCGCCGCCGCCCAGGAAGGCGGCGTCGACTTCACGATGACCGACATCGACCGGCTCAGCCGCCGGTCCCCGAACATCTGCAAGGTGGCGCCGAGCAGTGCCGACTACCACGTCGAAGACGTGCACCGCGCCGGTGGGATCATGGGCATCCTCGGCGAGCTCGACCGCGGCAGTCTGATCGACACGAGCCTTCCGACCGTGCACAGCGAGACCCTGGCGGCGGCGCTCGACCAGTGGGACGTCATGCGCGAGCCGTCGGCGGAGGTCGTCGAGTTCTTTCGAGCCGGACCGGCCGGCATCCCCACCCAGGTGGCGTTCAGCCAGTCCACCCGCTGGCCCGACCTCGACCTCGACCGCGCCGGCGGATGCATCCGAACCGTCGACAACCCGTACACCGCCGAGGGCGGACTGGCGGTGCTGTTCGGCAACATCGCCGAGAAGGGCTGCATCGTGAAGACCGCGGGAGTCGACGAATCGATCTTCACCTTCACCGGCCCCGCCCGCGTCTTCGAGAGCCAGGAGGCGGCGTGCGAGGGGATCCTCGACGAATCGGTGCTGCAGCCCGGCGACGTCGTGATCGTGCGCTACGAAGGCCCGCGAGGGGGCCCCGGCATGCAGGAGATGCTGTACCCGACGTCGTACATCAAGAGCCGCGGGCTCGGAAAAGAGTGTGCGCTGCTCACCGACGGCCGCTTCTCGGGCGGCACATCCGGTCTGGCCATCGGCCACGCATCTCCGGAAGCCGCGGAGGGCGGCGCCATCGGCTTGATCGAGGACGGCGACCTGATCGACATCGACATCCCGAATCGCACGATCAACCTGCGGATCTCCGATGAGGAGCTCGCGGCCCGCCGTGTCGCCATGGAGGCGAAGGGGCCGACGGCGTGGCAGCCCGCGAGCCGGGATCGTCAGGTGTCGGCGGCGTTGTTGGCCTACGCGGCGATGACGACGTCGGCGGATCGGGGTGCCGTTCGAGACGTGAGTCAGATCCGACGCTGACGTGCCATCCGCCGCACCACGACCGGTGAGCGCCGCCGCGCGCCCACGACCCCTGAAGAACGAAGCCTGACCGATTTCCCCACCGCTCCGCCGCGACCGTGCGGTCATCAGCTACCTCGCGTTCCTCGCCGTCATTCTCGCCTTCGGGATCGACGCATCGCTTCCCGCGTTCGACGAGCTGAGAACCGAGTTCGATCTCGCCGACGGCTCCGGGGAGGTGTCCCTCGTCGTCACGACCTATTTCCTCGGCATCGGCGCGGGCCAGATGTTCTGGGGTCTGTTGTCGGATCGCTACGGGCGGCGCCCGGTCCTCATCTCGGGCCTGGTCCTCTACGGACTCGGCGCGGCCGGTTCCGCGGTGTCGGGGAACATCGCGATGTTGCTGATCGCCCGGGCCGTCTGGGGTTTCGGCGCGGCCGCGCCGAGCGTGCTGCGCAACTCGATCGCCCGTGACATCTACAGCGGCGACCGGCTGGCCCGCATCACGTCGGTGACGATGGCGATCTTCCTTGTCGGGCCGGCGATCGCCCCCTCGGTCGGGGAACTGATCCTTCTCGGCGGATCCTGGCGCTACGTCTTCGCCACCGCGGTCCCCCTGGCCGTGTTGGGAATCCACTGGACGCTGCGATTCGGCGAGACCCTCGACCCCGCCCACGTGCGGCCGATCTCCGCACGGACGTTCGCGGGCGGGGTTCGCATCTTCTTCGGGAGTCGCACGACGCTCGGGTTCACGCTCTCGATGATGTTCGCCTCGGGGGCGTTCTTCATCTATCTGGGAAGCGGCCAGCCGGTCATCGACGAGATCTACGGCCTCGGCGGATGGTTCGCCCTCCTCTTCGCGGGAACCGCGACGTCGATCGCGACCACCGTGCTCGCCGGATCCCGGCTCATCTCGCGGTACGGGGCTCACAACGTCGGTGGGGTCGCATCGGCCGCGACCGTCGCCGTCGCGTCGGGCTTCCTGGGAGTCGCCCTGGTCGGCGACGGCCGTCCGCCGTTTTGGTTCTGGTACGTCGCCGTCACCGCGTTCGCGTCGTTCACCACCGTGACCACGCCCGCCTTCGCGGCCTTGGCCATGACGCCGATGGCCCGGGTCGCCGGGGTCGCCAGCGGCATGAACGGCCTCCTCGTGATCGGGGGAGGATCACTGCTCGCCGCGATCGTCGACCGCCGGATCAACGACTCGGTCACGCCGATGGCCGTCGGTTTCCTCGCGTACTCGATCACCGCGTTCGCCGCGATGGCGTGGGCGAGAGGGGGCTCGGCGGAGGTCCTCGACCCGGAACCGGAGAAGCGGCCGGCCCGGTCGGTCTAACGTCGGCGAGATGAGCGACGAGTTCTGGGACGCGGCGGCCCCCCTCCTGGCCGAGGACCGCCTCGAGGAGGGCACGATCATGGGTGGGCCGTGTGCGAGAAGCGGCGGCGAGTTCGTCGGCATGCCCCATCACAAAGGCGACGGCATCGTCGTCAAACTCCCCCGCGAGCGCGTCGACGAGCTCATCGCCGCCGGTGCCGGCGCCTCGTTCGCGCCGGCGGGAAAGGTGTTCCGGGAATGGGTCCTGGTCGAGGAACACGACGAGGACCGACGGACCGAGCTCCTGCGAGAGTCGATCGCCTTCGTGAATCCCTGACCGTGGCCGGGTGATGGACGGTATGCATCACATCGCCCGAGCGGTGATCGAGACGAACGACGATCGAGGCGAGAAGGTTCGCGATCGATCCCGAACCGGATCACCGGAACTCTCACCCGGCAGACCTCGAGCACTGAACGATCACCATCGGGGCACTCCTGGATAGGGTCCGCCCATGCGCCTGACCACGATCCGTTACGAACACGGCACTCGCGCCGCCCGAGTCGAAGGCGACCGCCTGGTGCTGCTCGACGCCGTCGATGTCGGCGCGGTGTTGCGGGGCGCCACCGACGCCCGCAGCGACGGCGAGGAGGTCGCCGCGAGCGATGTCGAACGCGCGCCCCTCGTCGTTCGACCCGACAAGATCGTGTGCGTCGGCGTGAACTATCGCGATCACATCGCCGAGATGGGCCGCGAGCCACCAACCGCGCCGACCTACTTCGCCAAGTACCGGCGGGCCCTGATCGGCGCCCGCGACGACATCTCGCTTCCTCCCGTCGACGTGTCGACCCATGTCGACTGGGAAGCCGAGCTCGCGGTGGTCATCGGGTCGGAGCTGCGGTACGGCTCCGCCTCGGAGGCGATGGCGGCTATCGCCGGGTTCACCGTTCTCAACGACGTCTCCGTGCGCGATTACCAGCGCCGCACGACCCAGTTCCTCGCCGGCAAGACCTTCGAGGGCATGACCCCGCTCGGACCCGACCTGGTCACCACCGACGAGGTCGGCGACGGATCGGGGCTCGACATCTCCGCGGAGGTCGACGGTGTGATCAAGCAATCGAGCAACACCTCCGAGCTCGTGTTCGGCGCGGTCGACATCGTGGCGGACCTCAGCCGGATCATCACGCTCGAACCCGGCGATGTCATCGCGACCGGCACCCCGGGCGGCGTCGGCGCCGCCCGGACCCCGCCGGAATGGATGAGAGAGGGCACGGTCCTGCGAACGACGATCGCCCGACTCGGCGAATGCCGCAACGTCTGCGTTGCCGAAGAACGCAGACCCGACGGCCGGCGTGACAGGATGAAGGGATGAAATCGATGGGCTTGTTCAGTCGCAAGAAGCGGGAAGTGACCGACGACCCCAGCATCGAGGGATTCCCCACCGTCGACCTGATCGACCTCACCGACGGCGCCGCCGACATCCACGGCGACGACGTTGCCGCCACGATCTCCCCCATCGACGAGTTCGATCAGATGGTCGACCGCGAATGGGAACGCCTCGCGAGCCCGGGCACGTGGTGGACCGGCGGCGAACGCGTCGCGATCGCCCACGATGCCCGTCTCGCCGCCGAGGGGCGAGCCGCGACCGGCGTGCTGCCGGCCCCACTCGAAGAAGCGACGCGACGAATCGCGGTGCACGCGGCGAGCATTCGCGGAACCGATGTCGCCCGCTGGGAGCTCGAAGGACTCGATCCCTTCTCCTTCATCGAGCTCACCGGGATCGTCAGCCGGCTCGCGGCCATCGACGTCACCAGCTTCGGCCTCGGCCGAGAACTTCGAGAACTGCCCGAGCCCGAGCTCTTCGGAGACCCGAGCCGCACCAAACCCGAGGGTGCCGTGATCACCACCGGTTGGGCGCCGACGATCGGGCCGGCCGGCGCGCCCAGCGCCCTCACCGCTGTACCACCCGAGGCCGAGGCGATGTTCGATCTGCACGGCGTGCTCTACGCGACCATCGACGAGATGTTCGACCTGCAGCTCGTTCGGGACGGGCTCACCCGCCCCCAGATCGAGCTCGTCGCCGCCCGCACCTCGAGCCTCAACGAGTGTTTCTATTGACTGCTCGGACACACCTCGATGCTCCGGGCGAGCATCGCCACCTTCGATTCCGAGGTCATTCCGGAGCCGATCGTCACCGGTGTCGGTGACACCGGGGTCGAGCACGGCGCCGAGATCGTCGCGTTCGTCGATGCCGTCGTGCTCCGCGACGACGACGAGTACCCCGAGGCCCGCGCCGCCCTCGAAGCCCTGATCGGCCGCGAGGCCACCGACCGGTCGGCGATGGTGGCGGGCAACTTCTCGATGATGAACCGGGCCCTCGACGCGGTCGGCGCGCCGGTCGATCGAAGCCAGGATGCCCTGGCTGCCGAGATGGGGTTGTCGATCCCCTCCCATCTCCGGTCGCGCTAGTCAGATCACCGCGGCGAGCGTGGCGAGAAAGCGGTCGTTCTCGCGTTCGGTACCGATCGTGACCCGGATCCCCTCGCCGGAGAACGGGCGAACGACCACCCCTCGCTGCTCGAGCGCGAGCGCGACCTCGTCGGTGTGGTCACCGATCGGCAACCACACGAAGTTCGCGTGGGGATCGGGAAACGTGTGGCCTGCGGCGCGCAACGCGGCCACCACCCGTTCACGTTCGTTCCGAAGGAACCGAACCCGATCGCGGATCTCCTCGTCGGCGTCGATCGCCGCCCGCGCCGCGGCCTGGGCGATGGCGTTGACCGCGAACGGCACCATCGTCTTGTCGACGGCTGCGACCACCCGTGGATCACCGATCAGGTAGCCGACCCGGAGACCGGCGAGGCCGTGGGCCTTGGAGAAGGTGCGCAACACCACCGCGTTGTCGTGGTTCGGCAGCACGTCGCGCACCGGATCTCCGACCGCGTCATCGTTGAACTCCCGATACGCCTCGTCGATCGCGACGATGGTCGTGGAGTCGATTCGGTCCATGAAGCCGTTGAGGTCGTCGCTGGTCAGCACCGTGCCGGTCGGGTTGTTCGGCGACGCCAAGAAGACCAGTTTCGTCTTCTGGGTGACCACCGCCACGACCGCGTCGAGGTCGAACGCGCCGTCGACGAGCGGCACCGTCACGGAAACGCCGCCGACGAGTTGCGTGTAGACGGGATAGACCTCGAACGAGCGCCACGGGTAGACGACCTCGTCTCCGGCATCGACATAGGTGAGGCAGAGTTGTTGGAGCAGGCCGGCCGATCCCGGGCCGACCGTCACCGCGGCCGGGTCCACCCGGAGATGTCCGGCCAGCGCCGCACGTAGCTCGCTCGCCCGATGGTCGGCGTAGCGGTTGATGCCGGTCGCGGCCTCGGCGATCGCCGCCGCGACCGCGGGGACCGGCGGCCACGGCGTCTCGTTGGAGGCGAGCTTGATCGCGTCGGCGATCCCGTGTTCCCGCTCGGCCTGCGCGGCGTCCTTGCCGGGCCGGTAGGCCGGCAGCCCGTCGATCGTGGCCCGTGGTCGTCCGGTCATTGGTGCTTCATCATCTCGGCGATCAGGTCCTCGAAGTCGGGCGGTCGCGGCGGTCCCGCATCGATCACCACGCGTTCGAGACGATCGAGCCGGAAGGGTGGACCGTACTCCTCCGACACCGGGAAGTCCGTGCTGTAGCCGACGGTCAACCACTCCCCGTTGGTCGTGATGATCCCGGGCACCCGGGCATCGGCGACACCCCGGCCGATCTCGGCCCCGTCGGCGGACATCACCACATCGAGCCCACCTGGCGTCGTCTCGTCGACAACGAGGCCGAGCACCCGGGCGTCCGTCGGCCGGGGCACCGCGACCCGGAACCCACCCCGTTCCGGCGCATGCACGAAGAAGACCAGCTCGGCGCCGAGCGCGACCCACGACCATCCGCCGATCCAGTCCCCTTGCTCGCAGATCGTTCCGTCGGCGTCTCCCAATGGATCGGACAACGAAGCCACGGCGGTGAACCCGCCCCCGAGCAGCGGTCCGGAGTAGATGCTGACCCGCTCTCCTCTGCGCAGCTCGTAGCGGCGGCGGTAGCCGAGGTAGGGAGCGTGCATGAACGGGAAGCGAGCCGCGACGGCGTCGTCGAGGGGGAGCACCTGATTGCGCTCGGCCTCCTCCCACCAACGGGCCACCAGTTCCTCGAGCTTGTCGGGGTGCGACGCGGACAGGTCGTGGGCCTCCACGAAGTCCGCCGCCGAGTGGTAGAGCGCCCAGTGGTCCGTGCGGAAGTCGGCGCTGCCTTCCATCCGTTCGCGCTCGTAGGGGTTCAGCTGGTTGACGTGATCGGTGACCACCTTCCAGCCGTCTTCGTACATGGCTCGGCTGCCCCAACACTCGTAGTACTGGGAACGACGCACCTCGGGCGCGGTCGCGTCGACGATCGTCGGTACGAGCGAGACACCGTCGATCGACATCTGTGGCACCCCCCGCACCTGCTCGGGCATGTCGACATCGAGCAGGTCGAGCACCGTCGGCAGCAGATCGACGGCGTGGCAGTAGTGGTCGCGCAGACCACCGGCGTCGTCGACTCCGACCGGCCCACGCACGATCAGCGGATCGCGCACACCGCCCTCGAACGTGTACCGCTTCCACCGCTTGAGCGGTGTGTTACCGGCGTGGGCCCATCCCCAGGGATAGTGGTTGTAGCCGTGGTGCCCACCAGCCCGGTCGATCTCGGCGCGGAGCCGGTCGAGATCCTCGAGATGATCGTTGAGCTGGGCGAGATGGTTGACGGACCCGTGGGGTCCTCCCTCTCCCGACGCGCCATTGTCGGACATCAACACGACGATGGTGTTGTCGAGCTCCCCGCTCTCCTCCAGCTCGTCGAGGATGCGGCCGATCTGGCCGTCGGTGTGGGTGAGGAACGCGGCGAACACCTCCTGGAGCCGGGCGTAGAGCCGCTGTTCGCCGGAACGGAGCGAATCCCACGCGGCCACCCACGACGGCCGTTCCGACAACTCGACGTCGGGCGGGACGATGCCGAGGTCCTTTTGGCGTTCGAGCGTGCGCTGCCGCGCCACGTCCCACCCGTCGTCGAAGCGGCCGGCGTAGGCCGCGATCCATTCCTCGGGAACCTGGTGCGGGGAATGGGGTGCGCCGGTCGCCCAGTACATCATGAAGGGACGGTCCGGCTGGTGTTGACGAAGCTCGCGGATGTTGCGGATCGCCTCGTCGGCGATGTCCTCGGTGAAGTGGTAGCCGTCAGCCGGAGATCTCGGTCGGTCGACATAGGACTGGTCCCGCACCATGTCGGGAGTCCACTGGCTGTCCTCACCACCGAGGAAGCCGTAGTAGCGGTCGAACCCCTGACCGGTCGGCCAGGTGTGGAACGGACCGGCCGGCCCGCGGTGATCGCGGGGGCTCAGATGCCATTTGCCGATCGCCCAGGTGACCCACCCGTGCTCCCGCAGGATCGCCGGCAACGTCGCGGCCTCTCGCGGGATGACGCCGCTGTAGGCCGGGAACGGCAACGGGATGTCGGGCAGCATGCCCATGCCGACCCGATGGTGGTTGCGACCGGTCAACGCGCAGGCCCGGGTCGGGGAGCACACCGCGGTGGTGTGGAAGTTCGTGTAGCGCAGACCGCCGGCCGCGAGGCGGTCGATGTTGGGGGTGTCGATGAGTCCGCCGAAACAGCCGAGCTGACCGAAGCCACAGTCGTCGAGCACCATCAAGATGACGTTGGGTGCGCCTCGCCGATACGGGTCGGGTGGCCGATCGGCCGAGGATTCCGGCAATGTCAACCCGATCTCGTGAGCCATGTCATCCCTCCCCCAGCTCTTCGGCCAGTTCCCTCAGCTTGTTCTTCGCGACCTTGTCGAGGGTGGCCCGGGGAAACTCGTCGACGAAGTGAACCGCCCGCGGCACCTTGAAGTCCGCGAGCCGTTGGGCACACCGGTCGATGATCGCCCGGGCGTGTTCGTCCTCGTCGCCGGGGGCGTCGGCGGCTCTGATGACGAAGGCGACCGGGACCTGGTCGAGCATCTCGTGGCTTCGACCGACGACGGCGATGTCACTGATCCCGCCCACCTCACGACAGGTCTCCTCGACTTGACGGGCCGACACGTTCTCCCCGCCGACCTTGAGCAGGTCCTTGTCTCGTTCCTGATAGAAGAACCGGCCGGCGTCATCGACCTTCACCATGTCGCCGGTGCGAAACCAGCCGTCGGGGGTGAACGCCGACTCGTTGGCCTCGACATTGTCGAGATACTCGAGGAAGAGCTGGATGCCACGAACGCCCCGCAACCAGAGCTCGCCGACCTGCTCGGGCCCGCACCGATCCCCGGTCGCGGGATCGACGACGAGCGCGTCGTAGCCGGGGGTCGGCCAACCCATCGTCTTGTCGGGAAACGGATGGTGCAGTGGCGCGTGGATCGCGTGGATGACGGTCTCCGTCATCCCGTAGGCGGGAAGGACCCGGAGCTTCAGCCAGTCCTCGAGCACCGGCATCACGAGACCGAAGACGCCGACGCGGATCGTGTGGGCCGGCACCGGCTGTCCACCGAGCGCCTTGAACACGAACGGGATCAGCGAGATGTGGGTGACCGAGTTTCGGGCCACCACCTCCCAGAACCGGCTGGCCGAGAACTTCGGCTGCAACACGATCGTCGCGCCGACCCCCAGGACACTCCACAACGACCAGGTCTGGGCGTTCACATGGAAGAACGGAAGATAGATGAGGTATGTGTCGCCGGGTCGCAGGTCGATGTTGCGGGGCCCGACCCGCGAGGTCCAGATCGCGTTCGCGTGGGTGTGCACGACCGCCTTGGGAAGCGATGTCGTTCCCGACGTGAACATGATGCCGACCGGCAACATCGGGTCGGCCGGCCGGTCGGGGACGGAGGCGGCGTCACCGAACAGCGCGGCCCAGTTCTCGTACCCGGGCGCTCTCTTCGCGGTCGCGGGTTCGCCGCTGTCGTCGTCGGTGACGACGTACCAGCCGAGGTCGGGGGCCGCGTCCCGCACGAGCGCGGCATGCTGCGGCTGGGTGATCACACCGACGACGTCGGTGTGGGCCGCGAAATAGGCGATCTCGCTGGCGACGGAGCGGGTGTTCGTCGTGACTCCCGCCGCGCCGATCCGTGCGCAGGCGTACCACGCCAGCACCATCTCCGGACAGTTGTCGGCGTGGATCAGCACCCGGTCGCCGACACCCACGCCCCGGTCGAGCAGCCCCGCGGCGATCCTCAGCGTGTCGTCGCGGAACTCGCGGTATGTCCATGTCCGGGAGGCGCCGTCGCGGGGCTCCCAGATCAGCAGTGGGGTGTCGGGCTGCGACGCGACCCATTCGTCGAGGAGGTGGGGAAGGTCCTGCCCCACCATCTGGAATCGTTCGATCTCGCGCGGATCCATGCTCGCCCCCCGGGGTCGTCTCGCAGTACAGCCCACCTCCGCCCACGCAAGCCAGTCACAAACCCTGGTTCTATGACATCTGCGGACCGTATGACGGTCCGCAGATGTCATAGAACCAGGGGGAGGGACGCCCTACGATCCGGCGATGACCACCGACGATCGGTTCGCACAGCCCGAAACCGTTCCCTACGTCGATGGCGCCGGACCCCGCAACGTCATCGTCGTGCGCCAGCGCGGCCACGAGGACGACACGAGGAAGACCCGCCCCGGTCCGTCGTGGACGGGCACTCCGGCGACGCCCGAAGACGATGGCCGCGACGGCCCAGTGGCTCGACGACAATGTCGGCCGCCGCGCCCACCTCTCGATGATCGACCATTGGTTCGGCCGGTCTTCGACCGCCTCGACGCCCACGATCTCCGGGCCGACACCGCCGTCATCATCTCCGTCGCGGGGATGCGTACACCTCGATGCGTACACCTCGATGTGTACAATGGTGTGCATGGGCCGCACCAACATCGACATCGACGACGCGCTGATCGAACGGGCGATGCGGCTGTACGACCTGGAAACCAAACGCGAAGCGGTGCAACTCGCCCTCGAACGGTTGGTCGGCTCGGGGCCGATGTCGGTCGATGAACAACTCGCCATGCGCGGGTTCGGCTGGGACGGCGATCTCGACGATCTCCGCGGTGACCGCAACCCCGGATGGTCGTCCCGTGCCGCTGATTGACACGTCGGCCTGGATCGAGTTCCTGCGAGACACCGGCTCCCCCGCCTGCGAGCAGGTGACCGCCGCGATCCGGGCGGAAGACGCGACGCTCACCGACCCGGTGCTGCTGGAGCTCATGTCGGGGGCCCGGCCGCAGGATCACGACCGACTCCTTCGCTTCCTCAACGAACAGGACTACGCACCGGTCGCTCCCCGCGCCGACTGGATCGACGCGGCCGAGATCTACGCCGGGTGTCGACGAAGCGGCATCACCGTGCGATCCCAGCTCGACTGCCTGGTCGCGGCGGTCGCCATCCGGCTCGATGCCGATCTCGTACATCACGACCGCGACTTCGACGCCATCGCCCGCATCACCGCGCTGCACATCGCATGATCCGGCTCAACCCCGGCCTCGCGTCGACCACCTCGAGGCTCACGATCGCGGACCGCGCCGACCCGGTTGCTCAGGTCGTCGATCGAGCGATGCCGGGGTCGGCGGTCAGGCCCTCGCCACCGTGAAGTTGTTGCGCATGCCCGCATCCCAGTGACCGGGAACGTGGCATCCGACCCACAGTGATCCCGGCTCGTCGAACTCCACGATCATGGTCTGCATCTCGCCCGCCGGCAGCGTGATCGCGGGAACGGAATGTCCGCCGCCGACCTCGTCGTGACCGGCATCCATCTCCGCCATCTCGGCCATCTCGACCTCCGCGTCGTGCTGCTGGTCGAGGCTGCCGACGACCGCCTCGTGCTCGACGTCCCCGAGATTGGTGAACCGCAGCGCGAGAGTCGTTCCCTGGTCGATCGTCGGCAACGCGCAGCTGTACTCGAACTCTCGCATCTCGATGTCGACCACGAAGTCGACGTCGTCCATGTCGGGGGCCTCGTCGTGCTCTTCTTCGCTCACCGGTGCCTCGTCGTGGCCTTCTTCGCTCGCGGCCTCGGGCTCATCGTGATCGGGGTCGGCGACCGACTCCATGTCGGCATCAGTGGGAGTCCGCAGCTCACACAGCGGCGTGCCGTCGCGGGCCGTCTCGACCGCGTTCTCGTCGGCAGGGTGATCCGCGCCGCAGGCCGCGGCGACGAGGGCGAGGACGACCAGCATCGCGGCGAGTCCGAGGCAACGGCGGCGGGAACGAGCGGGGCGAGCCACGATGGTCGGTCGGTTGTCGGGGGAAATGGTCATTGTGCAAATCTACCGACCGGTAGCCCCGTCAGCAGGGCCCTAGGTCCCGGTTTCCGGCCTCGAATCATCGACGACCGATCGGCGGACGCACCCCGAATCGGAGACGATCACGGCGTCATCGACGGCGCCGCGACCGTCAGGCGAAGCGGTCCCTGAGGTCGCGTTTTCGGACCTTGCCGGCAGGGTTGCGAGGCAGGGAATCCACCAACTCGACCTGTTCGGGCACGGCCTGGGTGCGCACTCCGTTGCCTCGGAGGAACGCGGCGACCGATTCGACGTCGACGGCGCCGGACGACCCGCCGGGCACGATGACCGCGCACACTCGTTCGCCGGTCCGTTCGTCGGGGAGTCCGATGACGGCCACGTCGGCGATGTCGGGATGGCCGAAGAGTTGGTCCTCGACCTCCTTCGCGGAGACGTTCTCTCCGTTGCGGATGATGACGTCCTTCAACCGGCCGGTGATGACGACATAGCCGTCGGCATCGATCACACCGAGATCGCCGGTGCGGAAGTACCCGTGCTCGTCGAAGGCGTCGGCATCGAGCGCCGCGTCGACGTACCCCACCATCACCTGCGGGCCCTTGGCCCGGAGCTCACCCTCTTCCCCCGGTCCACACACCCGACCGTCGTCGGCCACCGCGATCAGATCGACCCCCGGCATCGCTCGCCCTTCGCTGGTCGCCAGCTTCTCGTCGGGGTCGTGCACGTCGCCGTTGGTGAGGACCGGCGCCTCGGTCAGGCCCCAGCCAGACGCGACACCCACGCCACCGAGCTCGGCGACGACTCGGCTATGGATCGCCGGTGGGATCGGCGCCCCACCTCCGGGACACACCTTGAGATCGGGGAACAACGGCACGTCGGTCTCCGCCTGCGCAGCGAGATACATCAGGTAGAAGGGCGTGCCGGTCCCCGCATGGGTACAGCCCTGCTCGGAGAGAAACCTCACCGTGGCGGCCGGGTCGACGGTGTCGTCGAGGAGATGGGTGCACCCGGTCTGCAGCGCCATGAAGAGAAGGCCGATCCCGCCGATGTGCGGGAACGGGAAGACGAGCGCGTAGCGGTCGCCGGCCTGCACGTCGAGCCGTTGCCCCATGGCCCACGGAAACGCCCCGACCGTACGGTCGGTGTGGCGGGCCCCCTTCGGGTCGGCCGTGGTCCCCGACGTGTAGGTGATCCAGCGAACGTCGTCGGGGCGGCTCGGGGCCGGCTCTCCGAGCATCGACGGGTCGCCAGTCGGGAAGTTTCCAGGGGCGACGACCAGATGGCGGAGCCCGACCGCGGCCCCGACCCGCTCCCCCATCGCCGCGAAGTCGTGGCCGGCGAACTCGCCCGGGGTGATCAGGAATCGGGCGTCGGTCTGTCGACAGCAAAATCCGACCTCGCGGTCTCGGTAGATCGTGATGATCGGATTCTGCACCGCACCGATGCGGGCCAACGCCGCAGCCAACACGACGGTGTCGACCCACGTCGGCAGGATCCACGACACCACATCTCCGGCCGCCACTCCGAGGTCGACGAGACCGGCCGCCATCGTCTCGGCCCGGTCGCGATACTGCGCGAACGTCGCGTCGTCGCCCTGCCGGGACCGCAGCATCGGCGCGCCGGGCCAAGTCGCCGCGGCGTGCTCGGTGAGGCCCCAGAGCCCGTGGGGCCGACCGTTCGCGCCACCACCCGTCACAGGCGGACGACCTCGCTGGTGGGTTGGACGGGATCGTCGTCGGGGAGCAGGAACCGCCAGAACACCGACCCCCGCCGGTGCGAGTCGGTGTCGAGCCAGTTGGGGTGGCCCGGGTCCGTGGCCGATACCCAGATCTCGAAGGTGCCGTCGTCTTCCCGTTGGATCTGCGCGCCGTTGAGCGACGACCGGCGACCGCGGTACTCGAGGGTCTGCATCTGGGCGTTCCACAGCATCACGTTGACGAATCGACTGGGCGGGATCGTCCCCCGCATCACGAGCGCTTCGTCGGGCGCGAGGTCCCATCGTCCCATCGCGTAGTGGATGTCGGCCGCCCCGGGGACGGGGAGGCCCGAGTCGCGAAAGCTGAAGGGAGTCGGGATCACGTTGGCCTCGTCCGCGACGAACGGCACACCGCTCTGGCCACCGAACACGCCCTGGCCGAGCGTGACCTGGCGCAGGAACCCGATGCCTTCGGTCATCCGGTCGGCCAGGAACTCGTCGGTGAGCGTCGGAGGCGGCGTGTCGACGTCGAGGCACTCGATGTCGATCTCGACATGGACCCCACTGTCGTTCTGGGCGGACGTCGCCAACTCGAAGTAGCTGCGCACGATGATATTGATCGTGTCGGGCGGGAGCCCGATCCAATCGCCGCCGTCGGCATCGGCCTCATCGGTACTGATCGTCAACGAGTAGCAGCCCTCGCCATCGAGCGTGAGCGCACCATCGTTGAGGTCGCCTCGGAGCGGGCCGGCCATGCCACCGTCGTCGGCGGCCGCATGCAGGGTGAACGACGTGTAGCACTCTCGCCCGATCCGCCCCGTCACCCGATAGGCGTGCGACCCGTCGATGCGGGCGAAGTGGTAGATCGCGTCGGGATTGTCGCCTTGGAGCTTGCGGCCCGGGTCCACGATGGACACGAACCGGGGATGTTCGGGCCGGGCCTCCCAGTACAGCTCCGACATCGCCGACAGCATCTGGCCGACGTAGCGAAATGCCTCCACCTGCTCGACCGGCTCGGTCCACCGGGCCGCGTCGAGCGCGTAGCCGTCGCGTATCTCGGTGAGGGCCGCGATGAGATCGTCGAACGCCGCCGTGGCGAGAGGAGCAGGATTGTCGGACATCGCCGAATCTTGTCACGCGACGACCGACGACTCCGAACAGGCGCCCCCGGGGTTCGGCCGGCCCGGATCGTCGAATGTTTCCGAAGCTCGACTCAGCCGACCGATTCGATCCAGTCGAGGGCTTCGCGATACCCGCGGGCCACCGGCAGCTCGGGGTACCTCTCGGGAAGGCCGTCGGGGGGATGGATGAAGCTCGCCGCGTCGGCAGCCTGCAGCATGGCCACGTCGTTGTGGGAGTCGCCCATCGCGGTCACGTGGAAGTTGAGCGCCTGGTATAGCTCGACCGTGCGTCGCTTCTGCTCGTCGACCCGCGGCGAGAACGAGACGACGCGGTCGCCCTCCACATGAAGCCGGTGACAAAGCAGATGGGGCCGGCCGAGCTGATCCATGAACGGACCGGCGAACTGCTCGAACGTGTCGGACAGCAGCACCACCTGATGACGCCCCCGCAGCTCGTCGAGAAACTCGCGGGCACCGTCGAGCACGTCGAGCGTGGCGATCACCGACTGGATCGTCGACAGGCCGATTCGGTGCTCGTCGAGGATCGCGATGCGGTAGTCCATCAACGCCTGGTAGTCGGGCTCGTCGCGAGTGGTCCGCCGAAGGGCGTCGACACCGGTGTGATCGGCGACCGCGATCCAGACCTCGGGGGTGACCACACCCTCCATGTCGAGTGTGATGACCCGTTGCATGCCGCTCATCATGTCGGTCATTGCACCAGACCGGCGGCGAGTTCTTCGGCATGCTCGTCACCGTCACCGAATGCATGGTCCAGCACCCAGGCCCGTTTGAGGTAGAGGTGGGCGTCGATCTCCCACGTGTACCCCATGCCGCCGTGGACCTGAACACAGTCCTTTCCGCAGGCGGCGGCCGCGTGGGAGGCGAGGAGCTTGGCGACCGAAACGGCGCGTTCAGGAGCGTCGACCCCGAAGCCGTCGACGGTCACACCGGCCGCGTACACCGCGGCCCGCAACACCTCGACCCGGGTGATCATGTCGGCACAACGGTGCTTGACGGCCTGGAAGGCACCGATCGGCCTGCCGAACTGCTCACGCTCCTTGGCGTACGACACCGCCAGGTCGGTCGCGCCGATCGCGATGCCGAGTTGGAGCGCCGACGTCAGCAGCGCGCCGCGCAGCCGCCAACGAGCCGCGTCGGCCGCACCACCGATCCGCGCACCCTGGGGCAGCGACTCGACCCGGCTGACCGGGGTCAACGGGTCGAGCGGTTGGGCCGCCGGCGCACCGCGCAACTCCCCCGCACCGACCGACCACAGGCCGTCGGCATCGGAGATCACGAGCACGTCGATCCACGACAGATGCTCGACGAGGACCGGCCCGTCACGGCGTTCGATCGCGCCGACGACGACCGTTCCGGACGCTGCACCATCGAGCCGCCCGGCGGCGAGGGTGTTCGCCACGAGCGGGCCGGGAACGATGAAACGCCCGAGCTGCTCGAACACGACGACGGCCTCGGCCCAACCCAACCCGACTCCACCCTCGGACTCGGGAACGCACAGCGAGAACACCCCGGTGTTGGCCAGCTCGCGCCATCGGCCGGGATCGAGACCGGTCTCTCCCATCGCCCGGACCGTGTCGATGTCGAAGCGACCCTCGCAGAGGGCGGCGACACCCTCGGCCAGCGCCTCCTGGTCCTCCGAGAGCTCGAAGTCCATCTCAGCGGTCCTTCGGGAGCCCGAGCAGCCGCTCGCCCACGATGTTGCGTTGGATCTCTGAGGTTCCGGCCGCGATGGTGAGCGTCAACGTGTAGATCCGCTGACCCACATGATCGAGCTCGGACAAGTCGAGCGTCTCCCCGATGGCGAGCCCGGCCCGGCTGAGAACGCGTTCGGCCAGGTCCGCCATGCGCGTGCGCACGTCGGAGTAGGCGAGCTTGAACACCGAACCGCCGGGACCGACCATGCCCGTGCGCTGGGCCTGACTCACGTTGCGTTTGGTGAGCGACCACAGTGCGTCGAGCTCGGCATCGAGACGACCGAGTTCGCGGCGGATGCCCATGTCGTCCCACGCGGTGCCGGACCGACGGGTCACCTTGCGGGCGACCTGCGCGAGGTCCGCGAGCAGCCGCTGCGAGGAGATGATCTCGCTGATGAACGCCGTGCCCCGCTCGAAGGCGAACGTCACCATCGTCACCCGCCAGCCGTCGTTCTCGGCGCCGACCCGGTTCGCTTTCGGGATGCGCACCTCGTCGAGGAACATCTCGGCGAACTCGCCGGAACCGAGGGCGGTGTCAATCGGCCGGATCTCGATTCCCGGCAGGTCCATCGGCATGATCAACCACGTGATGCCCCGATGTTTCGGGGCGTCCGGATCGGTACGGACGATCAGCTCGCAATAGTCGGCGACCTGGGCGAACGACGTCCAGATCTTCTGGCCGGTCACGACATAGTCTTCACCGTCGTCGATCGCCCGCGTCGACAACGAGGCAAGGTCCGAACCGGACCCCGGCTCGGAGAACCCCTGACACCAGACGTGCTCGCCTCTCAGGATCGGCGCGAGATGGGCGGCCCGCTGCTCATCGTTCGCCTCCGCGATCAATGTCGGACCGGCGTGGAGCTGGCCGACGAAGTTGACCCCGACATAGGGCGCGCCGGCTCGCTCCGTCTCTTCGAGGAAGATCAGGTGTTCAGTGGGGGTCGAGCCCCGACCGCCGAACTCGGCCGGCCAGTGGATGCCCGCGTAGCCGGCCTCGTACAAGAGCCGTTGCCAGTCGGTGTCGTAGGCCCGGCGGGCCTTCAGGTCCGTGTGGTCCGATGGCACCGGGGGAACGTTCGGGAGAACGTCGCCGAGCCACGCCCGCAACTCGTCGCGAAAGTGCCCCTCTTGCTCCGTGTAGCGCAGGTCCATCGGGCGCCGATGTTAGGCCGGGCGGAACCGACCCACTACAGCCGGGTGCCGGCCGGATCGTCCGTCACTGCGGGTTCACGACCGTCACCGGAGTGGCGGAGTTGAGATCGGCCCCGTTGCCGAGCTGATCGGGTGAAGCTCGCGCGAGGAGTTCGGATCGCAGATGGACGACCCTCCGGCCGATTCGCGCCGTTCGACAAAACGACAGCAGAAGCGGCGACCGCTAGCTTCGCCCGAATGACCGACAGTGAGGACCTGTCCCAATCCCCCACCCGCTCGAGTCGTGACCGCCGCGAGCTGCGGGATCGACTTCACGGCTGGCTCACCGATCGGCTGCCCGACGACGCCGAGCCGGCCCTGGGCGACGTCACCAGCCCCGACGGAAGCGGCATGTCCAGCGAGACCCTGCTGTTCGACGCGAGCTGGAACGACGACTCGGGCCGCACCGAACACGCCCTCGTCGCCCGAGTCGAACCCGATCTCGCCGACGTTCCCGTGTTCCCCACCTACGACCTCGAGCTCCAGTACCGCGTGATGGAGCTCGTCGGTGCCAACAGCTCGGTGCCGGTTCCGACCACCCGTTGGTACGAGCCCGACCCCGAGCCGTTGGGCGCACCGTTCTTCGTGATGGACCAGATCCACGGCCGGGTGCCGAGCGACATCCCGCCCTACGTGATGGAGGGCTGGCTGCTGTCGGCTTCCCCAGCCGAGCAGCGGACCCTGCAGGACGCCAGCGTCGGTGTGTTGGCCGAACTGCACGGCATCGATCCCACCGGGCTCGACACGTCGTTCCTGGGTGCCGCGCCCGACGGCACGTCCCCGCTCGCCCACCATGTCGAGCAGCAGCGCGCCTACTACGACTGGGTCCGCGGCGATCGACGCCATCCGATCATCGAGACGACATTCGAGTGGCTCGACGAGAACTGGCCGGCCGACGAGGGCCCGACGGTGATCAGCTGGGGCGACAGTCGGATCGGCAACGTGATGTACGCCGCCGACGGATTCACGCTGGTGGCCGTGCTCGACTGGGAGATGGCCGCGCTCGCACCACAGGAGATGGACATCGGCTGGATGATCTTCATGCACACCTTCTTCCAGGAGATCGCGACCGTGCTCGAACTGCCGGGACTCCCGGGGTTCATGTGCCGTGACGACGTCATCGACACCTACGAGACACGCTCCGGTCGCCCGGTGCAGAACCTCGAGTGGTTCGAGACCTACGCGGCCCTGCGCCACGGCATCATCATGACGAGGGTGACCGATCGATCCGTGCACTTCGGCGAATCCGAGTGGCCCGACGACATCGACTCCGTCATCCCCCACCGTCACGTCCTCGACCAGATGCTCGCCGGCACCTGGTGGACGAAGTGAGCCGGCCCCGATGACGAATCCGATCGGGCCGATCCTGGCCGAGGACGAAGGCTTCACCCATCAGATCACCGAGACGTTCGCCAATGTCGGGTCGAGCGACCCGTCGTGGACGGAGAAGGTCTGTGCGATGGCAATGGCCCGCGACGGGAGCCTCCAGATCGGGTTCGGCCTCGGGAAGTACACGAATCGAAACGTGATGGACGGTTACGGCGCGGTCAGCCGAGGCATCGAGCAGTTCACCGTCCGGGCCAGCCGGGTGTTGGCCCCGGACCCCACGACCACCAGGATCGGTCCGCTGCACTACGAGGTCATCGAGCCGCTGCGCCGCGTACGTTTTTGGCTCGAGGCCAACGACACCCAGCCGATCGCGTTCGACTGGCTCTTCGAGGCCGTCGTCCCGCCCTTCGAGGAGGAACGTTCGCACCGTCGCCGTGACTACCGACTGGCCACCGATCTGGTGCGCTACCACCAGACCGGCGTGTGTTCGGGTTGGATCGAGGTCGACGGTGACCGAACCGAGATGACCCCCGACGGCTGGGTCAGTACCCGCGATCATTCGTGGGGTGTGCGCTACGACGTCGGCACGCCGCCGACCGACACGCAGTCGAGCGAGGGGATTCCGGACGGCGCCGGTTTCCAGATGATCTGGTGCCCGGTGCTCATGCAACGCGTCGACGGGTCGTACTACGCGCTGCATCTCCACTACGTCTGGCACGCGCTGGGCGATCACGGTCAGAAGATGGTCACCGCCCGCGTCGAGCACGTCGACGGCTCGAGCGACCAGATCGTCGACATCGTCCCTCATCTCCGCTTCGATCCCGACAATCGTCGTCTCCTCGGCGGTGAGCTCGACTGTCGCATGGCAGACGGATCCGAACGGCCGCTCACGATCGAGGTGCTGGGCGACACCGGGGTGCAACTGGGGGCCGGGCTCTATTTCGGTCTCGACGGTCACCACCACGGTGAATGGCGCGGCGACCTCCACGTCGACGGCGAACACATCGCCGACTGCTCCACCCCCGAGCAGGCCCGTCGGCTCCACCAGATCCGCGACACCACGGTTCGCGTGCTCGACCCCGTCGGCGGCGCCGAGGGCTGGGGCAACTGCCAACCCATCGCGGCCGGCCCCTGGCCCGATCTCGGCCTCGGAAACGAGAGCTGGATGTAGAGATCCCTGGTTTTCTGACATCTCCGGACCGTCATGCGGTCCGGAGATGTCAGAAAACCAGGGATCGGTTCAGCGGAGGCGGGACTTGGCTTCCTTTTTAAAGGCGGCGAGCTGCACCCGTTCCTCGCGTGCCTTGTAGAAGTCGTCGAGCGGGTAGCAGCCGGAGACGAGACCGTTGCGAGGGGCCGTGGTGCAGTCGGAGAACGTGCGACACAGAAGTCGACGGTCCAGCTCGCGACCGGCGGCCACGTCGGCCGGCATGTGGGGATACGACAGGATCATGCGGCCCAGTCCGACCGCATCGACAGCCCCGTTCGCCACCAACGCCTGAGCGACATTGGGCAGCCATTCCTGGAGATAGGAGAGGCCGGCCCCGACGATCCGCATCTCCGGATGATGGTGGGTGATCTCCGCCGTGGCCGCGACCATGCGAGCCACCCCGACGAGGGGATCCTCCGGTGGCTGATAGCTGTCGGACGGCGGGAAGTACGCGGGTCGTTGCACGTGGGGGACGTAGTACGGACTCCCCGCAGTGGCACAGATCAGACCGACGCCGAGCACGCGCAATCCGGTGAGCAGCGCGTGGGTCTCGGTCAGGTCGTAGCCGAGACCGGTGCCGTCGCCGCCGAAGGCGTGGTGATACGCACCGTCGACCTCCGGCACACCGACACCACCTTCACCGGCCACATGGGGAACCAGATCGAAGAACGACAGCCGTAGCGCCACTCCCAGCCCCGGCGCCCGATCACGGATCCCCTCGATGATCGACCGCACGAACCGGGTGCGGCCGGCGAGATCGCCGCCGTAACGGCCCGGTCGGTCGTAGGCGCTCAGGAACTCGTGGCCGAGATAGCCGTGACACGCCTTGACGTCGACGAAGTCGAAGCCGGCCTGGTCGGCGAGCACGGCCCGGTCGATGAACAGCGCCACGAGTTCGTCGATCTCGGCGTCAGAGAAGATCTCGGCGACGCCGGAGCCGACGCGGGCATCGAGCAGGGGATGGCGGTACAGCGTGCGCGGTTCGGGTCCGGCCGCGCTCGGTCGGGCGTAGCGACCCGAGTGCGTGAGCTGCAGGACGGTCACCTGCGCGGGATCGAGGCGGGATCGCAGCGCGGCGATCTCGTCGACCGTCGTCTCGTCGAGCATCAGTTGGTGGGGATTGGCCTTCCCGTCGGGGCGTACCGCGGTGGCCTCACCCCACACGAGCCCCGCGCCGCTCGACGCGAACCGATCCCACCGGCGACGGACGAGATCCGAGGGCCGTCCGTCGCTCTCGGCGTCCCAGCCCTCCATCGGGAGCACCGCCCACCGATTCGGGGCGACCAGGTCGCCGGCCCCTCCGTCGCCGATCGTCAGGGGATCGGCGAGCGCGCCGGCAGGGTCGACGTGTTCGTCGAACGGGATCTCGATTCCGAGCGACACGAGGTGGCCGCGGAACGCGCCTGCGTCGGCGAGCTTCTTGACCTGGGTCCAGCGAGGCATCAGAGCACGCCGAGTCGTTCGCCGATGTCGCGGAGAATCTCGCGGTCGCTGTCGGGGCGCCGCGGCGCGCCGGCCGGGACGTTGTCGGATTCCGCCCAGCCCCGCAACTCCATGAACATCGCCGCATTGTGGCGGTAGCCGGGAACCGGCGGACGGAAGGTGAGATGGCCGAGGTACTGAAGCAGGTCGTTGAGCTCGTAGAACCCCGGTTCACCGGCCGCCCACAGGCGGTCACGTTCGGCGAAGACGTCGGGGGCGAAGGTGGAGAGACCGAGCAGGTAGTCGGATCCGTACATGACCATGTCGATGCCGAGGTCGTTGCCGGTGAGGACCATGAAATCGGGTCGGACCTCGTCGCGCAGCGCCAGCCGATCCCACTCGAGCTCGCGGCTCAGCGACGAATGCTTCGCCCCGATGCACTGGGGGATGTCGAGCAGCGCACGGTACGTCTCGATGGAATAGATCCGGCCGTAGGGCACGAACATCGACCCCAACTCGAACCCGAGAAAGCGATCGAGCTCGCCGCCGATGGCACCCAGCGCGGCGATCCAGTCGTCTTCGCTCCCGGCATTGAGTCCGTGGCTCGGGAAGATCACCGGCAGACCACCCCGCTCGGCGACGGCGGTCGCGGCAGCGACGTGGGCGTCGAGATCGAAACGGTCTCCCTCACCGTCGACCACGAATGCGCCCGCCGCGAACCGGCCGCCGGTGACGTCGCGAGCGAGATCGAGTATCCGCAGCTTCGTGGCGGAGTCGAGCAACTGCACATAGCCGGTGTCCATGTTGACGCCGGGGGTCAGGCCGGCCTCGTGGGTTCGTGCGATGTGGGCTTCCGTCGCGGCCCAGTCGATGTCACCGTCGCCGGTGTGGGGCAACAGGACCGCCGACATGCCGGTGATCGTGCGCCCCGGCCGGATTCGAGCTGGGATGCCGGTCACGAACCCCAGCCGCCCGGCACCGAACCGTCGACGGTGACGGTCCGCTCGGTGAACAACCAGCGGCCGTCGAAACAGCGGTACCGATCCAGGTACCGCCCCCAGTGGTCGAGGCCGCGGTCGGTGAGGACCTGGTAGTACGAGCGGCTCGTCGCCTCCTCGGTGGAGCTGAAATCGATCTGCAGCGTGGCCGTGTGATGACGGATGAAGGAGGCTTTCGCGTCGTCCCCCGCCCCGGTCTTGCGCGCCGCGTTGGTGAACATGGCCTCGATCTCGTTCCGGCCGCGATGCGAACCGCTCGGGATGTGCATCACCGCGTCCGCACCGAACAGCTCGAGGACCTGCGGGTAACGACCGGAATCACCGTTGGCGTTGTAGCGCGCCACCAGATCGCGAATCTGTTCGCGGCCATCGAGTTCCCAGGGCTCCATACGCACTGTTCTCTACCACTGTTCGACCGCACTAGCGTCGCCGACGTGAGCGATCTGTGCGACGACTACTCCGGTCCGTTCGATCCGGACTGGACACTGGAGCAGCTCTCGCGTGCGGGGCTCGCCCGGCTCTGCCGGGAGTACCAGATGCTGTCGATGTTCCACGACCGCGCGTGGATGCCCCACGTCGCGGCCGTCGGCGGAATGGATGCCTCCGTCGTCATGGCCGACGGCGAGTGGATGGGTTCCAGCCCGATCTACACCCGGCGCAACCTGGCCAACGTGGGGGCCCGAGGGGACACGGTCGCCTCGATCTTCAAGGGCATCCAACTCGACATCGGTGGCCCCGACCACTTCCTCGACTTCAGATTCGAGGTCGTGTCCGACGACGAGGGGTTCTTCTGGACCGAGTTCTGCGGACCCCACGATCATCTCCGTCGCCTCACCGGGAACGACGCGGCCACCGTGTCGATGATGTGCCACGACATGGAGGACCGCACCTTCGACGCCACGTTCGGGGCCACGAACCCGAAGGCCCGGTGTGAGCCGGTCTTTCGACCGCCGCGACCCGACGAGTTCACCGGCCACCATTGCCGCTGGCGACTGTTCATCGACCACGACGCTGTGCAGGCCCCGCCCGCGAATCCGAGCCTCGCGTTCATGGAGACGACCGTCGCGGCGACGTTCGCGATCCCGTTGGGGGACGCAGGCGAGCCGGGTGGGCTCACCGACTACTCCGGGCCGCTGCTCGAGTGGTTCCGACTCGAAGAGTTCTCCCACCCCTTCCTCGTTCGCCAGGCCCGGGAGTATGCGTTGGACGACCATCTGCTGATGCGGGCCGCGTGTTGGACCGCCGAACGGCATTGGGGCGCCGAGTTCCTCGCGTCGACCGTCCCCCAACATCGCGCCGCGTTCGCGCCGGGACTGACAACCCGTCTCCGCGACGCATTGGCGATCCACGGCGAGGGAATCGAGGCAGTCGCCAAGATGATCCAGGTCGATCCGGTCCACGTCCCCGGCTACACCGCGTTTCGGGTCGACCTCGACGGCGACGACGCGATCGTCACCCTCGATGACTGTGCCGCGCTCCACGACGACCCCCGCAGTCCGCTGGCTCCACTCACCGCCACCCCCTCGACGCCCGGGTTCGAACACATGGCCGAGGCGATCAACCCCCGGGCCCGGGTCGAGATCGTCGACCCGCCCGCCGGCGCGGTCGCCCGCTGGCGGGTGTTCATCGACTCCGCCGCCGAGCCGGCCGCGCCCCACCCCTTCGCCGACATGGTGAATCTGCACGACATCACCACGTTCGATCTTCGGGCCCGGCCCGAGACACCCGTCGTTCTCGGAAGGAACCCATGACGCCCTATCCCGACGCGGTCGACGGTCTCGTCGTCGATCACGACCCCGGCGTGGTCCGCATCACGATCGACCGCACCGAACGCCGCAACGCGGTGACCGACGAGGTCGTCCAGGCCATGCTCGCGGCGATCGAGGCCGCTGGCTCCGATGACGACGTCCGCGTCATCCACCTCCGTGGCGCCGGCGATCACTTCTGCTCAGGCTTCGACCTGACCGGTCGCGCCATACCCGAGACGCCGCCGCGCACCGGGTCCACGCAGCGGCGAATGCGGAGCCAGGTCAATGAACTGATCCCGGCGATGCTCGAGGTCCAGACGCCCATCGTCGCTTCCGTCCGGGGTGTCGCGATGGGACTCGGGCTGAGCCTCGTGCTCGCGGCCGACTTCGCCGTCGTGGCCGACGATGCCCGTCTCGCATCGCCGTTCGTGGGCTCGGGCTTCTCGCCCGACAGCGGCAGCTCATGGCTCCTCCCCCGCCTGGTCGGCGTGGCTCGGGCCAAGGACATGCTCCTGCTCGGCCGCGAGGTCGACGGAGGCACCGCGGCCGAATGGGGCATGGTCCACCGCTCTGTTCCCGCGGCCGATGTCGATGCCGCCGCGGAGGCCCTCGTCGCCGGGCTCGCCACCTCGGCCACGGTCGCCGTGGGATTGGCCAAGTCGCTCGTCCATCGCTCTCTCACCGCCGATCTCGATCGCCACCTGGCCGACGAGGCGATGGCGATCGAGTTGTCGAGCCGGTCCGCCGACTTCAAGGAGTGGAGCCGGGCCCGGCGCGACGGGCGCGACCCCGGGTTCACCGGCTACTGATCGGGCGATTCAGCGGGGCGCGAACCGTTGGCCGGCATCGAGTCGGATGCAGCCGCCGTTGAGCATGGGGTTCTCGATGATGGCGACCGCGAGTCGGGCGTATTCGTCGGGATGGCCGAGTCGTCGCGGGAACGCCGCGTCCTTGGTGAGGGCCTCGGCGAACTCGTCGGGAATCCCCTTGGTGATGCCGGTGGCGAAGAGGCTCGGCGCGATGGCGTTGACCCGGATTCCCAACGAGCCGAGGTCGCGCGCCATCGTCAGGCACATCCCGGCGATGCCGGCTTTGGCCGCCGTGTAGGCGACCTGGCCGATCTGGCCTTCGAACGCGGCGATCGACGCCGTGTTGATCATCACCCCGCGCTCGCCGTCGTCGTTGGGTTCGTTCGTGCTCATCGCGGCCGCAGCCAGCCGATTGATGTTGAACGATGACACGAGGTTGAGATCGATCACCCGACGGAAGTCGTCGAGCGGATGCGGCCCGTCCTTCGAGAGGGTGCGCTTGGCGACCCCGCCACCCGCGGTGTTAACGACGGCATCGAGGCCGTCGAGCGCCTCGACGGCGCCGGTCAGGACGTCCTCCATTCCATCGAAGTCGGTGACATCACACGGGTGGAAGCTCGTCCCTCCACCGATCTCGGCGGCCACCGCCTCGCCCTCCGACGACGCGAGGTCGAGGATCGCGACCGTTCCGCCGCCGGCGACGATCCGTTCGGCCGTCGCCCGCGCCATTCCGGACGCACCGCCCACCACTGCTGCCCGAAGCCCGTTGATGTCCATGCCTGGCGTCTGCTTTCTCTGGATGATCGAGCGCAGATCCTCCCACAACCGCCTTTCTCGGAGCGAGCCGACAGCCGGTAGTGTCGGCGGCCATGAGTACCGCTCCCTGGGCGACGATCCCCGATCTGATCGACGACGCGGCACAGCGCTTCCCCGAGACCGAGGCGATGGTCGACGGCGATGTCCGCTGGAACTTCGTCGAGTTCCGCGATCGGATCCATCGCTGTGCCCGCGCCCTCATGGCAAGTGGTGTCGAAAAGGGCGACACGGTCGCCGTTTGGGCACCGAACATCTGGGAGTGGGCAGTGGCGGCCCTCGGCGCGCATGTCGCCGGTGCAGTGGTGGTGCCGGTCAACACCCGTTGGAAGGGGCGCGAAGCGGCCTACGTGCTGTCGAACAGCGCGGCCACGATGCTGTTCACCGTCACCGACTTCCTCGACACCGACTATGTCGCCGCGCTTCGTGAGGTCGATGTCCCGTCGACGCTCCGGGAGATCGTCGTGATGCGAGGGGCGACACCCGAGGGCACCACCACATTCGCCGACTTTCTCGACCGAGCAGAACAGGTCGACGAGGCCGATCGACTCGCCCGGGCCGCCGACATCACCGGCGACGACCTCTGCCACATCATGTTCACATCGGGCACCACCGGCGATCCCAAGGGTGCGATGTTGATCCATTCCGCGATCTGCCGCGCCTACCTCAGCTGGGCCAACGTGATCGGTCTCGACCGGGACCGCTACCTCATCGTCAACCCGTTCTTCCACTCGTTCGGACTCAACGCCGGCATCCTCGCTTGTCTCATGACCGGATCGACGATCATCCCGCACCCGGTCTTCGATGTTCCGTCGGTGATGAGACGCATCCCCGAGGAACGCATCTCGATGCTGCCCGGAGCGCCCGCGATCTACCAGACGATCCTGAACACTCCCGACCTCGACACGTGGGACCTGTCGTCACTCCGACTCGCGGTCACCGGTGCGGCCGCGATCCCGGTCGAGATGATCGTGCAGATGCGGGACAGACTCGGCTTCGAAAAGGTCGTGACCGGTTACGGCCTCACCGAGTCGTCGGGCATGGCCACGATGTGTCGCCACGACGACGACCCCGAGATCATCGCCAAGACGAGCGGACGGGCCATCGACGACGTCGAGGTCCGGGTCGTGGATCCGGAGGGAATCGAACTCCCCCGAGGCGAGCCGGGCGAGATCGTGGTGCGGGGCTACAACGTGATGAAGGGCTACCTCAACGATCCCGAGAAGACCGCGGAGACGATCGATGTCGACGGTTGGCTGCACACCGGTGACATCGGCATCATGGACGACAATGGCAACATCGACATCACCGACCGCGTGAAGGACATGTTCATCAACGGCGGCTTCAACGCCTACCCGGCCGAGATCGAGAATCTCATGATGAACCATCCCGGAATCGGCCAGGTCGCCGTGGTCGGCGTTCCCGATCAGCGCCTCGGCGAGGTCGGCTATGCCTTCGTGGTGCCCGCACCCGGCGCGGAGCAGGACACCGACGCGCTGATCGCCTGGTGCCGGGCCGAGATGGCCAATTACAAGGCACCCCGCCACATCGAATTCGTCGACGAGTTGCCGCTCAACGCCAGCGGCAAGGTGCTCAAGTACGAGCTGCGCGATCGTGCGGTTGCCTCCCTCCGCTGAGCCGCACGTGCCGATCGCGTTTCTGCGACCCGAACCGCTCCGAGAGACTGCGACGTTCATCGACGAGCCGTCATCGGACTCCTCGTGAGCAGGACCGTCACCGGCCTCCGCAGGTTGGTGTTTCGCGCTCCCAATGTGCTCTTCCGGCGGGGACTCGGCGGCGTCGTTCCGACGCGCTTTCTCTACCTCGAGCACATCGGTCGTCGTTCGGGCAGGCTGCGCAACACCGTGCTCGAAGTGGTCGCCCACGATGCCGAGACCGGCACCTTCCATGTGGCGGCCGGCTTCGGTGCCGACAGCGACTGGTACCGCAACGTTTCACGCACGCCCGAAATGACCATCCAGGTCCGTCGATCCCGGATACCGGCGCGCGCCGTGCCCCTCGATCCCGAGGAGTCGGGCGAAGCCATGGTCGCCTACGCCCGCCGATACCCCCGGGCGGCTCGCCGGATCATGTCGATCGTGGGGGCGGACACCGATGGCACCGACGAGTCGTACCGCGAGATCGGCCGGCGTCGGATCCCGTTCGTGCGGTTCGATCCTCGGTGAGGCGTCTATGTGGCGAGCGAGTTCACCCCGACGGTGAGGACGAGCACCGCGAGCGTCACCGCCATCGCCATGACCGCCAAGACGATCGCGCGGCTCATCGAGTGCATGTCGGACGTCAGTGTCCGCAGGTCGGACGAAATCGTGTCGAGGCGGCTGTCGACCCGATCGAATCGGGCGTGCATCCCATCGAGCCGGGCGTCGATCCCGTCGAGTCGGGTGTCGATGCCTGCGAAGCGCACGTCGATCGCATCGAAGCGCCGACCGACACCGTCGAAACGGGTATCCATCTCGCTGCGACGAGCGATGTCGGACCAGTCGAAC
>JAJRXC010000012.1 GCA_024276495.1 Actinomycetes bacterium
CCGATGGTGCGTTGTGTGGATGCGGCGAGCAGCATGCGAGTGAAGGTCAGTTTCGGAAGAGTCGGGATGGGAACGGACGGGAATTTCTACCAGGTGTCAGACGCAGTTGGGCCCTTCGGCCTCCTGGCCGGTGGTGTTGGTGCCGATGGCGGGGCCCTGGATGATGTTGCCGGTGTCGACCGTGAGGAAGCCGTTGCTGATGCTCATCGCGAACCGGTCCATTCCGCGAGGCGCCGGGCCTCCTCGCTTCTCGCCGACCTGGTTGTACTTCGATCCGTGGCAGGGGCACTCGAACCACTGCGATGAGTTGCACTCGGGAACCCGACATCCGAGGTGCGGGCACTTCTGGTAGAGCGCCAGGATGCCGGAGTCGAGCCCGAGGTTGTGACCGGCGTTCATGCCGACGAGCTCCGCGGCCGAGTAGGTCGCCGCAGCCTTCTCCGTCGCGCCGTTCGGATATTCGGTGAGCCACATCCGGCCTTCGGCCTTGTAGAGGAACCCGTTGTTGGCCCGGATCTCGGCGAGGAGGTCGCTGACGAGACCGACCTTAAGCGCCGAACCGAACCCGCCACCGAGTTGGGGCCACAGGAACGCGATCGAGGCGGTGCCGAATCCGGCGAGGCCGAGGCCGAACATCAACACGATCGAACGGTTGAAGAACTGGCGACGACTGACTCCGATCGCTTCGGGGTCCGGCGGGACATACGGGGCCGGGGGCGCTGCGCGCCCGGCCAGGGCGAGCTCTTTGGACGCGGCCTTGCGCTCGATCACGACGGCCTGTTCGACCTGCTTGCCGGTGAGTTGGGACGGTGCGCCGAGCACCGAGGTGCCGGCGTCGCGGTGTTGCGTCTCGCGCGACAGCATGCCGACGGCGTCATCGGTCTGACGCGACCGAGCCGATGCCAACATCGCCACCAGGGCGAGAACGGCCAGGACGATGATTCCGATTACGAGTTCCATGAGTTGCCTCCGATCGGGGTCATACCCATCTTCGCAAGGGTGAGGGGCCCACGCACGCCGGGATGGTGGTCATTCATCACAGCTCGAAGAAGAGTCCGGCTTCCCACGGGAAGACGAAGTTGAAGCCGGGACCACGGAAGAACGAGCCGATCAGCACGAGAACCGACCAGAACATCAGGTGAATCGTCATCAGCGAGATGGCGAACTTGCGGTCTTCGGGCTTGTTGGACGGGTTCTTGTCGATGTACGGGGCGAGGATCAACACGAAGAGCCCCATTCCCGGAATCGTCACCCCGGCGACCATCGGGTGGAACATGGTGAGCAGTTCCTGCAGACCCAGGAAGTACCAGGGTGCCTTCGACGGGTTCGGGGTCTCGTTGAAGTTGGCGAGCTCCAGCAGCGGAGCGTTGACGAAGATCGAGAAGATCAAGGTGAACGCGGTGATCAGCAGCGCCGCCGCGAACTCGATGACGAGGAGGTGGGGCCACACGTGGACCTTGTCCTGCGGCACCGCCTTGACGTCTTGGATCGATCCGGATTTGACGACGGTCAACAGCCGCTGGGTGTGGCCTCCGGGCCCGGTGGCCAGGGGCGCGCCCGAGGCCTCGGCCGGCGCCGCCGTGGTCGTCGCGGTCGCGACCGCGCCACCGGCGTCGCCGCCTTCCGCCTTCGCCTTGGCGGCCTTGGAACGTTCGAGCAGGTGGGCCGGGATCTTCGACGCGGCTTCCTGTTGCTCGGCGCTCAGCTCGGCGTCGTCGCCACCTCCGGCCGATTCGGCCTTGGCCGCGGCGGCCTTCGCTCGCGCCTCTTCCGCTCGCTTGCGGAGGTGCTCGGGGACTTCGGTCATGTCCTGGTCTCGCCTTTCCGAACCATGGCCCTACAACGGACCCGAGATTCCGCCGTCCTTGCGCACCCGCCAGAAATGGATCGCCATGAAGATGACGATCACGAACGGGAGCATGAGGACGTGGAGCACGTACCAACGCAACAAGGTGTCGGTGCCGATCTCGACGCCGCCGAGCAGCACGAATCGCACCTGATCACCGAAGACGGGGGTGTACCCCATCATGTTCGTTCCCACCGTGACCGCCCAGAGCGCCAGTTGGTCCCAGGGCAGCAGGTAGCCGGTGAACGAGAGCAGCAAGGTGAGCATGAGCAGGATCACGCCGATCACCCAGTTGAACTCACGGGGCGGCTTGTAGGCCCCGTGGTAGAAGACGCGGGCCATGTGGAGGAACACGGTGAGCACCATGAGGTGCGCACCCCATCGATGCATGTTGCGAACGAGCAGGCCGAACGTGACCGAGGTCTGCAGGGTGTAGATGTCGTCCCAGGCCGCGGCGGCGGTCGGGCGGTAGAAGAACATCAAGAAGATGCCGGTGACCGTGAGCAAGATGAACAGGAAGAAGCTGAGACCGCCGAGGCACAGGGTGTAGCTGACCTTGACCGCGTGGCGCTTCACCTTCACCGGGTGAAGGTGGTACATGACGCTGTTCATGATCACGTAGGAGCGGTTTCGGGGGCTGTCGGTGTAGCCCTTGCGAAAGATCGACCCGGGCCGGAAGATCGAGTTCCAGGCCTGGCTCGAGACGATGTTGTCGCCCAGCTCTGACATGGAGTCCTGCATCCGCTGCGGGAGCGGCTTTTGGATCTCGTCGTCGGTATCAGTTGCCATAACGTGCGTTTCTCCTACGATGCCCGGCCTCAGCCGAGACGCATTCCGTAGCCGTAGCCGTGTGCGTTGGTCCGCTGGTGGGCATCGCCGGCCACGGCGGGATCGCCGATCTTGCCGAGGATGATGACACCGGTGGGACAGCGATCGACGCAGAGCGCGCAGCGGGTGCACACGTCGTCGTCGATCATGAAGATCACCTTGTCGTTGGGGTCGAGCCCGGGCTGCTCCGTGCCGACGGCCTCGTCGATGGCGTCGGGGCGCACCATGAAGATGCACTTCCACGGACAGATGTCGACGCAGCCCTCGCACATGATGCACTCGGACTGGTCGATGTGGATGAACTGCTTGGGCTTGACGGCCTGGCTGAGCCAGGCCGCGTCGACCTCTTGGAGGACGTAGTCGTCGCGAAACGCCGGCATCGGCGGGTTCGCATCAGTTTTCGTCACGACGCGGCGCCCTCCTTGACGAGGGGGCGTCCGAAGGCCGAACGAGCCGGCGCGGCGTCGGCCTCCTGGGCCTTGCCGCGACCTTGCCACACACCCCACAGCCAGATGTTGCCGCCGAGCATCACGCCGTAGATCCCCACGACGATGATGTGCTCGACCACCTGATAGTTCAGCGTGATGGGGTTCCATCCACCGGCCGGTTGCGGCTTGAGGAATCCGCCCCATCCGATGAGGAACTTGTCGGTGCGCCAGTTGAGCTCGTTCTCGGCCCACACCAGCCATTGGTGGGGTACGACGCCGTAGGCCCAGAACATCAAGAAGAACACGACGAAGGCACCGAGCATCGCCTCGCCCCAGGTGTGGGGCTGGCCGGCCGGGCGTCGCTTCGAGTACGCGACGATGCCCCAGACGATCAAGGCGGTGATGAGGACAGACAGGGTGAAGGCGACCACGATCGGCTCCTGTAGGGGTCGCGGATCCATGAAGCTCGTGAATCCACGCACAAGTGTAGACCCGGTGAGGCGGACCTCTCGGGTTGGGGAAGGGTTTACCACGTGAAAAGTCGACCGGACCCAATCCGGCGGGAGGGAATATTCTCGCGACGGCATGCGCCGCCGGGTTTGCCTCCGCGTGCGACACTGCCTCTATCCTCCACACGGTCTACGCACGCGCAGCACTACCTTGTGTCGTGACCGACCAGTTCCTGACCCCGCACCGGAGACGACGGTGACCGAGATACCCGAGCATCTGCTCAAGAAGGCCGCCGAGGCCCGAGCCCGCCTCTCCGGCGACGACGCCGCGGCGCCGGCCGACGACGCCGCCCCCGCGAGCACGCCCGCACCGGCACCGGCCGCCGCGGTTCCCGCGGTCGTGGCCGAGCCCGAACCCCCCGCCGTCCCCGAACCCGACGCGCCGTGGGTTGCCGCGGCCAAGGCCCGCAAGACCATCCCGGTCTGGGTCATGCCGGTGCTGTTGTTCCTGCCGATCTGGGCGATCTACTACGTCGGCTATCTCGAACGCCCCGCCGCCACCGGCGGTCTCGCGGTCGAGGGCGCCGAGATCTACGCCACCTGCGCCGGCTGCCACGGTGTCGGTGGTGGCGGCGGAAGCGGCCGTGCGCTCAACGACGGTCAGGTCACCGCGACCTTCCCCAACGGCATCACCGCCGGCGGGTACGACGGCCTCGCCGGGCAGATCGCGTGGGTCGCGAACGGCTCCGCCGGCACCGCCGAGCTCGAAGGTGCCGCGACCTACGGTGATCCCGAGCGGGTCGGCGGTGCCCACCAGATCGGCGCGGTGCTCGGCAACATGGCCGGGTTCGGCGCCAGCCTCAGCATCGAGGAGCTGGTCGCCGCGGTCTTCCACGAGCGCGCCCAGTTCGGCAACCTCGACGCGGCGCAGGTCGAAGAGGAACTCGCGCTGCTCGAGGAGTTCATCGTGATCCGCGAGGAGAGCGGCGACGACGACCTCGTCGGCGAGACGGTCGAGGAGATCAGCGCCGATCTCGACGAGGCCCGCGCCGCGCTCGGGATCAGCGAGGGCTGACGCCGCCGGCTCCCACCCCGAGCCGGACCCGAAGATCACGAGCGAGTCCGGCGAGCTCCGGGTCGGCGGCGAGCATCTCGATCTTGGCCTCGATCGTGGCACCCTCCACGGGCCACCCGAGCGCCCACGCCGTGAAGGTCTCGGCGAGGTCCTCGTGTGGTGCGCTGGCCGCGTAGTCGTTCACGAAGTCGGCCGGCAGGGCCGCCTGTGCGCCGCCGGGCCAGAACCGGGTCGCGAACTGGGCCAGGATCGTGCCCTCGGCCGCGCAGCCGAGCGACATCGGGACTCCGTCGCAGTCGGTACCGGCGCCGAAGCGGAAGACGTCGTCGTCGAGCGTGACCGCGTGCGACAGCTCGTGGACGATGGTCTCCTCGATGAGCGGTCGATCGTCGAGATCCGCGACGTCGAGGCTGAGGATCCACCCCCCGGTCGCCGACGGATGGACGACGCCCACGAGCCCACGGGGTTCTTCGCGCACCACCGAGACCTGCGCCAACTCGTCGCGGTGGCTGTCGGGCCACGTCGCGTCGACGACCTCCCAGATCGCGGCCAGCTCGCCGCTGAGCTCATCTCGTGGTCGACCGTCGACGATGACGATGTCGCCGATCCGTTCGACGTCTTGTCGGTAGTTCACCCGTTCGACGATTCGGGCGGTGTCGTCACCGAGCACCACGCCAGCGGTGCCCACCCTCGTCTCGGGCGGCTCGTTGACGAACGGGTCGGTGACGTTGACGTACGCGGCGATGCCCACTGCGATCGAGAGCCCTGTGATGCGTACCCGGCGAGTGATCATGAGTTGTCCGTCCACTCCCGAGCGTAGAGAGCCGACCTCGCCGGCCACATGAGGCATCCGACCCAGCGGCGACCGCCGACGGGTCGCCGCATGAGCCGAAGGGACCACTCCACGACGTCCGCCACCGCATCCCGGGCCGGAGCGGCGAGACTCGACGCAGACACGACCCGGGAGGCCCGCCGTGGACATCACGACAACCGACGAATGGGCGACACTGCGCGACGCCGCGACGGCGTTCGACGAGCTCGGCCTCCGCGCCCTCTTCGCGGCCGACCCCGACCGGGCCGAGCAGATGACGTTGACCGTCGGTGATCTGGTGGTCGACCTGTCGAAGCACCGGGTCGACGCCACCGTCATGGCCGGCCTCGTCGCCTTGGCCGAACGAGCCGGTCTGCCCACCCGCATCGAGGCCATGGCGCGAGGCGATCGGATCAACACCACCGAGGACCGCGCCGTCTTGCACACCGCCCTTCGGGCCCCGGCCGAACGAACGATCGAGGTCGACGGGGTCGACGTGGTCGCTGCCGTGCACGATGTGCTCCGGCGGATGGCCGCGTTCACCGATCGGGTCCGTGACGGCGACTGGACCGGCCACACCGGCGCGGTCATCGAGACCGTCGTGAACATCGGGATCGGAGGATCCGACCTCGGGCCGGTGATGACCTACGAAGCACTCGCGGCCTTCCACCATCCGCGGCTTCGGGGCCGGTTCGTCTCGAACGTCGACGGCAGCGACTTGTTCTCCGCCCTCCGGGATCTCGATCCGGCGACGACGTTGTTCGTGATCGCATCGAAGACCTTCACGACCCAGGAGACGCTCACCAACGCCCGGTCGGCCCGGGCCTGGCTCACCGCCTCCCTGGGCGACGATGCCGTCGCGAAGCACTTCGTGGCGGTGTCGACCAACCGCGACGAGGTCGCGGCGTTCGGCATCGACACGAACAACATGTTCGGGTTCTGGGATTGGGTCGGAGGGCGCTACTCCGTCGACTCCGCCATCGGCTTGTCACTGATGCTTGCGATCGGTGCGGAGCGGTTCTCGGAGTTCCTGGCCGGCTTTCGCGTCGTCGACGACCATTTCGCATCGACGCCCCTCGACCGCAACGTCCCCGCCCTGCTCGGCCTCATCGAGGTCTGGTACCGGAGCTTCAACAAGCTCCCCACCCGCGCCGTGCTGCCCTACTCACGCTACCTGCACCGCTTCCCGGCCTACCTCCAACAACTCGACATGGAGAGCAACGGCAAACGGGTCCGCGCCGATGGGGAGCCCGTCGCCTGTGAGACCGGGCCGATCGTGTGGGGCGAGCCCGGCACCAACGGCCAGCACTCGTTTCACCAGCTGCTGCACCAGGGCACGACGATCGTTCCCGCCGACTTCATCGTCATGGGCGAGCCGGACCACGACGAGAGCGAGTTTCCGGGGGCTCGGGGACACCACGACCTCCTCGTCGCCAACTGCCTCGCCCAGTCCGAGGCCCTCGCGTTCGGCCGATCGGCCGCCGAGGTCGCCGCCGCCGGAATCGAACCGGCCCTCGTCCCCCATCGCACCTTCCCCGGGAACCGTCCCTCCACCACGATCATGGCGCCCGCCCTGACCCCCACCGTCCTCGGCCAGCTGATCGCCCTCTACGAGCACCAGGTCATGACCCAAGGTGTCGTCTGGGGGCTCAACTCCTTCGACCAGTGGGGGGTCGAGCTCGGCAAGATGCTCGCTCGCGACATCGTCTCCGAGCTCGACGCACCCGACGATCCCGAGCTCACCCACGACGCGTCGACGAACGCGCTGATCCGGCGCTACCGCGACCTGCGGGGACGTTGAGCGGCTACGAACCCTGAGGGGCCGGGCCCTGCTCGACCACCAGTTGGAACTCGATGATGCCGTTGTCGGCCACGGACACCACGACCGGGGCCGACGGCGGGGTGATGCCGAAGTCCTGCCAGACGACGTCGGCGCTCCCGGTGATGATGCCGAATCCGTCGGCGCGGACGTTGGCCTCGATCTCGAAGGTGACGGGGCGGGTCACCCCGGCGACGGTCAGCTCACCTTCGACCGTGAACGAACGTGCGGCACCACCGACCTCGAGGGCCGAAACGTCGACCGCGTCGGTGAACACGAAGGTGGCGGTGGGGAAGGCGACCGCGTTGATCGCCCGGCGGATCGCGTTCTCCCGTTGGGGCCGATCCGAGACGATCGCGGTCATGTCGACGGTGACCTCGGCGCCGGTCAACATGGCGTCCTCGATCGTGACCACGCCGCTGATCTCGCCGCTGCGACCCACCGCGGTGGTCTCGCCCACCGCGGTCAGTTCCTCCGCAACCCGGAAACCGGCGAAGCTCCCGCTCGCGGTTCGGAAGTCGAAGTCGCCGATCTCGTCGTCGACGATCCAGTTTCCGTCGATCGTGCCGTCGAAGGCCGGTTCGGGCGGCGCTTCGGGACCGGCCGACGCAGGTGCGGCGGCCGGCGCGTCGTCCGGCTCGTCGAGCGCGGCGAGGTCTGCGTCGATCTGGGCGTTGGCCGCCGCGTTGCTCACCGCATCGGGTGCGTCGTCCTTGAAGAACAGGAACCACACTCCGACCACGACGACGGCGAGGATCGACACCGCACCGCCGAGCAACCACTTGGTTCTGGTCATGGTCGATCTCCCCTCCGAGGTCACCGATCGATTCCGGCTGCGGACCGCCCGCACCGTCCCGACACCCTGCGGGCCGGAGGGTAAGGAAGACGTAAACCTCGCGGCGACCCGGTCAGGGGCGAGTCGGAAGCGTGGCGGCCACCGACGCGACCGCATCGACCGTGGCGTCGATCTCGGCCGGGGTGTGGGCCAACGACGGGAAGATCGCCTCGTACGCGCCGGGGGCGAGGGCCACACCGGCCTCGAGCATTCCGTGGAAGAAGCGCTCGTACATCCCGTTCTCACAGATCGCCTTCGCCGAGTCGAAGTCGGTCGGCGCGGTGGCCGCGAAGAACAACCCGAGCAGCGGACCGACCCGGGGCACGACCGCGGCCACGCCGGCCTCGGCGAACGCCGCCGTCATCCCCTCCTGCAGCCGGGTCGCGGTGGCGGTCAGGCGGTCGTAGGCCGACGGAGTCAGGTTGTCGAGTTGGGCGAGCCCGGCCGCGGTGGCGAGCGGGTTCCCCGAGAGCGTCCCGGCCTGGTAGACGTCGCCGAGCGGGGCCAGGTTCGCCATGATCTCGCGGGATGCGCCGAACGCACCCATCGGCAGGCCGCCGCCGATCACCTTGCCGAAGCACCAGACGTCGGGGCGCACCCCGAACCACTCGGCCGCGCCGCCGCGACACAGCCGGAATCCGGTGATCACCTCGTCGAACAGGAGGAGCGCGCCGGCGGCGTCGCAGGCGGTTCGGAGCCCTTCGAGGAATCCCGGCTGCGGTTCGATCAGGCCCATGTTGGCCGCGATCGGCTCGACGATGACGACTGCGACGGTGTCGTCGATGTCGGGCACGACGTTGTAGGGCGCGACGACGGTGTCGGCGACGGCCCCCTCGGTCACACCGGCCGAGCCGACGAGCCCTTGTTGGGCGATCCCCGATCCGCCGGCCACGAGCAGCGAATCGGAGTGGCCGTGATAGTTGCCGGCGAACTTGACGATGCGGTCGCGTCCCGTGGTGCCCCGAGCGAGACGGATGGCCGACATGGTGGCTTCGGTCCCGCTGGAGACGAGCCGCACCATCTCCAGACCGTCGACTCGTCGGGTCATCTCCTCCGCGATGCGGACCTCGTTCTCGGTGGGTGCGCCATAGCTCGTTCCGTTGGCCGCGGCGGCCTGCACGGCGGCGGTGACGTCGGGATGGGCGTGGCCGAGAATCGACGGGCCGTAGCTCTGCACGTAGTCGATGTAGCGGCGCCCCTCGACGTCGTACACGAACGGTCCCTCGGCCCGGGCCACGAAGTAGGGGGTGCCGCCGACAGAACCGAACGCCCGCACCGGCGAGTTGACACCGCCGGGGATCACCGATCGGGCGCGCTCGAAAAGGGACTGGTTGGTGGCATCGGTCATGGTGTCGTCCTACTGGAGGCGCTCGGCGAGGTGCCGGGCGAAATAGGTGAGGATCAGGTCGGCGCCGGCCCGTTTGACCGCGAGGATGTGTTCGAACGCGACCGCGTCGAGATCGAGCCAGCCCCGTTCGGCACCGGCGTGGACCATCGCGTACTCCCCGCTCACGTGATACGCCGCGATCGGGACGTCGACCTCGGCACGGGCTCTCGAGATCACGTCGAGATAGGGCATCGCCGGTTTGATCATCACCATGTCGGCGCCCTCGGCGATGTCCTCCCGGATCTCCTCCATCGCCTCGCGGCCGTTGGCGATGTCTTGTTGATACCCCGAACGGTTGCCGCCACCGACGATCGTGACGTCGACCGCGTCGCGAAACGGGCCGTAGAGGGCCGTCGCGTACTTCGCGGCGTAGGCGAGGATGGCGGTCTGATCGAACCCGGCCTCGTCGAGAGCTTCGCGGATCGCGAACACCTGACCGTCCATCATCCCCGAGGGCGCCACGATGTCGGCGCCGGCCGTGGCCTGGGCGACGGCGATCTCCTCGTAGATCCCCAACGTCGCGTCGTTGTCGGGTTGACCGGTGACGTCGAGCACCCCGCAGTGGCCGTGGTCGGTGTACTCGTCGACACAGAGGTCGGCCACGAGGACGAGAGCGTCGCCGTGGTCGTCGCGGAGGTCGCGCAGGGCCAGTTGCACGATGCCGTCGGGATTCCACGCCTCGGATCCTTCGGCGTCCTTGTGGGCGGGGACCCCGAAGAGAATCACCGCGGGCACGCCGAGGTCGGCGAGTTGACGCACCTCTTCCCGCAGCGATTCGCGGGTGTGCTGGAACTGCCCCGGCAAGGACTCGATCGGGTGAGGTTCGTCGATCCCCTCGCGCACGAACAGTGGTGCGATCAGGTCGTCGGGGTGGAGGCGGTTCTCGGCGACCATGCGCCGCAACGCAGGAGTCCGACGGAGACGACGCAGACGCCGCTGGGGAAAAGTCACCCCTTGAGGGTACCGAACCCCACTCGCGCCCCGGGGGCCGGGCGTCAGCCGTCGTGTCGCTCGCGGCGTTCCCGCGCAGCGCGGTGGCGACTGCGTGCACACCGGTGCCTCCGCTCCGTCGTCGTCATGACACCTGCGCCGCCAGCCCGAAGCGGTCGAAGGGGAAGTCGACGAGCGATTCGAGCACCAGATCGGCCTCGTCGGGTCGGTCGAGCGCGGTGATCTGGTTCGGGACGACCACGCACGTCATCCCGGCGGCCTTCGCCGCGGCGCATCCGTGACGGGAGTCCTCGATGGCCACCGCCGCGGCCGGATCCACATCGAGGGCCGCGGCCGCGGCGAGGAACAGGTCGGGGGCGGGCTTGCCCCGGTCGACATGGTCGCGGGTGCGCACCGCGACGAACCGTTCGATCAGACCGAGCCGGCGGAGGTGGGGCTCGACCCACGACAAGGGCGAGCTGCTGGCAACCGCCAGCGGGACATCCGCGGCCTCGGCCGCCGCGATCACCTCCCGCACCCCCGGGAAGATCTCCATCCGGTCGTTCCAATCTTCACGACGGCGGGCCGCCCCGGCCACGATCTCGGGATCGGCCGGCGCACCGAGCGCCTCCTCGATCATCTCGGCCAACGTCATGTTGTCGGCCAACCCGATGCAACCGACCCACTCGCGCAACTCGAGCTCGAGCCCGTGGGCGCGGAACGCGTCACGGGCGACGACATAGACCGGCCATTCGGTGTCGGCGATCGTTCCGTCGAAGTCGAAAACGATCGCAGCGAGGGTCACGACGGCGCGGACTGCTCGGCGCGGAGCTCGGTCGCCTTGGTCACCGTGGCGCTGCACAACAACCTGAGCCGATCATTGACCGGCCGCACCCGCTCCTCGGCGATCGCATGACCGTTGATCGGGTCGATCACGAGATCGTGGAGGCTCCCCATTCCCCCGAACGCACCGAGCAGGTCCGTGAGGGCGTCGGGGTGGCCGTCCGCGATCAGACGGCGGTCGCGTTCGATCCAGGTCGCCCAGTGGTCCTCGTTCCAGTCGCGCAGAATCTGCGCGAGCTCGTCGAGCACCCGAAGGAGCTCGTTTCTCTCTGTCTCCGACTCGACGGACTCCATCCCCCCAGAGTGGCGCATCCGCGGCCCGGGTTGGTGGCGCTACTCCAGATCGAGCTCGAACCAGTGATCGGCATGGGGATCATCGTCGAAGGCGGGCACCTCGACGAACCCCTCGCTTCGGTACAGGCCGATCGCCTCGGTCAACGTCTCGTTGGTCTCCAGGCGCACACGCCGCAGCCCCATCCCGCAGGCCTCGGCCACCAACCGCCGCAGCAGCCGTCGGCCGACACCCCGGCTCCGCACCCGGCTGCTGATCCACATGCGCGTGATGTGCGCCACGCCCGGCTCGACGATCGTCAGCACGCCACATCCGACCGGCGCGCCGGCCAGACGGGCCGCGATGAACACCTCATCGGCGGGTTCGGTGCCGGCGGACCCGATGCTCGACGTCGAACCCCCGGCCCGGCCCCCGGCGAACCGCTCGTCGATCTCGAGCTCGTACTGATCGAGCATCCATCGGGACTCGGCGGCGCTCGCCGGTTCCGGACGGAGCAGGACGAGACCGGGAATCGAATCGGAGATCGCCGACACGAGACCCGGGATCGTGTGTTCCCTCGCCGAGATGTCGACCTGCAGACCCAACTCGCGGGCCTGGGCCGCGGTCGCCGTGCCGATGCAGGCGACGACCGGCGGGAGGTTGGAACGGCCGACGCCGGCGACGAGGTGCGAGACGGTCGATGCCGATGTGAACGCGACGACGTCGCCATGACGACAGGCGGTGACGTCGGCCGCCGCGACCGGCAGACCGACGGTGCGGTACGCGGCGATGTCCTTCACCGTCCACCCGCGGGCCCGCAGCCCGTCGGGCAGGACCGAGCGGGCCGACTCGGCTCGGGCCAACAGCATCGTGCCGCCTCCGGCTCCGGGCCCCGGCAGATACTCGAGAAGGCCCTCGGCGATGGAGGAGCGGGGGACGAGATCCACCTTCAGCCCGAGCTCCTCGGCCCGGCGCGACGTTCCGGGTCCGATGGCGGCCAGCGACACGCCCCGCTCGAGCAGGCACCCCTGCAGTGCCGCGGCAACCCTCGTCGCCCCGTTTGGGCTCGTGATGACGATCCAGTCGCCGGTCTCCAGGCTCTTGAGCCCGGCCCGAAGTGCCGCGCCACCGTCGGGCGGGTCGGTGATCTCGATGACGGGCACCGGAACCGCGACCGCACCGCGCTCTTCGAGGGCGTCGACGAGGGGCGCCGCCTGGGTCCGGGGCCGCGTGACGACGACCCGCACGCCGGCGAGAGGACGATCGCTCATCGTGCGTCCGCCAGCAGATCGGCGCCGCCCGCGTCGTCGAGCAGGAACCGGGCGACGGCGCGCCCCAACTCGTCGGCGGCGAATCCACGTCGGCGGTCACGGATCATCACCCGCCCGTCCAGCGACGACAGCATGCCGACCAACTCGACCTCGCCGTCGACGAGGACGCCGTGGGCGCCGGCCGGCAGATCGCAGTCCCCTCCCAGCTCGTGCAGAAACGCCCGTTCGGCATCGACGACCCGACGGGTGGGTTCGTGTTCGATCCGTCGGAGCATCGCGATGGTCTCGGCATCGTCGGCCCGGCACTCGATGGCCAGGGCGCCCTGCGCGACCTGGGGGATCATGATCGTCGGGTCGATGCGGTCGACGATCGGCGGATCGAGCGCCAACCGGTCGAGCGCGGCGGCGGCCATCACGATCGCGTCGTGGTCGGCGACCTTGTCCAGCCGGGTCGCGATGTTGCCCCGCAGCTCGGAGAACCGCAGATCGGGTCGGTGCCATGCGAGCTGGGCCCGGCGCCGAACCGAGCCGGTCGCGATGTGGGCACCGACCGGCAGCTCGGCGAACCGGGCACCGACGAGCGCGTCGCGGGGATCGGCTCGTTCGGGCACGGCGACCAGGACGAGACCGTCGGGTGTTCCGGCGGGAAGATCCTTGCCCGAGTGGACGGCGAGATCGGCGCGCCCGTCGAGGACGGCCGCCTGGACCTCCTTGACGAACACGCCCTTGCCGCCCATGGAGTGGATCGGGGTCACGGCGTCACGGTCGCCGGCCGTGGAGACGATCACCTCGGCGACGTCCGCATCGTCCCCACCGACCGCCGCGGCCAACAAGCGGGCGACATGGCTGGTCTGCCATCTCGCCAACGCGCTCCCCCGGGTGGCCGCGCGCAACGTCATGGCGAGGGCCTCAGAGATCGAAGAGATCGCGAAGCGACTCCGCCAGCCGGTCGCCGCGCGCCCGGCCCGCCGCGTCCTTCAACCGCACCGTCGGCTCGTGCAACAACTTGTTGACGATGCCCTTGGTCAGCGCCTCCACGGCCTCTCGCTCGGCCGGGCCGAGATCCGCGAGCTTCGCCGCGAAGCGAGCGAGCTCCGCCGAACGAATCGATTCGCTTCGAGATCGCAGCTGCGAGATCAACGGCGCGACCTCTCGGGCCGACACGATCGCCTGGTACCGGTCGACCTCGCCGGCGACGATCGAACGCACACTTTCGACTTCGCCGTTCCGGCCCTCGAGACTCTTGTCGATGAAGGCACCGATGTCGTCCATGTCGAGCAGGGTCACGCCGGCGATTCGCCGGGCCGCCGGGTCGACATCCCGGGGAACCGCGACATCGACGATCACCAGCTCACGACCTTCACGGCGAGCGGACAGGGCCGTGACGTCGCCCGCTTCGAGAATGAGCTCCTGCGCGCCGGTGGTGGTGACCAGGACATCGATGCGGGTCAGCACCGCCGCGAGGTCGTCGAGGGGCACGGCCCGGCCGGCGCAGGCGTCGGCCAGAGCCACCGCGCGCGACCAGGTGCGGTTGGCGACGAGCACTTCGGCCGCGCCGGCACCGGCCAACGACTTCACGGTGCCCTCCGCCATCTGACCGGCACCGATGACGAGAACGGTCCGCCCCGACATCCCGTGGATTCGGGCGTCGGCCAACGCGACCGCGGCCTGGGAGACCGACGCGATGCCCCGGGCGATGGAGGTCTCGGTCCGGGCCCGTTTGCCGGTCTCGATCGCGTGCCGGAACAAGCCGCCGAGAACGGACCCGACGGTTCCCTCGACTCGGGCCGTCTCCCAGGCGTCTCGGACCTGACCGAGGATCTCGTGCTCACCGACGACCGCCGAGTCGAGCCCGGCCGCGACGGAGAAGAGGTGGCGGACGGCCTCCGCGTCGTGGTGGGCGTAGAGATGATCGGCGACATCCTCCGGGGCGAGTCCGGCATGACGGGCCAACGACTCACGCACGTCGCGATAGCCACCGTGGAAGCGTTCGGCGAACGCGTAGACCTCGATGCGGTTGCAGGTCGACAACACAACGACCTCGGACAGGTTGTCGGCCTGGTTCAGCTCCCACAACATCTTGGGCATGTCGGCCGGCGCAACGGTCATCTGCTCGAGTTTGGCGAGCGGAGTGGACCGGTGGTTACAACCGATGGCGACGATCGACATACCTCTCCAGCCTGACGGACGACAGGGGTGTTTGCCAACCCCTGGTGCGTTTCCCGACGATGATCATGCCAACGACCGCGGCGACCGGTCGGCGGGAAGATCCCGCTGGAGATGAAACCCGAGGATCTGGAGCTCGGTCGACAGGTCGACCGCTCGCACCTCGACATGGTCGGGCACGCTGAGCACGGTCGAGCTGAAGTCCAGAATCGAGCGCACACCGGCGGCGACGAGACGATCGGCGGTGTCCTGCGCGGCGCCCGGTGGCGTGGCGATGACCCCGATGGCGACGTCGTGATCGGCCACCACGTCGGCGAGTCGGTCGGGCGAGTGGACCGGTACGCCGTCGACGGTCATCCCGATCAACGCCGGGTTCACGTCGATCGCCGCGACGACCGGGAATCCGCGTTCCGTGAAACCGGTGTGGTTGGCGAGGGCCCGGCCGAGGTTGCCGAGACCGCAGACGACGACGGGCCAGGTGTTGGCGACCCCGAGCGCCCGGCTGACCTCGAAGATCAGGTGACGGACGTCGTAGCCGACGCCGCGGGTGCCGTGGGTTCCGAGATAGCTCAGATCCTTGCGGACCTTGGCCGCGTTGACCCCGGAACGTTCGGCCAGGACGTCGGAGGAGGTGGTGGACGAGCCGGCGGTCGCGAGCTCGCTGAGACTGCGCAGGTACACGGGAAGCCGAGCCACGGTCGCCTCGGGGATGTGTGCGTTCGCCACATCTCTACCGTACGGAACTCGTGATCCGATTCACAAGCGGGGCCGACGGGATCGCCCCGGCCGTCACCGAAGTTCGCGGCGCAGCACCTTGCCGCCGAGACCGCGCGGGATCTCGTCGACGACATCGACTTTCGTCGGACACTTGTAGCGGGCCAGCTCCGTCGCGCACCACTCGATCAGCTCGTCCTCCTCCACGACTCGACCCGGCGCGGCCACCACGAAGGCCTTCACCGCCTCGCCGCTGTGGGGGTGGGGAATGCCGACCACGCCGGCCTCGGCCACGGCCGGATGGGTCACCAGAACCCGCTCGACCTCGGCGGGATAGACGTTGAAGCCCGACACGATGATGAGGTCCTTGGCCCGATCCACCAGGAACAGGTAGCCGGACTCGTCGACGATCGCGATGTCACCCGTGTGCAGCCAGCCGTCGGCGTCGAGAACCCGGGCGGTCGCCTCCTCGTCGCCGAGATATCCACGAAACACGTTCGGCCCGCGAACCAACAGCTCCCCGGCATCGCCGATGTAGACGTCGTCGCCGTCAGCGTCGACGAGGCGGACCTCCACGCCGGGTATCGGTCGGCCGATCGATCCGATCGGTGCGTCGGTGCCCGACGCCATCGTGACCGACGGGCTGGCCTCGGTGAGTCCGTAGCCCTCGTGGATCCGGAACCCGAGCCGATCCTCGGCGTCACGCACGACCCGCGCCGGAATCGACGCCGCCCCGGAGACCGCCAGCCGCAGCGACGAGAACGCCGACGCATCGACGCCGTCGAGCTGGGTCAGCGCCGACCACATCGTCGGCGGACCGGCCAGCACCGTCACCTTCTCGTTCTCGATCATGTCGACCATCGACATCGGGTCGAAACGCTCCACGAGCACGAGCGTCGCGCCCACCCACATGGAGAGATCGAGGATGGTGTTGAGCCCGAGAACATGGAACATCGGCACGACGCAGATCGAGACGTCGTCGGGTCGGGTCACGAGATCGGGACGCGACAGCAGCTGGCGGATGTTCGACGCGAGATTGCCGTGGGTCAACATCGCCGCCTTCGGGCTGCCCGCGGTACCGCTGGTGAAGAGCAGCGCCGCGAGATCGTCATCGGCCCGGGCGACGATCGGCGCGCCGCTGTCGTGCGCGATCGCCTCGTCGAGGTCGACGGTCCCCTCCAACTCGGTGCCGGACGGGACCAGCAGATGGCGAAGCGCGGGAACCGAGGAACGATCGATCCGGGCCAGCGCGGCGATGCCGGCCGGCCCGGCGATCACCGCCCGCGCCTCGGCCACGGCGAGCTCGCGGGCGAGCTCCGGTCCCGGCGCCTGCGGGTTGAGCGGCACCGCCACGAACCCCGCCCCGAGGATCGCGAACCACGCCCGGACGAATCGGGGGTTCGTTCCACACAAGATGGCGACCCGGTCACCGGCGTCGAGCCCCAGTCCGCCCAGCACACCGCGGGTCGCGTCGATCTCGTCGCGGAGTCGGCCGTAGCCGATCCGGTCGCCGCCGGCGACGAGCGCGGTGTGGTCAGCGGGGTGGTCGTCGAGCAGCGTTGCGAGATTCACGAGAAGTTTCCTCGGTAGGGCCGAAACCAGATGATGCCACGGGCCACGGGATCGACGCCGAGTCCCTCAAGGATCGCCCCGTCGCGGCCGACGGGGACTGCGTCATGAACCGCGCGCCGGATTCCCGTCATCAACGTCAGCGGCGCCGTCTCGTGTTCATCGTCGTCGCCGCCCTGTCGGCGATCGGCTCTCTCCTGGCCACTCCCAGCGCGCCGGTCGCGGCGTCCGCCAACGAGGAAGCCGCGTTCGTCGCGGCCCTCAACCAGGTGCGGATCGACAACGGACTGGTTCCGTTCACCGTCAACGTGGAGCTGTCGAACCTGGCCCGGGCGCACGCCCAGGTGATGGCGGACGCCGGCGAGATCTTCCACGCCAGCCCGATCAGCGGCGGCTACACGGGACCCTGGGCGAAGCTCGGGGAGAACGTCGGCGTCGGCGCCAACGTGCAGGTGCTCGTCGATGCCTTCGTCGCCAGCCCGGGCCACTTCGCCAACATCGCCGATCCGGCGTTCACCCAGATCGGCGTCGGCGTCGTCTGGAAGGACGCCGCCCTCTACACCACCCACCGTTTCCTCCAACTCCCCGGAACCGGTCCCACTCCCACGACGGCGCCGCCGGCACCCACGACCGCTCCCCAGCCGTCCGCCCCGACGACCACCACCACGACCCTGCCACCGACGACCCCGCCGGCGATCAGCGCCGACCGCGTCCTGACGCTGCTCCGCATGCTCGACGAGGTCGGCACGTGATCGACGCCGCTCCTCCCGGCGGACCCTGCATCTCGACGCACGCCCTGTCACGATCCTTCGACGGCCGGGTCGCCGTCGACGGACTCGATCTCGACGTGCAGCCCGGTGAGGTGCTGGCCCTTCTCGGCCCCAACGGAGCCGGCAAGACCACCACCGTGCGAATGCTCAACGGGGTGCTGAGACCGGACAGGGGCCACGCCGTGGTCCTCGGCCTCGACCCGAGCGTCGACGGTGACGAGGTTCGGCGCCTCACGGGGGTGTTGACCGAGACCGCCGGCCTCGACGACCGCCTGACCGCCCGGGAGAACCTCGAGTACACCGCGCGCATGCGGGGGTACGCGCCGCGGGAAGCCCGCACGCGGGTCAACCACCAACTGGAGCAGTTCGCCATGCTCGACGTGGCCGACAGCCGCACCGTCGGCTTCTCCACCGGCCAACGCAAACGGGTCGCCCTCGCCCGGGCGCTCCTGCACGACCCCCAGGTACTGTTCCTCGACGAGCCGACCTCGGGCCTCGATCCGGCGGCCACCCGCGAGGTCACCGACCTCATCGGCATGCTGGCCCGGGAACGGGGCCGAACCGTGATCCTGGCCACCCACTTCCTCGGTGAGGCCGGCCGGGTCGCGGATCGCATGGCGGTGCTCGATCACGGACGTCTTCGCGCCATCGGACGGCCCGCCGATCTCGCCGCCGAGCTGTGGGACGGCATCTCGGCCGACATCGATCTCGGCGGCCCGGTCGCCCACACCGTCCTCGAGCTCATCGGATCGGTCGATGGCGTGCTGCGCCAGGAGGCCCGGGCGACCGGCGCGACGATCGCCGTGCGCGACCGGGCGACGATGGCCCGGGTGTTGGCGACGCTGACCGGTCGTGGCATCGACGTGTTCGGCGCCACGATGCGCGAGGCATCGATGGAGGACATCTACTTCGCGCTCGAATCGAACTTCGCGGCCGAGCGGTCATGACGACGACGGCGCCCCCGGCGATCACCGGGTCGCGACTCAACACGGCCGCGATCAAGGCGATCATCGGTCGCGATCTCCGGGCGGTTCGGCGTTCCAAGGCCGTCGTCATCCCGATGATGCTCGTGCCGACGCTCTTGATGGTCGCGCTCCCCCTCGTGGTCGGCTACGCCGCTCGCCGGGCCGGCCAGGCCGGTGGGCGGATCCAGTTCCTGGATTCGTTGCCGTCGGCCCTCGCCGACCCGATCGCGAACCTTCCCCAGGAGGAGCAGCTGCTCACCCTCGTTCTCGGCTACCTGCTCGCCCCGCTCTTCCTGATCGTTCCGCTGATGGTCTCCGCCGTGCTCGCCGCCGACGCCTTCGCGGGCGAGAAGGAGCGCCGAACCATGGAGACCCTCCTCCATCTCCCCGTCTCCGACCGCGACCTCTTCGTCGCGAAGTTCCTCACCGGGTTCATCCCTGCGGTCTCGGTGTCGTGGATCGGCTTCGGGGCCTTCGCGATCGTCGCCAACGGTGTCTCGTGGGGAGTGGTCGACGGCCTGCTCATTCCCAACGCCTTGTGGGTGGTCGTCATCTTCTGGGTCGCGCCGGCGGTCGCCACGCTCGGTCTGGGGATCATGGTCCGGGTCTCGGCGAGATGTCGTACGACCCAGGAGGCCAATCAGCTCGGTGGCGCGGTGATCCTGCCGTTGATCTTCGTCGCCGTCGGCCAGTCGACCGGGTTGCTGCTCGTCGACGTGCCCCTGGCGCTGGGGATCGGCGCCGCGATCTGGGTCGTCGCCGTCGCCCTCGTCGCCCGCGGCGCCAAGATGTTCACCCGCGACCGTGTGGCCGGCAACAGCTGAGGATGTCGGCGGTCGGCACCTCAGCGGGCGAGCAGCACGAACTGGAGCGCGCCGGCCGCGAGGATCGCGATGAGGAGGACCGCGACGACGAGCGTGGTGCCGCTTCTCATCGAACCGGCCTCTGGCCGAGCTCCACCGAGGTGACGACGCCGGACGAACGGTTGTCGTCGAGGGCCGAGATCCGCACCTCGTCTCCTTCGTGCAGGCCGAGCTCGGCCGCCGCCGACGAGCGGGCGACGGCGATCGACGACAACCCGCTGGAATCGACCACGAGACCGACCCGGCCGGTCGGGATCTCGTCGTAGGCGGCGACTCTCACCGCGATCCGCTCGTCGCCGGCGATGTTGACGGCCAGTGGATCACCGAAGGCCACCAGCTCGAGTGGGTCGACGTTGAGCTGACAGTTCCCGAACCGGTCGACCCACAGGACCTCGCTCACCAGCACACCGTCGTCGACGTGGGAGACGGGGAGCACGCCGGGGATCAACCCGGCCGGGTCGATCTCGGGTCCGAGGTCGGTGAGCGGCACCCCGTTGCACAGATGGGCGGCCGCCGGGGCGAAGATGTCGCGACCGTCGAAGGTCGCACCGGTGATCGACGGGAGCCGGTGGTCCGGCGAGGTCAACTCGACCGCCCGGGTGGCGCCGCCGACCAGCCCGACCGCCGGCGCGAGCAGGCCGTTGTCGGGGCCGACGAGATACGACGCCCCGTCGCCCACCTCGAGGGCGATCGGTCGGCGACTGGTCCCCACACCGGGGTCGACGACCGCGATCACGACACCGGGACAGAGATGGTTGGCGGCTCGCGCCAGCGCGAGCCCGCCGGCGCGGGTGTCGTAGGGCGCGATGCCGTGGGTCACGTCGATGACGGTGACGTGGGGGGCGATCGATCGCACGACCGAGTGGACGACCCCCACGAACTCGTCGCCATGCCCAAAGTCGGACAGGAAGGAGACAGTGTCGAAACGGCCGGTCACGGCCTCGACGCTAGCGGCGCGACGCGGTCGCGCCGCAGCCGGGTCAGTTCCCGCCCAGCTCCCGGGAGCGGGCGGTCGCGGCGGCGACGACGCGCCCGACGAGCCCGATGAGGTCGTCGTCGGCGAACACCGCGAGGCCCGCCGCGGTGGTGCCTCCCGGCGAGGTGACGTTGGCCCGCAGCACGGCCGGGTCCTCGCCGGACTCCACGAGGAGGGTCGCCGCGCCGAGCAGTGTCTGACGAACGAGGGCGTCGGCGACGTCGGGCGCCAGTCCCTCCGCGATCCCGGCGGTGACGAGGCCTTCGGCCAGGTGGAAGACGTAGGCGGGGCCGGAACCGGAGAGGCCGGTGACCGCGTCCAGCTCCGGCTCGGTGACGGTGACCACGGTGCCCACGGCCGAGAGGATCGCCGCGGCCCAGGCGAGGTCGTCGTCGGTCGCCGCGGTGCCACCGGCGATGGCGGCCGCCCCTCGCCCGACGAGAGCGGGGGTGTTGGGCATGCAGCGCACGACGGCGGGGCCGGCGCCGAGGCCGGCCTCGATGGTGGCGGTTCTCACGCCGGCCGCGATCGACAACACCCGGGGCACACGGGCGGCGACCAGGGCGGGGAACACCAGGGGCACGATGTCGGGCTTGACGGCGATGACCGCGTCGATCTCGTCGAGGGGCTCGTCGCCGATGGACAGCCCCGGGAGGCGCACGGCGAGCTCGGCGCGGCGGTCGTCGGCGGGTTCGACCACGTGGAGCTCGTCGGCGCGTGCCCAGCGCGTCTCGATCAGCCCGCCGAGCAGGGCCTCGGCCATCTTGCCGCCACCGATCATCTGGAGTTTCGTCACGTCCGGAACCGTAGGCCGCGAAGCGCCGGGTGACCCGATGGGAACGTGATCAGCGCACTTCCCCGAGCGCCTCGCTCCCACCGGGTCGAGAACGAATCTACATGAGATACCACAGAATGCAAGCAGCCCTCGCGAGGTTCACCCGTTGAACCGGCTGGCGAACGCGAGCCGCATCGCCGGCCGGAAGATGAGCTCGACCGCGGCCCACATCGATCCGAGAACACGATCGAGCTCCGCTTCGTTCACCGCCGCCACCGGGAGTGAACCACGAAGAAAGATCGCGTCCTCCTCGCCGATCTCCGCATGCAGCCCGGTCAGCTTGCGGTTGCGTCGCAGAAGCTGTTCGAACACCTCGGCACGATTCTCCTCCGGGGCCGGCATGAGATACGTCTCGAACTGGAACGTGCGTTGCCGCAACGTCCACCACGCGGTCCAGACGTCCTTCTCCTCGCCTCGCAGACGGACGAACCAGCGCACCAGGTCGTCGTCGGATCGCTCGACCGCCTCGATCGCCGGGTTCTCCTTCATCGCCCGAGCCAACCAGGCGTCGATGCGGTGTTCGAGGGCGGCGAGCTCCTCGGGGGACGCGGGTGGCGACTGCACCCGGCTCAGGCGAGACAGTCGACGGGTTCGCGCGCACCGAGATCGTCGTAGACGCGCCGCAGACGGGCCGCCATCGTCGTCCAGGTGTACGACCTTGCCGCGTCGGCAGCCCGACGCGAGAGCTCGTCGGCGAGAATCGGCGAGTCGAGGATGCGCCGGGTCGCCGCCGCGTAGTCCGCCGGGTCACGACCGGGGATGCGAAAACCGGTGCGGCCGTGATCGACGAGGGTGCGCAACCCACCGACGTCGGAGGCGACGACCGGTGTGCCGCAGGCGGCCGCCTCGAGCGCGACCAGACCGAACGACTCGCTGCGAGACGGGACCAGACACACGTCGGCGGCCCGGTAGTAGGTCGACAACACGTGGTGGGGCTGGGGCGCGATCATCGTGACGCGATCGCCGAGACCACGATCGGCGATCAACTTCTCGAGCTTGCGAACCTCTTCGCCGCCCTCGAGCCCACTGGCTCCTCCGACGATGAGCAGCCGGGCATCGTCGCGACCCAGTTCGGCCAGGGTCTCGACCGCGACGTCGGCGCCCTTGAGCGGCTGGATGCGGCCCACGAAGATGAGCAGCGGTTCGGTCCCCATGTCGAGGGCGCGCCGGGCACCGGCCTGCGAGCCCGGCGAGAAGAACGCGTGGTCGACACCGGGGGGGACGACCTCGACACGGTCGGGGTCGGCGCCGTAGTGCGCGACGAGCTCGCGGAGCTCGGTGACGGAGTTCGCGGTGATCACGTCGGCGCAGCGGATCACGTCGGTCTCGGCATCGACCCGGCGCTGCGGTTCGGCGTCGCCCGTCTCGGCCTTCACCCTCGCGAGGGTGTGGAACGTGGCCACCAGCGGCAGCTCCAACTCGTGCTTCAGGCGGTGGCCGGCCACACCGGAGAGCCAGTAGTTCGCGTGGATGATGTCGACCGGGTTCCGGGCCAGGTGATCCCCGACGACCCGGGTGAAGTCGTCGACGACGTCGGGCAGCGCCTCCTTGGCCAGCCCGACGGGACCGGCATCGACGTGCACGACCCGGAACCCGGGTTCGACGTCGACGAGGTCCGGCAGATCGTCGGCCCACCGACGCACATAGACGGTGGCGTCGGCGCCGGCCTGGGCCAGCGACGAGACGAGCTCGCGGATGTAGACGTTCATCCCACCCGCGTCGCCGTGCCCGGGTTGGACCAGGGGGGACGTGTGGAGGGACAGGACGGCGACGCGGCTCACGTTCGACTCCAACGCCGCCGCGAGGCGGAACATTCCCCGCCGATGCAGCCGACGGTGGAGGCCGGCGTCATCTCGGAGCCGCCGGCGCCTCACCCGCCGCGATCCGGCGGGCGAGCTCGTCGTTGAGAAGGTCGATGGTGGCGTGCAGCGACTGACGGCTCGTCGAGACCCGTTGTTCGAAGTCTCGCACCGCGATCATCGCGGCGGACAAGGCGTCGTCCCCCAGGGTCGCGACCTCGGTCATCACCGATGGGCCGACGGCGTCGTCGAGCACTTCGGTGAGGGGCCCCACGACCTCGTCTGGTGGGTCGAGCTCCTGATCGACCCGGCCGGAACCGGGAGCCCGCACGCCGTCGCTGAGCAATTCGGGGAGGCGGGCCACGAGATCAGCGAGGTCGCCGCCCCCTCCCTCGGCTCGGCGCTCGATCTCGGCGGCCAGGACGTCGACGCGGCCCTGGGCGAGACGTCGAACGAACGACAGCCCGTTCTCGAGGTCGGTGCACTCGACTCGCATCGCTCGAAGCGCGTCGGTGCTCGTCTCGGTGATTCCGACGAGATACCCCGGATCGAGGACTCGTTGCAGATCAGGGATCATCGCTGGCTGACTCGACCTTCGGAACTCGACCTCTCGGGTCGAAACGGACGACCGTGGAGCCTATCGGGACTCGACGGACGCGTCGGATCCGCCCGACACGGGCGGAAGGACCGCCACCTCGTCGTCGGCGCCGACCGCATGGTCGCGGTCGACCGCGTCGCCGTTGCACCACACCGTCGCCGTCTCGAGAACTCCTTCGAAAACCGGCCCGTAGCGGGCCACGGCACCGTCGAGCACCTCGCCGACCGTGGCGCCGGGGAGCTCGTCGTCGCGGGTGCCGGCCGCCTCGCGGGCCGAGGCGAACAAGCGGATTCGAGCCATGACGACCACGGTACCGGCCCGCCGGCGGGCATCCCCGGCACTGTCGGCGCGCTTCGGTACCGTCGCCCTGACCATGTTGAACGTGCTCGTCGCCCGCCACGGGCAATCGGAGTGGAACGCGTTGGGGCGCTGGCAGGGCCAGGCGGACCCTCCCCTCTCCGCGCTCGGGCGAGCCCAGGCCGCGGGTGCGGCGGCCCGGTTGGGCACGTTCGACGCCGTGATCGCGAGCGACCTCGATCGGGCCCTCACCACCGCGATGATCATCGCCGAGCACATCGGTGTCGGGCCGGTCCTCGTCGATCCGGCCTTTCGTGAGCGTCACGCCGGCGCCTTCGAGGGCCTCACCCGGGCGGAGATCGACGAGCGCTTCCCCGGCCACCTCGACGCCGGCATCTGGCCGGCGGGTTGGGAGCACGACGATGACGTCCACGACCGCGTCATCGAGGCGCTGGGCCGGGTCGTCGAACAGGTCCGTGCCGGGCAGGTGCTCGTGGTCTCCCACGGCGGGGTGATCTACAGCCTCGAGGGTCGGCTCGGTGCCCGCTACGACCGCATCGCCAACCTCGGCGGCCGCTGGTTCCACTACGACGGCACCACCTGGCGGTTGGGCGAGCGGGTCCAGCTGTCCCCCGACGACGTCACCATCGAGAACCAGGACATCGTCTAGCCGTGATGTCGTCGCGCTATCCCGTCGAGGTCATCCGGAGCGAGCGGCGGGTGAAGACCGTCTCGGCCCGCATCGTCGACGGGGTGATCCGGGTGCGAATCCCCGCGTGGATGTCGGAGGCCGACGAACGCCGGTTCGTCGATCGCGTCGTCGCGCGGATCGAACAGGAGCGCCGCTCCCACGCGATCGATCTCGACGCCCGCGCCGCCCAGCTCGCCCGGAAGTTCGATCTGCCCCGGCCCGAATCGATCCGCTGGTCCAAGACCCAACGCCAACGCTGGGGGTCCTGCTCGGTGCATCGGGGCGACATCCGGATCTCGGATCGTCTCGTCGACGTCCCACCGTGGGTTCTCGACCACGTCATCGTGCACGAGCTCGCCCATCTGGAGGTGCCCGACCACTCGCCGGCGTTCGACGCCCTGGTCAGCCGCAACCCGCTCGCCGAACGGGCCATCGGCTACCTGATGGCGGTCAACGACCGTCTCGATCGTCTCGAGCCGGTCGAGCCCGCCGGCGGCTACGACGAGCTCGACGCCGCCGGCTAGATCAGACCGCGCCGGCGGCCCGGCGGGCCACCCAGGCCGCTTCCTCCTCGCCCAACGGGGTGCTCGGAGGCGCATCGGTCCACACCCACAACTCCTCGGAGATGGCCCGCCAGTTCGCGGTCGCGCCGAGCTGGCCGAGGATCGAGAAGAGACCCAGGTTGATGCGCTGGATCAGGGCGAATGTGGGCGGCACGTTCGTGTGCTTCAAGATCGCGTGGGTCTTCGCGTCGAAGGTCTGATAGAGCAGGCCGACGCTGTAGTCCGTGGTGACGGTCACCGGCTCGTCGTCGAGGATGAGCTCGTAGTACGAGGCGAACCAGTCGAAGATGTCCTGATCCTCGAAGGGCGCGCCCGGTCGAAGCACGTTGACCTCTTCGGCGGTGCGGCGAAACTCCGCCGGGTCACGATCGATCATCGCCCGGATCAGCGCCGCGAACTGCTCGACCTCCTGCTGCTCGAAGTGCTTCACCAGCCCGAAGTCCAAGAAGGCCACCCGTCCGTCGTCGGCCAGCAGATAGTTGCCGGGGTGCGGGTCGCCATTGAAGACGTACTGCCGGTTGAGGCTGCGGAAGACGAACCGGTACAGGATCTCCGCGACCCGTTCCCGCTCGGCCCGGTCCGCCCGGTAGATCTCCTCGAACGGCCGGCCGGGCACGAACTCGGTGGTCAACACGTTGGTCGTCGAGAGGTCCTCGTGAACGGCCGGGATCCAGACGTGGGGATGGCCGTCGTAGTAGTCGGCGAACAGGATCTGGTTCTTCGCCTCGTGGCGGTAGTCGAGCTCCTCGTTGATCCGGGCTCGGAGCTCCTCGACCAGTTCCTCGGGGTTGAGACCGGGGTAGACCATCCCGAGCAGCATGGCGAGGCGTTCGGTGTTGTCGAGGTCCGCCGCGATCGCCCGGGCGATTCCCGGGTACTGCACCTTCACCGCGACCTCGCGCCCGTCGAGCGTCACCGCCCGATGCACCTGTCCGATCGACGCCGCCGCGATCGGTTCGGCGTCGATGGCCGCGAACATCTCGTGAAGTGGGCGACCGAGCGACCGTTCGATCTCCGTCAACGCCAGGTCCGACGGCATCGGCGGCGCATCGGCGCGCAGGCCCGCCAGCGCCTCCCGCATCGGCTCCGGCATGCCCTCGTCGAGATAGCTGGCCATCTGGCCCAGCTTCATCAACGCCCCTTTCATCTCGCCGAGCGCACCGACCACGTCCTCGGCCTCCCGCCGCTCGAGATCGGCCTGGAGTCGACGCCGGGTCTCGTCCGACGCGAGCCGGGAACGCGCCCTGGTGAAGCCGCGGTCCGCGGCGCGGCGGGCGAGCAGTCGGGCCATCTCGGTGCGACGTTGTGCGGTGCTCAACGCCTCGATCGGGGAACCCGACGGGGGCTGCGACCAGCGGCGCACCCACACGGCCGCCGCGACCACGCCCAGGACCGCACCGACCCGGGTAGAGCGGCGCATCTCAGGCCGGGTCGGGGTCGGCGGACTCGTCCTCCGGTTCGACCGCCAGCTTCTCCACCAGGGTCTCCGCCGTGTCCAGATCACCGGCATCGAGCGCCTCGAGCGCCGCGGCGACGGTGTCGAGGTCGTGCTCCACCGCGCCGCCGTCGGCGTCGATCGGCTGGGGTTCGGAGGCGGGCGTCTCGGGCATCGCCGTGAGGGTAGTCAGCCGAGCCCGGTTCGCACCGGTCGCCCGAGCGGAACCGGCCCCGTTTCGCCGTGGACCCCGCCGCCGGTGCAGGCTGACCCGATGACGTCACGTCACCCCCACGCCGGGCTGCCGTTCGACAGCGACGAGCAGATCGCCGCCGCGCTCGAGGAGGTGAGCATCCCCACGTTGCCCTGCACGATGGTCCACGTCACCGGTGACCCGTCGTGGGTTCGGGGAGACCTGCGGCCGGCCGGCCTGTTCCTCAACGAGTACCAGGGCTTCATGGACGAGGAGTCCAAGGCGGAGGTCCGACGCCGCGCCCTCCCCGCGATCATCGCCTACCGCGACGGGGGATGTGTGCCCCCCGACCCCTGGCCCGACGCCGAGCTGCTGCACGAGATGATGAACTTCGTGGGCGGCGCGGAGATTCCCGACGATGTCGTGCCGATGATGCTCGACGAGATGGGTCTCGCCACGACCGACGTGAACCGTGTCGATTGGGCCGACCGGATCCCGGCCCCCGCCCGGGCACAGTTTCCGGTCGTGGTCATCGGCTGTGGGGAGTCGGGCCTTCTCGCCGGGATCCGGCTGAAGGAGGCCGGCATTCCGTTCACGATCATCGACAGGTTCGGGGGGCCGGGCGGCACGTGGTGGGCGAACCGGTACCCGGGGGCCCGCGTCGATGTCGGCAGCCACTTCTTACTGCTACTCGTTCGAGCCGTCGGACCACTGGACCGAGTACTTCTCGCGACAACCCGAGCTCCAGCGCTACTTCCGGATCGTGATGGACCGCCACGACATCGGGCCCCACTGCCGCTTCGACACCGAGGAGCTCGGCGCGACGTTCGACGCGCCCACCGGCACCTGGTCGGTCCGGGTCCGCGGCCGGGACGGGGCCGAGGAGACGATCGACGCCCGCGTGCTGATCAGCGCGGTGGGGTCGCTCAACCGGGCGAAGATGCCCGACATCACCGGCATCGACGACTTCGAGGGCCCGTCGTTTCATTCGTCGCGATGGGATCACTCGGTCGACATCACCGGCAGCCGGTTCGCGCCCGTCGGTGCCGGCGCCAGCGGGTTCCAGATCGCGCCGACCATTGCCGGAATCGTCGACCATCTCACGATCTTCCAGCGGACCGCCCAGTGGATGTTTCCGAATCCGAACTACCACGAGCGGGTGCCCGAGGGGCAGAAGTGGGCGATCCGCCACCTGCCCTTTTTCGGTCGCTGGTTCCGTTTCCTGCAGTTCTGGCCCGGCTCGGGCGGTGATCTCGCCGGGTCCCGAATCGATCCGGACTTCGACGATCGAGACGGCCTCGCGGTGAGCGAACGCAACCTCGCGACCCGCGGGTTCTTCGAGGGCTGGCTCCGGGAGCAGCTGGCCGACTCGCCCGAGCTGCTGGACAAGGTCATCCCGCGCTACCCCGCAACCGGCAAGCGCACGCTCCAGGACAACGGGTAGTGGCTCCGCTGCCTGCGACGCGACGATGTCGACCTGGTCGGCGTCGGGATCGAACGCATCGAGGCCAACGGGGTCCGTACCGACGACGGCGTGCTGCACGAGGCCGATGTGATCTGCTACGCCACCGGGTTCCACCACAACCGCTACCTGTGGCCGATGGACATCCGCGGCCGAGACGGTGTCTCTCTCACCCGGCACTGGGGTGACGAGCCGACCGCCTACCTCGGGATCACCGTGCCCGGGTTCCCCAACTTGTTACGAGCGCCGGCGAAAGGCCGAGATCGACCAGATGGTGTGGTCGCACTGGTCGATTCGCCACTCCCATTTCAAGAACGGCAACGGTGAGATCTTCACGCTCTCTCCGTGGCCGATCCACAACTACCAACAGTGGACGAAGCGGCCCGACCCGCAGGACTACGTGTTCACGTGAGCCTGACGCGTCGTCGCGCTGCCGGACGGGTAGGCGACCGCCATCACGATCGCCGATCCGAGGAAGCAGGCGACGACCCAGGTGTAGCCGGCTCGGAACCCGGCCAGATCGAGATCGGCGACGAGGGTCAGCACCACGGAGATGCCGATCGCGTAGCCGATCTGTTGCACCGTTCGGGTCGTGGCGTTCGCGCTGGCGAACTGGCGGGGATCGATCTCCGACATCGCGGCGCTCTGCAGACCGGCGATCGTCGCGCCCACGCCCAAGCCGAGCAGCAGAGTCGCCGGTAAGAACACGACGACGAACTGCTGTTCCTCCGTCAGGAGCACCAGCAACCAGAGATAGGCGGCCGCCGCCGCGACCGCGCCCGCGGAGACGACCCAGCGATGGCCGATCCGATCGGCCAGCCCGCCGAACAGCGTCGATGTCGCGGCGCCGACGATCGGTCCCGGCGTCATCGCGAAACCGGTCGCCAGCACGCTCATGCCCCAGAGCCGCTGCAACATGAAGCTTTGGAGCAGGAATCCCGCGGTGAAGGCGAGCGCGTAGACCCACACGGCCGCGATCGCGGCGGAGAACGACCGTTGGGCGAAGAGGCTCAGGTCCAACAGGGGCGAGCGATGGTGGGCCGAACGCCACACGACGAACGGGATGAGCGCCACGCCGACGACGATCGGCAGGAGGACCGATGCCTCGACCCAGCCTGCGCTCTCCGAACGGACGATTCCCCACATGACCAGCGCGACACCGATCACGCCGACCGGCACGCCGATGAGGTCGATCGCGCCGGTGGTCTCCTCGCCCCGACTCTCGGGGACGAGGCGGCGGGCAGCCGCGACGACGATGACCCCGAGCGGCACGTTGATGAGGAAGATCACGCGCCAGCCGGACGCTTCGATGAGCACGGCCCCGAGCGACGGCCCGAACGCGGCCCCGAGGGCTCCCATCGCCCCCCACAGGCCGATCGCGGTGCCGCGCCGGGCCAGGGGAAACTGGGGGAGCACCATCGCGAGCGACGCCGGCGTCAACAAGGCGCCACCCATCGCCTGGATCACGCGGGCGCCGATGAGGAACTCGACGTTCGGGGCGAGCCCCGACAGGGCCGAGCCGGCGAGAAACCCCCACAGGCCGAGGGTGAACATCGCGCGCCGTCCCCGCCGGTCGGCCAGACGACCGGCGAGCAGCAGCAACGACGCCAGCGAGATGTTGTAACCGGAGATGACCCACGACAGCTGCGCGGTGCTCGCGTCGAACTCGGTGGCGATCGACGGAAGCGCGATGTTGACGACCGACACGTCGACAACGACCAGGAACGCCGCCGCGGTGGCAACACCGAGCGCCAACCAGGCCTCGCGGGAGATCTCATCGGTGACGACGGGATCCGGGGAGTTGCTCATGTCGGCCCCGACGGTAACCCATCAACGAGCGGTGAAGAACTCCTCGATCGTGTCGCCGATGTAGGCCACGGCGTCGTCGTCGATGCCGTGGTTGCACGGAAGGATCAGTCCTTGTTCCATGACCCGGTCCGCGTTGGCGAGCCCTCCCTCGGCGACGCGGTGGGCGATGTCGCGAAACGCCGGCTGACGGGTCACGTTGCCGGTCCACACCATCCGGGTGTCGACGCCGTTCGTCTCCATGTGGTGCTGGAAGTCGGCGCGCGAGATTCCCGACTCAGGTCGGATCATCAGCGGGAACATGTGCCATCCGGTCTTCACGCCGGGCGTCACCCGCGGCAGGCCGAACACGTCGGATCGAGTCTCGAGGCGGGCCGCGAGCAGATCGAAGTTGCGGGTGCGCCGGGCCAGGTTCTCGGCCAGCTTTCCCATCTGGACGACACCGAAGGCCGCCGAGATCTCCGACGGTTCGAAGTTCCAGCCGACCTCGTCGAAGATGAACAGGTCGTCGTATTCGAGTCCGTCGACGTCGGAGAAGAACCGACGATCATCGGACTTCTTGGTCCCCCAGAGCTTCGGTTCGCTTCGTCGACCCCAGCGGCGCAACGTGAGGCAGCGGTCGATGAGCTCGTCGTCGTCGAGGCAGATCATGCCTCCGGTGCCGGCCGCGGTGATGATGTGTGACAACGCGAAGCTGGTGAGCGACATGTGCGCTCGGGCACCGGTGGGGGTGCCGTGCAGCGTGGCACCGAGACAGTCGCAGGAGTCCTCGATCACGACAAGTCCGTGGCGATCGGCGATCTCACGGATGCGGTCCCAATCGGGACAGTTGCCGATCAGGTTGGGGGCCAGGATCGCGATCGTTCGATCCGAGATCGCCCCTTCGATCTGTTCGACATCGATCTGGTAGGTGTCGTCGGTGACATCCACGAAGACGGGATGCACACCGGCGCGAACCATGGGCGCGATGTCGGTGGAGAAGGTCACCGCGGAAGTGATGATCTCGTCGCCGGGCCGAGGGTCGAGCAGCTCCACCGCGAGATAGAGCGCCGACGAACCCGAGTTCACCATGATTCCCCGCCGTTTGGCGAAGGTCGCGGCGACGAGTCGTTCCATCTGCGCCACGTTGGGGCCGATGCGCAACGCGGTCGCCGGCCCGCGCAGCACCGCGAGCACGGCTTCGATCTCCTCTTCTCCGTGCACGCTTCCCGCGTAGTCGATGCGTCTCATGGAGCCGCAACGTAGCGCCTCGACCGGGCGGGGCCCGGAGATGCCGTTTGCCGTCGTCCCCGATCCGCGTCGTAGGGTCTGCGAATGCGCCGCCCCCGGATGCTCTCGATCATCGCCGTGTTCATGGGTCTCGCCCTCCTCGCGGCCGCCTGCGGAAGCGATGCCGACACTCCGGTTCCCGTCGCCGACCCCGGCGAGAGCGGGAGCGGCAGCGGCGACGCCGGCGGTACCGAACCCGACCTCGATGTGCGCACGCTCGACGATGCCGAGGAGCAGCCGACCATCGCCGCGTCCTTCGCCGCGGCGACTGCGGCCGGCCAGGTGACCGTCACCGGCGCGAACCCGGGGGCGAACCTCGTCCTCGACGGGGGCCCCACCTCGGCGATGGGCACCGTCGACGAGCTCGGCAACCTCTTGTTCCGCAACGTCGTCCCCGGAGGCGGCTATGTCGTACGGGACACGTCGGCGGATCCGGTCGCGATCACCGACGAGCTCACCGTTCCCTCCTTCACCGATCACCCGGGCGCAGAGTTCTACGAGGCCCAGGAGATCAGCGAGGGCTACGGCTACATCGAGATGCGCGACGGCACCCTGCTCGCGGCCACCGTGCGGCTCCCCGGCCCGATCGAGGACGGGCCCTATCCGACGGTGATCGAATACTCCGGTTACGACCCGGCCAGTCCCTACGAGGTCGAGCCGACGATCGGGATCTACGGTCGACTCGGATGGGCGACCGTTGGCGTCAACATGCGCGGCTCGGGTTGTTCGGGCGGCGCCTTCGACTTCTTCGAGCAGATTCAGACGATCGACGGCTACGACGTGATCGAGGCGATCGCCGCCCAGGACTGGGTCTACGACAACAAGGTGGGCATGGTCGGGATCAGCTACTCCGGCATCAGCCAGCTGTTCGTGGCGGCGACGCAGCCGCCGAGTCTCGCCGCGATCACGCCGATCTCGGTGATCGAGGACAGCTACCGCTCGGTGGTCTATCCGGGTGGCATCTACAACAACGGCTTCGCGAAGAGCTGGGGCGATTCCCGCCAGGGCGCCAACGACGCCTACGGCCAGGAATGGGTCAACCGCCGGGTGATCGACGAGGGCGACGAGATCTGCGACGCGAACCAGCTGCTGCGAAGTCAGAACCGTGATCTCCGGGAGGCCGCGGCCGAGTCGGCGTTCTACACGGCCGAAGCCGGCGATCCGCTCGCCCCTCGGACGTTCGTCGACCGGATCACGGTGCCGACGTTCATCGCCGGGGCGTGGCAGGACGAGCAGACCGGTGGTCGCTTCTCGACGATGCTCGACAACTTCACGACCGACGTCTTGAAGGTCCATCTCTACAACGGCGCTCACGCCGATTCTCTCGGCCCGGAGAGCCTGCTCCGGGCGACCGAGTTCCTCGACGTCTATGTGGCGGATCGCACGCCACGGCTCGATCCCCTCGTCCGGTTCGGGGCACCGATCCTGTACGCCGAGGTGTTCGGCGTGGAAGGTCTCGTCCCGCCACCCGACCGGTTCACATCGCTCGAGGAGGCGCGCTCGGTGATCGAGAGCGAACCACCGTTTCGTGTGCTGCTCGAGATGGGGGCCAACGAATCGGCCCTCGGTGGGCCTCTCTCGCGGGGCGAGGTGCTGTTCGACTCCTGGCCGCCGACCGAAGCCGAGACGTTCACGTGGGGTCTCGGCCCGGACGGGCGTCTCGCCGAGACGTCCGAGGGCACCGTTTCGACCGTCGAGCAGTTCACCGTCGACGTCGCCCGTTCGCAGGAGCTCACGAAGGCCGCCGAGGACGACGACGATGGCAACGAGTTCGACGATCTCCAGTGGGCGCTCCTCGACGACGGCACCGCCCTCGTCTACGAGACACCGCCGTTCACCGATGACCTCCTCCTGGCCGGGACCGGGCTGGTGTCTCTCGACATCCTCACCGCGGCAGGCGACGCCGATCTCCAGGTGACGATCTCCGAGGTGCGCCCCGACGGCTACGAGATGTACATCCAGTCGGGCTGGCTGCGGGCCTCGCACCGGGCGCTCGACCCGTCGGAGACGACCGACACGCTTCCGTGGCAGACCCACACCGAAGCCGACCTCGAACCGCTCCCTGCCGATGAGTTCACGACGGTGCAGGTCGAGGTGTTCCCGGCGGCCCACGTGATCCGGGCCGGTTCGCGGCTGCGGCTGATCGTCGACAGCCCCGGCGGCAACCGGAACCTGTGGGCCTTCGACGTTCTCCCCAACGACGGCGACACGATCCAGGTCGAGGTCGGGTTCGGCACCAACAGCTTCATCAGCTTGCCGTTCGTGCGCGACGTCCCGGTGCCAGCCGGCCTGCCGGACTGCGAGAACACCCGATCGCAGCCGTGTCGGATGTGGGTCGACTATCCCAACGACTCGGCTGGTTGAGGCGCTCGTCGGAGCCCGGCGACGGGGGCCATGAAGCCGCTGCGCATCAGGAGGACGGCCAGTAGCGCGGCGCCGGCGACGACCAGGTACATCCCTTCGTAGTCGACCGCGTCGGCGACGACGCCGAGCATGAGGGCGCCGGCGGAGTTCGCGAGGTCGCCGAACGTCGTGACGGTCGCGACGACTTTCGACCGGTCGAGGTCGGTGGCCGAGTCGACCGCGATGAGCATCAACAACGGCACGTTCCACGCCATCCCGATCGCGATGACGAACGCACCGACGTAGAGCTGCGACGCGTCGTCGGCCGTGGCGAGCAGGAACGCACCGCCCGCGACGGTCAGGTGGGCAAACGTCGCGAGGTTCCGCCGATCGAATCGGTCGAGCACCCATCCGCCCGCGACCCGCAGGACCAGCGTCGTGCCGGCGTAGGTCAACAGCAGCCACCGGGCCTCCTCGATCCCGAACTCCTCGGAGTAGGGCTGGATGAAGGCGTTGAATCCCATGAACGCGATGAAGATCAGGAGGTTGACCACACCGATCCGCGCCGCCACCGGGTGGAACAGCTCTCGGAACCCTTCGGCCGGGCGGACCTCGTCGGGCTTCGTCTCCGGCAAGGTGAGAGCGACGAGGCCCGACACCGTCGCGCACAGCGACGCCACCGCGAAGGTCCACCCGAACCCGTAGGCCTGCAGGACCGACTCTCCGAGGATCGGGCCGATCGCGAAGCCGACGAACACGGCGACCGAGAACGTGGAGAAGACCTTGGCCCGGTGCTCCTCGGACGGAAGCTCTGTCGCGGTGGTGGCCTGGGCGAGGTACATCAGCGAGCTGAACCCGCCGGCACCGACCCGCACGAGGAGCAGGACCCACAGCCGGCCGGTGTCGGCCGCCGGGACGTGAAGGAGTTGGAAGGCGGCGACGCCGAGGGCGCCTCCGATCATGAGCGGACGGCGACCGATGCGATCGCTGACGACCCCGGCGATCGGCCGCACCGCCAGCATCCCGAGGGCGAAGAAGCCGAAGGCCAGGCCGATGTCGGTCTTGGAGCCGGCGAGCTCGTCCTCGACCAGGCGGGGCAGGACCGGAAACGACATTCCGGCCACGACGAAGTAGGCGACACCGGCGCCGAGCAGGGCGATCACTCGCGGCGTGTAGGCGGGTCCGGTCACCGTCGCACCGTACGACTGCGAGTGGCGGATCCGACAAACGGCGCTAGAACTCAGACCGTGCCCGACGATGGTTCTTCGCCCCCTGGTCCTTCGCCGACGGCCGAGATCGCGCGTTTCACCAAGTGGGCCCGCCGGATCCGTTTCGTCGGGAAGGCGCTGTGTCGGACCACCCACTCGCCTGACACGCTGCCCGACACCGGCGACCGTCCGATCGTGATGGTCGCGAACCATCGCAGCCTGGCCGACGTGTTCGTGGCGATCACCGCCCTCGACCATTTCGACCTTCCTGCTCGCTGCCTCGTGCGGGCCAAGTACTTCGAGACGCCGCTCGTCGGTCGCTGGCTCCACGCCGTCGGCTGCATCCCGGCCGGCGATGGAAAACGGGGCTCGGTCGACATCGCCCTCGAGACCCTCGCCGGGGGGCGGCCCGTCGCGATCATGGTGGAGGGAAAGATCATTCCGCCCGATCGGCGCGACGAACGAGGACTCGGCGAGTTCCGCCCCGGTTTCATCGAGATCGCCCGGGCTGCCGGCGCGGTTGTGCTCCCGATCTCACTTCTCGGCACCGACGACGTGTGGGCGAGTCGGGGCCGGGGGCCTCGGATCCCTTGGCGGGGACGGCCCTCGGTTCGAGTCCACATCGGCATGCCGATCGTGATCGACGACCTCGACGACGACGACATCATCGAGCGGACCCGCGCCGCGATCGCCTCGGCTCTCGTGGAGATGGGCGATCGCGGTTGACGGACCGCTGCGCCGGATTTCGACCTCCTGGCGACCCGCCCGGCGATAGCCTCGACTCGGGCCGCTAGCTCATCGGGTTAGAGCAGGGGACTTTTAATCCCAAGGTGCCGGGTTCGAGTCCCGGGCGGCCCACCCATAAGACCAGTTTAGAAGCGATTTTCTGTATGTTGGCCTCTCGTGGGTATACGGTTATGCCGCGAATCTGCCGCGAATCTCAGGAGGTCGACGGTGGGAACGATGCGGCAGCGAAGCGAAGGGACCTGGGAGCTCACCGTCTCGGCCGGCCGCGACGCGTCGACGGGCTCGTACCGCCGGGTCATCCGAACGGTCCGCGCGTCGACAAAACGCGACGCGAAGGCAGCGTTGTCGGAGTTGGAGGTCGAGGTGCGGTCGGGCCGCGTCGGACCCGACGACGTCACTCTCGCCGAACTGCTCGAGCGATGGATGGAGCACCTTCGTTCCAAGGGCCGGTCCGAGAACACTCTCTACGGCTACCGGCGTTACATCGAACGGGACCTGGTCCCTGCGCTCGGTTCAACCAGACTCTCGAAGCTGACGGTGCTCAACGTCGACCGCTTCTACGACTCCCTGACCGACCGGGGGCTGGCCCCGGCCACCGTGAGGCAGGCGCACGCCATCCTCCGAGCGGCGCTCAACCAGGCCGAGCGCTGGGGCCTCGTCAGGCGCAACGTGGCGAAGCTGGCCTCGCCCCCGGCGCAACCCCAACGCGAGCAACAGACTCCCACCGTCGAGGAGGTCCGCTTGTTGCTCGCGACCGCCGCGGAGATCGACGCTCTGCTCGGAACCTACGTTCGGCTCGTTGCCGCAACGGGCATGCGCCGTGCCGAAGCCTGCGCCGTTCAGTGGGGTGACCTCGACGCCGACGCGGAGGTGCTCACCATTCGCCGCAGCCACGTCGCGGTGCCAGGAACTCGAACCGACAAGACAACCAAGACTCGATCGACACGCACCGTGCGGCTCGACCCATCGACGTCTGAGGAGCTGCTCCGACTCCGCTCGACCCTCCCGGCCATGCTCCGGGCGTCTGGCCAGTATGTGTTCACGAGCGACGGCCGACTGCCTTGGCGTCCCGACACGGTCTCGACGCGGTGGGCTCGCGTCCGCGATCGTGCAGGGGTCGGCTCAGCGATTCGGCTGCACGACCTTCGCCATTGGCAAGCCACTCAATTGCTCGATGCGGGGGTCCCGTTGCCCACGGTGGCAGCGCGACTCGGCCATGCGAGCGGCGCTACAACCATGAAGATCTATGCCCATCGGACGATCGGTGCGGACGAACAAGCCGCCGTAGTCGTGGGCAACGCCCTCGACAACCCCTGACGTCAGGGCCTGTTGGACGCTCCCGATCGTGAGCTGATGATGAGTGGTCCAGGTGTTGTGCGGTTTCACCGCTTTGGTCCATGGTGGTCGGGCAATGTCCCGTTCGTGCACAAGACCCCTCGGTGAATCGGCCTGGTGCAGAGCGGGATCCTACGGTTTGTGTCGCACTCACGAGGACCGGTCGTGTCGGCGCCCCCACAGCACATGGTAGAACGGTGCCGTGAGCAAGCTGGCCGTCAACAGGGTCAACGCGCCGGGGTACACGCCGATAATTGCATCCTCGCTGTCCTTGTTGCCAATGGTTAGGAACAGCCAGAAGATGACCGTGGCGGAAAGGAAGCCCACATTCGAACTGAAACACCCCACACGAACCCAAAACCCCACGTCACAGACCCCCAGCACCCTCACCGACCCCAACCACCCGCCAAACTCGGGTCAGAGCTCTGCTCTACGCCGGCAAACCTAACTGGCAACTACTCCCCACCCTCGAACCCCGCTGAAACCGGAAGCGCCACATTAGCCCGGATAGGACGGCCTCCAGTGCTGCGTCCCCCTGATCGGGTCGGTCAGCCGAAGGTCAACGGGAGCATCGGCCAAGAGCGCAACACGGTTGAGAACCTGGAAGATCTCGCTTCTTTCCTTAGGCCGGTACCCCGCCTGAATACGAATGATCCGCTCGTCCGTTTCCACTACTGGCAATCGACTGCGAATAGCTGGCCGATTACACCGAAGTCGCTGAATGTGACCAACAGGAATCACGGTCTCTCGCCACATGTTTACAACGCGCAGCTCGTCCCGATCACTGACGATACATATCCGGCGAGTCCTGGCAGCGAGAGCAACGACGAGCAGAACTCCAAGAGCCCACAGCAGCCAGGCAAGCTCCCGCATCTCCGCAGCGAACAACGCATAGCCACCAAAGCCCGGGCCGTACACGACAGCATTGAGGGATGGCATTAGAGCTTCTCCAACCACGGATCCGCGCGGCCTGAACGTGTCATCCACTGGGGTACTCAACCGAATTGATGGCATCCCAGATCAGTCCAAATAGCTCCATACCGACAACCGTCACGCGACCGGCAATATCTCGTCGTTGTTCTCGGGGGAGCGAATCCCAGTAGGCCTCGACCGCCCCGCCCGTGGTGAGGCCAGCTACTGCGAATAAGCCTTCGACGATCGAATCGCGTGACGCTCCCTGCCAGTCGGCCCGCGCCCCGCCAGGAAACAGCCCGTTTTCCGAGATGATGGTCCCGATCTCGTCGGCGATATCGAGCCCGACCGCCATCCCGCATGTGACGCCAGCCGTCGAAGCACAAAGGGCCAGCGCCCCTCCAGTCAACAGCGGGTCTCTGTATCGCCAAGCCATCCTACCGACGGAGGCCACCGGACCGGGGATCTCGATCGAGATTCCGGATCCACCTGAGGGTTCGAACCTGCCGTTGTAGAATGAGAACGTGCCACCGTTTACTCCGTCAACGCGCTTTGAGGCGTTCGTGTCGAACAGGAATCCTTGGCCCTGCTGTTGCAGTTTGGGTGGCGTCCCAGATTTGGTGTAACTCGGGCCTGGGCGCTGGTTCCTGATTGATGATTCTAGGCGGCGACGGTGGCGTCGTTGTCTGGGGCTGTGTCGGGCTCCTC
>JAJRXC010000013.1 GCA_024276495.1 Actinomycetes bacterium
GTCGTCGACGACAACGTCACCGAACCACCCGAACCAACCGGATTCGGCGCCCCCACCCCACTCATCGTCAACTCGATATCAGTGAACGTCCCCGTCGCACTGTTCTGACACGCATTCGTCGTCGTCTGCGACCCCGCACTGACCGTGACCATCGGCATGACTGCGAGGAAAAGGATGGCCACAGCGCCGAGCCGTGCAACCCATCTGATGTCGGAACGCCGCATAGTGAACTCTTTGATAGATGACAACCATCGCGACCATAGTCCGCGACCGGCCCGGGGAAAAAAGTCATCGCGCTCGGCGCCTCAGCTGCCTGTCTCGCCTCGGCGAGTTCGTCTAGCGTCCGACGAGATGAACCCCGTACCGACGATCGACATCGGCAACCCGTCACCGACATCGCTCGACGCCGTCGGGACAGCATGTGCCGACCACGGGTTCTTTCTCCTGACCGGGCACGGCATCGACGATGTCATCGACGACACGTGGACCGCGACGAAGGAGTTCTTCGCGTCCGGCCCGTCGAACAAGGAACCGATTCGAAGAAACGCCGACGCGATGCTCGGCTGGTACGACCGCGAGTTGACCAAGCGAAAGCGGGATCACAAGGAGGTGTTCGACTTCTTCGACCCTTCGATCCCCGACGATCGCAGCCCCAATCAATGGCCGACACGTCCCGCCGGGTTCCGCACCACGATGAACGAGTTCTTCGACGGTTTCGCGGCCCTCGCCGCGAAGACCCTCGAGTTGATCCACGTCACGTTGGACGTCTCCCCCGACGTCGCCGACGCCCACACCAACCCGCGCGAGACGAGCACTGTCCGTCTCAACCACTATCCGGTCGGCGACCCGGTTCCCGAAGCCGAGCGGCCCGAGCTGAACGAGTTGGGCGATGTCGCCCTCGGACCCCACACCGACCCGGGTGTGCTCACGCTGCTGCTGCAGGACGAGACCGGAGGGCTGCAAGCTCGCTCCCGAACAGACGGCTGGATCGACGTCGATCCTCGACCCGGAACGATCGTGGTCAACATCGGCGACACGCTGCAGGTGTGGACCAACGACCGCTACGTCGCCGCCGTCCATCGAGTCATCCCCATGACGACGCTCAGTCGTTTCTCGATCCCGTTCTTCTCGAACCCTCCCCGCGATTGCGTCATCGAACCGATCGCGGCGCTCGCCGCGGGGCGGCCCCACTATCGCCGCTTCACCTGGCGGGAGTTCATCAAGGGTCGCACCGAGGACAACTTCGCGGACTACGGCGTCGACGACATGCAGATCAGTGACTTCGCCGTGGACAGATGATGGAGATCTATCTGGGCACGATCGCGCTCGAACCCAACCGTTGGTTCGGGGTGACCCAGGACCGGTGGGGAACGATCGTCCTTCGTGATTGGCTCGACCCGATCCGCGACGCCGGCTTCGACGGGATCGAACTGTGGGAATCACATCTGCGCGACGCCTCGGACGCCGATGCCGACGCCATCATCGGCCATCCCCTTCCGATCCGCGTCTTCAACACCTACGTCGGGTTCGACGACGACAACGACGACCGCACCCACGCGGCCGAATGGATCCGTCGCACCGGCGCCGACAAGGTCAAGTGGAACACAGGCCCCGACCGGAACGACGCCGCGCTGGCCGCGTACGGCGAGCGGCTCGCCCATTGGGCTGGACAGCTCCCCGGCGTGCGCCTCGCGTGTGAGTGCCACGACGGGTCGGCGATGGACGACCCGGAAGCGGCCGCCCGCGTCCTCGCCGCCGGCGGGCCTCCTGCGCGGTCTCAGGCGATCGTGCACAGCAACGACGGCCACGACCGCCTCCGAGCCAAGTTCGCGGCCTACGGCGAACGCATCACCCACGTGCACGTCAACAACCTGGACCGGGGATCTCCGCCGTTGGCCGAGCTCCGCGACGAGCTCCGGTCGACGATCTCGCTGCTCGACTCGCTCGGCTTCGATGGCACCTGGACGATCGAGTTCGTGCACGGAACCGGCACCGAGTCGGACCGGCCCGATCTTCTGCTCGCCCAGGCCGCCGCCGACCTCGACGTCTTGCGCGAGCTCCTCGACCGACCCCACTGCTGAAGGGCCGTCTCCATGTTCATCGTTCGTTTCGACTTCCGCCTCGGACCCCGGTCCGACACTTCGATGGCCGACCTCTACGCGGCGGCGTTGGAGATGACGGAATGGGCCGAGGCGAACGGGGCGATGATGGCGATGTTCTCCGAGCATCACTCGTCGCCCGATGGTTATCTGCCATCGCCGCTGGTCCTGGCCGGCGCGGCTGCCGCCCGGACGTCGACCCTGCCGATCGGTGTCGGCGCGTTGCTCGCCCTGATGTACGACCCGGTCAAGCTCGCCGAGGACATGATCGTGCTCGACCACCTGAGTCGGGGCCGGGTCAGCTACACCGTCGGGCTCGGCTACCGGCCCGAGGAGTACGCGATGTTCGGGGTCGACACCGCCACTCGCGGGATCCGGATGGACGAACAGCTTTCGGTGTTGACCCGGGCGCTCGCCGGCGAACGTTTCGAGTGGCAGGGTCGCACCATCGAGGTCACCCCAACCGCGTTCACCCCGGGCGGGCCGCCGATCTCCTACGGCGGGGGGACGCCGGCCGCGGCGCGACGGGCCGCCCGGCTGGGGATGATGTTCTTGCCTCAACACAGCGACCCGGCCCTGGCCGACGCCTACGACGAGGCCGCGCTCGAAGCCGGCAACCCGACCGGGCTGTGCCTTTCCCCCGGGGCCGGCTCCCCGACCACGCTGTTCGTCGCCGACGACATCGACGCAGCCTGGGCCGAGCTCGGACCCCACCTGCTCCACGACGCCCACATGTACGCCGAGTGGATGGGAGATGACGCCTCGCTGTCGGTGTCACGGGCCACGACCGTCGACGAGCTCCGCGCCGAGAACGGCGCCTACCGCATCGTCACCATCGACGAGGCCCGGGCCCTGCGTGATCAGTACGGCGTGCTGTCCCTGCAACCGCTCTGCGGTGGCATCCCGCCTGCCACCGCCTGGCCCTATCTCCAGACCCTCTCCGATCTGTGACATCTGCGGACCACCATCCGGTCCGCAGATGTCATAGATCGAGGGCGTCAGAGATCCCGGCGCTTTTGGATGTTGGCCCACTCGTCACGAAGGCCGACGGTGCGATGGAACCGCAGCGGCTCGTCGAGGTCGTGGGCGAAGTAGCCGAGGCGTTCGAACTGGACGACCTCACCGGGCGGCGTGTCGGCCAGCGCCGGTTCGAGCTTGCAGCCGGTGCGGATCTCCCGCGAGCTCGGGTTGAGCGACGCCAGCGGGTCCGTCCCGTCGGCGCCGGGGTGCGAATCGGTGAACAGGCGATCGTAGAGGACCACGGTGCCATCGACCGCGTGGGCGGCCGACACCCAATGGATGGTGGCCTTGACCTTGCGGCCGTCGGGGGCCTGGCCGCCGGCCGTCTCGGGGTCGTAGGAGCACAGGAGTCGGACGATCTCCCCGTCGTCATCGGTCTCGACGTCGGTGCAGGTGATGAAGTAGCCGGCCCGCAGCCGAACCTCTCGCCCGGGCGCCAGCCGGTAGAACTTCTTGGGCGGGTCGACCATGAAATCGGCCCGTTCGATGAAGAGCCGCCCGCCGAAGGGGACGTCGCGGGTCCCAGCCGTGTCGTCTTCGGGGTTGTTGACGGCCTGGCGGGTGTCGGCGAGACCCTCGGGCCAGTTGGTGATGACGACCTCGAGCGGGTCGAGCACTGCCATACGCCGCAGCGCATGGGTGTTGTGATGGGTGCGTACGAACGATTCGAGCAGTTCGATCTCATGGGTGCCGTTGACCCGGGCGACGCCGATGTGTGCCGCGAACGCCCGGATGGCCTCAGGGGGGTATCCGCGCCGGCGAAGACCCCGCAGGGTCGGCATGCGGGGATCGTCCCAGCCGTCGACGAGCCCGTCGCTCACCAGCTGGGCGAGCTTGCGTTTCGACATGACGGTGTGGGTGAGGTTGAGCCGGGCGAACTCGGTCTGGCGGGGCCGGTCCTCGGCCAGGCCGAGCTGCTCGTGGAACCATTCGTAGAGGGGGCGATGCGTGTCGAACTCGAGCGTGCACAACGAGTGGGTGGTGCCTTCGATGGCGTCGCTTTGTCCGTGGGCCCAGTCGTAGGTCGGATAGATCTTCCAGTCGTCGCCGGTGCGAAAGTGGTGGCTGTGGCGGATCCGGTACATGACGGGATCACGCATCGCCATGTTGTCGTGGTTCATGTCGATCCTGGCCCGCAGCACCTTCTCGCCCTCGGCGAACTCGCCGGCCCGCATCCGGGCGAAGAGATCGAGGTTCTCGTCGACGGTGCGATCACGCCAGGGACTGTCGACACCTGGTTCGGTGAAGCCGCCCCGGTTGGCGGAGATCGTCTCCGCGTCCTGGTCGTCGACATAGGCGAGACCGGCTTCGATGAGCTGCACTGCCCAGTCGTGGAGGCGACCGAAGTAGTCGGACGCGTAGGCGATCGTGCTCGGGCGATAGCCGAGCCAGGCGATGTCGTCCTGGATGGCATCGACGAACCGGCTGTCCTCGGTATCGGGGTTGGTGTCGTCGAAACGCAGCACGCAGGTGCCGTCGAACTCCTCGGCGATGCCGAAGTTGAGGGCGATGGCCTTCGCGTGACCGATGTGGAGGAAACCGTTCGGTTCGGGCGGGAAACGGGTCTGGACGCGCCCGCCGTAGGGTCCGTCGGCGACATCAGCGGCGATCTTCTCGCGGATGAAGTCGGTCCCCGAGCCGCCGGCCGAACCGGTGCTCGGCGAATCGGGGTTGGGGGAATCGGCGGGCTCGTTCACCGGGCCATCGTATGCAACCCGGCCACGACCTCGGCGAGGTGTTTCGGGTCGGGCGCCCGATTGTTGACGACGCTGACCGAATCGGAGATGCCGGCGAGCCGGGCGACGAGCGCCGCGGGGATCGCCGCCGGCTCGGCGACCACCGCGATCGTCTCGATCAGCTCGTCGTCGATCAGCGCCGGCATCTCATCCCACCTGCCCTCTTTGGCGAGTCGTTTCATGACGGGATGGAGGTCGCCATAGCCGTGGAGGTCGAAGACCGGCAGGTATGCCGGGGTGGTCGCGTAGAACGCGAGCTGGCCACGAACTCCTTCGAGCGAGCGGGTGTACTCCTCCTCGGTGTGGCCGGTCACGACGATCGTGACGCAAACGATCTCGATGTCGCTCGTCTCGCGCCCGGCCCGGGCCGCGCCCTCGGCGACCGCGGGAAGCGTGAGCTCCTGCAGGGAACGACGGGTGTTGACCGGGTGGACGAAGAAGCCGTCGGCGACCTCGCCGGCGATTCGGGTCGACCGCGGCCCGAACCCGGCAGTGAAGATCGGCGGTGGCCCGTACGGATTCGGGCCCGGGTCGAATGCCGGGATCATTCGGGTGTGGGTGTAGAACTCGCCTTCGAAATCGAGCCGCTCACCGGTCTCCCAGGCCCGCCAGATCGCCCGGATGGCCTGAACCATCTCCTTCATCCGCGCCGCGGGTCTCGACCACGGCATCGAGTAGCGCTCTTCGATGTGGGGTTTGATCTGGGACCCGAGGCCGAGCAGGAATCGACCGCCGGTGGTCGCCTGGAGATCCCATCCGGTGTTGGCCAACGTCATTGGCGAGCGGGCGAATCCGATCGCGATCGCGGTGCCGAGCTCGATGCGTTCGGTGTGCTCACCGGCGATGGCGAGGGGCACGAACGGGTCGTGGCGGGCTTCGAAGGAGAACGCCCGGTCGTAGCCGATGCGTTCGAGCTCGGGGTAGACGTCGCGGGCCCGGCGGGGGTCCTCGGTGGGGACGGTGATGCTGACGTGCACCGCACAACTCTCCCACGGCCCGCGATCTCTGGCAGATTGCGCTCGTGGCAGACTCCCTTCCGCTGGCCGATGTGCGGGTCATCGACTTCTCCCGGGTGTCGACCGGGCTGCACGCGACGATCGGAATCCTCGCCGCGTTGACCGATGCTGCCGCCACCGGGGTGGGCCGCCATGTGGAGGTGAGCATGTTCGACACCGCCCTCGCGACGCTGACCAACCACGCCACGGCGGCGCTGATGGCCGACGGTGATCCGCTGCGCAACGGAAGCCGGCATCCGCCGATCGCCCCGTATGAGGCCGATGACGCGAGCGACGGCCAACCGATCATCGCCGCGGCCACGAGTTGGGGCGCTGAGCGGTGAGACACGTCGCCTTGTTCACGATCCTCGTCCCCGACTACGACGAGGCCATCGGATTCTTCGTCACCACGCTCGGTTTCGATCTCGCGGAGGACCGAGACGAGGGCCACAAACGGTGGGTGGTGGTTCGGCCCCCGGGTGCGGAGACCGGGATCGTGCTCGCGGTCCCATCCGACGAGACACAACGCGCCCACGTCGGCCGTCAGCTCGGCGGCCGGGTGGGCTTCTTCCTCCACACCGACGACTTCGCCCGCGACCACGCCCGTCTGCGCGAAGCCGGCGTGCGTTTCCTCGAAGCGCCTCGCCACGAGCCCTACGGCACCGTCGCGGTGTGGGAGGACCCGTGGGGGAACCGCTGGGACCTGCTGGAGCCGGCCGCAGAAGCCCCGTAGGGTCGCCGCCATGTTCGATCTCGCCGGCAGGACCGCCCTCGTCACCGGCGCGGGTCAGAACACCGGTGCCGGGATCGCCCGAGCCCTCGCCGGTCGGGGCGCCCTGGTCCTCGTCAACGATCTGGCCGCCGAGCGGGCCGCGGCGGTGGCCGACGAGATCACCGCCGACGGTGGCCGGGCGACTCCCCTGCCGTTCGACGTGACCGACCTCGATGCCGTCACCCGGGCGATCACGATCAGCGGTCCCGTCGACATCGTCGTCAACAACGCCGGCAACGGTGGCGCCGAGCAGATGCGGCCCACACCGTTTCGCGACATGGACCCGGCCGACTGGGAGAGCCCGATCGAGGTGAACCTGCGCGGGGTCATGAACTGTTGCCACGCCGCCATCAATCCGATGGTCGAGCGGGGCTGGGGACGCATCATCACCATCTCGTCAGGGGCCGGCGCATCCGGAGTCGGCATCGGTGTCGCCCCCTACTCCGCGGGCAAGGGCGGCGGGCTCGGGTTCATGCGCTCGTTCGCCCTGGAGAACGCGGCGTTCGGGGTGACGGCGAACAGCATTGCGCTCGGGCTGATGGACAACGTCGGCTCGAGCGACGTCACCGCTCACCTCGCCACGTCGGTCCCGTGCAAGCGCCTCGGCTCGCCCGACGACGTCGGCGCCCTGTGCGTGTATCTCGCCTCCGACGACGCCGGCTGGATCACCGCCCAGACCATCAACCTCAACGGCGGATCCGTCACCTCCTGATCGGTGTGGTGCAACCGCCCGACTCCGCGCCTTACCGGGTGAGGATCTCATCGTGGCCGACCACCCGCAGGACTTCGAGGCGTTCTTCGCCACGGCCGAACCGCTCCTGCGCCGCGCCCTGGTCGCCGGCTTCGGCGGGGAGATCGGCCGGGAGGCGACCGCCGAAGCGCTGACCCACGCCTGGCAACACTGGGACCGGGTGGGAGCGATGGCCAACCCGCCCGGGTACACGTACAGGGTCGGTGAACGTTGGGCCCGGCGTCATCGGCGACGGGGGCGACGCCGATCCGCGCCACCCCCATCGGTCACGGCCGAGCCGATGTTCGAGCCCCGACTGGCCCCGGCCCTCGCCACCCTGCCCCGCCGTCAACGTCAGGCGGTCGCCCTCGTGCACGGGCTCGGCCTCACCCATGCGGAGACGGCCGCCGTGTTGGGGCTGTCGAGGTCCACCGTGCAGAACCATGTCGAACGGGGACTCGCCGCGTTGCGCGTCGCCCTGGGAGTGGAACCATGATCGAACCGACCAGACTCATCGAGCACCTCGACACCCTCGCCCCCCCGGTGACGCTGGCCGAGATCCAACACGCCGAACGAACCAGCCGGATGCGGCTCGTGACCGTGTCGGCGGTCGTCCTGGTCATCGCCGTTCTCGTTGCCGCGGCCTGGCTGGGCCGTGACGACGCCGTCGAGCAGCAACCGGCGGAGACGCCCGCACCCGACGTCGAGGTCACCACGCCGACCACACTCGCCACCGAGATCACGTTCGGGCCGGCTCCCGACTTCGTTCCGTTCACCCCTCCACTGGCGGACTGGGAGCTGACCTCCTTCCGGTCGGGGGTCGACGAGAATCAGCAGATCATCCCGGCCAGTCGCTACGCGACGGTCAACGAAACCGGCGACGGGTACGCCTCGACCCTACGGGTCTGGACCGCGCCCACGGCCGAGTTCACGGTGGCGAGGTTCGCCGAGTCCGAGGAAGAGTTCCGGCTGGCCGATGGTCGCACCGCGTGGCGCAGTGATCTCGGGGGGACCAGCGTCCGGATCGAGATCGACGAGCAGCGCTCCCTCCTCGTCCAAGGCCAGGGCCTCGACACCGCTCAGGTCGCCGCCGCCCTCGTCGGTGTCGAATTCATCGATGACATCCCCGTCGTGGCGGACGCCGCCCTCCCCGTGGGTATGCAGCGGTTGGAAGGATCGACCTTCGGCAACCGGACCACGTCAACCACGTGGACCCGCGGCGAGCGGAACGTCCGCCTGACCCAGATCGACGGGCCCGGTGCGCGACTCAGCTGGCGGCGCTGCTGCAACCTCGCCAATCGCTGGTCGCTCGATCCCGGCGCGGTCGACATCGTCTCCGGGTTCTGGACCCGGCAGATCGACGAGGACACCGTGGTGTCGACGGCGTCCTCGGACATGTCGGAGACCGAGACCCGCGACTTCTTCGACCGCCTCACTCGACCGTCGGCCGATCGCTGGCTGGTGGAGTTGGAGTCGCAGCTGCTCGGCGACGTCGGCGAAGGCCGCCTCCTCGATCCCGGGCCGTTGAGTAGCCGAGGCAGCGCACTGGTGGCCGCGGTCGATTCAAAGGTGATCGTCTGGGGCGGCCGCTTCGCCGGGATCGACCGCACCGACGGTGCCGTCTACGACATCGCCACCGGATCCTGGTCGCCCGTGGCCCCGCATCCCGCGCCGCCGGCCGACGCGTCGATCGCGGTGCTCGACGACCGGGTCGTGATCTTCGGCGGGACGATCGACGGCGAACCGACCACCGCCGCGGCGATCTACGACCCGGCCACCGACCGCTGGACAACCGTCGCCCCGTTCGCAACCGATGGCGCGATCGGCGGCGCACTCGTGCGGCGCGGCGATCTGCTCGCACGGGCGAGCAACGGGTTCGGCCATCGCTTCGCGACACTCGATCCCGATGACGCCGAGTGGTCCGTCCTTCCCGACCCTCCCGCGATCGCGCTGGGTGTCGAATCGGGGGCAGTGGAAGTGTCGGAGTCGGGTCGGTGGCTGGCCTATACCGGAACCGCCCCATTCAGCGAAGTCAACGGTGGGAGCCAGCGGGTGCTCATCTTCGATCTCGATTCGCGTGTGTGGGGAAAGCACGACGTACCTGCCCTTTCGACCTTCGGCAACATCGGCCCCGGTGATACGTGGCTCGGCGATGAGCTCGCTCTCGCGTGGCAAACAGCTTCCTTCGGGAACGCCGACAGGTCGACGATCAGCCTGGTACTACTCGACCCCGCCACCGGCCTGTGGAGCGACGTCCAAGAGATCGCGACGGGAACTGAGTGCTTCTTCCCTGAACTGCAGGCCGACGGAGCAGACTTCCTGGTCGACTGTCGTCGCAGTGGGAATTCGTTTCGTCTCCAAGCAGGCGCGAACACCTGGGAGATTGACCCCGACGCTGAGCCACGTTTCGTCCCCCGCCCCGACTCGCTGAGGACCCTTGCCGAGGCGAGCGCCGGCCCGTTCACCTACCTCGGCGGCGATGGTGTGCCGAACACGTTCGTCCGCCGATCCGGCCCCGACGACGGCTGAGCCGACCGGCCGACTCGAACTCCGCACTCTGAGCGGTCGCCGTCGAACGCTGCACGACCGCCGGCGGAAACGTCGGACCATCGGTCACCCATCAGGTCCTCGACGTCATCCACATGATCACCGGCATGCCGTAGACCGCGAGACCAAGGCCAGAGGGCCGAGGGAACGACCGTGGCCTACTCGGGCCAGGGGATGCCGTAGTCGTCGAACCAGAAGCGGGCTTCGCGGATGGCGTTCTCGGGGGTGCGCCGCGAGACGTCCTGATTGAGCTGCTCGGGGGTGGGGCCGACATCGGCGGCGATCTTGGTGAGCCCGTCGACGTCGAGGTCGTAGCAGCGCACCGCGTTGAGGCCGAGCAGCAGGCGCGTCTCCTCGACCGGCACGTTCTGGAAGTCGGTCTCGAGTCGCTCGACGGTGTTGGGCCACGAGCCTTCGGGGTGGGGATAGTCGGTGCCCCACATGAGGGCATCGACACCGTTGACGTAGCGGCGCCGGAGCTCGACCTTGCTCATGGTCGACGCCCCGATGAACACATTGGTGCCGATGTACTCCGACGGCAGCTTCTTGATCAGGTTCTTGGTGCGCGAGGCCATCTTCTTGACCTTCCAGTTCTGCCCGCCGAACACCGAGTCGGTCTTGAACAGGAGGTCGCCGAGCCACCACGAGCCGCACTCGACCGGCACGTACTTCAGGTTGGGATGCCGGTCGAACGTGCCCGAGAGGAGCAGTTGCCACAGCGGCCGATGCGTCCAGAAGGCCACCTCGAGCATGTACTGGGCCATGTTGTCGTTGTAGGCGGGCGTGTCGGCTTCACCGGAGTGGGTGTGCACGACGAGGCCGGCGTCGGCGCACGCGGCCCAGACCGGGTCGTAGTGCTCAGCGCCGTACGACGGATTGTCGTGCCACATCGTGGGGATCATGATGCCCTTGATGCCGGGCTTGCCCGCGAGCGCCTCGATCTCCTTGACCGCCTCGTCGACACCATGGGTGATAGGAACGAGAGCGACACCGGCCCGGCGGGGCGGGTTGGTCGCACAGAACTCCTCGAGCCAGCGGTTGTGAGCCCGGGCGCCCGCCCAGGCGAGCTTCGGGTCGGTGATCGCACCGGCCGACAAACCGGCACCGAACGGCGGCGACTCCATGCCGGTCACCGCGTCGCCGTCGGCGAAGATGATCTCGCCGGCCACCCCGTCGGCGTCGAGGGTCTTGTCGCGAATCACGGGGTCGTAGGCGCCCTTCAGGCCGATCTCGTTCTCGCGCTCCCACTGCTCGACATACTCGCCGTTGATCTCCTCGACCATGGCCCGGTGCTCGTGGCGGGTCGCGAGCCATTCGTCGAACTCGGCGTGCACGGCCGAGTCGAGATACTCGCGGTAGTCCTCGACATAGAGACCGGCGTGGGTATCGGACGAGACGATGATGTACGGGTTGTTGCTCTGGTCGATGCCCTCGAGCGGATTCGGCATGGCGGGTTCCCTTGCGTCTGACTAGAACACTGTCATAGTGTGGCCTGCACACTGTTACAGAGACCGACGGGACACGCAACCCCACCCCACCCCACCCCCTTCCCCTGCTTTTCTGACGCGTTGGTCGCGCCATACGCGATCAACGCGTCAGAAAAGCCCGGGGCCCGGGAGGGGGGAACGCGGGGAGGGAAAGAGCGACGATGAGCAAAACCGCGACAACCGAAGGCACCGGGCGCCGGGCGGGGTTCGACCGCGCCGACATGGTCGCGACCGCGATCGCCCTCGTGGAGAAGGAAGGACCGGCCGCCCTCACGATGCGGCGCCTCGCGGCCGAGCTCGACGTCGCCACCCCCACCGTCTACTGGCACGTCGGCAGCCGAGACGAGCTCGTCACCGAGATCATCCGCCACCAGTCCGAGCGGCTCGCGACCCGCCCGATCGTCGGCACGACCCCGGCGGACCGGGTGATGAGCGCAGCCCGGCACGTGTGGGACAGCGCCCTCGACAACCGGGCCATCACATCGCTCGCCCATCAGACCGGCACGACGGCTCTGCTCGAACACCCACTCGAGGAAGCACTCGTGTATGAGTTGGAGGCCGCGGGTCTCACCGGGGCCGCCGCGGCCGACGCGCTGCGGGCGATCCTCGCGACGATCGGCGGCTTCCTCATCCTCGCGCTGCGCGACGAATCCGCTATCCCCGAAGACCGGCGCGGACCCGCCCTGTGGGCCGCGTCGGATGCCCCGGTCGCCCCGGCCACGATCCACGCCCTCGCCGCGCCGCCCGACCTCCCGCACCTCTTCGAATCCACCGTACGTACCGTGGTCGACCACCACGTCTCGAACCGAGCCGATCCTGCCAAGGAGCCCCAATGTCCGACATCCCGATGAGCCGACCCGGCGAGGTGACCGGCTGGCCGAAGCTGGTCGTGAAGTACACCACCGACGACACCAACATCGCACCCCTGCTCCCTCCGGGCCTCACCCCACTCGACCCGACCGTCACCGTCGGCATCTATTGCGTGCCGATCCTCGGCGAGCCGGAGTTCGGCGTCAGCGTCAAGGTGCCGGCCGCGTGGAACGGCGTCGAGGGCCAGTACAACCTCGGGATGGGCATCGACCAGGAGGCCGCGGTCTTCATCAGTGGTGAGCTCAACGGACAACCCAAGTTCCTGTGCGAGATCGACTACTTCCGCATCGGCGATCACGTCGGCGCCCGCACCACCCATCAGGGCTACACCTTCATCGAGTTCTCCGGCGAAGTCCGCGGCACGGTCGAACCGGTCGCCGGCGACTTCACCGAACACGAATGGTGGACGAAGTACTCGCGGGCCATCGGGGGCGCCGAGAAGCAGTACGACTTCGCACCCCATGTGGTCGACGTCGCCACCACGTTCGAACAAACACACGTGGAGGACATCGACGGCGAACTTACCTTGCGCGACAGTCCGTGGGACCCGGTCGCCCGCTACCTGCCGCTCCGCGAGCAGCTGTCAGCCCAACTCGTCACCCACCACCCCAAGGCCCGGGTGATCACCAACGCCGGGCCCCTCGACCCCGACGCCTTCTGGCCCCACGCCGATGTCATCGGCGGTAGCCGCTGGCCCGGCGACCGAGGCGGCCCGAAACGCTGAAGGGACTCAGCTCGAGACCGCCACCATCGTGGACTCGGTGAAATCCGGAGCGGGATGACCGAGCGCGGCGAGCACCGCCGGCGGCACGGAGATGTCGGCGACGAAGAGCTCCCCGACGCCGGCCGCCGAACGCAGACCGGTCTTCGGCGCGGCCAGGGTCAGTGTCGCGTCGGCCCGCACCGCGGCACCGGGTGCGGCACCGGGTGCGGCGTCGATCCCCGATGGGAGGTCGAGCGCCAGCACCGGCGCGGTGCTCGCGTTCATGGCCTCGATCAGCGCCCGGCTCACGCCGCGGGGCGCACCCCGCAACGAGTAGCCGATCACCGCGTCGATGATCACGTCGGCCCCGACCTCGCCGGGCCGTTCGGTCAGCTCGATCTCCATCCGCTCGAGCACCGACAACTGGTGGCGGACAACGCCGGACAGTTCCTCCGGTGAACGAGTCGGGGCCACGACCACCGTCACCCCGCGGTTGGCGAGATGACGGGCCGCGACCATCCCCCCGCCGCCGTTGCCGCCGGACCCGACACACAGCACCACCCGCGACGGCGACCAGCGATCGATCGTGAGCTGCGCCAGGTTGCGCCCGGCGTTCTCCATCAACTGCACCAACTCGATGCCGAGCTCGTCGACCATCACCCGATCGACTTCGATCATCTCCTTCTCGCTGACCCAACCCGAACCGTCGCCCATCGCCCGATCATGACCGATCGCCGATCCCCGCGGGGGGTCAGTCGTCGCCGCGAAACCAGCTCGCCGTCAACGTCAATCCCTCGATGGACGCCCGCGGATGCATCTCCTCGAAGATGCGGCGGTAGCCGGTGTTCTTGATCCGCCAGCCCTCATCGGTGCAGACGTAGTCGTCGTAGTAGAACGCGGCCCCTCGGAGGAACATGTCGTACTCACCGATCAGGACCTGGTCCTCCAGCTTCCAGATGCCACTCGCGGTGCCGTCGCCATGCAGAGTGATCTCCGGGTGGTGGCACGCATGGGTCGACAAGAAGCTCTCCCTTCCCATCGACTCCTTCAGGAACTCGATCACCGCGTCGACCCCGTCGAAGCTGTACTTCCCATCGCTGTAGCGGGCACGGACGTCGGCGGTGAGCACGGTTCGCATGTCGTCGAACTCGTGTTGATCGAGCAGGCGCAGGTACTTGTACTTCAGTTGCTTGATGAGTTCGATCTCGACGAGGTCTTTCGGCGTGAGCGTCATCGCGCCATTGTCGGCCACCGGGCCGCTGGCCGTCGATTCGTCACCCTGCCGCCCGCAAACCGTTGGTCCAGGCTTCGAACTTGGCGTAGGCGGTCAGCCGAGAAGCTCCGGAAGCTGCTCGGCGATCTCCTCGGGTGTCATCATCGGCGAGAACCGCTTGACGACGTCGCCCGCGGCGTTGACCAGGAACTTCTCGAAGTTCCAGGTGATGTCGGAGGTCTCACCGTCGCCGGGCTGCTGCTCCTTCAGCCAGGTGTAGAGCTCGTGGGCGCCGTCGCCGTTGACCTCGAGCTTGGCGAACATCGGGAAATCGATGTCGTAGTTCTCGGCGACGAACGCGCGGATCTCCTCGGCCGAGCCCGGCTCCTGGGCCCCGAACTGGTTGCAAGGAAAGCCGAGAACACGGACACCGTTGTCGTCGTGGTGAAGCGTACGCAGACCTGCGTACTGCGGCGTCAGGCCTCAAGCGGACGCGACGTTGACAACGAGACACGCGCTGTCGGCGAAGTCGGAGAACGAGACCTGCTCCCCTTCGAGCGACATCATCTGGAATTCGTGGAAACGAGCCATGGATCCCCTTTTGGTCGACCACCACACGGTGGATCCCGGATCGTAGCCCCTCCCTCCTTCCTTCCCTCCCTCCCTGCTTTTCTGACGCGTTGATCGCGCATGGCGCGATCAACGCGTCAGAAAAGCAGGGAAAAGGCGGGGAGGTCTTCAGCCGCCGGTGATCGGGGCGATGAAGTGGATGTCGGTGGTCGGGCCGACCTTCTCGTAGATGCTGCCGCGGGGAAGCAGCTCACCATCGATCGCGACGCTGGCGCCCTCGGTCAACCGCGGGCCGAGCCCCGGGAAACGACGTTCGAGCTCGGCGATGACCGCCCCGATGGTGGCGCCATCCACCTCCAGGACCTCCTCGCCGCCGGTGAAACGACGATGATCGGCCTGGAGGTGGACGATCGCCATCTACTTCTCGTTGATCTTCTTCAAGACGTTCGGTGGCGACATCGGCAGGTCGGTCATCCGCACCCCGGTAGCCGCCGCGATCGCGTTCGCGAGCGTCGGGATGGGCGGGACGATGCCGGTCTCGCCGACGCCCCGCACGCCGTAGGGATGACTCGGGTTCGGTACCTCCACGATGATCGTCTCGATCATCGGCAGATCCGACGCCACCGGCATGCGGTAGTCGAGGAAGCTCGCGTTCTCCATCTCGCCGGACGCATCGAAGATGTACTCCTCGTTGAGCGCCCATCCGATTCCCTGGGCCGAGCCGCCCTGCATCTGACCTTCCACATAGGCCGGATGAATCGCCGTCCCCGCGTCCTGGGCCGTGGTGTAGCGCAGGATCGTCACCTGGCCGGTCTCCTCGTCGACCTTCACGTCGGCGAGATGGGCCGCGAACGATGGTCCGGCGCCGGCCGCGTTGAGCGAGGCCGTCGCGGTGAGCGGGCCGCCGGTCATCTTCGCCTGGGCCGTGATGTCGGCGATGGTCAGCGGTTCGTTGCCCTCCGATGCCGGTCCTTCGATGACGGCGGCACCGCCGATCCACGCGACCTGGTCGACGTCGACACCTCGGATGACCGCCGCCCGTTCCTTCATCTTCTCGATGAGCTCACGACACGCGTTGACGACGGCCATGCCGGTGGCGAACGTCGCCCGACTGCCTTCGGTGATGTCGGTGAACCCGACCGATTCGGTGTCGGCCACGATCGGGGTGATCCGATGCACGTCGAGGCCGAGCTCCTCGGCCGCCATGAGCGCCATCGACGCACGGCTCCCGCCGATGTCGGGGCTTCCGGTGATGACCGTGGCGGTCCCGTCCTCGTTGAGGTTGACCGTGGCGCTCGACTGTTCACCGATGTTGAACCAGAAACCGGTCGCGAACCCACGACCGGCGCCCTCGGGCACCGGTGAGTTGTAGTGGTCGGAGCTCTTGATCGCCTCGAGCGTCTCGATGAACCCGATCTTCGGATGGGGCATCCCCATCGCGGTCGGGTCGCCTTCGACGACCGCGTTCCGAAGCCGGAGCTCGATCGGATCCATCCCGAGCTGCTGGGCGATCTCGTCGACGAGGGTCTCGACCGCGAACGCGGCCTGAGGAGCCGACGGGGCCCGATAGGCCGCCGACTTGGGTGTGTTGTCGACCGTGCCGATCGCGTGGAGCTCGAGATTGGGGAACTTGTAGGACGCCACCGACATCGCCCCGGTCAACGCCGAGAACCCCTTGGTCGAGCCGTTGGAGTAGTACATCGTGCCGGCCAGCGTGGTGAGCTCACCGTCGTTGGTCGCACCGATCTTCAGGCTGATCTTCGACGCCGGCGCGGGGCCGGTCGCCCGCAGCACCTCTTCACGGGTCATGGCGAGCTTCACCGGACGTCCGGCCTTCTGCGACAACCGCACCGCGATCGGTTCGAGATAGATCGTGGTCTTGCCACCGAATCCGCCGCCGATCTCGGCCGGTGTGACCTTGATGCGGTCGGTGCTCCAGCCCAGAATCGCCGCGGTCTTGGAACGCACCGCGAAGTGGCCCTGCGACGACGCCCAGATCGACGCCTTGCCGTCCTGGCCGCAGTCGGCGACACACGCGTGCGGTTCGATGTATCCCTGATGAACCGGGACGGTGGTGAACTCGCGTTCGACGATCACGTCGGCGGCCGCGAAGCCGGCCTCGACGTCGCCACGTTCGAACTGGCCGATCGACGCGAAGTTCGACGGCTCGGTGTCGCCGGTGAACAGGGTGCGGGTGGTCGGGTTGGCGAGCGGGGCGCCGTCGGCGATCGCCTCGTCGATGCTGAGGATCGCCGGCAACTCCTCGTACTCGACCTTCACCGCGGCGGCAGCGGCGCGCGCCTGGGCGAGTGTCGTCGCGGCGACCGCGGCGACCGCATGTCCGTTGTACAGCACCTCGTCGCGGGCGATGTTGTTGACCGCTTCGTCGTGGATCGCATCGGCGATGTCGATCTCGGGGAAATCGGCTCCGGTCACGACGGCCTTCACTCCCGGCATCGCCTCGGCCGCGCTCGTGTCGATCGACACGATCCGGGCATGGGCGTGAGGGGACCGCGTGATCGCGGCCCGGAGCTGACCGGTCATGTTGAGATCCGCGGCGAAACGGGCCTTGCCGGTCACCTTGTCGAGTCCGTCGTGACGGATCGGCCGGGTACCGACGTACTTGTAGGTGGGGCGGGCCTCGGTGTCGGTCACTTCGACGCTCCGTTCAGCTGAACCGCCGCCTCTTGCACGGCGTGGATGATCTTGTCGTAGCCCGTGCACCGGCAGAGATTGCCGGCGAGGGCGTAGCGGATCTCGGCCTCGGTCGGATTCGGATTGTGGTCGAGTAGCGCCTTGGCCGAGACGAGAACCCCCGGCGTGCAGATGCCGCACTGCAACGCGGCTTCCTCGAGGAACACCTGCTGCAGCGGATGGAGATGGTCGCCGTCGGCGATCCCCTCCACCGTGGTGATCTCGTGGCCCTCGGCTTCGGCCGCGAACATCAGGCAGGCGCAGTTGACCGCGCCGTCGACGAGAATCGAGCAGGCACCGCAATCGCCGGTCGCGCAGCCCTCCTTGGCCCCGGTGAGACCGAGCTCGTCTCGCAACGCGTCGAGCAGGGAAGTGGCATCGTCGGCGAGGAAGTCGACCTCGTCACCGTTGACGGTGCAATGGACGTGGGTGCGGCTGATCATGATGCTCCTCCGGCTCGTTCGGCAGCGATCGTGGCCGCTCGCTTGGCGAGCACCCCGGCCACCTGGCGGCGGTACTCCACGGTGCCGCGTTTGTCGTCGATCGGGTCGCACGCCGCCGACGCGGCAGCCGCGACCGCGGCGAGGGTGTCGTCGTCGAGCGTCGACCCGACGAGGGCCGCCTCGGCCTCGGGCACCCGGATGACCGTCGGGGCGACCGCGCCGAGAACGACGGAGGCGGCCGTGCAGGTGTCACCGTCCATGGTGAGACGAACCGCGGCACCGGCGACCGCGATGTCCATCTCGGTACGGGGGATCATGCGCAGATAGGCGTCGGCCGTGGCGGCGGGCGGCGCGTCGACCTCGAACTCGACGACGAACTCGCCGTCGGCGAGTGAGGTCTGTCCGGGGCCGGTCACGATCTCCTCGACGGGCACGGTGCGAGTCCCGTCGCCGGTCGCGATCACCGCCCGGGCGTCGTTGGCGACCAGCGCCGGCACGGAGTCGGCGGCCGGGGAGGCGTTGCACAGGTTGCCGCCCCAACTCGACCGGTTCTGGATCTGATCGGAGCCGATGAGGCCACTCGCCTCGGACAGGCCCGGAAAGGCCGCGGTGAACGCGTCGTTGCCGGTGAGCGCCGAGGTGGGCGTCGCCGCCCCGACGGTCCAGCGACCATCGGATTCGGTGATCGAGACGAGTTGGTCGATTCGCTTCAGGTCGACCAGGACCGAGGGTTCGGGTCGACCGGCACGGATCTGCGGAATCAGGTCGGTGGCACCGGCGAACACCCGGCTGCCGGGGTTGCCCGTCAGCAGATCGCGCGCCTCGTCCACGGTGGTGGGTGCGGCATATCTCATGGGCCGCAACCTAGCGGCACGGCCATGGGTTGTTCGAACCCCGCAGGGGAGTTCTCCCGCGGGCCATCAGGCCCGGGTGCGTGCCGTGGCCCAGTGCGACATCGCCCCGGCAGCCTGGAAGCGGGCCGGGCGATCCTGCGGGCCGAGGATGTCGGTCGCCAGCCACAGCCGCTTCAGCCACCGAACCCGGCCCGTCGTGGCGTCGTCGACATAGGCCTTCCGGCCGTGGAGGACGTGATAGTTGTTCACGAACTGGATGTCGCCGGGTTCGAACGACATCTCCACCCGGTTGTCCGGATCGTAGATGTAGGTGTCGTAGGCATCCATCGCCGCTCGTTGGGCGTCGCTCAACCGGGGCGCGTCGTCGTGACGCTGCGACGCCTCGATGTAGGGCCGGATGTAGCGAACGAAGAGGCGCTCGTCGTGACGGGAGAACACGGGCACGTGGTAGAAGGGCGTCGCGCCATCGCGTTGCTCGCCCCGGAAATCGTAGGGAAGTCCGCCGTACAGCAGCCCCGCCAGCTCGGGGTCGGCCTCCACGAGACGATTGTGGGCCGCGACAGCGTTGGTGATCAGGCTCTCCCCGCCGCTCACCCCCGGATCGAGACACATCAATCCGACGAGATCGGACCCGTCGGAGTGGAACGCCTGGGCGACGCCGCCCAACTCGTAGCCCCGTGCGGTGGGATCGTCAGGGTTCTTGCCCTGGTCCTTCACGTCACCGAGCAGGTGCCCCTTCACGTTCTGCGGCCAGGGAACCCCGAGGTGCAGGCCGATCCCCCAATAGATCCAGGATGCGTCCTCGAACCCGAGCCGGTCGATCGGCAGGGCCGAGATCCGCTGGAACCCCCGGCCGTTGATCAACTCATCGGCGATATCCGCCAGCACCGCGGAGAGCGTGGGCAGGGGGAACTCGGCGCGGGTCACATCGAGAACTTCGTCGGTGTGGGACCGGGCGACGGCCAGTGCCGCGTCGAGCTCGGCGATCTCGGCACCGTCGAGGCGGTAGGTCCACGCATCGACGTCGGCGACGTCCGCGGCCGACCAGACGGCGTGGGATTCGAGAGGGCGGACCTCTTCGGGGGGAAGCACTGCCATTGTCGAAATCCTCTCGTTCAGACCGTCGGATCCGGCTGGGCGCCCCGAACGAGACGACCGGGCAACGCCCCGGTCTCCTCACCCGACGCGTAGGTCTCCTCCCCGGCGACAAACGTGTGCAGATAGCCGTCGGCTCGCTGCAGCACACGGCGGCCACCGGCGGGAAGGTCGTAAGCGAGCTCGGGGCCGCGGGCCCGGAGGTTCTCGAAGTCGATGACGTTGAGGTCGGCGCGGTATCCCGGCGCCAGGACGCCCCGGTCGTACAGCCCGACCGTGCGCGCCGTGTCGCGGCATTGGCGCTGCACGAGGAACTCGATGTCGATCCGGCCCTCGGGCCGCTCCCGGCCCCAGTGCTGGAGCAGCGTGGTCGGGAACGAGCCGTCGCAGATCGTGCCGACGTGGGCCCCGCCGTCGCTGAGCGCGGGAACGGTGAAGTCGTGGGTGAGCAGATCCCGGGTGCCGTCGAGGTTCATCTTCCCGTAGTTGCTGAACGGCAACCACAACATGTTGGTGCCGTCGTTCTCCGACAGCAGGTCGAGGGCGAGCTCCGCCGGGCTCACACCAGCCGCCGCGGCCCGCCGGGCGACGGTCTGCTCGGGGGCCGGCTCGTAATACGGGGTGTCGCCCATCTCGAACATGATCTCGAACTTCTCGATGAGGCCACCGCCGACGAGGTCCCCGTCGGTACCGCCACTCGACGCCAGCAGACGCGCCCGACGGTCGGGATCACGCAGGGCGATCACCCGCTCGGCCGGGGGGAGATCGGCGACCTCGCGCCACACCGGGTTGCGCAGGAACGGGTTCAGGGTGCACTCGAACCCGAGAAGGATGCCGATCGGCCGCACCGGGCATTGACCGGTGATGTGCAGCCCGTCGATTCGAGCCTGTTCGATCCGGGCCAGGAGGTCGACGTGGAACTCGTCGCTTCTCGGGCTCTCGACGATCGTGAACGAGAGCGGTCGACCCGACACCTCGCACATGTCCCGCAACATCGCGAACTCGGCGTCGCGGTCGCGAAAATCGCTGACCAGCTGGAACACACCGGTTCCGAGCACACCGACCGCCTCGGCGATTCCCACCAGCTCCTCGGCCGCCGCGGTCAACGTCGGGGTGAAGTCGCCGGTGGCCGTCTTGTGGTTCGACGTACGACTCGTCGAAAAGCCGAGCGCCCCCGCGGCGATGCCCTCGACGGCGAGCCGGCCCATCTCCGCGATGTCCTGCGGGGTGACATCCTCACGGTTGGCGCCTCGCTCCCCCATCACGTGCAACCGCAGAGCGCCGTGGGGAACCTGGGCCGCGATGTTCATGTCCTTGGGGGTGTCACACGCGTCGAGATAGTCGGCGAACGAGTTCCAACCCCAGCGCAGTCCCTCGTTCAACGCGGCCCCGGGGATGTCCTCGACCCCTTCCATCAGCTCGACCAGCTTGTCGTGGTCGGTTCCGTGGACCGGCGCGAATCCGACGCCACAGTTCCCGAAGACCGCGGTGGTGACGCCGTGCCAGCTCGACGGCTGCATCCGATCGTCCCATGTGGCCTGTCCGTCGTAGTGGGTGTGGATGTCGACGAACCCGGGGGTGACGAGGGCACCGTCGGCGGCGATCTCCCGATGGGCGGCGCCGGTGACCGCGCCGACCTCGGTGACGATGCCATCGGAAACGGCGATGTCGGCGGTGCGGGCCGGGCCGCCGGTGCCGTCGACGACCGAGCCTCCCCGGATGATCAGATCGTGTTCGGCCATCGGTCCCCTCGGTTCACGGTCCCATGATGTCAGTCCACGACCACGTGGCGCAGATCGAGTCGTCGGCCTCCAGTGCGCACACCGATCGGCCGATGATGGGGTGTGGCCTCCCCCGCGGCACGCCGCCGCTTCCTCGGTTCGTTGATCGTCGGCATCCTCGCGGCGGCGACGGTCTCCGCGCCGACCGCACCCGTCGAGGCCTATCCAGGCGCCCCGTGGTTCCAGCCCGACACGCCCTATGCCCAGAACTTCCCCGACCCGGCGATCATCCTCGTCGACGACACGTACTACGCCTACGCGACGACCACCGGTGGCTCGGCGATGCCGGTGATGACCTCCACCGATCTCGTCACCTGGATCGCCCGCGGCGACGCGCTCGGATCCGGGCCCTCGTGGTCACCGCACCCTGACGGGTGGAACATCTGGGCCCCCACCGTCGTCGAGCTCCCGAACGGCGAGTTTCTCGCCGCGTTCGCCGCCCGCACCGGCAACGGGGCGCGCCGCTGCATCGCCACCGCCCGGGCATCGTCCCCTCTCGGACCGTTCGTGACGAGCGGCGCCGAACCGTTCGTGTGCGAACCCGATCCCAACGGCGCGCTCGATCCGTTTCTCCTCGTCGACGGCGACGTGCCATGGCTCGTCTGGAAGAACGAGGGTGTCCCGGTCGGGCATCCCACCTTGTCCTCACGCCGCACGGGGTTCTGGTCCCGGGCGCTCACCGACGACGGTGCCGCCTGGCGACCCGGCTCGGTCACCAACTTCTTGATCGAAACGACCGAGCTCGCCCGTCCGTGGCAGGGCATGGTGATTGAGAACCCGGCCCTGGTCGCCTGGGACGGCACCTGGTTCCTGGCGTATTCCGCCAACCAGTACGACACCACGGCGTACGCCACCGGCTGGGCGCGCTGTGTCGGTCCGGCCGGTCCCTGCGAGGAACCGTCGACCCAGGCGCTGCTGGTCTCCGACGACGAACGGCTCGGGCCGGGCGGTCCGGCCCCGTTCGTCGACCGAGAGGGTGTGCTCCGGCTCGGCTATCACGGCTGGAATCCTCCGTTCACGAGCTACCGGCCCTACCCGGCCTGCGAATCCTCGGGTGACTGCGAGGATTCGCAACGATTCCTATTCGTCGACGCGATCTGTGTGGCGGGCGACGAGGCCTTCGTCTATGCCCCACACGACGGCCCGTTTTGCGACGTGGGCCCGGGCGAGTACTTCTCGTCGGCGGTCGATTGGCTCGCGGCCAACGACATCACGACCGGGATCAGTCCCGACGCCTACGGCGCGACCGGGTCGGTCACCCGGGCCCAGATGGCGACGTTCCTGTGGCGTCTCATGGGCGAGCCGGTCGTCTCGAGCGCGTCCGGATTCACCGACGTCGGCGCCGGTCGCTACTACGACGACGCCGTCGCCTGGCTGGCTGCGGCCGGAATCACCACCGGCGTCGCTCCCGACCGCTTCGATCCGGACGGGTTCGTCACCCGGGCCCAGATGGCCGCGTTCTTGTGGCGGCTGGTCGGCGAGCCGTCCGCCGTGTCGACGCCGGGCTTCACCGACGTTCCGCCCGGACGGTGGTTCGGTCCGGCGGTCGACTGGTTGGCGGGCGCCGGCGTCACCACCGGCGTCGCCCCGGGGATCTACGCCCCCACCGACATCGTGAGGCGGGCCCAGATGGCCGCCTTCCTGTGCCGGCTCGCCACGACCGCCGAGTTCGCCGTGATCGGCGCGCCGACGCCGAGTTGCTGACACCGATCCGGAGGTCCCGGGTCTTCAGTTGAAGTCGTGGTTGGCCCGTCGGTACGCGACCAGCGAATCGGTGATCTCCCGCCGGGCTGTCGGGTTCATCCCTTCGAGGCCGAACTCGATCTCGGCCAGGGCGGTCGCGGCGCGCGTCGCGACTCGGCGACCGGCCGGGAGGATCCGGGCGAGCACCATTCGTCCGTCGCCCACCGCGGCGACCCGTTCCACGAACCCCGAGCGCTCGAGCCGGCGAGTGGTGTTGGTGACGCTGGCTGCGTGAACCTGCAGTCGATCCCCGATCTTCCCCATGGGGAGGCGGCCGGCCCGGGAGAAGGTCAACAAGGCGAGGACCTCGAAGCGGCTGAAGTTGAGATCGAACGGGGCCAGGGCGGCATCGATGCGGGATTGCAGGATCTGATGGGCCCGGGTGATGGACGTGGCCGCGAGCATCGCGTCGGTCTCGGCCCAACCCCGACGTTCCCAGTTGCGGCCCGCCTCGGCGATCGGATCGAACCCGAGTCCCATGAGCGCTATCCTAGGGACAACTACTTTGATGTCCAAGCATCCTGGAGCCGTCGTGAGCGATGCACCACCACAACCTCCGGTGTTCGAGACCGTGTCCGGGGTGCCGGTCGACCCGGTCTACGGCAGTGGGCCGCTTCCCGGCGAGTACCCCTTCACCCGGGGCCTCCATCCCGATGGGTACCGCTCCCGGCTCTGGACGATGCGGATGTTCGCCGGCTTCGGCACCGCTGAGGACACCAACGCCCGCTTCAAGGAACTTCTCGCCGCCGGCAGCACCGGCTTGTCGACCGCGTTCGACATGCCCACGCTCATGGGCCGCGACTCCGACAGTCCGTGGGCGCTCGGCGAGGTCGGCCGGGCCGGAGTGGCCGTCGACACGCTGGCCGACATGGAGGATCTCTTCGCGGGGATCGACCTCGGCGCGGTGTCCACCTCGATGACGATCAACGGCCCGGCCGCGATCCTCCTGGCCATGTACATCGCGGTCGCCGAAGGCAACGGTGTCGCCCGTGCGGATCTCGCGGGCACGATTCAAAACGACATACTCAAGGAGTACCAGGCCCAAAAGGAGTACATCTATCCCCCGCGGCCCTCGATGCGCATCGTCACCGATGTCGTGCGGTTCACCACCGCCGAGATGCCGAAGTGGCACGCGATCTCGATCTCCGGCTACCACATCCGCGAGGCCGGGTCGACGGCCGCCCAGGAGCTCGCCTTCACCCTCGCCAACGGGTTCGCCTATGTCGAAGCGGCGCTCGCAGCCGGGGAGAACATCGATGATTTCGGACGTCGACTCTCGTTCTTCTTCAACAGCCACGTCGACTTCTTCGAGGAGATCGGGAAGTTCCGGGCCGCCCGTCGGATCTGGGCCCGATGGATGAAGGAGCGCTACGGCGCGACCGACGAGCGGGCGATGATGTGTCGGTTCCACACACAGACGGCCGGTGTCTCGCTCACCGCTCAGCAGCCGGAGGTCAACATCGCCCGGGTGGCGACCCAGGCGCTGGCCGCGGTGCTCGGGGGCACCCAGAGCCTGCACACCGACAGCTACGACGAGGCCCTCGCCCTTCCGAGTGACACCGCGGCCCGCATCGCCTTGCGGACGCAGCAGGTCCTCGCCCACGAGACCGGGGTGACCAATGTCGTCGATCCGCTCGGTGGGTCCCCCTTTGTCGAGTGGATGACCGACGAGATGGAGCGGCGGGCCGAAGCCGTCTTCGCTCATCTCGACGAGTTGGGTGACGGGTCGATGCTCGAGGGGGTCTACGCGGGGATCGACGACGGGTACTTCGTCGGGGAGATCGCCGACGCCGCCTACCGCTTCGAGCGTGAGGTGAACGCGAACCGCCGCATCATCGTCGGCGTCAACGACTTCACCGACGGCAACGACGATGCCGACCCGGGTCTTCTGCGGATCGACCAGACCACCGAGGAGTACCAACGCAAACGGCTCGACGCGGTGAAGACCGATCGGAACCAGGCCGAGGTCGAGGCCGCGCTCGCCCGGGTCACCGCCGACGCCGTCGATTCGACGACGAATCTGATGCCGTCGATCATCGAGGCGGTGAAGGTCTACGCCACCGAGGAGGAGATCGCGATGGCCCTGGAGTCGGTGTTCGGAACCCATGTGGAGACGGCCATTGTCTGAAGAAGCCGGGCCTGAAGAAACCGGGCCTGAAGAAACCGGGCCTGAAGAAACCGGGCCTGAGGAAACCGGGCCGATTCGGGTCGTGCTGGCGAAGCTCGGGCTCGATGGGCACGATCGGGGGATCAAGGTCGTTGCTCGCATGTTGCGCGACGCGGGGATGGAGGTCATCTATCTCGGGCTGCGGCAGTCGACCGACAGCATCGTCGCGGCCGCCGAGCAGGAGGACGCCGACGCGATAGGCCTGTCGATGCACAACGCCGGCCACCTCACGCTGGGCCCGGCGATGCTCGCGGCCCTCGACGATGCCGGTCTCGACATCCCGGTGGTGATCGGCGGAATCGTTCCCGAGCCGGATGTGGCGGTGCTGACCCGGGCGGGGGTCGCGGCCGTTCTCGGCCCGGGGGCGTCGGCCGAGGAGGTCGTCGCCACGGTCCGGCGGGTGGTCGGGCGCCGGTGACCGAACCCCTCACGACCGAACATCTCATCGCGCGATCCATCGGGGGTGACCGACGCGCGACCGGCCGGTTGCTCAGCCTCGTCGAACGGGGTGGTCCCGAGGCCGACCGGATCGCGGAGCTGACCCACGCGGGTGCCGATGCCGGCCGGGTCGTCGGCATCACCGGGGCCCCGGGTTCGGGGAAGTCGACGATGGTCGCCGCTCTCGTCGCCGCGTTCACCGATGCCGGGGATCGACCCGCGGTCCTTGCCGTCGATCCGTCATCGCCGCTGACCGGCGGTGCGATTCTCGGGGATCGGGTGCGGATGGCGGCGGTCGACTCGACGGCCTTCATCCGTTCGGTCGCGACCCGTGGGCATGCCGGCGGTCTCGCGCTGTCGATTCCCGGTGCGGTGCGGGTCCTCGGTTCAGCGGGGTACACCCCGATCGTGATCGAGACGGTGGGGGTCGGACAGGTCGAGGTCGATGTCACCGCGGCGGCCGACACGACGGTCGTGGTCGTCACTCCGGGAATGGGCGACGCCGTGCAGGCCAACAAGGCGGGGCTGCTGGAGGTGGCCGACGTCTTCGTGGTCAACAAGGCCGACCGCCCCGGGGCCGACGACACCCGTCGCGATCTGGAGCTGATGCTGGAGCTCGGTCATGTCACCGGTCAGGAGGATCTCGGCCATCGTCCCCCGATCGTGATGACGAACTCACTCGACGGCACCGGCATCGAGGCGGTGCGACGGGCGATCATCGCCCACGGCGATCACCTCCGGAGCTCGGGTCGGCTCGTCGAGCGGCACCGGCGCCGGGCCCGCCTCGAGCTCGCGACGCGAGCCGGACTGCAGTTCGATCATCGCGTGCGACAGGCGCTGGATTCTCCGGCCATGCGTGCGGCGATCGATGATCTCGCCGCGGGCCGCCTCTCGCCCGGGTCGGCCATGCGGGTCCTCGCACCACTCGTCGACCCGACCGCCCGATAGCGCGCGCCGCGCCGGGCGCACCGTGTCACACTGACAGGCCATGAGGGCCCCCGCGAGTGAGCACGCCGAACGTCGGATCGGTGCGTTGACGTGGAGCCTGGCCGCGGCGAGCACGATCGTGATCGTCGTTCTCATCGCGTTCAGCCTCCTCTTCACCGTTCGCCGCGCCGCGACGCCGACGATGGGCCCGTCGATCTCCGAAGGCGACTATCTGGTTCTCTCCCCGCTCGACGGCGCACCGAAGCGGGGCGACATCGTGGTGTGGGACGCCACGTTCGGGTCCGGCCCGCGACGATCCGTCGTCCACCGGGTGGTCGGTCTGGGCGGTGACCGGTTGGACACGATCGAGGGCACCCTCCGCCGCAACGGCGTCACCCTCGACGAGACGTATCTCGCGCCGGGAACGACAACGGTGGGCCTGGCGCCGACCGTCGTGCCCGACGGCATGATGTTCGTGCTCGGCGACCGCCGGGAGGTCTCGTTCGATTCCCGCCGGTTCGGCGCCGTGCCGGTGACGCGGACATCGGGAGTGGTCGCGGCCGTGGGGCCGCCGTGGCATCTGATCCTGGCGGGCGCCGCGGTCCTCACGACGCTCGCCACGCTGATCTCGTATCTGGTCGGGCGGGCCCGCGTCGTTGCCGCCACCGCTCCAACACCGGCGCCGGTCGTCACTTCGTCGATGCCGGCCGGTCCTCCCGCCCCGTGAGGTCGAGCACCGCCGCGAAGCGTTCGGTCGTGTCGGTCCCCGCGGTCGGGGTGTAGATCACCACGGTCCAGCCGGGGTGGTCGGGGAGCCCGAGACGATGGTGGTCGAAGACGAGCTCCCCCACCGACTCGTGGCGGAATCGGCGGGTGTGTGAGGAGAACACGGCAACGTCGTGACGGGCCCACGCCGTGGCGAACTCGGAGTGGGCGGCGCGCAGCTCGTCGGCCAACGCCACGCCCTCGTCGTTGGGGAACTGGGCGACGTGAAGCCGGAACTGATGGGTGAGGCGCACGATCTCTTCGTCCCAATCGGTCATGAACGTTCGCAGCGCCGGGGTGTCGAACGTCAGACGAAGGAGGTTGGCCGGACCGTCGATCGTGCCGAGAACGGGAAAGAGCGCGGTTTCGGCCCGGTTCCAGCAGACGAGGTTCCAGGCGTGGTCGAGCACGTAGGCGGGGTTCGGCTGGAGGCCGTCGACGAGGGTCCGTTGCGACGGGTCCGACGCCGTCCCCCCGACCGACACGGCCGGGGGCCGAACCCCGGCGAGACCGAAGAGGTGAGTTCGCTCCGCCGTCGAGAGACGGAGTGCGTCGGCGAGCGCCGAGAGCACCTCGGCGGAGACCCGGTTGGCCCGGCCCTGCTCGAGGCGGGTGAGCCAGGACACGCCGATGTTGGCCAGCACCGCGACTTCCTCGCGCCGAAGCCCCGCGGTCCGGCGACCCGGCGATGCGGGGAGCCCCACGTCGCCGGGCTGGATCCGCTCGCGGCGGGTGCGGAGGAAGTCCCCGAGGTCGGCGGCCCGCATCATCGGAAGGTAGCACTGCTGGTACCACCACCGCGGGGGACTTTCCCTTGCGGCTCGGCGCACCGAGAGTGAGGGGATGCAATCGATGCTCAGCCGCGCGGCGCAGAACGCGACGACATCGGCCATCCGCGATCTTCTCGAGCACGCGCAGCGGCCCGGCATGATCAGCCTCGCCGGTGGACTGCCCGACCCGGATCGATTCCCGATCGACCAGCTGGCGGCCGCCAGCGAACGTCTCCTGCGAACCCGGGGGCGAGACGTGCTCCAGTACGGTCTGACGGCCGGCAACGCCGCCCTGCGCGCCCACATCGTCGAGACGACACCTGCGGCCGACACGATCGACCAGGTGGTGGTCACGACCGGATCGCAGCAGGCCCAACACCTGATCGCCCAGGTGTTGCTCGATCCGGGCGACCCGGTGATCGTCGGTGACCCGGAGTATCTCGGTGCCCTCCAGGCGTTTCGATCCCGCGAGGTGCGGCTGTTGCCGGCAGCCGTGGACCGCGAGGGGATCGACGTCGACGCGATCGAGGCCATGATCGAGGCGGGGGAACGACCGAAGCTCGTCTACACCGTTCCCCACTTCCACAACCCGAGTGGGACGACGCTGTCGAACCGCCGCCGCGAGCGACTGCTCGAACTGGCCGCACGTCACGGATTCATGGTCGTCTTCGACGACCCGTACCGGGAGCTCGGCGAGGTCGGATCCCGGCCGGCGGAAGCCGCCGGTCATCCGATGGCGGTCGAGCTCCGCAGCGTGTCGAAGGTCCTCGCGCCGGGGCTCCGGGTCGGTTGGATGATCGCACCCCGTTGGTTGTGCGCGGCGGTGGAACGGGCGAAGCAGTCGGCCGACCTCCACACGAGCTCGCTCTCCCAGGCGATCACGCTCGGTGCCCTCCAGTCCGGATGGTACGGCGACCACCTCGACGACATCCGCGCCGCGAACGTGGCCAAACGCTACGCCTTGTGCCACGCGCTCCGCGACGTTCTCGGGACCCGGCTCGCGTTCGACGAGCCCGCCGGCGGCATGTTCGTCTGGGCCCGATTCACCGATGGAACCGACACGACCTCACTGCTCGAATCGGCCCTCGGCCGGGGCGTGGCGTTCGTTCCCGGCGCCGCGTTCGCGGTTCATAGCGACCTGCGAACCCATTTGCGCCTGAGCTGGTCCACCGCGGACGTGGCGTCGCTTCGGGAGGCGGTCGTTCGACTCGTGGGTTGATGCCTCAGCCGAGGAGATCCGCGAAGGCCGCCTCGACGCATTCACGAAACGCCTCCGGTTCCTTGATCGCGACCGGGTCGATGAAGAGCCCGATGTCGAAGGAGTTCCGATACGAGAGCGCGGTGGCGTTGCACGGGGTGCCGGCCAGCGGCCCCATCGTGACGCTGTACAACACCTCGGCCCCGCCGATGTAGAGCGGGATCGGTGCCCCCCGGAGGTTCGAGGTCGCGAGGTCGAGCTTCGCGGCCTGGGCCCGCGCGGTACGGGTGACGACCGACGTCGGCAGCAGGTTCAAGACCCCCGACAGGGCCGTGATCCCACCCCCGCGTGACGCCGACTCCCGGGCCTCGGCGATGACCTCGCGGGCCGCGGCCAGCCGCTGCGCCAGCGTCATTGACCCGGCCGGAAGTTGTACGGCGACCGGCGTGAACGCGTTGCCGCCCGCCAGATCGTCGGTGCGGGTGCTGATGACGAACGAGATGTTGAGGATGTCGAAGGGGGCGTTGCGGTCCTCGTGGTAGCGCACCACCGCGTCGGCCATCACCGCGACGAACGAGTCGTTGATGGTGGCACCGGCCGCCTTGCTGGCCGCCTTCAGCTCGTCGAGCGGGACGCGAACCGTCTCGAGATGGCGATGCCGGGATCGCTCGTGGAAGAGGGGTGCGCCGACGATCCCGTCGCCGGACCCACTGCCGAGTTGTTCGGCGGTCGTGCGAACGAGCGTGGCGACATCCCCGATCGCCTCGGTGGCCCGGGCCGGATCGGCCGGCCAGATCGCGATCTCGCCGGCCGCTCGCCTCGCGGTGCCGACCGTTCGCCGCAAAAGATGTGACACGGAGTGCGCCGCAGTGGTGGCGAAGCTCGATCCGAGATCACCACCGGCTTCCTTTTGGGCGAACCCGGCGACCTTGTCGGCCACGATGCGCTCGAGGTCGATCTCCGGGGTCGGCTCGACGTCACGTTCGAGGTCCTGGAACATCTCCGCCATCCGGAGCTGTCCGATCCCGTCGGAGATCGCGTGGTGAACGATCGTCCACAGGGCGCCCTGTCCGGATTCGAGGCCCTCGATGACGACCATGCGCCACAGCGGCCGTGTGCGGTCGAGCGGCTCCATGTAGAGCTTCGCCGCGTAGTCGAGCAGCTGACGCTCGGTGCCGGGGGTCGGGAGCCGCACCACCCGGAAGTGGAAGTCGAAGTCGAACTCGGGATCGGGAACCCACGCCGGGGTGGACAGACGACCGAGGCCGGGTTGCACCCGTTGGTAGAAGCGGGGAAGGTCGGCCACCGCGGCCCGCATCCGGGCGCGGAGTCGGTCGACGTCGATGGGCCGGTCGAAGACGAACATGCCCGCACCGCTGGGGTTGAGCCACGGATCCTTCTCGATGTTCCACATGAGCGCTTCGTGCTCGGTCATGCGTTCGGCCGCGTCGACCTCCCGGTGTCGGTGCTCGGTCATGACGCGGACGTGTCGGTGCCGGGGCGACGGTTCGCTTCCGCCGCCGGGTCACCCGTGTAGCCGGGCGGGTAGGTCAAGGCGAGCTCCTCCTCGGTCGGGGTGCGGCGCTCGCGGGCCTCATCGGGGAGCAGATCGACGATCGCCGTCATGATTCGGCGGGTGTCGGCGTCGGGATCGTCGTACTCGAGCGGAACCGGCCCACCGACGGTTGCCGTGACCAGCGGACGCGAACCGACCGGGAGGCGCGGGAAGCGGGCGCGACGCGGCCAGACGTGTTCGGTCCCCCAGAGGCCGACGGGAATGACCGGGGCCCGGGTCATCGCCGCGAGCCGGGCGGCACCCCAGCGGCCCTTCAGCTCGGGATCGAAGAACGCGGGACCACGAGGGATCGTGCCTTCGGGGGCCATCATCAGGATCTCGCCGCCGCGAAGAGCGGCGGCGGCTGCCTCCAGGGGCTCGTCGGAGCCGGTCCCCCGGTCGACCCGCACGCCGCCGATCCCCTTGAGGAGCCGACCGATCACGGGAACGTCGAACACTTCCTTCTTTCCGAGGCTGCGCACGGCTCGCCCGGATCTCGCGCTGATGAGCCCCATGACGGCCGGGTCGAAGTAGGACCGGTGATTGAAGACGAGGATCGCCGGCCCGTCGGCCGGGATGTTGTCGACTCCGTCGATCTGGATGCGGGCGAACGGCTGCAGCTCCTCCCGCATGAACGGTCGGGCCCAGTCCTGGATCTCGCGGCCGGCGATCTTGATCACGCCGTCGAGCTTGTCGAGGTGTCGGACCGGCCACCCCCGCAGCACGGCGACCGCCTGCAGTCGGGGGTCGGGGTTGACAGCCACCGGATTGCCCACCGAGGCCAGCAACGACGCGTCGAAGTAGCTGTCGCTGTAGGCGTAGCTGCGTTCGAGCGAGATGTCGTTCGCGGCGGCCCATCTCGCGATCGCGTCGGCTTTGGCCCGGCCCCACACGAAAGGACCGTCGAGCTCGCCGGTGTAGACGCCGTCGGCGGCGCGCCACTTGGTCGCGACGACGGCGTCGAATCCCAGCTTCTCGGCGAGGGGGGCGACCCATGGTTCCGGTGATGTCGTGGCGAGCACGAGGAGGCGGCCGGCCTCGCGGTGTTCGTCGAAGACCTGGGGGGCGAAGGGTTGGAGCAGGGTGTCGGCGATCTCGGCGGCCGCCCCGTCGGCGCCTTCGGCGACCTGGGCGATGGACCAGCCCTTGGCAGTGCGGGCGCCCAGCTTCGCGGGCTGCATCATCACCCAGCTCTCGCCGAACTGGTCGTAGAAGCGCAAGAAGGCGTCGGCGAACGGGATCTCCGGGACGTTGTCGAGACCGGCCGCAGCCAGATGGCGTTGAAACACCGGGGCTGACGACGACGCGATCAGCGTGCGGTCGAGATCGAAGATTGCGGCGGCACGTCGGGCCATGACCTACTCCTGCCATTCGGTGTCACCCGGGTCGGGTGCGCACAGTACCCCTGGGCCCGTCATCGTAATGTCAGTGACTGACATGAGTCAACCGCTGACTTCATCATCGGGTGTCGTAGGCTGGGCCGATGACCGACACCGACGCGATCGAGGGTCGTCGCGACCGCAAGAAGCGCGAGACGCGGCAACGCCTCATCGACGCGGCCGCCACCCTGTTCGCGACCACGGGGTTCGCCGAAACCACCACCGTCGACATCGCTGAATCGGCCGACGTCGCCCAGCGAACCCTCTTTCGCCACTTCGCGACGAAAGAAGCGCTCCTCTACGGCGACATGGACGATCTCCGGATCGCCCTGCGGGCCGCCCTCGAATCCCGGCCCGGCGACGAACCCGTTCTCGAAGTCGTCCGCCAGGCGGTGTTGTCACTGGCCGACGACCACCAACGCAACGCCGACCGGCGACTGCTCCAGGCCCGTCTGGCCGCCGCGGTGCCGTCGGTGTCGGCCTACAGCCGCGCCGTCGTCCAGGCCAGCTGGGAACGCGAGATCATCAACGCCGTCGCCCTCCGCCTCGACACCGACCCGATCGCCGACCCCCGGCCCGAGATCATCGCCGGCGCCGCGATGTCGGCTCTTCGGGTCGCCATCCGCCAATGGACCACGGGCGGCGGCCGAGCCGATTTCGTCGAGCTCGCCGACGGCGCGCTCTCCGCGATCGCCGACCTCACGTCACCCGGCGCCGGTTCGACCGACCACTAGGGTCCTGCCCCATGAACCCACCCCTGATCGAACCCGTCTGGGCCACACTCGACCGCGGCGACACCACGCTCGAGGTGTGCCGTTGGGGCGAACCGACCACCCCGACCGTCGTGATCCTGATCGCCCACGGCGCGAGCGAGCACGCCGCCCGGTACACCCGCTTCGCGTCGCTGCTCGTCGACGACGGCGCGGTCGTCCACGGCATCGACCACCGGGGTCATGGTCGCAGCGCCGCCCTCCACGGCACCGCCGGCGTCGCCCGGCCCGGGGGCTGGAACGCGATGGTCGACGACATCGCCGCGCTGACCGAGCTCCTCCACGACCGGTATCCCGGCGTCCCCGTGGCCCTGTTCGGCCACAGCATGGGGTCGTTGCTCGCCCAACGGGTCCTGCAACGCCACGGCGATCTCTTCTTCGCGGCAGTCCTGTCCGGCACCTCGGGATCACTGGAGGGCGCGGCCGAACTCATCGCGTTGCTGCAGGAGATCGAGGCGGGTGAGGGAGCCGAGAAGCCGTCGGCGCTCTTCGCCGGGATGTTCGCCGGTTTCAACGAACCCTTCGCGGCCGGCGTCGACGACCCGACCGGCTTCGAGTGGCTGAGCCGCGATCGAGACGAGGTCGCCCGCTACGGGGCCGACCCGTGGTGTGGTGCGCCGCTCTCCAACGGTTTCGTCACCGACATGATCACCGGGATGTCCGAGATGTGGCAGCCCGACCAGGAGGCGCGGATCCCCGAGGATCTTCCCATGATGTTGATCGCCGGGGACAACGACCCGGTCGGCGACCACGGGGTCTCGGTGCGCGAGCTGGCCGCACGCTACGAAACGCTCGGGAAGGGCCCGGTGACCGTGCGGCTCTATCCCGACGCCCGCCACGAGCTGCTCAACGAGACGAACCGGGACGAGGTCCACGCTGATCTCCGCGCCTGGTTCGCCGGCACCCTCCCGAGCGCAGCCGCCGGCGGAAGATGACGTGTTCATGACGAAGCTCGCAACGGGGCGCGCGGATCTTGCCACGCGCGGTGACGGCTGCCACGATGAGCGAATGGCCCACCGCCCCCATCCGATTCTGGCGCTGCTCGAGCTGCGGGCATCGACGGAGCTCGGCGCGTTCGCCATGACCGCACCGGCGCTGGCCGGACTCCTGCCCCGCGGCGATGGTCGAACGGTGCTGGTGCTCCCCGGCTTCATGGCCGGCGACGGCAGCACCCTCCCACTGCGGACCCTCCTCGGCTCGATCGGCTACGACGCGCGGGGCTGGGGCCTGGGCCGAAACCTCGGTCCGACCGGCGACATCCTCGACGGGCTCGTCGCCCTGCTCGACCGCCTCGACCGTGACAACGGACCGATCGACATCGTCGGCTGGTCACTCGGTGGTCTCTTCGGCCGCGAGCTGGCCCGCCTCGCCCCCGACACCGTCGGGCAGGTGATCACACTCGGCAGCCCCTTCCAGACCATCGGGCCGGACCAGTCCAACGCCCGGGCCGCGTTCACGGCGCTGCGTCACCGCCACACCGCGGAGATGATCGAGAACCGGATGCCGTGTTGGGCCCGTGAACCGATCCCCGTGCCGTCGACATCGATCTACACGAAGACCGACGGGGTCGTGAACTGGCATCAATGCCTCAACCGGGATCTGCCCCGGGTCGAGAACGTCGAGGTCTACGGCAGCCACTGCGGCCTCGGGTTCAACCCGGCCGCCACCTATGTCGTCGCCGACCGCCTGGCCCAGGACCGGGATCGCTGGCGACCGTTCAAGGCGCCATTCGCGCTCCGGGGCCTCTACCCCCGGCCAGTCGACTTCGACACCCGCCTCGCCGCGGCCTGAGCTCACCGGGCAGGCCCGCCGGCGGACCAACTCAGCACCGAAGCCGCTTCTGCGACGTCGATCGCGTCGGCTTGGCGCCGGTACGCCACCGCGGCCCGATCGAGCGCCTCGGCTTCACGTTCGAGGGCGGCGCGGGTCTCCCGAGCTCCCTCCCGCGCCCGACCGATCATCAGCGCCACCCCCCGCTGGAGCTCGTCTCGGCTGCGGCGGGCCGCGGCCGAATCCCAGATCTCCGCCCTGTGCAGCGCGAGCGCGGCCTCGATCCGTTCACCGATCGCGGCGCGCCGAACCTCGATGGCGAACGCGACACCGCGTGCCTCGGCGGCCCGTCGAGCCGCGGACCGGGCACTGGCCCGGAGTCCGTCGGCGGTGGCAATGGATTCCCGAATGACCACGGAGGCTCCGATCTGTCGTGGACCCTGATTCAATCACATGAAACCAATCGGAACATCATGAAATCTTCCCGACGGCCGGAGCGGGGCCCGCGGGGGCGATACGTTCGGCCCATGGCCGCGCTCCCCCCGCCGATCGTCCGACGTCCGATCAGCCTCACCCTCGTCACCCTCGCGCTGGCCGGCACCCTCGCGCTGAGCGTGATCGTCGTCCCGCTCCTCTCGCTCGTCGACTTCGCGTCCCGCTCACCGCTGCGTCGGGTCCGGCTGTGGTGCCTGCTCACCGGGGTGCTCGCGGTCGAGCTCAGCGCCGCGGTCGTCGGGATCGTGTTGTTGACCTGGCACGTCGGTCGGGTCGACGGCGATCGTGCCCAACGCCGTCTCCATGGCCTCGAGCAATGGTGGGCGGCCCGACACGCCGGGAACTTTCGCCGGTTCGCGGGGCTGCGCTGGAACGTCGAGAACCCCGAGGAGCTCCGACACGCCGACGCGATCGTGCTCGCCCGCCACGCAAGCCACGCCGATGCCCTCCTGCCCCTGATCCTGTTCGGCAACATGGGCGGGCACCGTCTGCTCTACACACTGAAGGAAGAGCTGCAGTGGGCCCCCGCGATGGACATCGTCGGGAATCGGCTTCCCAACGTGTTCGTCAACCGCACGCCCGGTCCCGATTCGGCGCTCGAGGACCGCATCGAAGCTCTGGCCACCCTCGTCGACGACGACCATGTCGCCGTCATCTTCCCCGAGGGAACCTTCTTCACCCCGCAACGACTCGAACGGGCCGCCACCCGCATCGCCGAGACCCGGCCCGACCTCGAAGCCGCGGCCCGATCACTGCGTCACCTTCTCCCCCCTCGACCGGCCGGAACGAACTCGTTGCTGCGCGGAGCACCGACCGCGGATCTCGTGCTCGTCGCGCACGTCGGGATGGAGGAGTTCGGCGACCTCGCCGCGATCCGCCGAAACCTGCCGCTCGCCGAACCGGTCCGGGTTCGTCTCTGGCGGATCCCCCGCGGCGACGTACCGGTCGACGAGGACGAGTTCGTCGAATGGCTCCTCGCCCGGTGGATCGATGTCGACCGATGGATCGAGACCCGCGCCGGTGAGCAACGAGATCGCGCCTCGGCGGCCGCGCCGGGCCCCGACCGGACGGGGGCCGGTCCATGAGCGGCCATGACGACGTGATCTCGAGCGTCGTCGTGGCGATCATCGTCTTGATCGTGCTCGCGTGGTCGTGGAGCCTGGTCCGCCGCCGTCACGACCTCGGGATCGTCTGGGCGCTCGGCGTCGTGGCCGTCGCCTGGATGGCGTGGTGGGTCGGCGACGGTGATCGCGGCCGCCGCGACCTTCTCACTGCGATGGTCACCCTCTGGGGGCTGCGCCGAACCGTCCATCTGTGGCGTTGGACTCGACTCGACGGTTCGCCGCCCGGCGACGAGCCGACGGCGCGATCGCTTCTCACCCGGTTCGCGCCACTGGGTCTGTTCATGTTCATCGTCACCTTGCCGGTGCAGGTCGCGGCCACACCCCGCACACCCATGATCGGCTGGCCGGCGGTGGCGGGTGCCGCTCTGTGGGGCATCGGGTTCTTCCTCGAGACCGTCGGCGATGCCGAACCCGACCGGGGATTGTGGCGTCTCGTCCCCCATCCACCCCGAATCGGCGAGATCTGCGTCTGGTGGGGCATGTTCGTCGTCGCGGCGGAGACCGCCGACGCCCGGGGCACCGTCGTGGCCCCGATTCTCATGACGATCGTCTTGACCCGGCACCAGTCGTTCTTCGCTCGTCGCCCCCTACCGTGAACGCCGATGTCCTCTGATCCTCCCGCCGTCGACGCGGCCACCGTTGCCGCCGCGGTCGACATCGCCCGAGCGGCCGGCGCCCGGAGCCTCGACTGGTACAACCATCCGGACCTCGCGGTCGACACGAAAGGGGACGGGTCTCCCGTCACCGCCGCCGACCTCGCCGCCGAGACGCTCATGCGGGCCCGCCTGGCGGTCGAGTTCCCCGACGACGCGGTGGTCGGTGAGGAACACCGGGACACGCCGGGAACGAGTGGTCGGACGTGGGTGATCGATCCGATCGACGGCACCAAGGCCTTCACGAAGGGGGTTCCCCTCTACGCCAACCTGATCGCCCTCGTCGACGAGCACGGTCCGGCCGTCGGGGTGATCAACCTGCCGGCGTTGGGCGAGACGATCTGGGCCGGCCGCGGACTCGGCGCGTTCCACAACGGCGATCGCTGCCGGGTCAGCGACCGTTCCTCACTCGACGGCAGCTATGTGTGCACGAGCGGGTTCGGCTACTGGGATCCCGACGATCTCCGCGCCGTGCTCGACAGCCCGGTGGTGTTTCGGACCTGGGGTGACGCCTACGGCTACGCCCTGGTCGCGACCGGCCGCGCCGAGGCGATGATCGATCCCCTCGCCAACCCCTGGGATGTCGCGCCGATGGCGGTGATCATCCCCGAAGCCGGCGGCCGCTACACGACCTACGTCGGTGACGACTCCGTCGACGGCTGGAAGACCGGTTCCGGCGTCGGGACCAACGGCGCCATCCACGCCGAGTTGCTCGACCTCTGGGCCCCCTGAGTCAGCGCAAGCCGACGATGGCGGGGGCGTCGCTCTCGATCAGGTTGATCAGTTCCATGCGGTCGGCGAAGGCCGACGCCTCGGAGATCCCCTTGGCGTAGGTGGCCTTGCGGCGTGCGACCCGACCGGTCACCTCGCAGGGGTCGGGGGTGTCCGACACGTACTGGGCCTCGATGCCTTCCTGGAGCATGAGCAGCGACTCCGAGCGGAGCTGGCTGATGCGGGATTCGGTCACGCCGAGGAAGTCGGCGAGATCCTGGGAGGTTCGACCTTCGAGGAAGTAGCCGACGACGACCAGTCGATGGCGTTCCGGAAGAAGGGAGATCGCGTCACGGAGATAGCCGTGGAGCTCGCGGGTCTCGAGCTCAGCGGACGGTTCGACCGAGTTCTCGTCGACGAGCACGTCGACGAGAGTCAGGTCCTTCTCGACGTCGTCGGCCGTCTCGTGTTCGAGCGCCAACACGACCGAGCGGAACATCCGGTCCTGGAGGCGAGCCAGCTCACTTTGGGTCATGCCGAGCGCCTCCGACATCTCTTCTTTGGTCGGCACCCGACCGAGCTCGGTGGCGAGCCGCTGTTCGGCACCCTCGAGCTTGCGAGCCAGGTTGCGGACCGAGCGCGGAGCCCAGTCGGCGGCGCGCACCGCGTCGAGGATGGCACCCCGGATCCGCTGCGCGGCGAAACGATCGAAGGGCACACCCCGGTCCTCGTCGTAGCGGCGGGCCGCTTCGACCAGGCCGAGCGCACCGGCGCGGGCCAGTTCGTCACGGTCGACGTGGCGGGGGAAGTGCACGGCGACCTGGAAGACGATGTGCTTCACGAGCGGCAGATTGGCCTCGATCATCTCGGCCAGTTCCGGCTCCATCGAACCTGCGCCCTGGGCCGGCCGTACCCGTCGTCGGCTTGCCCGAGTGCTTCGTGTCCTTGGTTCCGTATCGCCCTTGTTCATCGCCCCGGATCTCCCTCATCGAGTTCGAAGGCAGCGGTGGTGCCGCACTTCTTCCAGCGGAGATGGTTTCGGCGCATCGCGCGACGGCCTTTAGCGATTTCTCGAAAAATGTTTCGAACGGCCTATCAAGTCGGGCGTTGAGGGAACCTACGGCAGGTTCACGGTCGGACTTGACGAGCTGGTGGCTGCCGGCGCGAAGAAGGTGGTGTCACCCTCGAATCGCATGCCGCGCACGCCTCGGTCGCCCACCGCTTTGAGAAGTCTGAGGGGTTCGCCGATGCCGGCCAGTCCGTAGGCGCCGGCCGGCGCGTGTCCCGCCAGGACGTGCAGCATCGTGCAGGCGGCCACCGCACCCGCGGCGACGGCGGGTCGTTCGACGGAACCGACCACGATCACCCGCCGTTCGATGCCGACCCGACCCCGCAGCTCGACCCGTACGGCACCGATGCCACCTTCGGCCGGCGGCGGCCGCAGCATCGGCAGTGGGGCGGTGAGCCGGTCGCGGCGGGTCGCCGCGCGTCGGGCGGTCACCCGTTCGATTCCCGGGAACTCGGGGACCAGCAACAAGGCGTCGGGAAGACCGGCCCGGTAGCAGTCTCGGCCGCCGATCGGATCGGGAAAATAGGCCAACTCCCGTCCCGAGCCGCCGGCCCGCCGAACCCACTGGCCGTCACGCCAGTCGAGTCCGATCGAGGAAAGAGCCCGGTGATGTTGACGGGCACAGGCCGGGCCACCGGTACCGACCTTCGCGACATGGATCTCATCGACCTTATCGAGCTCCTCCGATGCGTGCCGGGCCAACAACCCGGTCAGCCCCGGCATGAACCCGGCCCCAATCACGACCGGGATGCCACGGTCGCGAGCCGGCTGGTCCAACGTGAGGAGGCGCCGAACCTCCGACATCTGGTTGGAGGTGGCGACGACGGGAATCCCCTGCCGCACCGCCCGCCGGGCGATCGCGGCCTGCGAGCCGGCCGGGGTGGCGACGACGACACCGGTCGTGTCGTCGACGAGTCGACGGCCGACGCCGATCTCGGTTCCGGCGCCGAGCGTGTCGACCAGTCGCCGTGCCCGGTCCGCCTGCTGGTCGCGGATCTCGACACAGGCGACCAGTCCACTCGAACGCAACTGGCGGGCCACTCGAGCGCCGGTCGCGCCGGCCCCGAACAGCACGACTCTCATGATCTCGACATCACGATCACTGCGTCATCGCAGGTCGTCGCCGGACAGTTCTCGCCATCCGCCTTTTTGGGGGGGAACGCCGCCGCTTCCCCGAACCCGGATCGCCGCTGCAACCGAGACACCGGCGAAGAGCGCGACCATGGCCCGTCGGAAGAGGGTGAGCAGACCACGACCGCCCATTTGACTCTCCCGTCGTCTCGGCCACGGCACGGCGTGGGGCTAGCAGGAGTCGAACCTGCGACCTCACCCTTATCAGGGGTGCGCTCTAACCAACTGAGCTATAGCCCCGTGAGGCGCTCACGCTACCGGTGCGTCCGAGCGGTCGCCAACGTCGTGCGGTCAGGCGGGAGTCTCCTCGGAGGCCTGGGTGTCGGCCGTGGGGAGAAGGGGCACGTCGGCACCCGGAGCCCCGTCGGCCAGATCGGTGTCGGTCGCGAGCTGAGGCCCCGACGGGAACTCCGTCGCCTCCGCCGGCACCGGTGCGGCTTCACCGATCGCGGTCGGGGCCGGTGGCGCCACCACCGGACGTGGACCGTGGCGGGGGCGGGTGCGCTTCGGGCGGGGACGTGCGGTCTCCTCTTCGACCACGGTGAACCGTACGCCGCCGGTGACGTCGCTGATCAGGTTGAACAGCACCGCCATCAAAACGGTGAACCCGGACCCGGCCACGACGATGACCAGGCCCCCGATCGCACCGGCCCGGAAGATCTCGTCGGCGTTGAACTCGAAGCTCTCGAGGGCGAAGAGCTCCTTCACGAAGTTCTCCACATTGTCGATCGTGCCGGACCCCACTGCGAAGCTCCAGAGGATCACCCCGGCGATCAACAGGATCACCCAGAGGCAGAAGTAGAAGAGCAGGGATACCTTCAGCACCGACCACGGCTCAACGTGACGAACCAGCCGGCGGACCTTGCGGGCCCGGAGCCGCCCGGCGACCCGGCGATCGCGATAGCTCGGGCGTGGCGCCTTGGCCCCCGGGGGGATTCCCGGAAGGGTGCCGGCAACGGCTGCGGGCGCGACACCATTGGACGACTCGGCCGTCTCGACCGGTTCGTCACCGGGCAACACAAGTTCCTCGCCGCTCGCGAGCTGAAAGGTTGCGTCGTCTGGTTCGGATCGCTCACTCATGATGTGGGGCCGCCCCTGTCACCGATGGATGGGAGCACCGAGAAAGTGTACGGGACGAACCCGCCGAGAACGCCCCACCCCTCACAAGTGTCGGAGCCACCGCACCAGTGCAGCCCTCACGACATCGAGACTCTTGTACTCGGCAACGTCGATCGGCATGGTCTCGAGCGCGGTCGCGAGCGCCGATCGAGGGATGTGATCGACGACATCTCGCAATGGCCAGACGTGGATGCGGATGGCGAAGACGATCGCATCGTGATCGACGAGGCGGCGGAGGCTCTGTCGTTCCACCCGCATGAACAACTCACGACCGGGATCCGTCGGCGCAACGACGGTTCCGGCATCGCCCGGGTCGAGTCGACGACTCGGGTCACCGACGATCGACCAGTTCGGTCTCCACACCAGCGACCCGGCGGCCATGCGGTCGAAGAAGCGATCGACCCGGGCACCGATCTCATCGGCGTACCGGGGAACGGGTGCGTGGATGGCCGACAACGACCCGCCCAGCTTGGTTCGCAGCGTCCACCGGGTCGGGAAGCACACCGAACCCGCGGTCAGGATCCAATCGCTCCCCTGCCGCTCCAACAAGCAGAGGTCCTCCTGGACGGATCGTCCGGCCCGGTCGATCGGATGGTCACCGTCCGGCGCCGGGGAGAGCCCCCGATCGGACAGGGCGGACTCGACCAACGCGAGGACCTCGGCGCCGGCCGCCGCCGACCCGGCCATCCATCCGGTCATCTCCTCGGGCCGCACCGCGATCAACGCCGCCTTCTCGGCGAGGTCGGCAGTGCGGGCGTCGTCGGGCTGGAGCCAGCGATCCCGGGGCAGGACCCGGGTTCCGATTCGCCAACGGAACGGCCCGGTCGGGAAAAGGGAGTGGTCGACGACTTCGGGAAACGTGAGGGGCACGCCGCGAGTGTCGCATCCCGTGAGCTCCCGGCCAGATCACGGGGGGTCCCACACCACCGAGGTCTCCGCCCGGGCTCGGGCTCGGGCCCGGTTTACCTCGACCAGGACCTCCACGACGCTTCCCTGCCGGACGAACTCCAGCAGCGCCGCGCCATTGGCCTCGGCGATCTCCGCCGCGACCCGTCGCCCTTCGACCGCGCCGGCCAACGCCGCCGCGTCGGCCGCGGTCCGGGCCCTCGCCGCGTCGTCCGCGGCGACACCGAGCCGGGCGACCAGCGCCACGCCCACCAGGGCAACGGCGACCAGCACCAGCATCACGGGCAGGGCCTGACCTCGACTTGTCGCGCATCGTGGTGACATCCACGCTCACTTTCCTCCGTGCGGTGGGGGGAAGTGGCCGTGCGTGGTCAGTCGGCGGACTCGAGCGGCTCGTCGTCGCTCTCGCCGTCATCCTCGTCGTCGATGGTGACCAACGCGATGGACGCAACCGTATCGTCGTCGTCCGGGCTCATCACCTTCACTCCGCTGGCCGACCGGCCCTGCTCGGAGATGGTGTCGACCCGGGTGCGGATCAGCACTCCCGAGGCGGTCATGGCGAGGATCTCGTCGTCGTCGTCGACCATCAGGGTGCCGACGACCTCACCCTTCTCCTCGGTGACCTTGATGCCGATCACGCCCATGCCGCCGCGCCCCTTGCGGGGATACTCGTCGACCGGCGAACGTTTTCCGTAGCCCTTGGTGGTGATGTGGAGCAGCGCCGCGCCGTCGCGGGCGATGTCGCAGGCGACGACATCGTCGCCGGGCTTCTTGAACTTGAGGCCGATCACGCCGGCCGCGTTGCGTCCCATCTCGCGAACCTGGGCCTCGTCGAACCGGATCGTCTGGCCGAGGCGGGACGACAACAAGATGTCGTAGCGGCCGTTGGTGGGGATCACCTCGACCAGCTCGTCGTCGTCGTTGAGCTTGATCGCGATCAGCCCGGCCCGCAACGACGAGTCGTAGGCGTTGAAGCGGGTCTTCTTCACCCGTCCCTTGGCGGTCGCGAAGAACAGGTAGCGGTTGGTCTCGTAGTCGCGGGTGTCGATGATCGCCTGGATGCGTTCGTCTTCCTGCAGCGGCAACAAGTTGACGATCGCGGTGCCGCGGGCCGTGCGCGACGCCACCGGGATCTGATGGGCCTTGAGCCGGTAGACCCGGCCGCGGGTCGAGAAGAACATCAGGTACGAATGCGCGGTCGTCGAGATGAGGTGGGTGAGGGTGTCCTCGTCTTTGAGCTTCGTGCCCGCGATCCCCCGGCCGCCCCGGCCCTGGGTCCGGAACTCCTCGGCCGGCACCGTCTTCACGTAGCCGGACGCCGACATCGTGAACACGAGCGGGTCGTCGTCGATCAGGTCCTCGATGTCGAACTCGCCGGGGTCGATCTCGAGCGCGGAGCGCCGATCCTCACCGAACTTCTCGCGAACCACGCCCAGTTCCTCGACGATGACGGTGCGGAGCTTGGCATCGTCGCCCAGGATCTCCTGGAGATCGGTGATCGTCTCTCGGAGGTCGCCGGCCTCGGACTCGAGGTCGGCGCGACCGAGTCGGGTGAGCCGACCCAGCTGCATGTCGAGGATGTGGTTGGCCTGCACCTCGCTGAACTCGAACGGCTCCGCCATCAAGGCGGTGCGGGCCGCGCCGCGATCGTCGCTGGCCCGGATCGTGGCGATGATCTCGTCGATCAGATCGAGGGCCTTGATCAGCCCTTCGACGATGTGGAGTCGCTTCTCGGCCTGATCGAGGCGGTACTCCGAACGACGGGTGATGACCTCGATCTGGTGATCGACATAGGCGACCAACGCGTCGCGCAGGGTGAGGGTGCGGGGCACACCTCCGACCAGGGCCACCATGTTGACCCCGAAGCTGGTCTGCAGCGGCGTGCTCTTCCACAGGTTGTTGAGCACGACCTCGGGGTTGGCGTCGCGCTTCAAGGTGATGACGAAACGGGTGTCGTCGCCCGACGATTCATCGTTGACGTTGGCGATGCCCTCGAGCTCGTTGTTGCGGACCAACTCCACGATCTTGCGGGCGACGGCTCCCGCGGACACCTGATACGGGAACGCGGTGACCACGATCTCCTGCCGGTTGCCTTTCTCGCGAAGCTCGGTACTGGCCCGCATCTTCACCGAGCCCCGGCCGGTGCGATAGGCCGATTCGATGCCGACCCGGCCGAGGATCTGTCCGCCGGTCGGGAAGTCGGGACCCTTGACGAACTCCATCAGGTCGTCGGTGGTCGCGTCGGGGTTCGCCAACAGGTGGGTGACCGCGTCGCACACCTCGTTGAGGTTGTGGGGTGGGATGTTGGTGGCCATGCCGACCGCGATGCCCTGACTGCCGTTGACCAGCAGGTTCGGGAACCGGGCCGGGAGCACGAACGGTTCGGTGAAGTCGCCCGAGTAGTTGTCGACGAAATCGACGGTGTTCTCGTCGATGTCGGCCAGCATCTGCATCGCCAGGGGATGGAGCTTGCACTCGGTGTAGCGCGCCGCGGCGGGCGGATCCTCCGGCGAGCCGTAGTTGCCGTGGAAGTCGATGAGGGGATGGCGCAACGAGAAGGGCTGGGCCATGCGGGCGAGGGCGTCGTAGATCGCGTTGTCGCCGTGGGGATGGAAGCGGGCCATGACATCGCCGGTGACCCGGGCGCATTTCACGTGGGCCCGATCGGGGCGGAAGCCCTGATCGAACATCGACCACAGGATGCGGCGATGCACGGGCTTCAACCCGTCGCGGGCATCGGGAAGGGCCCGGCTGATGATGACCGACATCGCATAGTCGAGAAAGGAGCTCTCCATCTCCTCCTGGATCTCGATGACGGTGACGTCGTCGGGTTCGCCGTCGTTCTCGAGATCGTCCAGGTCGCTCGGAGGCGGGGTGTCACTCATCAGAAGTCCAGATTCCGCACTTCACGTGCATTGGTGACGATGAAGTTCTTGCGCTGTTCGACGTCGTCGCCCATGAGAATCGAGATGACCTCATCGGCGATGGCCGCCTGCTCGACGGAGACCTGCAACAGCGAACGTGATCCGACGTCCATCGTGGTGTCGCGCAGCTCGTCCCAGTCCATCTCTCCGAGGCCCTTGAGCCGTTGGAAGTCCTTGGTGTAGTTGGGCCGTTCGGCCATGAAGGCGTCCTTCGCGGCATCGTCTTTGAGATAGACCGTTTCCTTGCTCGAGACCTTGGTGGAATACAACGGCGGCTGGGCGATGTAGACGTAGCCGGCCTCGACCAGGGGCCGCATCTGGCGGAAGAAGAAGGTGAGCAGCAGGGTGCGGATGTGGCTGCCGTCGACGTCGGCGTCGGCCAGGAGAATCACCTTGTGGTACCGAACCGCCTCGATGTCGAGCTCCTCGGCGAACCCGGCCCCGATCGCGGTGATGAGGGTCTGGACCTCGTTGTTCTTCAGCATCTTGTCGATACGAGCCCGTTCGACATTCAAGATCTTGCCGCGAATCGGAAGGATCGCCTGGGTCTCCGGATCACGGGCCCGCACCGCGGAACCACCGGCGGAGTCGCCCTCGACGATGAACAGTTCCCGTCGTTCGGGTTCCTTGGCGGAACAGTCTTTCAGCTTGTCGGGCATCCCGGCGCCGTCGAGCAACGACTTCGACCGGATCGCCTTGCGGGCATCGGCGGCCGCCATGCGGGCCCGGGCCGCGTTGGTGGCCTTCGTGAGGATCACCTTCGCCTCACCGGGATGCTCCTCGAGCCAGTCGGCCATCCGTTCGTTGGTGACCCGCTCGACCAGTGATCGCATCGACACATTGCCGAGCTTCGACTTGGTCTGCCCCTCGAACTGGGGTTCTCCGATCCGAGCCGAGATGATCGCGGTGAGTCCTTCACGGATGTCCTCACCGGTGAGGTTTTCGTCCTTCTCCTTGAGCAGCCCCTTCTCGCGGGCATAGGCGTTGACCGTGCGGGTGACCGCGGTGCGGAACCCCTGTTCGTGCATGCCGCCTTCGAGGGTGGCGATGCCGTTGGCGAAGCTGTGGAGGCCATCGGAGTTGAATCCGGTGTTCCACTGGAAGGCGATCTCGACCTCGTGGGGGTTGCCGTCGATCTCCTCGGCCCCCGAGAAGTAGCCGACGGTCGAGAACAATGCCTCTTTCGACGCGTTCACGTGGCTGACGAAATCGATGATCCCACCGTCGTACTTGAAGGTCACCCAGCCGTCGGGATCATCGCTCTCGACCAGCGACGACGGGCGCTGGTCTCTCACCCGGATCTCGAGGCCACGGTTGAGGAAGGCCATCATCTGGAACCGTTCGAGCAGGGTCTGGAAGCGAAAATCGATCTCGTCGAAAATGCCCGGATCGGGCCAGAACCGAACGGTCGTACCGGTTCGTGGTTCACCGTCGACGACCGGCGAATCACCGATCGGCCGGAGCCGATCACGGAGCTCGCCACCGTCCACGAAGGTCATCGCGTGACGCGTGCCGTCACGATCGATCTCGACCTCGACGAGGCGGGACAAGGCGTTCACCACCGAGATGCCGACGCCGTGGAGCCCACCGGAGACCTTGTAGCCCTCGCCCCCGAACTTGCCGCCGGCATGCAACACGGTCATGACGACCTCGGCCGCGCTCATGTCGGGATACTTCGGATGTTTGTCGACCGGGATGCCCCGGCCGTCGTCGATCACCTCGCAGGCGCCATCGGCCAGGATCGACACGTCGATGCGATCACAATGACCGGCCATCGCCTCGTCGACGGAGTTGTCGACGACCTCCCACACCAGATGGTGCAACCCGGTCGGTCCGGTCGATCCGATGTACATGCCCGGCCGCTTGCGGACCGCTTCGAGACCCTCGAGGACGGTGATGTCCTGGGCTCCGTAGGAAGACTCGCTCGTGGTGGTCATCTCGGGTCCGCTCTCTGCTGGGTCTCCGCTGTCGAGGGACGGTTCGGTACCGTCGAGTCGCTCGTCGTCCGTGGTCATCGTCGCACTCCGAGATCGGTGTCACGACGGTGAATCGCGGGAGTCTCCGGGGAAGGGATGGCGCCCTTGGGACGCTGGGAGAACAGCCCGAACACGGTGCTTCGAGTGTAGCAGTTACACCCCTGTCATTTGCGCCTCGCGACCCGCACCTCGAGCGTGCGAACCCGGTTGGTTCCCGCCACCTCGGTAAGCCGTTCGAGCACCTCTTTCTCGAGCCAACGGAGCTCGCTCGCCCAGGTCGGATCGCTCGCCTCGACGACCAGGGTCGCGCCGTCGATCGACACCGGCCGGCTGTGCGCCGCCACGTCGTCGCCGACGATCAGCGCCCATTTCGTGAACACGCTGTCGAGCACGTCGACCGACGGGGCCCGCAACGTCCCCAGCAGCTGCTCGAGGGATCGACCCAGTCGAAACGGACCACGATCACCGCTCACGCGCTGACCCATCGGACACCACCGGATCGGGACCGTCGATGACACCGGCGGCCCCGGTGCTGATCTCGGTGACAGTTCCTGCGGCAACCTTCAGCACCCGATCAGGGCTCGCGGCCGGCGGCAACCACGCGGCGGTCGTCAGGAGCCGCTGGCCGTCCGGGAGCGCGTCGAGCAGGGCCTCGGCCCGGCCCGGATCGAGCTCGGAGAAGACGTCGTCGAGCAACAGCACGGGCTCGGCGACACCCGACCGGCGAACGACGGTGTCAGCCGCCAGTCGCAGGGCGAGAGCAAGCGAGCGTTGTTCCCCCTGGGAACCGTGGGTCCGAGCCGGCGCACCCCCGATGCGCAACGCGATCTCGTCACGATGCGGCCCCACCGTGGAAACACCCCGGCGAACGTCGAGATCCCGGTTCTCGATCAACGCCTCGGCGAGGTCCCCCTCCCAACTCGACTGGTAGCGCGCCTCCACCTCGGCGTGTCGACGGGCAACCGCGTCATAGGCCGCCGACATCTGGGGGACCGCTTCGGCGAGGAACGCAAGCCGAGCATCACGGACCGCCGTCCCGATCGTCGCGAGCTTCGTGTCCCAGACATCGAGGGTGAACGCAGCGTCACCGTCGAGTCGGCCGTGCACCGACCGCAACAAGGCGTTGCGTTGCTTCAACACCCGCTCGAGATCGGTGCGCAACGCCTCGTGCTTGGGATGTCGACCGACGAGTGCCTCGTCGATCCATCGCCGGCGCAACGCCGGCCCCCCCTTCACCAGCTCGAGGTCGTCGGGGGAGAACACCGTGACCTGGAGAACACCGAGCAGGTCACGGGCCCGGGACACCCGCTGTCGGTTCAACTGGATCCGATTGCGGCCCACCCGGGGCAGTTCGACCTCGATGAGTTGCTCACGACCGTCGGACCCCACCACGGTGGCCCTGATGACCGCCGCCGCGGCACCGATCCGGATGAGCGCATCGTCGGGCACGCCACGAAACGAACCCATCCTCGCGAGCCAACCGATCGCCTCGAGCAGGTTGGTCTTCCCTTGCCCGTTCTCACCGACGATCGCGGTCAACCCGTCGGAGAGACGAAGGGAGACCGATTCGTACGAGCGGAAGTCCCGAAGCTCGAGCGTTCGGATCAACACGGGATCACCCGGCGATCCTCGACGTCGCTATGGACCCGCATCGGGATCTCAGCTGACGCGTACGGGCATCAACAGGTAGAGGAAGTCGGGATCCTGCGCCGACTTGAGAAGGGCCGGTTTCAACTCGTCGACGGTCTCGAGGGTGATCTCGTCGCCGGGAGCCACTTCGATCCCGTCGATCAGATACTCCGGGTTGAACGCGACGGTGAGATCGTCGCCCTTGTAGATCGCGTCGTCGACGGCTTCATGGGCCTGGCCGACATCCTGGGTGACCGCGACGAGCTCCAGCCCGTCGGCCGACATGGCCAACCGGATCGGCGTCGACTCCTGGGCCAGAAGGCGGACACGACGAACCGCGTCGAGCAGGGTGAGTCGGTCGACGGTCAGCTGGTTCGGGTGATTCGTGGGGATCAATCCCCGATAGTTGGGGAAATCACCCTCGATCAGTCGAGTCGTGATCGACACCGCACCGACTTGGAAGCCGGCATCGCGCTCGCCCAGCCGGAGCGTGATCTGCTCATCGTCGTCGCCGATCACGCGGGCGAGCTCTTTGAGGGCTCGACTCGGGACGAGGACCTTCTGCCCCTCGCCGAGCACGGTGGTCCCGGCCAGATCCCGTACGGAGAGCCGGTAGGAGTCGGTCGACACGAGCCGGAGCCCGTCTTCTTCCGCGGCCATCAACACGCCGGTGAGGATGGGGCGGGCGTCGTCGGATGACGCAGCCTTCTCGACCTGTTCGATCGCGGCCTTGAAGGCCTCCGCGTCGAGGGTCACCGCGTCCCCGTCGGGACTCGACAACTCGGGGAACTCATCGGCGGGAATCACCCGGATCGCGAACTCCGAGGGTGCCGCGACGATGCGGGCGTCCTCGTCTTCGACGGTGATCTCCACCCCACCGGCCCGCAACGACCGGACCACATCGGAGGCGAGCTTCGACGGCAGGACGGCGACCCCGTCCTCGACGCCGGCGACATCGATCGTGACGGAGATCGTCAGGTCGAGATCGCTGCCGGTGACGGTCAGCTGGTCACCGTTCAACACGAGGCGCACGCCGGCGAGAACAGGAAGCGCGCCGCCCCGGGTGGTGACGGCTCGGCCGGCATCGGCGAGGGCTTTAGCGAGGACATCGCGTTCGCAGCGGAACTTCAGGCCCATGATGGTGTTACTTCTCCCTGTCGTATGGACTCATCTTCAATAGAAGTCCATAGGGCTTGTGGATTGTGGAAGGAACCGAGTTTGCCGTGGAATGACACGGATCGCGCGTCCCCACGTCGTCCCCGCGCGCGCACAGTGTGGGACAGATGCGGTGCGCCGGTGGTGGATATCTCCCCGATTGTGCACGGTTCGTCCACTTCCGACGCACCCTCGGTCCCCAGTCTTCTCCCCACGCGGGCGCGTCGGGTGGAGTGGTCATGGGTGCGCGGACGCCGGCCGGGGAGGCTCATGACGGGTGGTTGAGTCGATGCTGGAGTTCGGTGACCTTGTCGAAGATCTGTTGGCGTTCACCCATGCGAGCCTCGATCTTGCGAACCGCGTGCATGACGGTCGTGTGGTCGCGGTTGCCGAACGCCTTGCCGATGTCGGGGAAGGAGAGGTCGGTCATGTTGCGAGTCACGTACATGGCGACCTGGCGAGCGTCGACGAGCGGGCGTCGCCGGCTGCCGCCGGTGATCTGTTCGACATCGAACCCGAACATCTCCGCGGTGAGATCGATGATGCGTGCCGCGGTCACCGGTGGCTTCTCGGCGTTGGCGATGAGGTCGCTGAGGACGAGGGCGGTCAGGTCGAAGTCGAGCGGTTGTTGGGTGAGGTTGGCGTAGGCGGTGACCTTGATCAGTGCGCCCTCGAGCTCGCGGATGGAGTCCTTGATGTTCTCGGCGATGAACGAGAAGACGTCGTCGGGGATGTTGATCGTCTTCGACTCGGCCTTCTTGCGCAGGATCGCGAGTCGGGTCTCGAGGTCGGGTCGTTGGATGTCGGGGATGAGACCCCACTTGAACCGGTTCCGCAGGCGGTCCTCGAGGGTGGGCATGGCATCGGGAGTCCGGTCCGACGACAACACGATCTGTTTGTCGTTTTGGTGCAGCTCGTTGAAGGTGTGGAAGAACTCCTCTTGGAGACCTTCTTTCCCCTCCATGAACTGGATGTCATCGATCAACAAGACATCGTTGTCTCTGTAGCGTCTCTTGAACTCGGGTTGGGTGTTCGTGCGGATCGCCTCGACGAACTCGTTGAGGAACGTCTCGGTCGACACATAGCGGACCCGGTACGAGGGATAGTGATCGGCGACATAGTGGGCGATGCCCCGCAGGAGGTGGGTCTTGCCCAATCCGGAGTCGCCGTGGATGAACAGCGGGTTGTAGCTCGCAGCCGGCGTCTCCGCCACCGCGAGCGCAGCCGCATGGGCGAAGCGGTTCGACGGGCCGATGACGAAGTGTTCGAACGTGAACTTCTCGTCGCGGCCTCGTTCGAGACCGGCGACGATCGCGGGCGCCGGCAACGGATCGTGTGGTGTCCGCAGATCGGCGGCCGGAACATCGAACGCGACCTCGTCCCAATCGGTGTCGATCTCCACCCGAACGGTGATGTCGGTGCTCGTCTCCTGGATGGCGTCTTGAACCAGCCCCAGGTAGCGCCCTTCGATGCGCTCCTTTTGCAGGCCGTTCGGCACCACGATCACGAGCTCACCCTCGTCGAACGCCACCGCCTTGGCACCACTGAACGTGGTTCGCCACACCGCGTCGCTCAACTGGGCGCGGATGCTCTCCGCGCACGTGGTCCACAGACCGCCGGCGTCACCTAATTCGTCCACGTGTCATCCTGTCTCCACAGCCGTGTCCACAGGTGTGGACGACTCGTCGTTCTCCCTCCGGCCGAATGCGGCGACGGATGGCGAAAATGCCAAACACCACAGGTGCACTCCGACCGGCGTGGGCGCGCAACATAGCAATGCTGTGGATAGCTGCAAGCCGGAGCATCGGTGACGCGCGAAAGACCAGCACAGATGCCGTTTTCCGGAATCGAATTACACGGGTGGAAGATCAGATTACATCGCTGTCGTTCAAAGGGATCGGCCCGGGACCCCGCCCGAGCGGCGCGGCGACCTTCGATGGCGTGGTTGCTGAGCAAGTCTCACGCCCATACCGTGACGGGTTGACGTCATCGGTTCCCACCATCGGAACCGTTCTTTCCCGCGGTGCCGATCCTCGCCCGCGGCGTTCGGAGGACCACAATGAAGCGGCCGTATCAGCCCAACGTGCGCAAACGGGCAAAGAAGCATGGATTTCGTTCGCGCATGAGCACTCGTGGAGGACGAGCCGTTCTCCGGTCTCGCCGCCAGAAGGGGCGCGCTCGGCTGTCGGCGTGATCGGTCGTCTCTCGGGCCCGGCGGCCTTCGCTCGTCTTCGTACCGAGGGCGTCCGGTCCGGCCGGGGCCCGATCCGACTGGTCTCTCGGCCTGACCCCACCCAACCACCGCGCATCGCGTTCGCGATCCCACGTAAAGTGGGAAACGCGGTGCAGCGGAACCGGGTTCGGCGCCGCATTCGAGCGGTACTGTCCGAGCTCGAACGGGAGGATCCCGGGTTTCCGAAGCCCGGTGATCATCTCATCCGGGTCACCGCACCGATCGACAACTGGTCCCATGCCACACTGCGCACCACGATGCATTCCCTCCTGAGCACCGAAACCGAGGCCGACGAGAGTTCGGGCGTCGCCCGATGAGCCCACTCGCGCGCCTGCTTCGTTCCGCGGTGCGCGGGTATCAGCGAGCGTTCTCGGGCCGGCCCTCGCCGTGTCGTCATGTCCCGTCCTGTTCCACCTACGCAGTCGAGGCCCTCGAGGGTCACGGCGCGATTCGCGGCGGTTGGCTCGCCACGAAACGTCTCTGCCGGTGCAATCCGTGGGGAACCCACGGATATGACCCCGTCCCTGCCTCCCAGGAGTCCACATGTTCGACCTGATCGGCTCGATCCTCGCCTTCTTCTACGACAACATGGGGAACTCCTACGGCGTGGCCGTGATCCTCCTCACCCTCGCCGTGATGCTCGTCTCGACGCCGTTGACGTTGAAGAGCACCAAGTCGATGTTGCAGATGCAGCGACTGCAGCCGGAGCTGAAGGCCATTCAGAACCGGTACAAGGACGATCGTCCGAAGATGAACGAAGAGCTGATGGCGTTCTACCAGGAGAACGGCATCAACCCCTTGGGCGGCTGTCTCCCGATGCTGATCCAGCTCCCGATCTTTTTGGTGCTGTTTCGTGTCGTTCAGGGCATCACCAAGCGAAGCACCGACTTCGGCAACCAGTTCGGATGGACGACCGGTCGCTTCGGCACGGGCGGACCCCTCGACGCCACCACCCGCGCCTCATCCGAACAGATGTTCGAGCCACAGAACCTGCCGACCGACAGTCAGATGTTCCAGGATCTCGTGCGCGAGAACGAGATGGTGTCGTGGGGCATCGATCTCTCCCGTTCGGCCCAACAGGCGCTCGGCGACAACATCATCAGCGCGCTCCCCTATCTGCTGCTCATCGTCATCGTCTTGATCTCGAGTCTCTATCAACAGCGCCAGATCCAGGGTCGCAACACCGGCGCCCAGGTCAACCCACAACAGCAGATGATCATGAAGTTCCTGCCGTTCATGCTGCCGGTGTTCAGTTTCACGATGCCGGCCGCGCTGGTCGTCTACTTTGTCATCTCCAACCTGTATCGCATCGGTCAACAGGCGTACATCACCCAGTCGCTGTACAAGGGCGAGGACAGTCCCGGTGCCCAACTGGCCAAGCAACGGGCGAAGGAGAAGACGGGGGCCAAGGGCGGTGGTGGAGGACGAACCACACCGAAGAAGGGCGGACCGACGAGAAAACGGGCCGACGCGCCGACGAAGGGAACGTCCGCCAAAGGCAAGACCAAGGGCGGTGCGAAGGCGACGAACAAGAAAACGACGAAGAAGAAGCCGGCGGGGAAGAGCGCGGCGGGCAGAAGCGCCAAGGGCACCGGAGCCGGACGAACCGGCAGGGCCCCGAGCCGACACAACCGCGGCGGTGGACGCACCACCGACCCCGGTTCACCACAACACAAGAAACGCAAGCGGTAGCCGTCGAGCACGGCCGGCCCGCGTCATCGCGGGTCGGCCCTGCACCTGGGACGGGGCTTGCGTCAAACGACAAGAGGAGAGAACGCGATGGAATGGGTGGAAAGCACCGGAGCATCGATCGATGAAGCCAAGGAACGGGCATTGGACCGGCTCGGCGTCCACGGCGACGATGCGGAGTTCGAGATCATCTGTGACGTGACGACCGGTCTGTTCGGGCGGGTGAAGGAAGAGGCCCGGGTTCGGGCCCGGGTCGCGCCGGCCACACCGCGAGCCAAGGACGAGCGCCGGGGGCGTGGTCGCAACCGCGGCGGAAAAGGCGGTGGTCGAGGCAATGGACGGGGCCGCAGTCAAGGTGGCGATCGCGACAACCGTGGCGGCGGTGGTCAGAAGGCTGCCTCCCAAAAGGGTGGGTCGAAGAACGGTGGATCCCAAAAGGGAGGATCCCGACGCGGGTCGGGGGAGAAGGGCCGTGGCAACGGCCGCAACGACGACGCCACCGAGCGTGCAGCCAAGAAGACGAGACAGTCCGAGACACACAACGCCAGCTCGCGTGGCGGGAAGAGAGACAACACCATGAACGACGACGAGGGCGCAACCACGATGCCGCTCCCCCAGCAGGCCGACCTGGCGGAGGAGTTCGTCCGGGGCCTGGCCGAACGGTTCGGCACGCAGGTGGAGTTCTCCCGGGAGGACATCGACGACGACGAGATTCGCATCACGGTCTCGGGAAACGATCTCGGCCGGATGATCGGTCGACGGGGAACGACGGCCGGTGCGATCGACGAGCTGGTCCGTACGGTCCTGCAACGACAGGCCGGCAGCAGCCGCAACGGCCGGATCCGTGTCGACGTGGGCGGTGTGCGGGCCCGTCGGGCCGAGGCGCTGGCGAACTTCGCCCGAGCGCAGGCCGCCGAAGTCCGTTCCTCCGGCAGCGCACGCTCGCTCGAGCCGATGTCGGCCGCGGACCGCAAGATCGTCCACGATGCCCTGAGCGATGAAGAGGGCGTCGAGACAGTGTCCGAAGGCGAGGATTCGCAGCGTCGCGTGGTGATCGTCGTCGCAGAGGGTGCGCCGACGGAGGCTGATGACTGAACCCGACTGGGCCGCGCTGGACGCTGCCTGGGCCCCGGCCCGAGCGGCCGGCGTGCTCGGCTCGGCGACAACGACGGAGTTGGTGGACCACGCGGCCGGGTTTGTCCCGGCCGCGTGGCGCGTCTCGCCGGCGTTTCTGGGTGTCGATCTCGGGACCGGCGCCGGCGTTCCGGGTCTCTTGCTGGCCCTCGGGCATCCAGGGTCCCGCTGGTTGTTGGTCGAGTCGAACGCTCGTCGTGCCGCGCTGGCCCGAGCTGCCGTGCGGGCGACCGGATGCGGGGATCGTGTCGATGTGCGACACATCCGGGCCGAGGACCTCTGCCGGGATCCGAACTGGCGGCAGGGCGCCGACCTGGTCGTGGCCCGGTCCTTCGGTCCGCCCGCCGAAGTCGCCGAATGTGGTCTTCCGCTTCTCCGCGCCACCGGACGCCTGGTGGTGTCGGTGCGCGCGTCGACCGAGGAGCGATGGCGAGCCGGCGCCGACGGGCTGCTCCCCTTCGCGGTCACCGACGTGTGGTCGACCTCGGCGGGCCGTTACCTGGCGGTCGAGACGGTGGGTGAGATTGACGATCGTTTCCCGCGGCGCACGGCGGCTCGACGCCGGCGTCCGGTGTTCTGAGCGCGTCGCGCTGTTTCACGTGAAACCGCGCGCGGTGTCGCGCCGATCGATCCGTCGTCGAGGACGTCGTCGGGGCGGCTCGACCTGGCGGTGATGGACCGGAGGGGTGTTTCACGTGAAACGTCTCGCCCGGCGACCTGGTCCATCGCGCGGTGGTGATCGACCGACGCGGCCGCGCAGAGACCCGGCCCGACCGTGGGTGTTTTCCACAACGGTCCTTGACCCTTGGTGCGCCAGCGGGGAGGATGTCACGGTTCCGAAGCGCGAGTGCTTCGATGAAGGGAGAGTGCCTCGTGGCATTCCTGCAAGAGGATGCGACAGCCGCGTCCGGTCCCCGGATCTTCGCGGTGGCGAATCAGAAGGGAGGAGTGGGAAAGACCACGACGACCGTGAACCTCGGTGCGTGTTTCGCGGAGCTCGGCCAACGAGTGCTGATCGTGGATCTCGATCCTCAGGCCAACGCGAGCACCGGGTTGGGCCTGAATCCCCGCCAGCTCGACCATTCGTTGTACGACGTCTTGTTGCACGACGTCCCCATTGAGGACGTGATCGAACCGGTGTCCGTCAAGAATCTCTATGTGGCACCCGCGAGCCTGGATCTTGCCGGCGCGGAGATCGAGCTGGTGCCGGCGCTCAACCGGGAGCGCCAACTCAAGGAAGCGATCGCCGCGGTTGCCGGCGACTACGACATCGTGTTGATCGACTGTCCCCCATCACTCGGTCTTCTTACCATCAACGGTCTCACCGCAGCCAACGAGGTGCTCGTCCCCATCCAGACCGAGTACTACGCACTGGAAGGCCTCGGGCAGCTCATCCGAAACGTCGACCTCGTCACCCGCAATCTCAACCCCACGCTGGTGCTCAGCACGATCGTCCTGGTGATGTTCGATGCGCGGACCAAGCTCTCTGGCCAGGTCGCCGATGAGGTTCGGGCCCATTTCGGCGACAAGGTGTGTCGTCAGGTGATTCCGCGGACCGTCCGACTGAGCGAGGCGCCGAGCTTCGGGCAGCCGATCACGGCATTCGATCCGATGTCGCGCGGCGCGATCGCGTATCGTGAGCTTGCAAAGGAGATCCTCGGTGGCGAAGCGTAGTGGCCTCGGAAAGGGACTCAGTTCGCTGATTCCCGCGGATGTGACGACGGAGGGCGCCGTCTATCAGGAAATCGACGTGAACGAGGTGTTCCCGAATCCGTATCAGCCCCGGGAGCACTTCGACGAGGAAACCTTGTCCGCGTTGGCGGCGTCGGTGGCCGAGGTCGGCGTGATCCAGCCGATCGTGGTCCGGCTCCGTGAGGAGGGCGGCTACGAGTTGATCGCTGGAGAGCGTCGCTGGCGAGCGGCGAAGAGGGCCAAGTTGCCGGCGATTCCGGCGCTTGTTCGCGGCGCCGATGATCGTGCCAGTCTCGAGACGGCCGTGGTCGAGAACCTCCATCGCCAGGATCTCAACGCGCTCGAGGAGGCAGCCGCGTACCAACAGTTGATCGAGGAGTTCGGACTGACGCAGGATGAGGTGTCGGCGCGGGTCGGGCGTTCGCGATCAGCAGTTGCGAACACCATTCGCCTTCTCCAACTCCCGCCTTCCGTACAACGAATGGTGATCGAGGGGCAGATCAGCGCCGGACATGCCAGAGCGCTGCTCGCCACGCCGGATCGTTCGGCTCAGGAACGGATGGCGGCCCGGATCGTGGCCGATGGTCTGACCGTTCGCCAGGTCGAAGATCTCCTGCGTGATGCGGATCCGACGTCTGCGGACGGTGACGCGGGGAGTGAGGAGGCGCCGGTCTCCGCCGGTGGAGGAGCGGCGCGGTCGTCGTTGCCGGAGCCGGGGGTGCTGGAGTTGGAGGAGTTGTTGGCGGCCCGTCTGGCGACTCGGGTCTCGGTCACGTTGGGCAAGGGCCCGGGAAAGTTGGTGGTCGAGTTCGCCGATCTCGATGATCTCGAGCGGATCTATCGTGTGATCACGCCACCCGGCACGGTGGTGTGAGGCCTGCTCGCAACATCCCGAACTTATCCACAGGGCGAGGGGATAAGTGACGGCGCGGATGTCTCTACCTACAGAAACAAGGCGGTGGGCTGGGGTTCGAGCTGGGGAAAGTGGTTGACGGTGTCAACCCTCATCCGGCGGATCGACACACCACGCGGTCACAGCACTACGCAGAGCGTTCACCACGGACGCGGATTGCTCGATGACCTGCGTCGCGGGCCCGAGTCGACACCACACCGCGGGCATTCGGGTCTCCCGCAGGATCGGGAGACGCATGCCCGCGGCGACGACAGCCTCGTCGAACAGCCCGTCGAGGGCGCGGGCACAGCCGTGGGCCAGCGTGCGCCCCCCGTGGGAGGTGAACCCCTCGATCTCGAAGTAGGAGATCTGTTGGTCGGTCGGCGCGAGGGTGAGACCCAGATACGCGTTGCCGTCCCATCCGTTGGCGGCTCGGGCCTGCTCGGAGAGATCGGGATGGTGCAGCGTCAGCACCTCGGCCCCGTCGTGGCGAAGCCGCCGGGCCAGCGCGCTCACGATGGCCGGGAGCCCGCCCGCCTCACCGATCACGAGGCGCAGGCCGTCGACACCCGCGTGGGTGCGGAGCAGCTCGTGCTCGCGGACCTCGGCGACGGTCTTGTCGCCCGATCGCCGGCCCGCCAGGCGATCGAGCGCCGCGATCGTCTTGCGTCCGGCCACCCCGTCGGGCGTGAGGCCCTGATTGTGCTGGAAGTCGCGAAGGGCGGCTTCGGTGTCGGGCCCGAAGATCCCGTCGAGCCAGCCGGTGTCGAACCCGAGTCGGCCGAGCCGCTGTTGGAGGTCGGTGACGTCGTCGCCTCTGGTCATCGGTGAGCGCAGATAGATCATGCGGTCTCCGAGCCGATGGTCCGCATCGACGAGGGCGGCCCAGGTCTGACGGGCGCAGATGCCGTCCTCCACCAGTCGCCGGGTGGCCTGGAACTCGCGGAGGGCTTTTTCGGTGTGGTCGTCGAAGCAGTCGGGATCCCCCGTGTCGGGGAATCCGACGGCGCCGAGCCGTCGATGGAGATCCCGCACCGCGTTGCCGGTGTCGCCGCGCCGGATCGGCAGGCCGAAGCGCGGCGTATCCGATCGGTCGGAGAGGGAATCAGGAGCGGACATCGTTGCCCGAGCGTACTGGCCGAGTGGCGACGCCCGGACGCGCACCGGCCGACCGGGCCGGTGTCGGTGAGGTGAAGGCCCGGGTGCGGCCCGGTGACGGCTCCCCGTTGTGGCTAGAGGAACTCGGCGACGTCGTCGAGCAGCGCCTGCTTCGGCTTGGCGCCGATGATCCGCGTCGCTTCCTCGCCGTCCTTGAACAAGATCATGGTGGGGATGCTCATGACCTCGTAGCGACGGGCGATCTCCGGGGCGTCGTCGACGTTGAGCTTCGCGATCTTGATCACGTCGCCCTTCTCGTCGGCGATCTCCTCGAGGATCGGAGCGATCATCTTGCAGGGGCCGCACCACTCGGCCCAGAAATCGACCAGGACCGGAGTGGAGGAACTGCCGATCTCCTCGTCGAAGGTTGCGTCCGAGAGGTGGGGTAGGGCTCCGGCCATGGGGTTGGTCTCTTTCTGTCGAACCGTGGGCATGATCGGTGGACCATGTGCAGGGAAGGAACGTTGCGGACGTGCCGACTATTCCCTTCCGGTGCCGACCCTAGCCGGATTGGGCTTCGAGCCAGCGTTCGGCATCGATCGCGGCCATGCAGCCGGAGCCGGCCGCGGTGATGGCCTGTCGGTAGACGTCGTCTTGGACGTCGCCACAGGCGAACACGCCCTCGATGTTGGTGGATGACGAGTCGGGGCCGGTGACCAGGTATCCGTTGTCCTTGCGTTCGAGCTGCCCGGCGAAGAGATCGGTGTTGGGTCGGTGGCCGATCGCGAGGAAGACACCACCGAACTGAACATCGTTCATCTCACCGGTCTCGCTGGACCTGAGCCGCAGGCCGTCGAGCTTCCCGTCGGCGGCCAGGTACTCGTCCACAACGGTGTTCCAGAGGAACTCGATCTTCGGATTCGCACGAGCCCGATCCTGCATGATCTGCGATGCCCGCAGCTCGTCGCGGCGATGGATGATGGTCACCTTGCTCGCGAATCGGCTCAGGAAGTTCGCCTCCTCGAGGGCCGAGTCCCCGCCCCCGACGACAGCGATCTCCTGGTCGCGAAAGAAGAAGCCGTCGCAGGTTGCACACGTCGACAACCCGTGGCCGATGAGCTCCTTTTCGTTCGGGAGGTCGAGCATCAACGACCGGGCGCCGGTGGAGACGATGACGGATTGGGCCCGGTAGGTCGGTTCGCCGGCGTCGGGATCGCCGACCCAGATGCCGAAGGGGCGGGCCGAGAGATCGACCCGGGACGCCTTCACCGTCTCGATTTCGGCCCCGAACCGCAGGGCCTGCTCGCGGAAGTTCTGCATCAGCTCCGGGCCGAGGATGCCGTCGGGAAAACCCGGATAGTTCTCGACATCGGTGGTCAACATGAGTTGTCCACCCGGTTGATCGCTGGTGCTGCTCGGCTCGCCTTCGAGGACGAGGGGTGACAGGTTGGCCCGGGCGGTGTAGATGGCGGCGGTGAGACCGGCCGGGCCGGATCCGATGATGATGACTTCGCGGGGATCGGTCACGTGATGTCCTGATTTCTGGTCGGCAGGGGACGGGGGCTGTCGGGAACAACCATCGGGAGCCGCGGGCGATTCCCGGATCTACGAGAACCCATCGATCACCGCGTAGCTCACGATCACGACGATGATGAGGGCGTCGACGACGAGGGCGAGGCCGAGGCGGCGGAGGTTCTCCGTCTTGCGGCTGCCCCAGAGTCCGAAACCGATGAGCGCCAACAGGGTGCCGATGAACAGATGGGCGGCCCACGTGGCATCGCCGACCCCGGCGCCGATCGGGAGATAGGCGTCGGCCAGGCGCACCAGGATCACGACGAAGAAGATGAGCGCGGTGATGACGAACACGAACGCGACGAGGCCGAACACGATGCCGCGCAGGGCTCGCACCGCGTTGTCGGTGCCCATGGACTTGGCCCGGTCGATGACATCGATGATCGAGTCGGCCGCGTTGGCGACCCAGTCGTCTTTGGTTGTGGATGTCTCCTCGGCCATGGCGTCGGAGCCTATCCGCCCCGGCCCCCCCCGGCTTCTCTGACGCCGCGATCGCGCATGGCGCGATCAACGCGTCAGAAAAGCCGGGGGGGAGAGACGGTGCAGGTCTCGAGGTCGACGACGAGGAGGGCGGTCGGGCCGTCGGCCAACACGAAGAGCCCGACCCCGGCCGGCCGGCCGGCGACCTCGGCGGTCGCGAAGTCGGCGGCGACCACCGTCGCCGGGAGGTCGATCCCGGCGAGGCCCTCGAAGGCTTCGGGACAACCGAACTCGTCGAGGAGCGTCTTCGCGACGTTCCCGACGTTCCCGACGGTGTCGAGCGGGGCCGGCGCCGTCGCGCCGTCGCCGAAGTCGGTCGTGTCCTCGACTGTACCCGCGTCGTCGCCCGCCATGGCTTCGGCCGCGGCGACCTCGCTGGCCGCCGCCCGCTCGTAGAGCTCGACCACCGTCGCTTCGAGATCGGACTCGGTGTCGAAAAGGCCGAGATCATCGTCGAGGGGATCGAACCCGGACGGGGGCGACAAGTCGGCGTCCACCGACGCCTCACGGTCGCCGGCCTCCAACGCGGTCAGCCCGTCGTCGGCCATGTCGGCGCCCGCGGATTCCATCATGACCTCGTCGGCGGGGGCGGCCGCCTCGCCTCCCGCGTCGACGTCGTCGGCCTCTGCCGCGTCGGCGGTGGCCGGGGCGCTGTCGGCCACGTCGGTGTCGGCCCCGGAGTCGAGCGACCGAAGCACGGGGACCGCGATGGCGAGCGCCGCGACGCCGGCGGCCACCGTGACGAGACGTGTCCGCCAGACCCCGCGCCGTTGCCGGGCCGCGCCGAGATCGGTCACGGCGCGGGAGGTCGCGCTCGCGGCGAGCGCCGCCGAGATGAGGCGATCACGGTCGTCGACGGGAAGCGGACGAGGCGCGACCGCGGCCAGCTCCGACGCGGCCTGCAGCTCCGAGCGGCGCCGCCGCAGCACCGGATCACCCGCCAACCGTTCGTCGAGGCGCGTTCGCTCGTCGACGGTGAGCTCACCGTCGAGATGAGCCGAGAGAAGCTCGTCGTCGGAAGGGGTCGAGTCGGGCATGGCTATGAGTTGTGACGTTCGTCGGGGGTGGTCTGGTTCCCGGAGATCGCGTCGGCGAGCCTCGCCCGGCCGCGGGCGATGCGTGATCGGACCGTTCCGGGGGCGAGATCGAGGACCTCGGCGATCTCGGCGTAGTCGAGGCCGGCCACGTCGCGAAGGACCACCGCGGTGCGGAACTCCTCGGGGACGAGCGCGAGCCCGCGGTCGACGTCGATCGCCGCGCTCACGGTCTCCGCCGGATCGCGCGGCGTGGTTCCCCCGACCGGCGACAACGACGCGGTCTCGTAGTCGGGAAGGCCGGGATCGGGTCGGCGGCCGCGACGACGCAGCTCGTCGAGGCACGCGTTGGTGGCCACCCGATACGACCAGGTGGAGAACTTGGCCCGGCCGTCGAACCGGGGGAGGCCCTTGACGATGGCGATCAACGCCTCCTGGGTCGCGTCGAGCGCGTCGGCATCGTTGCCCGCGAGCCGGCGACACAACGCATGGATGCGGTCCTGATGCATCCGCAACAGCTGGTCGAGGGCTTGTTGGTCCCCTCGTTGCGAGGCGCTGATCAGCGTCGTTTCGTCCACAGGCACGATGCGCGGACCCTACCGCAGTCGCCTCACCGGATCGTGACCTCGGCGATCTCCAGGCGGATCGGAACCGGGCCCGATCCGAGATCGGTGATCCAGATCACGACGGTGTCGCCACGGCCGGTCAGCGGGATCACGGCCGTCGAACCGAGGTCCGACGCGCGAGCGGCCGGCGGGCCGAACCCGCCGATGCCGGTGGACGGGTCGGGGAGTGGGCTGGTCGCGACATAGATCTCGGCGGCCCACGACTGCCCGGCCACCGTGCGAATCGTGACCGAATCGATGTCGGTCACCCGTTCGAGGCTCACCACGAGACCGACCCCGGACTTCGTTCCGAGATCTCGCGACTCGTAGCGCTCCGTCGGCCACGCGGTGCCGACATCGCCGTCGATCGCACGCGGGGCCTGCTCGTCGTGCTCGCCGGGAGTGCCGGATCCCTCCGGATCGAACGCCACCGCCCGCACCGGGGCCACGCCGTCGGAACCCGGATCGGGCGCGGCCGCGTCATCGGACGAGGGGTTCGGCGACGTCGAGATCGCGGCGACGAGGGTCCAACCCAACACGGCGATCGCGGCCAGGACGACGACCCCGAGCAGCCGCGGCCACCATCGCCGCCGATGCCGCACCGGTGGCCCGGCCGGCGCGGTTCGAGACCGCACGGTCGGTGGTGCGGCCAAGGCCGTCGTGGGCGCCGCCCCCGGCCCGTTGATCGGCTCCGTCGGTTCGATCGCCGGTCGCGTCGGTGGCGCCGGCAGCGTCGATCCGCCCCGCAGGGCGGCGGCGAACACGGCGGCGCTCGGCCAACGGTCGGCGGGTTCGCGGGCCAGCCCCCGCATGACGGTCGACGCGAGTGACGGGGCGATGTCGGTGCGCCGCTCACCCAGCTCGGTCGGTTCCTCCTCGAGGCGCGCGAGGGCGGTGGGAAGATCTCCGTCGCGCTGCCACGGCGGGCAGCCAGCGAGCGACTCGTACAGCACGGCGGCCAGCGCGAAGACGTCGGTGCGGCCGTCGAGAGCGGCCCCGCGAACCTGCTCGGGGGCGAGATACTTCGCGGTGCCGAGCACGATCCCGGTGGCGGTGCGGTCACCGGCGTTGGCGGTCGCGATGCCGAAGTCCGTCAGCTTCGGCCGGCCGTCGGAACCCAACAAGATGTTGGCCGGCTTCACGTCGCGATGGACGAGCCCGTGCCGGTGAAGCGCGGTGAGTCCGTCGCAGATCGTCGCCCCGATCGCGACGACGTCGTCGACGGGGAGCGGCCCGCGATCGAGAACCTGACGAAGGTCGGGCCCGTCGACCCATTCGAGCACGATCCCGGGTCGGCTCGCGATCGAGTCGTAGACCGCCACGAGGGCGGGATGGTTCACCGTCGCCGCGGTTCTGGCCTCCTCGACGAACCGGGCCAGGAAGTCCCCGTCGGCGGCGAGGTGCTCATGGAGGATCTTGATGGCGACGAGACGGCGCAGGAACTCGTCCTCGGCGGCCCAGACCGTCGCCGTCGCCCCGGAGGCGCGTCGTTCCACGAGCCGGTAGCGCTCGTCGAGAAGTGCCCCGATGTCGACGGTTCCCACGGCGCGGACGGTAGCGGCTCGGGTCGTGGCGGCACTCGCGGTTCGCGCGTCGGGTGGTCAGCTCGGGGTCACGTGGTCGTCTGGAAGGCGATGCCCATCACCCGCGGACCGCCGTGGGTGCCGACGACGGGCCCGATCTTCTCGACCCGCACCGAGTCGATGTCGACGAGATCCGCGATCAGGGCGAGGAAGTCGTCGATGTCGGGGGCGTCGCCGTGCATCACGGCGAGGTTCTCGACGGGCACCACTTCGGCCAGCTTGTCGCGAAGCCAGACCAGCGACTTCTTGCGGGTGCGCACCTTGCCCGCCTCTTCCACCTCGCCGGAGGAGATGTCGATGATCGGCTTGATCGCCAGCATCGAACCGAGCAACGCCTGGGCGCCGCCGATGCGGCCGCCCTTTTTGAGGTTCTCGAGCGTGTCGAGGGCACCGAAGACCCGGGTTCGTTCGCTCAGCGACGCGACCGCGGCCACGATCTCGTCGGTGCTCGCCCCGTCCACCCCCAGCTGGGCGGCGGCGATGACGATCGAACCGAGCCCCGCGGTGATCGACCGGCTGTCGACCACGCGGATGTCGCCATCGGTTTGATCGGCGGCGGTCTGGGCCGACTGCATCGTCGCCGACAACCCGGAGGAGATGTTGATGCAGACGACGCCGTCGGCACCGCTGTCGAGCTGCCGACGGAAGGCCTCCGCGAACTTCCCCGGTGCCGGTGCGGCGGTCTCGGGCAGATCGTCGGAGGCGGCGAGGAGCCGGTAGAACTCGCTGACGGTCAACTCCTCGCGGTCGATGTACTCCTTGTCGCCGAAACGGATGGACAACGGCACGACCTCGATGCCGTAGTGGGCGACCTCGTCGCCACGAAGATCACACGAACTGTCGGTCACGATGCGGACGGTCACGATTCCCCCTCGGTGGACGCGGCCGAGACCGTAGCAGCGGCACGGTTGCGGCGGACGCGGAGGATGGTTCGGATCCACCACGCGCCGAGGATGAGCAGGGCGATGACGGAGATCACCAGGCCCAACCCGGAGATCGCGGTCGACCGGATGTCGACGGTTCCCGAGCCGAGCTCGAACAGACCGCCGGGGGAGATCAACGTGGCGGTGACGCGGGCATCGCCCGACGCGAGCGTCTCGACCGGGATGGTCAGGTCCGTCTCCCCGGGCCGAAGGGTCAAGGTGAGACGATCGCCGTCGGGGAAGCGGAGCTTCTCGGCACTGAGCAGGAGCTCGACGTTGATCGGGAGCGGCTGGCGGTTGACGACGGTGAGCGGCAAGTCGGTCCGGCGGTCGGTCAACGTGATGCGTTCGCTCGGCGCGATCTCGAGGCCGGCGGTTCCGGCGAGCACGGCATCGAAGACCGTCTCGGCGTAGGCACGGGCGTCGTCGGTGGTCAGATCCGCCGAGACCGCGGCGCGAAGCAGGGTGCGCAGGGGAGTGATCGGATCCTCCTCGGGCGCCACCATCGCCGCGAGGGTGTCGACCGATGTGGCGGCGGTTCGGAGCTCGGCGGCGAGAATCGCGACGTCGGGTGGTTCGGTCGGCACCAGGGAGCCACGGACCAGGGTCCCGGAGGTCGTGCGGGCCGGATCCATCTCGAAGACCTGCTCGAGTCCGGTGGTCGTGAGCTCCGGTCGGGCGGTGATCCCGTCGAGGAGGATGTCGAGCGCGTCGGGGTCGATCTCGTCGAGATCAAGGACGATCGCGAGATCGTCGGGGGCCGACCGCGCGGTGATCGCGAGCTCGGCGAGGGCCTGATATCCCCCGAGCTCGGCGTCGGGGTCGGCGAGGGTGGTCTGGAGGTCGTCGTCGATTCGCATGGCGGGGATCGCCACACCGTTGTCGTCGACGAGTTGGAACGGGTGGGGTCCGATCCGGGTCTTCGTCGAGATCGAGAGCTGATCGTCGCGGACGATCACCGCGCTCGCACCCACAGTTCGCAACAGGCCGAGCGTCTCGGCGGTGGCGTCTGGATCCAGGCGCACCAGGCCGGTCGGGGAGTCGGTGGTGATCGCCTCCAGCGTGTCGTTTCCGAGGGCGTACTGGGCGACGACGTTCTCCGCTTCGTCGGCGCGCCGCCAGGCCTCTTCGTCGATGTCGACCCAGGGCGTCCGCATCATCGGTCGACCGCGGAGGATCTCGAGGAGCGTGTCGAGTCGGCCGGGGTCGAGGCGACGGAGCGCATCGAGGGTCTCGGGTCGGAGCTCGATCGTCACCGGGAGGAGGGGGCGGGCCCGGAGGGCCGACGCGGAGGCGAGCAGGCGATCGATGTCGAGTCGCAGGCTGCGGTCGGTCTGCAACGCGACCGGCGCGGCGATGGTGGAGACGAAGGCGACCCGCAGCTCGGTGTCGGCTGGTTCGTCGAGCACCAGCAGCGACGTGGTGAACGAGTCGAGCTCCTCGCGGTTGTCGTCGATCAGGCGGACGATCAACGGCAGCGCCCCGCGATTCCTTCGGAGCGCCTCGCCGATGAGCTCGTCCTCGAACGTGACGGTGATGAGTCCGCCCGCACCGAACTCGACGACGGCCTGATCGCACTCGCCGTCGAGCGGACAGTCGAAGAACGAGAGCCGCGATCCGCCGACGGGAGCCGTGTCGTGAGCGGCTCGGACGTCGTCGCGGGTGAGCAGGGGGGTTCGCAGGATCGTGATCTCGAGGCGGGTGCCGTCGGGGGCGCCGCCCACCCGCAAGACGAGCTCGACCGGGTTCTCGTCGACGAAGAGCGTCTGGGCGACGAGGTCGAGCCGACCACCGCCCTGGGCGCTCGCCGGTTCGGGGCGACCGAGCACGGCCGCGCCGGTCGCGAAGAGCAACAATGCGACGACGACGGGCGTCGTTCGAGATGTCGATCGGGTCATGACAGGGCGCGGGCCAGAACCGTCAGATGATGATCGGCCGGCCGAAACCCCAGGTGCTCGTAGAGGCGCAGGGCTCGCGCGTTGGCCTCCTGGGTGTTGACCCAGCCGACGTTCGCGCCCCGGCGGCGCATCCAGTGGAGCGCGTCGTGCACCAGCGCCGATCCGATCCCGGCGCCTTGACGGTCGGGGTCCACCGCCAACCGTTGAAGGAAACCCTGGGAGCCGGCTCTTCCCGCGATCGTGTAGCCGACGATGTCCGGATCACGGACGACCCGCAGCCGGCTGATCGGCGTCGCGTCGAGCGCGTCGTCGAGCCCGGTGTCGTCGAGCCGCCAGAACTCGTCGAACGTTCGGGAATCGAGGGCCAGGATCTCGTCACGGTCCGCCGCGTGACCCCGTTCGATTCGAACGCCGGGCCGTCGTCGGGGCCAGCGCCGACCGGCCCGCGGCAGACCCCGGAGGTCGTGACGCAGCAGATGCAGGTGTTCACGCTCGACGAAGCCGTCGCGGAGGAACGCGGCGCGTTCCGGCGGCGCGACCGCCGCCGTCACCACGTCGTGGAATCCCTGGGCTTCGAGCGCGGCCCGCGCCTCGGCCAGTGCCGGTGCGGTGAGGGTGTGGGCCGGGCTGAGTGGCACCAGATACGCGAGATCGTCGCTCGCCCGCCAGCTTCCCGCTCGAAAACGGGCGCCGCCGATCGTCAGAGACTGGAGAACCATGGTTTGCGCCACGATACGCCCCGCCGGGGCCGGGACGGAAGCTACGCTCCGCGGCGTGCTCCTGGTCGTGACCGATGAACGTTGTGCCGACCATGTGGCCGGTCGATCCCATCCCGAACGCCCCGACCGACTGCGGGCGGCCCTGGACGGGGTCGCGCGGTCCGGTGTGCGCGACGCACTCGAGATGATGGTGCCCGCGAAGGTGGCCGAGTCCGATCTCGCCCGAGTCCACACGTCGGCCCTGATCGGTCGGGTGCGGGCCGTCGCCGCGAACGGCGGCGGCCGTCTCGATCCCGACACCGTGATGAACGACGCGAGCCTCGACGCGGCGGAGCTGGCGGCCGGATCGGTGTTGACCGCGATCGACCGGTTGCGTCGACGCGGCGATCTCGCCGCGGCCTACTGCGTGGTGCGGCCACCGGGTCATCACGCGACCGCCGGGGAGTCGATGGGGTTCTGCCTCTTCAACTCGGTGGCGGTCGCGGCGGCGGCCCGAGCGGCCGAGGGCGAACGGGTCGCCGTCGTCGACATCGACGCGCATCACGGCAACGGCACGCAGGACATCTTCGTCTCCGACCCGAACGTGCTCTACGCCTCGATCCATCAGTCGCCGCTCTATCCGGGTTCGGGGGCGCTCACCGAACAGGGCACCGGCGCCGGGCTCGGTACGACCATCAACGTGCCCCTCCCGCCCGGGGCCACCGGTGATGTCGCCCGGGCCGGCATCGACGAGGTCATCGGGCCGGCCATCGACGACTTCGCCCCGGACTGGATCATCGTGTCGGCGGGATACGACGGCCACCGGGCCGACCCGATCACCGACCTCGGCTACAGCTCGGCCGATGTCGCCGATCTGGTGGCGAGCCTGCAGGAGTTGGCCCCACCTCGCCGCACCGTCGTGGTGCTCGAAGGGGGCTACGACCTCGACGCGGTGCGCGACTGCTCCGCCGCGGTCACGGCCGGGCTCGTTGGGGTTCGCCACCGCCCGGAGGAGCCGACGAGTGGCGGACCGGGCGCAGAGGTCGTGGCCCGGGCGCGGTGGCTGCGCCAGGAGCTCCCGTGACCGACGCCCCGCTGCCGGCCGGTCTCGTGGCGGTCGTCGAGCAGGCGAGACCCCTCACGGATCGGTTCCGACGGGCCGGTCATCGGATCTACTTCGTCGGTGGGGTCGTCCGCGACCATCTTCTCGAGCGGGATCGTGACGAACAGGACCTCGACGCCACCACCGACGCCCGTCCGCAACGGATCAAGGAGCTGGTGGCGGATCTCGCGGAGGCGGTGTGGACCCAGGGTGAACGGTTCGGCACCATCGGGTGCACCATCGACGGCCAGCCCTACGAGATCACCACCCATCGAGCCGAGGCCTACGACCAGCAGTCACGAAAACCGGTCGTGACCTTCGGCGATCGCATCGAGGACGATCTGGCCCGTCGCGACTTCACCGTCAACGCCATCGCGGTCGACCTCGAGTCCGGCGCGCTCATCGACCCCCACGGTGGCCGCGCCGATCTCGCGGCCGGGATCCTGCGCACCCCGCTCGATCCCCGGATCTCGTTCTCGGAGGACCCGCTCCGGATGCTGCGCGCCGCCCGTTTCCACGCCGGGTACGAGCTGACCCCCGCCTCCGAGCTGATCGTCGCGATGACCGCGATGGTCGATCGAATGGAGATCGTGTCCGTCGAACGGATCCGCGACGAGCTCCAGAAGCTGATCCTGCTCGACGCTCCCGACCCCGGCCTCGTCTTGTTGGGTTCGACGGGGTTGTTGGCCGCGGTGTTGGCCCCGGTGGGGAACCTCGACCCCGACGCGGCCCGGCGTCTGGGCGAACGCGTCGCCGCGGTCCCCGGCGATGCCGCGATGCGTTGGGCCGCGCTGCTCGCGCCCTACGGAGTGGCGGCCGCCGACCTCCACCGGCTGCGATTCTCGGGGGCCCTGACCCGTGATGTCATCTGGTTCGCCTCGGCCATCGACTGGGTCGACTCGCCGGACGCCCGCCCGTGTGATCGGCCGTCGTTGCGCCGCGCTGCCGCGCTCGTTCCCCGCGGCCGTGATCTCACCGAGCTCTACGACTGGGTGGAACGACTCCGTCTCGTCGACGGCCTCGCCACCGGCGACCTGGTCGCCCATCGGGAGGCCCTGGCGGCGCTGCGGGCCGTGGAACCCGATCTGGCCGATCCGGCGCCACTGCTCACCGGCACCCAGGTGGGCGCGATTCTCGGCATCGAACCGGGTCGCGAGGTTGGCACGGCGATGAGATGGCTTCGCGACCTGCGAATCGAGCGAGGCCCGATGTCGGCGGAGACGGCCGCCGCGGAGCTGACCGCCTGGTGGCCGACCCGTGACCGGACGGGCTAGACCCCCAGCTTCTTGGCCCGGACCACCAGGGTCGCGGGAAGGAGCTGCTCGGCGCGCCGTTCGAGCACGGTGTCGACGGAGAAGTTGGCTCGGCACAACGAGGTGACGATCGCCTCGACCGTGTGGACCCGACGGTCACCCACGAACCCGTCGGTGTCCCAGGGTTGGATCGTGCGGGTCGGATCCCGCGGGTCGGCACACAACGCGGCGGGATGGGGAACCGACGCCACGAGGTGGCCACCGGGCCCGATCACCCGGTGAACCTGACGGAAGACACGGTCGAGGTCGGCGACGAAGGACAAGGTCGTGACGGCCAGCGCCAGATCCACATGATCGGCCGCGAGGAACGCCAGCTCGGCCGGCTCGGCCTGATGGAACTCGACGGTCACCTCCATCTCGGCGGCCAGGGCCCGAGCCGCGCGCAACTGGGCGACGTCGGCGTCGATCGCGATCACCCGGGCGCCACGTCGGGCGAGCCTGACCGCCGCGTGCCCCTGTCCACAACCGAGCTCGAGAATGCGTCGCCCGTCGACGTCCCCCAACAGTCGTCGATCGACATCGGCGGCGACGCCCGGACCGAAGTCGACCACGGTCGACGAACGATCGGCATTCGGGGATCGGGGATCGTGAAGCGCCATGTCCCGAGTCTGGCCGCCTCCCGGTGTGATGGCGTGGAGGGCTACTCTCGGGGATCGTGAAGATGGGACTGACCGAGGCGGTCGCCGGCAACAGCGCCGGTGTCGACTACCGGCTCGCCCGCGAGGCGACCCTGCAGGCGTGGCGGGGCGGTGAGCTCGCGACGGAGCAGGTGTGCGACGCCCAGCGGGAGCTGCGCCGCAACGCCGAGTTCTGTGGCATCGATGCGGGCGCACCGTGTCCGGTGTGCGAACGGGACCGCCTGGTGGAGGTCACCTATGTCTTCGGCCCGCGGCTCCCCCGGCACGGCCGATGTGTCACGAGCGACAAGGAGATGGCCCGCATCGATGCCCGCAAATCGGTGAGCCAGGGCTATGTCGTGGAGGTCTGCACCGAGTGCGGGTGGAACCATCTCACCCGTTCCCGGTCGCTGGGCGGTTGAGCCGAGCACCCGGACCCGGTAGCCTCGGTGTCACCGCCGGCAGCCTCGTGCGCTGGACGGGAAAGGAGTCAGACATGGGCACACTCACCGCCCCTGCGATCGCCGCCCACAAGACCCGGGACGGCAACGACCCGTTGGTCATGGTCACCGCGTACGACGCGCCCGGCGCCCGGATGGCCGGCGAGGCCGGCGCGGACCTCATCCTCGTCGGTGACAGCCTGGCGATGGTCGTGCTCGGATACGACGACACGCTCCAGGTGACGATCGAGGACATGTGTCACCACACGGCCGCGGTCGCCCGGGCCAAGCCGGATTGTCACATCGTCGGGGACATGCCGTGGATGAGTTACCACGTGTCGCCGCAGGAGACGGTGCAGAACGCGGCGATGCTGATGCGGGCCGGGGCCCACTCGGTGAAGCTCGAGGGTGGCCGCAAGCGGCTCCCGATGATCGAACGGATCATCGATGCCGAGATCCCCGTGATGGGCCACATCGGCCTGACCCCGCAGTCGATCCACACGATGGGCGGGTTCAAGGTGCAGGCCAAGCGGGCCGAGCACGCGCGCAAGCTCGTCCAGGCCGCGAAGTCGCTGGCGCATGCCGGGTGCTACGCGATCGTTCTCGAAGGGGTTCCGGTGCGGGTCGCCGAGATGGTCACCGACGCGATCGACATTCCCACCATCGGCATCGGTGCGGGGCCTCACACCGATGGTCAGGTGCTGGTGTACCACGATCTCCTCGGCATCGAGGACCGGTTCGTGCCGAAGTTCGTGCGTCGGTATGCCGACGTCAAAGCGGTGTCGGTCGACGCGATGCGGGCCTATGCCGCGGATGTGCGCGCCGGGGCCTTCCCGAACCGTGACGAGAGCTATCACATGGCCGACGAAGAGGCCGAGGAGCTGCACCTCTACGGCGCCGGCTGAATCGACCTCACGGGTGTGCCGGTGTGCGGTCGGAGACGGGTCAGGGGCAATCGAGCCCGATGTCGGCTTGGACACCGGTGTGGTCGGAGGGCCAGTAGAGCCCGGCGATCGGCTCGGGGAGCGGCGCGTCGGCCCACAGACCCGTGGTCGTGCCGTCACCGTCGCCATCTTCGACATCGACGATCGCCGTGCAGCCCTCAGGGGGTCGGGCGAGGATGAAGTCGATGCGGGCATCGGGTGTCTGTTCGGCGATGTCGAGCCCATCGAGGTCGGTGTCGCCGCCGATGCCCGAGGTGCAGTTGGCCCCGCCGGCCGGGTCGCACTCGTCGTTGCCGGCCGCGAGATGGGTGTCGATGAAGCCGTCGTCGAGCAGCGTTCGGATGCGGGGGTCGTCGATCTCCCGGTTCAGATCGCCGATGACCAGCTGGAGAGAGCTGGGGGCGGCGCGTTCGGCCAAGATGTCGAGGGTCTCGAAGGGGTGACAGTCGCCGAGGGTGGAGCCGACCGGGCATGAGGGACGACAGGTGGTGGCGGGAGAGTCGGGACTGCACGGCGGATCGAACGACGAGCTCGCGTAGTGGGTGGCGAACACGTCGACCGTCAGGCCCTCGCCGGCATCGAGTTGGGCCCAGTGCGCGGACCACACCGGTGCACCCGCGAGCTCGATGCGGGCGTCGTCGAGCACGGGAAGTGTGGTGAGGATCATCTCCTGGTCGAAGAGCCCGAGATCGTCGGTGAGGAGCACGTGAGTGCCGTCGCACAGTGACGGCAGCTTCTCGGGGATGATCTCGAACCAGCGGGGGCTGATCTCCTGGAGCGCGATGATCTCCGGGCAACCGACGTCGTCTTCCAGATAGTCCCAGAGGATGTCGGTGCGCACCGGGGCCCGACACTGGTCCGTGGTGACCGCGCAGCCGGAGATCGGCGGGTTGAGCCCGTGGAGCACGTTGATGGTCGCGACCTCGACGTCGGTCGTCGGCGCGTCGAGCGCGGGCGTCTTGGTCGGGGCTGCTCGAGTCGATGTCGGGCCTGCGGTGGTCCCGGGCGCGGTCGGGTCCGGCGACGATGGTCCGGCGGTTGTCGTCGGCGGATCGGCGTCGGTGGTCGAGACGGGACCGCTGCAGGCGACGGCCGTGAGGGCCAGCGCCACACCGGTGGCCACGATCCGGGTCACAGGCTCGCGGCCAGTGCCACCACCGCGGTGTCGGCCCTGTCCTCGATGGGATCACCATGACCCGCGAGCAGGGTGTTGAAGGAGAGCTCGGCGAGTCGTTTGGCCGACTGGTTGGCCAGGTCGATGTCGATCGAGAAGTCGGGATTGGGGCCCTGGACCCCGCCGCCGGCCGTGTTGAGGGCGTCACCGGCGACCAGGATCCCCGCCGCGTGGTCGATGACCGAGATGTGGCCCGACGTGTGGCCGGGTGTGGCCACGACTTCGAGCCCGAAGATCTCGTCCCCGTCGTCGGCGGCGGTGATCGGGTCGAAGTCGATTCCCCCGATGTCGTCGGTCCCGGCGTAGGCCGTGGCGTGGGGCGCCTGCGCCATCACCTCCATGATCGAGCCGGCATGGTCGGGATGGAGATGGGTGAGGACGACGTGGGTGACGTTGGTGTAGTCGAGGCCGATGCCGGCAAGGGTCTGACCGATGTCGTCGGCGCTTCCGGCGACGCCGGTGTCGACGATCGCCACTTCGGTGCCCCGGGCGAGGACGTACGCGGAGACGAAGCCGAGGTCGGCGCGGGTCCAGGCCAACGCGGCGGGGGTGGTCCCGCCGGTGTCGCCGTCTCCCGGGTGCGCTGGGCCAGGAGCGGTCGTCGTGGTCGTGGGCGCCGAGGTGTCGGGGAAAGGGCTGGTCGGGCCGCCGCCGGATGTCGTGCTCGTCGGCGTCGCGCGCTCCTCGCTGCTGCAGGCGGCGATGAACGTGGGGGCGAGGACGGCGAACGCCATCGTGCCCGTGCCGAACTCCCCGAGAAAGGCCCGCCGTCGCCATCGTCGGGGGCCTCTCACCGTCGGGAGGAAGATCGGGAGCTCGTGATGATCGTGGTCGACCGGTGATCCGTCGGCCCGGTGGTTGCCGCACATGTCCAGAACGTAGTGGAGTGTCACACCCTGTCGGCACAGTGGTGGACATGCGCTCGCCCGATAGCCTTGATCCGTTCCTTCGGGAACTCCACAACCGATCAACCCCTGCCCCGGGAAGGGGCCCCGCGATGCGGGTCCACAGGAGGTGAGCTCGTGGCCATCACGCGAGCCTATGAATTGATGATCATCGTCGACAGCGATGTCGCGGACACCGACATCCCCGCGGTGATCACTCGGACCGAAGCCCTGATCGCCGAAGAAGGTGGACGCGTCGCGTCGACCGACAACTGGGGTCGCCGACGGTTCGCGTACGAGATCAACCACAAGTTCGAAGGCACCTATGTGGTGTGGGAGATCGTGACCGAATCGGCGGGTCTTCCCAACACAGAGCGCCAGCTTCGTCTCGCGGACGACATCGTCCGCCTCAAGCTGTTCCGTCTACCCGAAAAGGAGGCCGCCCGGCGCGGTCTGTTCGGCGAGACGGCGTCGGCTGCGGCCGGCTGAAACGGAAGGTACCGACATGGCATTCGACAACACCATCACGGTCGTGGGCAACGTGACCCGCGATCCCGAGCTGAGGTTCACGCAAGGCGGCATGGCGGTCGCGAACTTCGGCATCGCCTGGAACAAGAAAAAGGCCGACGGCGAAGAGGAGGTCTCGTTCTTCAACGTGAGCTGCTTCCGGCAACTCGCGGAGAACGTCGCCGAGTCGATCACCAAGGGATCACGGGTCGTCGTCTACGGCATGCTCCAGCAGCGAAGCTGGGACACTCCCGAAGGCGATCGTCGATCGGCGGTGGAGATCATCGCCGACGAGGTCGCGCCGAGCCTCAAGTGGGCGTCGGCCGAGATTCGCAAGAACGAGTTCCGTGGGGAGGGCGGCGGTCAAGCCGCCGGAGGGGCATCGCGTCCGGCGGCCAACGAGCCGGCGCCCGCCTACAACGCCGACGAGGAGCCGTTCTAGCCCGCCCCGGCAAGACGACCGCCCCGACAGATTCGAACGAACGGAAGAACAGCTATGGCCAAGGTCAAGAAGCGTGGCGCAAAGAACATGAAGGATGTTCGCCGCGGCAAGAAGAAGATCTCGATCCTCACCCAGGAGAAGATCGAGTACGTCGATTGGAAGGACGCGAACCTGCTCCGCCGGTTCGCGTCGGAACGAGCCAAGATCAAGGCGCGGCGGGTGACGGGGAACAACACCCAACAGCAGAAGCTGGTCGCCGACGCGATCAAGATCGCCCGCGAGATGGCGCTGGTTCCTTACGCCAATCGGGTCACCACCCAACGCAGCAACCGTGATCGTGGCGATCGCGGTGGTAGGGCAGAAGGCCCCGCGCCGCGTCCGAGCGCGCCGCCACCGAGTCGGGAGGAAGGCGAGGGTGTCGAAAACGACGACGCCGTGGCCGACACCACCGTGATCGAAGGTGTCACGATCGACGGAGAGACGGCGACGGTTGCCGACGCGGCCACCGGGGAGGCGGAATCGTGAAGGTGATCCTTCGTCAAGATGTCGACGGGCTCGGTCGCAAGGGCGAGGTCTGTGAAGTCGCCGCCGGCCACTTCCGCAACCTGCTCAATCCTCGCGGCCTCGCGATGAAGGCCACCTCGGGGGCCGAGGCCCAAGCCGAGGCGATGCGGCGGGCCGGTGCGCTGCGCAACGCGGCGAGTCGGACCGAAGCCGAAGAGGTCGCCACGAAGCTCGTCCCCGCGGTCATCGCCATCTCGGCCAAGGCCGGGGAGGGTGGTCGGCTGTTCGGATCGGTCGGTGCCGCGGAGATCGTGGCGGCGGTCGAGGAACAGACCGGTGCGGTGATCGATCGACGCACGTTGCAGCTCGAGGCCGCGTTGAAGGAGCTCGGACAGACCACGGTGATGTGCAAGCTCCATCCCGAGGTCGAGTTCCCGATCACGATCGATGTGACCGAAGAGTGAGCACACCGGCACTTCGGGTTAGAGGTGCCGGTGATGCCCAACCGAGTCGGGCGAGGTCCGGTTCGGCGCGCCTGTTCGGATATCCCCAGATCTCCACAGGATCGTCCACAACACGACGACGCTGTGTGCAAGATCTGTCCACAGGAATCGGCAACGATTTCCCCGTGAATTTCGGCGATTCCCCCTGGTTCCCCACAGGGGCGACGAGCCAGCATCGTCCGTCGGCAATGGGAGTGGACCACACATGGTGATGAGCGAGATCGACCTGGGCCGAGCGTCTCGCGTGCCGCCCCACAACCTCGAAGCCGAGGAGTCGCTGCTCGGCGCGATGCTCCTGTCGCGTGACGCGATCGCCGACGCCGTCGAGGTGAGTGCCGTCGAGCACTTCTACCGGCCGGCTCACGCCCATGTCTACGAAGCGATCTGCGCGCTGTACGCCGCCGGCGATCCCGTCGACCCGGTCACGGTGGCCGAAGAGCTCGATCGAGCCTCGGTGCTCGACTCGATCGGCGGTCTCGACGGCTTGATCAGCCTCCAGCTCAACACCCCCGCGACCTCGAACGCCGCGAAGTACGCACGGATCATCCAGGAGCGCTTCACGCTTCGCCGACTGATCGAAGTGGCCGGCGAGATCGCCGAGATCGGCTACGGCCGACCCGACGACGTCATGCGGGCCGTCGACGAGGCCGAGAACAAGATGTTCCAGGTCGCCCAGGGCCGGGTGGCCGACACCATGGGTGAGATACGAGACCTCCTCGATGCCACCCTCGACCGCCTCGAGCAGCTCTACGAGCAAGGCGCCGGCATCACCGGCACCCCGACCGGGTTCGTCGATCTCGACGAGCTGCTGTCGGGCCTTCAGCCCAACGCGTTGATCATCGTCGGTGCCCGCCCCGCCATGGGAAAGACCGCGTTTGCGCTCAACATGGCCGCCCACTGCGCCGTCCGAGCCAATCGCCCGACGCTCGTCTTCAGTCTGGAGATGGGCCATCTCGAGCTCACCCAACGGCTGCTGTGCTCGGAGGCCAACGTCGACGCCAAGAACATGCGCGACGGCAACCTGAAAGAAGACGACTGGACCCGGATCTCCAACGGCATCGGCCGCCTCGCCGAGTCGCCGCTGTGGATCGACGACAACCCGAACCTCACCATCATGGAGATTCGGGCGAAGGCCCGACGGCTCAAGAGCCGGACGGGAGATCTCGGCATGATCGTGGTCGACTACCTACAGCTGATGACGGGCCGCGCCGGCGCGGAGAGCCGTCAGGTGGAGGTCGCGGAGATCAGTCGTGGGCTCAAGATCCTGGCTCGAGAGCTCCAGTGTCCCGTCGTCGGCCTCTCGCAGCTCTCCCGGAACCTCGAGATGCGTCAGGACAAGCGACCGATGCTCGCCGACCTTCGGGAGTCCGGCTCGATCGAGCAGGACGCTGATGTGGTGATGTTCCTCTACCGCGACGAGGTCTACAACCCGGGGAGTGAGAACGAGGGGATGGCCGAGGTCATCGTCGCCAAACACCGCAACGGCCCGACCGGCACTATCAACCTCGGTTTCCTGCCCCGGTTCACCGCGTTCAAGAACCTGACCCGCCGCGACGTCTGAGTCCCGTCGCTGAACCGACAAGCGCGGCCGGTGGCGATACGGTCGAGACGTGCGCCCGCTGTGGATCGTCGTCGGTGGGATCGGGATCGGTGTCCTCGCCGTACTGGGCATCGCCGCGGTCGTGTGGGGCGACCCGGAGCCGGACGGTGGTGGGCCGAATCGGGAGTTCGAGCCGTCGTTTCCCCCGGTCGATCACGACGAGTCGGCGGCCGAGGCGCTGGTCGTCGCGTGGAATCGGTGGAGAACGTCGACCTTCGTCAGCTCGGGGACGTGGACCCGCACCCTCGATGGCACCGATGCGCCACTGACCGGCGACGTGTACCTCGCGCAGGACCCGCCCCGCCGACTCGTCGTTCGCTTGGGGTCGGTGACCGAGGAGATCGACGGAACGCTCACGGTGTGCGATGCCGCCCGCGACGAGATCATCGTGCCGGGCTGCAGCGAAGTGACGAGCAGCCGATCCTACGATGAGCGGGTCGCCGCGGAGATGTCGTTGATCCTGCGCTACGTGATCGGCGACGCCCGGATCTACGACGTCGCCCGGGTCGACGACTGTTTCCAGGTGGAGCTGCAGCCGGCCGCGCTGCGATCGCCGTGGGGGCGAGCGGCCGAGTTCTGTTTTGACGAGGAGAGCGGCGCGCTCCGGTCGAGCCGGGTGCGGCGCCAGTCTGCCACCGACGTGGAAACGACGACGGCGATTCGAGTTGAGGTCACCGACGCCGATTTCTGAGCGGACCCCGGTCGGATCGGGTTCGAGTCGTGGAGAGCGGGCGGGAGCCGAACCAGTGCGTCAGCACCCTGGAAAAGCGCTGTACACGGTGCATTGGGGGAGTGTTCGACCCCCGCCCATCTCTCGGGTGGCCAGCGGGGGCGAATCCGCTGGACCCAACCTGTATCGGTGGCCGGGCCCGAAGTTGAAGTGGATCGCGGCCGAAGGGGTCGAACGGCCCGGTTGGCGGCCGGGCCCGGTCGCCGCCAACATGGCGGCCATGTTCCTTGGTGAAGACCTGTTGGCCTGGTTGGTGTTGGCGATCGGTGGGGCGATGGTGGCCGGCAACCTCGCGGCCTTGCTGCGTCCCCCGGAGAAGGCCCTGCACGAGGAGGATCTCGAGCAGGCGCCGTTGATCCGCAGCGTGATCTTCATCGTCGTCGGTGCGGTCGCCGCAATCTGGGCCCTGGCGAGTTTGATCGCGGGCTGACCGCAATTCTGCAGCTTGCCTGCGGCGCAATAGAGTGTGAGAGGGGGCGGAGGCCGAACGAGTGCGCCAGCACCCTGGAAAAGCGCTGGTGGCGATGCGTTGGAGGGAGTGTTCAACCCCCACCCGTCTCTCGGGTGGCCAGCAGGGGCGAATCCGCTGGACACTTGTACCTTCGGCGTGGGGTGGGTCGTGCTTGAGCGGAATTGTCAGGAGTCGTGCCAGTCCGGGGCCCGGCGGTCGATGAGGGCGGCGGTGCCTTCCCGATAGTCGCGTTCGCCCATCATCTTCTCGAGCCGGGCCTGGGCGTCGCGGATGGACGCGGCCGGGTTGTCGTGGGTCGCGTCGACCGCGAGCTGACGCTTCGTCGCCCGAAGCGAGTGGGGGCTGATGGTCGTGACGAGTCGGCGGGCGTGGTCCCGAGCAGCCGCGAGGACCTCGTCGGCGGGCAGGGATCGCATGGCCAGTCCGAGGTGGACGGCCTCTCGGCCGACAACGATCCGTGACGAGAGGAGAAGGTCGGCGGCCCGGCCGTGGCCGATCAGACGCGGAAGGATCCATGACAGGCCGTACTCGGCGGGGAGATTGAGCTTTCCGTGGGCCGTCGTGAGCTTCGCATCGTCGGCGACCATCCGCAGATCGCACCAGCAGGCGAGCGCGAACCCGACGCCGGCCGCGGCGCCGTTGATCGCGGCGATGGTGACCGTTTCCATCCCGAGGAAGGAGGCGAAGTCGGCATCGAACTCGTCGCGGACGCCGAAGCCGGGGGTGGCGATGTCATCCGGAGTACCGGCGTCGTAGGCGCCCCGATCGGCGTGGGCCCGGAGGGCGGCGGTGTCGGCGCCGGGACAGAAGGTGCCGCCGTCGTGGTCGCCGGTGATGACGACGACTCGGATCGCCCGGTCGGACTCGGCTCGTTGGAGCAGGTGGCGCAGCTCGGTGTGCATCCGTGCGGTCCACGCGTTGTGGGATCGGGGTCGGGACAAGGTGACGGTGGCGACGCCGTCATCGACCTCCCAGCGGGTGACCTTCAGCTCCAACTCGTCGTCGTGTGCGATCTCGGTCGGTTCGGTCGAGGCCATGTCGGGACCCTATGTCGCCGGCCGGCTGGTTGCGGCCGCCGCGGATCCTCGGCTCGGTAGCCTCCGACCTCGTGCCTGTGCGATCACTTCTCCGCCGTCTCGCCTTCGTCGCCGGGTTCGCCGTGGCGTTCGGCCTCGTACCGGGCGTGGCGCTGGCCCAGCAGGTGCCAGATCTCTCCGTGGCGACGGCGGCCCGCTATGTCGGACAACCGGACGAAGGGCGGGTGGTGGTGGCGTTCGACTATCGCTTCGAGAATGTCGCCGATGACGTGGCGTTTCCGGGCTTCTTCGAGTCGCTGCCCACGTCTGCGACGGACGTCACCGCGACCGATGGCCGAGACGACCTCGCCGTCTCGGAGGTCGGGGAGCGTGACGGCTTCACGGTCTGGTTCGTGGCGTTCGACCGTGAGCTGGCCCCGGGCCGCACCGGGAGCGTCACGCTGCGTTGGGTCATCGAAGCGGGAACCGATGGTGTGATCCTGGAGCCCGGGGCACTGGCCTTCGATGTCTACTCGCCGGGGCCCCAGGGTGCGGTGGTCCAGCCCCCGGTGGTCGAGGTGCCCGACGGCTTCGAGTCGGCCGTGTCGTGGCCCCGGGTGAACGACGACGCGCTCGACGATGATCGGGTCGCGTTCGTCATCGAGACGCCCGGGCCGTACCAGCCGGTCTCGGTCGGGTTCGTCGATCGTGAGAGGTTCGTGACGCGCACCGTCGACGTGCCGGCCGGTCTCACGATCGCGAACTGGACATCGACCGATGGGTGGACCGCGGACATCGAGGAGCGGGCCCGTGCGGTCGCGGACGAGCTCGATGCCTGGTTCGGTCCCCACGACGGTGTCTTCGAGGTTCGCCGGGGCCTCGTCACCACCGGCCACCCGGCGCGACAACTCGGTGACGATGTCGCCGACGGCGAGACGCCGGTCGTCGTCGTGGAGAACGATGCCGCGGCCGCGATCGATCACCAGCTCGCCCATGTCTGGATCGCCGACGTTCCCGTCGACGAGGACTGGTTCGTGGAGGGTCTCGCCGCGGCGTTCGCGGGCGACCAGCCGAACCCCGGCGGCCCGTCGGAGGTGGTCACCGCGTTGGCCGACGAGATCGGCGCGCGTGGGATCAGGGCCGTGATCGACGCGTTGCGAACCGAGACGATCGCGTATCCCGGGGTCGAACGTGAGGTGCAACCCCTGCCGCCCGACTGGCGGACCGTGCTCGATCTCCTCGAGAGAGTGGGTGGCTCGTCGACGGCTTCGGACCTCTTTCGGTCGGCGGTGGTGAATGCGAACGAGGCGGCGGAGCTCGACCTGCGGGCGGCCGCCCGTCGGGATTTTGACGCGCTCGCGGATCGGGCCGGATCGTGGACGTTGCCGCCGATGCTCCGGGCCCCGATGGCCGAGTGGGATTTCGCCACGTTCTTCTCCCGCCAATCCGAGGTGAGTGACGTGGTCAGTCGCCGTGACAGCTTGCGGGCATGGGCCGACGACCTCGACCTGGCCGATCCCGACGACGCGCAGGAGCTCTTCGAGCGGGCCGAGTCCGACATGACTGCCGTCACCGCGCTCCTCGATGAACGGCAGGCGGCGCTGGAGGCGTTTTCGGAGGCGAAACGGCTGGTGACCGGCGACCGTGGGCTGCTCGCCCGAGTCGGGTTGATCGGCGACACTCCCGACGACGATCTCGACGCGCTTCGGGAGCGCTGGGCGGCCGGCGACTATCGGGCGGTCGAGCGGGGCGGCCGCGAGCTGGTCGATCTCGTCGAGGGGGCGGTCGGTCAGGGTACGTTGCGGATTCTCTTCCCGACCGTGCTCGTCATCGCGGTGTGGCAGATGGTGGCGTGGCTGGTTCGCCGACGACGGGGTCAGCCGGCCGTGTCGTAGTGGTCGGAGAACCGGTCCCGGAGCTGTTGCTTTTGAATCTTGCCCATCGCGTTGCGAGGGAGACGGTCGACCACGATCTGCGACTTCGGATGTTTGAACCGGGCCAGGGACTCGCCGAGCGCCCGGGCGACCGTCATCGGCCGGTACTGGTCGTCGACGACGAGGACGGCGGTGACGCCTTCGCCGAGGTCGGGATGGGGGAGGCCGACGACGGCGGATTCGACGATGCCGGGCACCGCGTCGAGAACCAGCTCCAGCTCCTTCGGGTAGATGTTCTCCCCGCCACTGATGATCATGTCGCCGGCCCGCCCCTGGAGGGTGAGTCGGCCCTCGTCGTCGACGCTGCCGACATCGCCGGTGATGAACCAGCCGTCGTCCCGGTGGGCATCGGTGGTGGCCCGCGGTCGTTGCCAGTACCCGTCGAACAGATGCGGGCCTGCCACCTCGACCGTGCCGGTCGCGCCGGTCGGGAGTGGACGACCGTCGTCGGCGGCGACGCGGATCTTCGTGCCGGGGAGCGCGAACCCGACGGTTCCGGCGATTCGCTCTCCGTCGTAGGGGTTCGATGTGATGATGCCGGTCTCGCTCATGCCGTAGCGTTCACAGATCCGTTGGCCGGTTCGTTCGGTGAACGCGGCGAACACGGCATCGGGAAGGGGCGCGGAGCCGGAGGTGAACAACCGCATGCGGGCGGTCCGGGTCCGGTCGAAGCGGGGGTCGGCGAGGAGCCGGGAGTAGTGGGTGGGCACGCCCATGAAGACCGTGGCGGCGGGGAGGGCGTCGATGACCGCGTCGATGTCGAACCGGGGGAGAAACGTGACCGGGATCGCCGACAGCATGGCGCAGTGCAGCGCCACGAACAGGCCATGGACGTGGAAGATCGGGAGACTGTGGAGCAGTCGGTCGTCGGCATCGAAGTGCCACACCCGGTGCACGGCGCGGGCGTTGTGACGGAGGTTCTCGTGAGTCAGGGCTGCGCCCTTCGGCCGGCCGGTCGTTCCCGACGTGTAGAGGAGCGCGGCGAGGTCGTGGCCGGTTCGCGGCACCACCTCGAACGGTCGGTCGACCGCTTCGGCCGCGCGGGCGAGCTCGCCCAGACCCATCTTGATGCCAGGGGCCGTCGCGTCCGCGAGCTGCTCGTCGTCGACGACGACGAGCGTCGGTTCGGCGTCGTCGACGAAATAGGCGAGCTCGTCGGGTGTGAAGGCGGGGTTGAGTGGCACATGGACGCTGCCCGCGTGGAGGCAGGCGAGGTACAGCGCCACGGCATCGCGGGACTTCTCGACCCGAACGACCACCCGATCGCCGGGAGACACACCGCGTTCGGCCAACACCGCCGCCATCGTCTCGGCCCGTTCGAACACCTCGCGATAGGTCGACGAGGGGGTTCCGGCCCGACACAAGAAGGGTGCGTCGAGCCGGGTGGACGCGGCGGCGTGAAGGTTTCGATCAGGTTGCCCGCGGTGGGCATCGGCTCAGCCCTGGTAGAGGATCTGAGAGGTGTAGACGAGGGATGGCCTCTCGTTGCCCACGACATGGGTCGCCGATTCGAAGCTGACCAACGTTCCGGCCCGGTGGGCCTCGGCACCGAGGAGCCATGACCGGGCGTGAATCGTCGATCCGGCCGGAACCGGCGAGAGCAAGCGGGCGCCCTCGCAGCCGTAGTTGACGGCGTTCTTCACGCCGCTCAGCTCGACCGGCACCGTGATGAGCATCGGTAGGAGACTCATCGTCAGGTAGCCGTGGGCGATCGGACCGCCGAACGGGCTCTCGCGCTCGCACCGCTCGACGTCGACGTGGATCCACTGGCGATCGCCGGTCAACTCGGCGAAGGCGTCGATCATCGTCTGGGTGACGTGGATCTCGGTTCCCCAGTCTCCGAAGTCGTCACCGGCGTGGTCGTTGATGGCATCGATGTCGTCGAAGGCGATGGACATGGTGGAGCGTCTCCGGGCGGGTGAGAAGGGGTCAGGCGATGCCGTCGATCATGTCACGGGTGATGCGGTTTCGTTGCGGCCGGCCGGCGACGTAGCGCTCCACTTCGTCGCAGACCCAGTCGCTCATCCGCCCGAGCTCGGTGCCCTGGGATCCGGCGAGGTGCGGGGTGAGAACGGCGTTGGGCAGATGTCGCAGCCGATGGTCGTCGGGCAGCGGTTCGATCGGATCGGTCACGTCGATGATCGCGAAGAGGCGGGAGGACTCGAGCTCGGTGAGCAGGGCGTCCATGTCGAGGCACCAACCCCGGGCGGTGTTGATGACGGTCGCCCCGTCGGGCAGCGCGGCGAGCTGGTCGACACCGATGAGGTTCTCCGTTGCCGGAACCGCGGGCGCGTGAATCGAGAGCACGTCGGCTCGTCGACACAGCTCGGTCAAGTCGTCGATCTTGGTCGCGCCGAGCGACTCGATCTCTTCGCGGGAGACGTACGGGTCGTAGATCTCGACGTGCAGCCCCTCGAAGGGAGCGAGGAGCTTCGCGACGTGGCGCCCGACCAGGGAGGCCGACACCAGCCCGATCGTCTTGTCCCAGTTGCCGATGGGCCGGACCGTCGGCGGGGGTGTCCACGCCGGGCGGCGATGCTCGGTGTCGAAGGCGACATGGGCCCGCTTGTTGGCGAGAAGAATCGACGCGACGGCGTACTCGGCCGTGGGTCGGGCGTTGGCACCTGCGCCCGACGTGATGATGACCCCCCGGTCGAAGAGGAGGTCGGTGGCGTACCACTTCACCGTTCCGGCCGCGTAGGCGAACAGGCGGAGCTTCGATGCCCGATCGAGGACGGCGGCATCGAAGAGCGGGGTGCCCCAATGGCCCACGACGATCTCTGCCTCGGCGAGGAGGGCATCGGCGCGGGGGTCGGCCCAATCGTTGAGGTGGGTTCGGTCGAGCACCCGCCCGATCCGATCGAGGCGATCGAGGGTGGCCTCGTCGAACATCGGCACATCGCCCATGTGGGCGATGATGATCGCGGGTGGCGCCATGGCGTGATCCTCGCGGTTCTCGCCGGCCTCACGCCAGCCGGAAGGTATGGTCGCCGCCATGGCCGCACCCACACTGACCCGCGACGGCGAGATCTTCGTCATCAACTTCGGCGATGGGGAGAATCGAACCGATCACGAGTGGGTGTCGGGGATGAATCGGCTGCTCGACGAGGTGCAGGCGGTGGACGGTCCGAAGGTGTTGATCACGACAGGATCGGGAAAGCACTACTCGAACGGTCTCGATGTCGACTGGATGAGCGGCCGGGGCGGTGACGCCATCGTCGGCTACGTGAACAGCGTGGAGGAGGTGCTCGGTCGGATCCTCACGTTCCCGGCCCCGACGGTCGCCGCGGTCAACGGACATGCGTTCGGCGCCGGGGCCTTTGCGGTGATCGCCCATGATCGCGCGGTGATGCGCGAGGACCGGGGGTTCGTGTGCTGGCCGGAGGTTCACCTCGGAATGGGTTTCAGTCCCGGCTTGATGTCGATGGTCACGCATCTGATGCCGGCGGCGGCCGGTTGGGAGGCCGTGGTGTCGGGTCGTCGGTTCGGTGGGGATGACGCGGCGGCGGCCGGCATCGTCGATCGTGCCGTCCCGCTCGATCGGCTGTTGCCCGTGGCCGGTGAGCTCGGTCTTCCCGACGCGCCGACGGCAGGTGATGCCGTGGGTCGCATCAAGCGCCAGTTTCATCGTGAGGTGATCGAGGCGCTCGCCACCGGTTGAGCAGCCACGCCGGGCCCGTCAGCTGCGCGGCACCTTGCTCCAGGCGATCTCCTTGTCGACCCGGGGCTCACCGGGAAGGCCGAGCATCTGTTCTCCCATGATGTTGCGAAGAACCTCGGAGGTGCCGCCCTCGATGGAGTTCGCCCGAACGCGGAGAAAGGCGTAGCCGATCCCGTTGTTCGAGCCGTCGAGGTCGACCGTGCCGGGCCGCCGGAACGTGTAGTCGTAGTCGATCTGGCCGGCCATGCCGAACAGGTTGATCGCGGTGCTGTAGAGCTCCTTGTTGAGCTCGGCGCCGGCCAGCTTCGCCACGGAGCCTTCCGGACCCGGCTGACCCTTCGTGGCGTTCTGTACCGCCCGCATGTTGGTGAGACGAAGGATCTCGGCCCGGATCCAGATCTGCATGACCTCGTCGCGTCGGGCATCGGTCTTCTCGTCGTCGGGGAGATCGGCCCACGTCTGCATGAGATGGGAGATCGCGCCGCTGCCGCGTTTCGGGGCGCCGCCGCCACCACCGCCGCCGATCGCGGTGCGTTCGTTCATGAGCGTGGTCAGCGCGGCCCGCCAGCCTTCGCCCCGCGCGCCGATCCGGTGGGCGTCGGGCACCCGCACGTCGGTCATGTAGACCTCGTTGAACTCCGCCTCCCCGGTGATCTGGCGCAGCGGCCGGACCTCGACCCCGTCGGAGTGCATGTCGAGGGCGAAGTAGGTCATGCCCTTGTGCTTGGGCATTTCGGGGTCGGTCCGGGTGACGAGCATTCCCCAGTCGGCGATGTGGGCGAGGGTGTTCCACACCTTTTGCCCGTTGATGATCCACTCGTCGCCGTCCTCGACGGCCCTGGTGCCGAGCCCGGCGAAATCCGATCCGGCTCCCGGCTCGGAGAACAGCTGGCACCACTTCTCCTCGCCGGTGAACATGGGACGCAGGAACCGGTCGTGTTGCTCGTCGGTGCCGTGGGCGAGGATGGTGGGCGCAGCGAGGGCCTGGAAGAACTGGGCGGCGTCCATCGGTTTGGCCCCGGCCTCGGCCAGCCGACGGTTGACGTCGCGTTGGAGCTGTGGCCGGACACCGAGCCCGCCCTTGCCGACCGGGTACTGGACCCAGGCCAGGCCGGCGTCGAACTGGTGGCCACGGAACTCCTCGTAGGACTCCACGGTCGGATCGTGGGCGGCGAGCAGGGCATCGAGTGCGGCGGTGATCGTGGTGGCTTCGGAATCGCTCATATCTGTCAGTCTGCCTGTCAGTTTCTCTCGGAGCCAACCCACGGCTAGCGTCTCGTCATGCGCGACACCACCGCCGATCCGATGCGCATCGCGTTCCACTTCGACGTGTTGTGTCCGTGGGCGTACCAGACCTCGAAATGGATCCGAACCGTTCGCGAGTCGGTTCCGCTCGAGATCGACTGGCGTTTCTTCTCGCTCGAGGAGATCAATCGGGAAGCGGGAAAGAAGCATCCCTGGGAGCGGGAGTGGTCCTACGGGTGGGGGATGTTGCGTGTCGCCGCCTTGTTGCGACGCACGTCGATGGACGATTGTGATCGGTTCTACGAAGCCGCCGGTCGGGCGCTCCACGAAGAGGGTCGCAAACCCCACCGCCCCGAAGTGGCCGAGGAGATCTGTCGCGAGGTCGGCCTCGACCCGACGGTGGTGCAGGCCGCGATCGACGATCGCACGACCCACGACGAGGTGAAGGCCGACCATGACGCGGTCGTGGCGGCGGGGGGATTCGGTGTGCCGACGATCGTGTTCCCGGGGGACCGTCACGTCTACGGCCCGGTGGTCGCGCCCGCACCGATCGATCAGGACGCGCTCGACTTGTGGGACCTCACCGTCGCCTACGCGAAGGTGCCGTACCTCTACGAGATGAAGACGCCGAAGACCGATGACGACATGACCCACATCGCCGACGTCTTCCGGCCCTACTTCGACGCAAGAGACTGGGAGAGCAGGGAGAAGCCCGCACGATGACCGCCACCTACGACGACTACCTCGGCGCGCACCGCGACCTGTTCGCCCACTACGACGATCTGTGCGTTCGACTGAGCGACGAACAGATGGCGACCCGGTCGTTGTGTCCCGACTGGGACGTTCGCGGCGTGATCGCCCACACCATCGGAGTCGAGGCGGTCATGTCGGGTTGGTCGCCTTCGGTCGAGGTTCCACCTCCGTTCGAGAAGCTGGGCGAGTTCGTGGGCCGGGCGGCGCCGCTCGACCGCGACGGGTTCACCGCGCTGATCGCCGAGACGACCGGGGCGCGGCTGGCCGAGCTCGAGGGGTTCGATCCCGCGATCGTCGACGTCTCGTCGGTCACCCCGACCGGGATCGCCACCTACGGGAGGTTTCTCCAGGTTCGGATCTTCGATCTCTGGGTCCATGCCCGCGACATCGCGATCCCGCTCGGCGAGCCGACCGACGACACCGGATTCGCGGCGGAGACGGCGCTGCAGGAGGTCGACGACTCGATCGGCTACGTCGTCGGGAAGAAGATCGGGTTGCCCGATGGCATGTCGATCGTTTTTCACGTCACCGGAGGGGTCGATCGCGACATCTCCGTGTCGGTCGACGGTCGGGCCACGCGGGTCGACACCGTCGATGCCCCCGATGTCGAGGTGACGGCGGACGTGACGACGTTCGTGCTGCTCGCGGCCGGTCGCGTCGATCCACAGGAGCGGATCGATGCCGGAGCCGTGACGTGGACCGGTGACGACGAATGGGGCGAGAAGGCCGCCCGGAACCTCGCGTACACCCGCTGAGGTCGACTACTGACGTGACATCTCGGTGCGGGCCGCGGCTTCGCGTGCGGCGACGTCTCGGCGCGACAGCAGTTGGATCTCGACCCGGTGCAGCGTTCCCCGGAAGGCGAAGTCATCGGTGTACTCCCGGCTGACGGGTGAGCCCTGGTCGCGCCCGACGCTGGCCCCGACCGACGAGATCGTGCTCATCACCCAGGGCACATCGGCGGACCCCACGACCCGGTCGTCGACGAGGAGCCGAGCGGTGCCACGGCGGTCGTGGCGCCGGAACTGAACCGTCAACCTCGAGGCATCGGACGCGATCGGCCGGTCGGAGCGGACGACGGTGTGGTCGTCGAAGGCGTTGTAGTCGAACACGAGATGTCCGTCCTTCACGAAGACGCTCAGCCCGGCGTTCTCGGTACCGGTCGCGTAGAGCACGCCGTCGGCGGGACCGTCGACATGGGCGGTCAGGTCCCAGCTGCGTCCGCTGATCGGGGCACCGGCCTGGGTCGGCAGCAGCGACATCGGTGGGTGATAGACGTAGCGCCGGTCGGTCGGGTGAGGCGAGTGGTCGCGAAACCGGGTGCCGAAGAGCTCGATCATGCGGTCGTCGAGGGGCAGCACGCCGTGCTCCTCGGCCTGTTCCCACCAGAGGTCGATGAGCTCGGCGAGCTTGTCCGGGCGCGTCGCCGCGAGGTCGTTCGTCTCGGACGGGTCGATGTCGACGTGGTACAGCTCCCAGACGTCGTCGTCGAACGACGACCGGGGTTCGTGACGGGTGACGGCCTTCCAGCCGTCGTGCCACAGGCCGCGATGGCCGGCCATCTCGAAGTACTGGATCTCCTTGCGGGTCGGCGCGTCGGGTTCGGCGAAGGAGTAGGCCATCGACACGCCGCTGATCGGAATCTGTTCGAGCCCGCGCCGCGTCGTGGGCGGGTCGACGCCGATCACGTCGTAGAGGGTGGCCACGATGTCGTTGACGTGGTGGAACTGGGTCCGCAGCCCCCCGGCGTCGTCGACGCCGGCCGGCCAGTGCACGATGAGCGGCACATGCACGCCCCCCTCGTGGGTGTTCTGCTTGTACCACTTGAAGGGGGTGTTGCCGGCCTGGGCCCAGCCCCACGGATAGTTCGTGTGGGAGTGCGGTCCACCGATCTCGTCGAGGTGGGCAACGGCCTCGTCGGGGGTCTCGAGGATGCCGTTGAAGAACTGCATCTCGTGGAGCACGCCGAAGGGACCGCCTTCTTGTGAGGCGCCGTTGTCACCGAGGACCATGACGACCGTGTTGTCGAGCTTGCCGAGCGCGCGCAGATCGTCGATCAGGCGGCCGACCTGGTCGTCGGTGTGGTCGAGGAACGCCGCGAAGGCTTCCTGCAGTCGACACGCGAGCGCCTGCTGATTCTCGGGGAGGTCGGCCCACGCCGCCACACCCGGGTTGCGAGGGGCCAGGGTCGTGTCGACGGCGCTGATTCCCAGCTCGATCTGGCGCTCGAACCAACGTCGGCGCACGATGTCCCAGCCCTCGTCGTAGCGGCCTCGGTACTTTTCGAGGTACTCCGCCGGTGCCTGATGGGGGGCGTGGGTCGCGCCGAACGCGAGATAGAGGAAGAACGGGCGGTCCGGGCGGACCGAGACCGAGTCGTGGACGAACTCGATCGCTTTCGTGACGAGGTCCTCGCTGACGTGATAGCCGTCCTCGGGGCGGCTCGGGGGGTCGATGTGGTGATTGTCGTAGGTCAACGACGGACTGAACTGGTCGGTCTCGCCGTCGAGGAATCCGTAGAAACGATCGAACCCCCGCTGACACGGCCATTGGTCGAACGGACCGGCCGCCGAGCACTGGTCCATCGGCGCGAGATGCCATTTCCCGACCGCGAAGGTGGCGTAGCCCTCGTCGTGGAGCACTTCGGCGACGGTGGCCGCGTGGTCGGAGATGTGGCCGGTCATGTGGGGAAAGCCGGTGTTGAAGTTCGAGATGGCCCGCATCCCGACACTGTGATGGTTGCGGCCGGTGAGCAGGGCGGCCCGGGTCGGCGAGCAGAGGGGGGTGACGTGGAAGTTCGTGTAGCGCAGACCGCCCGTGGCGAGGGCGTCGATGTGGGGGGTGTCGATGTCGGAGCCGTAGCACCCGAACTGGGAGAATCCGAGGTCGTCGAAGAGGATCACCACGACGTTCGGTGCGTCGTCGTCGGGATGGGGGGCGGTCTCGAAGTCCGGCTCGGACTCGGGCACGGTGGTGCCGATTCGACCGTTCCAGTCGCCGTAGTTCTTCACGTGTCCCCCGATGACCTTCTCGCCCTACGATCGCTTGAGACCCTAGACCCGCCAAACTATTGTCGGCAAGACTGACAGAAACTCTGGAGAACCGATGAAGCTCTCGATGACGCTCAACTACAGCGGTGATCCGCGCGCGGCGGCCGACGACGCCCGCGATCTCGAACGGGCCGGAATCGATGTCGGTTGGGTCGCCGAGCTCTACAGCTTCGACGCGGTGAGCATCCTCGGGTATCTCGCGGCGAAGACCGAGACGATGGAGCTCGGATCCTCGATTCTTCCGATCTACTCGCGCACGCCGACATTGACCGCGATGACCGCAGCCGGACTCGACGCGGTCTCGGATGGCCGGTTCATCCTCGGAATCGGTGCGTCGGGCCCCCAGGTCATCGAGGGGTGGCATGGCGTGCCCTACGACAAGCCGGTCGGACGCCAACGGGAACTGATCGAGATCTGTCGCAAGGTGTGGCGTCGAGAGGTCGTCGTCCACGACGGTCCGAGCTACCACCTGCCACTGCCCGCCGACCAGGGCACCGGCCTCGGCAAGCCACTGAAGCTGATCAACCATCCGAAACGGGCCGACATCCCCGTCTACATCGCCTCGCTCGGCCCGAGAAACGTCGAGCTCACCGCGGAGATCGCCGACGGCTGGATCCCGGTGTTCTTCCACCCCGACAAGGCCGAGCAGGTCTGGGGCGAAGATCTCTCCAAGGGGATGGCCAAGCGCGATCCGGCCCTCGCACCGATGGAGATCGTCGCCGGCGGCACCGTGGCCATCTGCGACGAGGCATCGGCGAAGGAGATCCGCGACGGCGCCCGGTTCATGACCGCGCTCTACGTCGGGGGGATGGGCTCGAAGGACAAGAACTTCTACAACAACATCTTCCGCAAGTACGGCTACGAGGAGGAGGCCGAGAAGATCCAGGAGCTCTACCTCTCGGGCCACAAGGAAGAAGCCATGGCGGCAGTGCCCCAGGACTTCCTCGACGCCACGGCCATGGTCGGCGACGAAGGTCGGGTCCGCGAACGCATCGAGGCGTACGCGGCCGCCGGGGTCACACGCCTGGCGGTCCAACCGGTCGGCGGTGATCGGCTCGGCCTGATCGAGAAGATCAAGAACTGGGTCAGCTGACCCGACGGTCGGCGATGTGGGCGCCGAGGTTCTCGAGCGCGGCGCCCAGGTTCTTCTCGAGGCTCCGTTTCGCGAGACGGACGATCGGCGCGAACCAGGCCTTGGGGGCGATCCCCATCTTGTAGGTGACCCGGACGCGGTCCGGACCGATCTCCTGGATCGTCACGAGCTCGTTCATGGACCGCAGGCCACCGATGGAGGCGTCGAGGATCGTGAACCCCCACGCCTTGCCCGGCTCCCACACGATGAACTCCTCATCGACACGGACCCGTCTGTTGATGAAGACCCGTCGCTTGGAACCGACACCGTCATCGAGGTCGCCGAACTGCTCGACCCGGTCGAGCGATGTGAACCACTGTGGCCACGTCTCGTGGTCGGCGAGTGCCTCGAACACCTCGTCGGCCGTCGCCGCGATCTCGCGGGTGGCGCTCGGCTGCACCGGCGCGGTGTGGATCCACTCGGGGGGCTGGGTCTGAAGTGCTGCCATGACGCCTCTCTAGCCGGGCCCGGCCTCGAACACGAACTCCGACATCGGATGGGAGTCGACTGCGGTGAGGTCGAGGAACGTCTGCACCGTCTCGAACATGCGTGACTGTCGCTCGGCGAGGTCCGCGTCGGTCGTGGCGCCGAAGAACGCCGCCGGGTCGTCGAGCGCCTCGATCGGGAATCCCTCCTCGATGATGGCCGACCAGTAGGGGGCGTCCGGCGTGAGCGGTCGCACGATCTCGTTGCGCACATAGTCCCAGGTGTTCTGGCCGTCGATCGCGGTGTCGCGAAATGGGCCCTGCCACCGGGCGATGAACTCGTCGTGGGAGAGATCGCCGCGGCGGCGGATGCAGGTGACGAGGTGGAACCCGTCGGTGCGTTCCCCGGCGCCGTGCAGATGGCCAGGGGGCGTTCGCAGCGGCCGTGACTCGGTCACCAGATAGCCGGCGATCCGGTCGGCGGCCGCGGCGACGATGGCCTCGGGCTCCTGGCGTCGAAACGACTCCTCGAGCCAGAAACTGATCACCGCGTCCTTGTCGACCGGCTGGGAGCCGATCCGCAACGCCTCGCCTCTCGCGACCGAGTCGTCGACGACCGCCATCTTCACGAACCGGGCGCCGGCATCGATGAGCGCAGGCGCGGTGACCTCGTGGAGTTGGCCGGGCACGTCGACCGCGTCGCGGTCGCCCCGCCACAGCACATAGACCAGCTTCTCCATCAGAGGTTCCCCGTTCGCCGGCGCTCATCATGGCTCCGGGCCGCGGGAATCACCAGCGGTCGTGACGGTGCGGAGGGCGTAGGCTCTTGGAGACTCGCATCTATCTGGAGGACTCCATGCGACTACGACACTTCATCGCGCTGTTTCTCGCGTTCGCGCTGCTCGCGGCGGCGTGCGGCAACGACGACTCGGATTCGGAGGGCGCTGCCGGTGGCGATGCCGCGGCCGAATGTCCGACGAAGACCGATGGTGTGTTGACCGTCGCCACGGGGGAACCGGTGTTCGAGCCGTGGATGGTCGACGACGCCCCCTCCAACGGGCAGGGGTTCGAGTCGGCGATCGTCTACGCGCTGGCCGAGGAGATGGGCATCGACACCGTCGAGTGGACCCGGACCGGGTTCGACGAGGCGATCTCGGCCGGGTCGAAGGACTACGACTTCAACATCCAGCAGTATTCGATCACCGATGTCCGCGACGAGGTGGTCGACTTCTCCGACAGCTACTACTCGGCTGAGCAGGCCATCATCGGCTCGCCCGACAACCCGATCGCGTCCGCGACCTCGCTGGCCGATCTGAAGGACGCCCAGCTCGGTGCGGCCATCGGAACGACGCAGCTCGACTACATCGAGACCGTGATCCAGCCGTCCTCACCGGCCTCGGTCTACAACGACAACGCCGATGCGAAGTCGGCTTTCGACGCCGGCCAGGTCGACGGGATCATCTTCGATCTGCCGACCGCCTACTACATCACCGCGGTGGAGATCGAGGACGCCTCCATCATCGGGGTGCTGCCCCGGGTCGGTGAGAGCCCCGAGGACCTGGGGATGCTGTTCGAGGAGGGAAGCCCGCTCGTCCCCTGCGTCAACGCCGCCCTGTCGGCGTTGCGTGATGCCGGCACGTTGGAGGCCATCGAGGAGGAGTGGCTGAGCCAGGGTGGGAACATTCCGACACTGAGCCAGTGAAACGACGCTCGGCGCTGACCGAGCTGCTCGACGAGGAGGGCGCCAAGGGCGCCCTCCTCGCCGCGGTGTCGTCGATCGTCGTCTTCGGCGGGTTGATCGCACTCGTGCTCACCAGTCCGAACTGGGAGAAGGTCCAACGCCAGTTCTTCAGTTGGCGGCACTTCAAGGCGGCATGGCCGGCGGTCGTCGACGGGTTCTGGCTCAACGTCGAGTTGTTCTTCTGGGCGATGCTCACGATTCCGGTGCTGGCCCTGCTGATCGCGATCGCGCGGAGTCTGCGCGGCCCGGCCTTCTTTCCGGTGCGGGTGTTGGCGGTGATCTACACCGATGTCTTTCGCGGAATTCCGCTGATCCTGCTGATCTTCCTGCTCGGATTCGGGGTTCCCCCACTCGACATCACCGGCCTGCCGAGCGATCCCAAGTTCTGGGGGGTGACCGCGCTGGCGCTCAGCTACTCAGCCTACACCGCGGAGATCTACCGGTCGGGAATCGACGCGGTTCCCGAGAGCCAACGATCGTCGGCGCGGGCGCTGGGTCTCACCCAGATGCAGGCGCTCAGATTCGCGATCCTGCCCCAGGCGATCCGAAACGTCGTCCCCGCCCTGATGAACACCGTCGTCAGCCTGCAAAAAGACGTGGCGCTCCTGTCGGTCCTCGGACTGCGCGAAGCGGTCCGGGCGGCGGAGATCTACAAGGGTCGCACCTTCAACTTCACTGCCTATCTCGTGGCGACGCTGCTGTTCCTGGCCGTCTCGGTTCCCCTCACCCGCTTCGTCGATTGGTACACCAGTCGGGACCGGGCCCGACGTTCCCAGGCGGCGGTCTGACATGGCCGATCCGAAGCTGGCCCTCGACGGGGTTCACAAGGCGTTCGGCGACAAGTTGGTCCTGCGGGGGATCGACCTCGAGGTGGAGGACCACGAGGTCGTTTGTCTGATCGGTCCGTCGGGCTGTGGAAAATCCACGATCCTGCGTTGCGTCGACCTGCTCGACACCATCGACGCGGGCGAGATCCGGCTCGGAGGCGAAGTCATCACCGGGCGAGGGGTCAACGCCAACGACGTCCGTCGGCGGGTCGGGATCGTCTTCCAATCGTTCAACCTCTTCGCTCACATGAACGTGCTCGACAACGTGACGTTGGGTGCGAGACGGGCACTGGGGGTGGCGCGAGATGTCGCCGAGGAACAGGCGGGTGAGATGCTCGTCCGGTTCGGGCTCGGGGACAAGATCGACCAGTACCCGGATCGGCTGTCCGGAGGGCAGCAACAGCGGGCGGCGATCGTGCGGGCCCTCATGGGCGATCCGGAGTTGCTTCTCCTCGACGAGGTCACGTCGGCGCTCGATCCCGAGCTCGTCGGTGAGGTGCTCGGGGTGATTCGTGAACTGGCCGGGCGGGGCCTCACCATGGTGCTCGCGACCCACGAGATGGGGTTTGCCCGCTACGTCGCCAGCCGGGTCGCGTTCCTGCACGAGGGCCGGGTCCTCGAGTACGGGCCGCCGGCGAAGATCCTCTCGGAGCCGGAAAAGCCCCGGACCCGGGAGTTTCTCAAACGGGTCATCGAGGCCGGCCGGCTCTGACGTGCACCCGGTGGTCGACCCGGCGGAACTGGCCGCGCTGTTCGCACGACGGCCCGACGTGCACATCTATGGGCTCGGCGACCTCGAGGAGCCCTTCTGGACACGGAGTCGTTGGGTTCGTCGTGGCGACGCCGCGGTCGGAGTGGTGCCGTTGCCCGACTCGACGGTCACCGCGGTCTACGCGGTGTCCGAAGCCGATCCCGAGGGGACGCTCGAGCTCCTGATCGAATTGCTCCCGGAGTTGCCTCCCGGCGCGCTCGTCACCGGACCGACCGGGCTGGCCCGGCGGGCCGAAGCCGTCCGGGCGATCGATGATCTCGGCCCCCACACGAAGCTCGTTCTCGGTGACCGGCGCCGCCTCCCCGACCCTTCGGCGGTGCGGCCCCTCGATGCGTCGCACGTGGCGGAGCTCACGGCGTTGCACGCGAGCGACCCCGGCGCGGCGTTCTGGTCGCCGAGCATGCTCGCGGACGGGACCCATGTCGGGCTCTGGATCGGCGACGAACTCGTCGCCGCGGCCGGAACCCACCTGGTCAGTGAACGTCACTCGGTCGCGGCGATCGGGGGCGTGATCGTTCGCCCCGACCAGCGCGGACGCGGCCACGCCGGCCGGGTGACGGCCGGGGTGATCGAACGCATCGGCGCGCGGGCCACGACGATCGGTCTGAATGTCGACAGCGGGAACGAGCCGGCGCGGCGGGCCTACGCCCGTCTCGGATTCGAGGAATGCTGGCGCTACGAGGAGATCGAGGTGCGCTAGCGGTCAGCCCGCGAAGTTCTGCGCGACGAACTCCCAGTTCAGGAGACTCTCGATGAACGTGTCGACATAGGCGGGTCGGGCGTTCTGATAGTCGAGGTAGTAGGCGTGCTCCCACACATCGATGGTGAGAAGCGCCTGCTGCCCATGGGCGAGGGGGGTGTCGGCGTCGTCGGTCTTGACGATCGCGAGGCCGTCGCCTTCGCGCACCAGCCAGGTCCACCCGGAGCCGAAGTTTCCGACCGAATCGGCCTTGAACTGCTCCTTGAACGAGTCGATCGAACCGAAGCTCGATTCGATCGCGGCGGCCAGATCGCCCGACGGGTCACCGCCGCCACCGGGGGTCATGCAGTTCCAGTAGAAGGTGTGGTTCCAAACCTGGGCGGCGTTGTTGAACAGCCCGCCCGGAGCGGCCGACGTGACGATGTCGACGAGGGAGGCATCGGCCTGATCGGTTCCCTCGATCAGGCCGTTGAGGTTCTTGACGTAGGCCGCGTGATGCTTGCCGTAGTGGAACGAGATCGTGCGCTCGCTGATGTGAGGTGCGAGCGCGTCGTCGGCGTAGGGAAGCGGCGGGAGTTCGATGGCCATGTGGGGCTCCTCAGAGGCGGATTTTCGCCACGATACCCTGTCGGAATCGGGACGCGCTCCTCGATGCGACCTATTGCGCCGCGATCGCCCGCCGCCACGCCTTCAGCGAGTCGGTCAGCACGATGGGGGCAACCGACACCGGCGCCTGGATGATGACCATCGACGACCGGTCGACGTCGGAGGCCCACAGGTTGATCGAGTCGTCGCCGCCGAGCCGCCACAGGCGCCCACCGACCTCCGGGGAGAACTGGTCGACGGCGGCGGCCAGGTCCCAACGGGCCCGGGCCGCGGCGAGGTACGCGTCGCCGGCTTCGGTGCCGCTCGACGCGATCAGCCACAGCTCGCCGACGTCGAGATCGTCCTGGGCCCGGCGGATCGTGCGGGCGGCGAACGGCTGGGACGTCTCGATCGTGGCGATGTCGATCACGCCGTCGAAGGTCAACAGTTGCGGCGGGTCGAGCTTCTCGAGCGCCCAGGGCGCGGGGAACACGGCGAGGAGCTCGTCGACCCGGGCGATGTCGTCGGAGAAGTCGAGGTCCTCGTCGAGCCACTGGCCGGTGATGAAGTCGATGGGCGGGGGCGACTGCCACGGTGAGAGGCCTTCGCCCACTTCTCGGGGAACGCCGGGGACCACCAGGGAGCTCGGTCGTATGCCACCGGCGATCGAGGGTGCCTGACCGGACGGCTCCGAGGTCGGCGTGGTCGGGGTCGTCGACGCGGGCGGGGGGAGCTCGGTCGCGATCGGGACCGGGTCGGGCCGGGTCAGCACGAAGGCCATCGCGCCGACCACGAACGTCAGGATCACCACGGTGACGCCCAGCTTGCGGAGCTCGTTGTTCTCGAGCGTCGTCCACCACTTCTCGCGTCTCGCCTCGATGGGCGCGGCGACTTCCTCGAACGAGCTCTTGCCGCAGATCGTGCAGATGGTCGACTGCACGATCGCCCGGCAATGGGGACAGGTCTGGAGGCCACGCGAACTCACAACACTCCGATCGGCCCGTCCGGTGCCGACTGTGAGGAAGTGTCCCCAGTCGCGACCGACGAGAATCCGACGAAGACGGGCCGGATCCCCGAGCTCGACGGGCTGCGCGGCCTCGCGGTGGCCGCGGTCGTCGCGTATCACGCGTGGCCGGGAGCCGTCCCCGGTGGGTGGCTCGGGGTCTCGGTGTTCTTCACGTTGTCGGGCTATCTGATCACCGGAATCCTCATCCGTGAGCACGACGCCACCCGTGCCTCGCTCGGGCGTTTCTGGGCCACCCGGGCCCGTCGCCTCCTGCCCGTTGCGCTGGTGTCGATCGTCGGGGTGGTCGCGGCGACGGCGATGGTCGACGCCGACTCGGTGCGACGGGTCGCGGGCGATGCCCTCGCCTCGATCGCGTACGCCCAGAACTGGAGAGAGGCGGCGGCACCGGGCGGCTACGGCGCGATCTTCGACACCGGGCTTCGGCCGCTCGCGCACATGTGGAGCCTCTCGATCGAGGAGCAGGCCTATCTCGTCCTGCCTCTCCTGACGCTGTGGCTCGGGCCGAGGCGAATGCTCGTGGTCGGCGGTTCGGTGGCCGTGGCCGGCACCGTCATCTGGTGGGGCTCACCCGACGCCTACTACGCGACGCCGGTGCGACTGCTCGAGGTGCTCGCCGGTGCGGCGTTGGCGGTGTGGATGGCGGAGGGGCGACGGGTGCGGGTTCCCGCCGTCGTCGCCGTGACGGCCGCCGCGACGATCCTCGTCGGTGTCGCGGTGCTCGGCGAGTCGGAGGCCTTTGTGAGCCGTGGCGCCCTTCCCGTCGCGGCGTTGTCCTCGGTTCTCGTCATCGCGACGCTTCAGCAGCGTCGGGTCGGCGTGCTCTGCGCGGCGCCGCTCGTCTGGCTCGGGCACCGGAGCTACGCGGTGTATCTGTTCCACTGGCCGCTGCTCGTGCTGGTCGACGTCCCGCCGTGGGTGGCGGTCGTGTTGACGGGGATCCTCGCGGAGATCTCGCACCATCTCCTGGAGTGGCCGATCCGGTCACAGCGGCTCGTGATCCCGCGGCCGGTTCCGGCCTTCGCCGGTGCCACCGTCGTCGCCCTCGTCGTCGCCGGGGTCGCGCTGGCCGTCTCGCCCCGGCCGGCGACCGACCGGGAGATCGCCGCCGCGACCGCGGCCGCGCTCGGGGAGCTCGGCATCGCCCGCGAGGTTTCGGCCGGCCCGCCGCCGCCGTCGACGTCGCTGTGGTCGCGCCCAGCCGAACCGGCGAGCGTCGACCCGTTCGTCGCCGAGGTGCCGGACGATCCAGTGGCGCCTCCCCCCGGGATCCCCCTGCCGTCGCAGCCGACGGTGATGGTTCTCGGCGACTCGACCGCGGCATCGATCCAGCCGGCGGTGGCCGGCTGGATCGCGTTGATCGGTGGGGAGACGATCGACGCGGCGGTCGACGGTTGTTCGCCGATGTTCGCCGAGGGGCACAACCAACGTTGGTACACGAAGCTCATCGCCCAGCCAAGCGCGTGTCGGGCCCCGGTCCCGGAGGGAACGGACCTGGTCCTGGTCTTCGACCACGGTGTGGCGCTGTTCGACCACTTCGACCGCGACGCCGACGCGTGGACCGATCTGACGGAGCCCTCCTTCATCGCCGAGATGACCGACCGGTACGAGGACATGATCGCCGACGCGGTCGAGGCCGGCGCGACGGTGGTGTTCACGACGCCACCGATTCCGTGGCCGGCGTTCGGCGAGTGGCTCGACTACCACACCGGGACCGAAGTCCGGCGTCGACTCAACTACATCGCGATGCTGCACGAGCTCGCGGCGGGCAACGACGGCGTGGTCGTCATCGATTTCGGAGCCGCGGTCGATGCCGATCCCGAGCGTTACCCCCGCGAAGACGGGCTTCATCTCGACGCCGACACCGGCGCGGTGAACGCGGTCGTCGACCTGCTCGTTCCCCGGTTCACCCCGATCGAGGGGTGACGCCGCGCCGGGCGGACTAGATCCGCTCGAAGTAGCGGTGCATCTCCCAGTCGGTCACCGCGGCGTCGGCGGCAGCGATCTCCTGACGGAGATGGTGGCCGTAGTGGTCGACGACCTCGTCGCCCAGAAGTCGGCGGGCGTCGCTGCTGGCGACGAACCGGTCCCGGGCCTCGTGCAGGGTCGAGGGGACGGTCGGGATGTCGGCCGCCGAGTAGGCGTCGCCTCGGAACTCCGCCGGTGGTTCGATGCGATTGCGGATGCCGTCGAGCCCACTCGCGATCGCGGCGGCGTAGGCGAGATAGGGGTTGACGTCCGCGCCGGGGATGCGGTTCTCGATCCGAAGCCCGGGGCCGGCGCCCACGATCCGGAACCCGGCCGTGCGATTGTCGGTCGACCACGCGATCGTGGTGGGTGCCCACGACTGATCCTGGTAGCGCTTGTAGCTGTTGATGGTGGGCGCGTAGCAGACCATCAGGTCGGCGGCATGGCGCATCCATCCTCCGAGGAACCAACCGAAGACCTCGGAGTGCTCGGAGCCGGTGCCGACGAAGGCGTTGGTGTCGTCCTGCCATAGCGACAGGTGGATGTGGCAGCTGCTGCCCGGCTGCTCGGAGTAGGGCTTCGCCATGAATGTGACGCTCACCCCCTGGGCGTCGGCCAGCTCCTTCATCCCCTGCTTCATGATCACGTGACGGTCGGCCATCGTGAGCACGTCGGTGTAGCGGATGTTGAGCTCGTGTTGCCCGATCGCCGCTTCACCCTTCGAGTTCTCGACCGGGATCTCGCTGTCGCGAAGGGCCCGCCGGGCGGCCCCCACGTAGTCCTCGACCCGGGCGGCCTGGAGCAGGTGGTAGTCCTCGACGTACCAACCGGCGGCTTCGAGATCGCGATATCCCTTCGCGTGAGCCGCCCGGTAGCTGTCCCGGTAGAGGAAGAACTCGAGCTCGGACGCGGCGGCGGCAACGAAGCCCTCGGCGGCCAGTTCGTCGATCTGGCGGCGAAGAATCGAACGGGGCGCGACGGCGACCGGTTCGTGGGCGCGGTCGTCGACCACGTCGCACAGCACGAACGCGGTTCCGGTGGCCCAACCTGCCCGCCGCAGCGTGGCCATGTCGGGCACCAGGTGGAAGTCGCCGTATCCCTTCTCCCAGCTCGTGAAGGCGTAGCCGTCGACGGGTTCCATCTCCATGTCGACGGTCAGGAGGTAGTCGCACGCGTGGGTGCCGTCGCCGGTGCCACGGTCGACGAAGAACTCGGCGTCGAACCGTTTCCCCATGGTTCGCCCGTAGTGATCGGTGAACGCGACGACCACCGTGTCGATCTCCCCGGTTTCGACCGCGGTCCGTAGTTCGTCGAGCTGCATCTAGTTCTCCTGGAGGTCGAGTTCTCCCGAGCACGCCGCGGCGAACACCGATTCGGCGAACGATCGGTCGAACGGGAGGGGGTTGCCGGCGGCGGACGGGTCGACGATCGCGGCGGCGGCGATCTCGTCGATCGCCTCCGGGTCGACGCCGAGATCGACGAGGGTGTGGGGGACGTCCATCGCCGTTCGCATGGCGACGATCTCGCGGACGAAGCCGTCGAACCCGCCGCTGATGTCGAGATACGCGGCGAGCCGGTCGATCGTCGGTGTGATCGCGTCACGATTGGCGACCAACACGTAGGGCATCACGACGGCGTTGGTCATCCCGTGGTGGGTGTCGAACCGGGCCCCGATGGGATGGGAGAGCGCGTGCATCCCGCCCAGACCCTTTTGGAACGCGACCGCGCCCATCGCGGCGGCGACGAGCATCTGACCGCGGCTGTCGAGATCGCTCGGATCGGCGACGACCCGGGGGAGGTGGGTCATCACGAGCCGGCACCCCTCGATCCCGATGCCGTGCGACATCGGATGGAGACCCGGCGCACAGATCGCCTCGAGCGAATGGGAGAGGGCGTCGATGCCGGTTCCGACCGTGAGTACGCGGGGAAGGCCGACGGTCAGCTCGGGGTCGCAGATCACCTCGCGGGGCAACATGGCCGGGTGGAAGATGATCACCTTGCGGTGGGTCTGCTCGTCGATGACCACGCCGGCGCGACCGACCTCGCTTCCGGTGCCCGCGGTGGTGGGAATCGCGACGACGGGGGCGACCCGCTCGGGGTCGGCCCGGGTCCAGTTGTCGCCGACGTCCTCGAAATCCCACATCGGGCGACGTTGGCCGGTCATGAACGCGACGACCTTGCCGACGTCGAGGGCCGATCCACCGCCGACTGCCACGATGCCGTCGTGGTCACCGGCTCGAAAGGCATCGACCCCGGTTTCGACGTCGCGTCCGACGGGATTGGGCCGGAGGTCGGAGAAGACGGCGCTGTCCATCCCCGCGTCTCGGAGCACGGTCGCGATTCGTTCGAGGGGTGGGAGCTCTGCGAGCCCGGGATCGGTGACGATCAGAGGACGGCGAATTCCCGCGACGCGGCACGCCTCGGCCAGCTCGGCGACCCGCCCGGCGCCGAAGCGGATGGAGGTCGGATAGCTCCAGGTTGCGTGGGGTGGGTTCGACGACACAGAGCGCAACTCTAGGCCGTGTCGCGCGGGGGTGATCGACCGACCCGATCGGCGGTGTGATTCAGGAGATCGTCGACCCGGCGACCACCGGGGAACCGCTCCCGAGATAGAAGATGCCGGGATAGCCGGCGGTCTCGAACCCGAGGCTGTCGTTGCGGCGCAACGTCGAATCGGTGATGAAGAGGCGTCCGGTGCGGTTGTTGCTGACGAAGAACACGCCGCCTCCCCCCTCGTTGGCGACATTGTCCTCGATGACGGTGTCGAGCAGGGTGAGCGTGAACGTGAGGCCGTCGTTGGCGATGGCCCCGCCGTTTCCCCCACCGGGTGTGCCGGGCGGGTTGGGGTTGGCGCCCCACCCGGTGGCGGTGTTGTCGCTGAGCAGGCTGTTGACGAACGTCATCGACACCCCGATGCTTCCGATCGCGCCACCGTTGGAGCAGGAGTTGCCCCGACCGGCGGCCCCACCGAACGTCGAGTTGGTGACATGGACGGGGAGGCCGTTGTACTGGCTGAAGACCCTGACGGCGCCGCCGGCGACGTCGGGCCCGGTCGCCGCGCAGGTGTTGTCGAAGAACCGCGAGTTGACGATCTTGAACCGACCACCCCGCACCCAGATCGCGCCGCCGCCACCGGCCAGGTCGATGCCTTCGTTCGTCGCGTTGCCATCGATGAACGTCAGGTTCTGCACGGTCAGGCGGGGGTGGTCCTGGTTCTGGCAGGTGGGCGTGGTCCAGACCTGGGCCTGGTCACACGTGTTCATGTAGAGGATCCGCCGCTCACCCCGCCCGCTGAGGGTGACGAGCCCTCCGCCGTCGATGACGATCTCCGGGCCGGTGTCGTTGAACACCTTCGCGGTGGCGAGCATCTCGATCGTGATCGGGTCCGGACCGCAGTCGAAGGTGATCACCCCGCCCCGGGCCACGGCGGCGACCACCGCCGCGGAGGTGCAGCTCGCGGCGGTGCCGTCGCCGATGACCACGTCCGGCACGCCGGTGGGCTCGGCACCGGCCCCCGGGGGGATCGGGGCGGTGCCGGCGGGGTTGCCGGCGACCGGGAGGGGCCGGGGCGCGGGGACGATGGGGTCGAGGCCGAGGGCCCGCATCAAGAAGGTGGCCATCTCGGCGCGGGTGACGGGGTCGTTGGTGCAGTAGCGGGTGGGGGCGCAGCCGACGGTGATGCCGGCGGCGCGGAGGCGTTCGATGTCGTCGGCGAAGGTGCCGGTGGTGTCGGTGAATCCCGATGCGGTGGTGGCGGCGGGCAGGTCGAGGGCGCGGTTGAGGAACGCGGCCATCTGGCCGCGGGTGACGGGGTCGTTCGGGCAGTAGCGGGTCGGGCTGCAGCCTCTGGTGATGGCTTCGGCCTCGATCGCTTCGATGGCGCTTTCGTGGATGTTGCCGTCGTCGTCGGTGAAATGGCCGCCCGGTGGTGACGGTTCCGCGGCGGTGCCCGGTGCGGTGCTCGCCAGGGCCGCGGCGAGTGCGAGCGGGATGGCCACGAGCAGCGTTCGTGAGCGAGACATGGCGGCCCTGTTCATCGACCCTTCATCGACCGCCCGCGCCGAGACCTTGATGGTAGGCCCTCGCCGCCGAGGGCGGGTCGATCAGTTGTGGCGAACGAACACCGGCTGGTCGCGTTGCGAGCGGTCGGGGTCGTAGCGGTAGCCGTCTTCGGCATAGTCGAGCAATGCCCGGGGTGCCTTGATGCGGTTGCGGATGATCCAGCCCGACATCGCGCCGCGGGCTCGCTTCGCGAAGAAGCTGACGATCTTGGGCTCGGCACCGTTCTTGGAATCGAGAAACACCGGGCTGACGATTCGGCCATCGAGTGCCCTGGTGTCGACGGCGCCGAAGTACTCGTTCGACGCCAGGTTGATCAGCGTTCTCGATCCCGGGCTGGCAGCTAGGTCGGCGTTGAGTTGTTCGGTGATCGTGTTGCCCCAGAACGTGTAGAGGTCGTCGCCACGGGCCGTCTTCACCGTGGAGCCCATCTCGAGGCGGTACGGCTGCATCAAGTCGAGCGGTCGGAGGACGCCGTAGAGCCCTGACAAGATCCGGAGCACCTTCTGGGCTTGGGTGAAGTCGCGCTCGGAGAAGGTCGTGGCGTTCATCCCCAGGTAGACGTCGCCGCTGAAGGCGAGGACGGCCGGGCGGGCATTGTCGGTGGTGAACGGCAGCTCCCAGTCCTGGAAGCGCTCGTGGTTCAGCTCGGCGAGGGCCGCGGAGACGCTCATTATCTCGGACAGCTCACGGGGAGATTTCTTCGCCATCACCCCGACCAACTCGCGGGAGCGGTCGAGCAGGCGCGGCTCGGAGTGTTTGCGAGTCGGAAGTTTCGACTCGTAGTCGAGTGATTTTGCGGGCGAGACGACGATCAGCACGATCTCTTTCTACCAGCCGACGAGGCGTCGGCCGAGGGTCGACGTGACATCGGCGATTCTCCAGCGGCACAACCGGGCCTGGTCCTCTACGATGGTCGATGTCGACCAGGGGGGGACAGATGATCATGCGTGTTCGCGTGCTCGCTGCTCTGGTGCTTGTCGCTGCCCTCGGCGGTCCGGCTGCCGTCGGGGCGCAGGGACCCGATGACCCCAACGCGGGAATCAACGGTCTCGTTCGCGGCTTTCTCGTTGAGAACGCCCCGGGATATCTCCCGCCGTCGATCAGCAACGGTGGGGCCCACACCGAGACGCCGCGGAGCGCGTTCGGCGGCGAGTCGCTCCACGATCCCGAGATCGCCGACACCATCGTCATCGAGGACAGCTTCACTGTGGTCGTCAACCCCAGCGGAACAAGGGGGTTCGGTGACTTCGGCCCCGGTCTCTCCGGCCCCACGTTGCGGCTCGGCAGTGATTCGACCCCGGGGGCGTCCGCAGCCGATCCCTTCGTCGTCGATCTCGATGCCGCGTTCGGCGCGCCGCTCGCCACCGGGTCCGCGGTTCCGCCAACCGGTCCGGAGGCAACGCTCACCCTCGACGCGTTCATCGCCAATCTCGGTGGTGAGGAAGGTGTCGACTATCGTGTCATCGCCACGATGGGGTCCGACGGTGTGCCGATCGACGGCCCGTTGATCGTCCAGGGCATCCGGGTGCGGGGCAACCTCCCGATGACGGCGGACTGTGGCGGCGATCTGTTCGAAATCGGATCCGCGTTCGAGCTCGCGGGTGGGAGTCCGTGGCCGGCCAACCCCTCGTTTCCCGAGGACCTCTTCATCGGCGGCTCCGACGCCATCGTTGCCCGTTGTCGCCCGGGAGTCGGCTGGTACATCGATGCCTTGCGCAACGGGGGTTCTTCGTTTCTGCCGCTCGATGCGGCGCAGTCGTCGAGTGTCGGGATCGTGAGCGCTCTCGGGGTGGTTCTGGTGACACCGGCTCGGTATCTCCCGGGTGCGATGGGTGCTCGGCAGTTCGCGTTCACGACCCCCGATCTCGGTGGGTCTCAGCCTGACAACACAGCCCACACCGCCAACGTCTTCCCCGGGTTCGTGTCGTCCGCCAACTGGCCGACCCTGGTCGGTGATCCGTTTCCGATGTATCCGCGCGTCGGGGTGTTTCCGCTGTCGCTCGACTTCTCCGGGGACAACGACACCTCGATCTGCGGTGCCAACCAGTGGTCGGACCCTTTCGAGCTCCATGTGGAGGAAGGGGTCGGGCCGTCGTTTCCGGCGAAGCTCTACCAGTTCCCCTCAGGTCAGTTCACCAGCGGAACCCTGACGATCGACGGGTCGACACTGACGCTCGACACCAGCGGCGGCGGCACCGACTACACCGAGTCGTTCGGGATCTCGGGCGGGACCGGCGAGTACACCTACACACCATCGGGCTCGCCGTGTCCGATGACGGTGACGGTGTCGCAGGGTTGGCAACAGGTCGCCGGCTTCGAGTGGCAGAGCTTCTCGGACTCGCCCGACTCGCTGTCCGACGAGCCGTTGGTGATCGACTCGGGCCAAGACGGGGATCCCGGTTCGGAGGTCGAGGACGAGATCATCACCGGGTCCGATGGAGATGACGACGAGGTCGTGATCGGTCCCGACGACGCCGGATCGCTGGGGCAACCCGGAACGACGGCCACCGGCGACGCGAGCAATCTCGGGAACTACGGGCTCATCGTGGGAGGTGTCGCGCTCGTCGGTGGGGGCTATCTCTACGAGCGTCGTCGCAAGTCGTTCACGATGATCCAGTCGGGGCTGGACGAACCGGCATCGGCGCAGATGAGTGAGCAGGATCTCGCGCAGTACCAGGAGTTCGGTGTCTCCGAATCCACGGACATCGGTCGCCAGGCGATGGTCCTCGCCGAAGAGAAGGCGGCGATGCTGGCGGCGGCTGCTGCACATGAGTCCGAGCTGGAGGAACAGCGAATCGCGGCTGCCGCGGCGCGCAAGGCCGAGTTCGAGTCTCAACTCCTCGCGCCGCCGATGCGGTCCGGCAACCGGTACCTCACCGACAACCCGTATCTGGCGTTCGCGTTCGGCTTCATCGAGGATTTCGAGAACGGCAATGCCCGGGACAGGCTCTACACCTTCGTGGAGACGGTTCCCGAGGCGGGAGAGGCGCTCGTCGACAACACCGTGAAATCGGTCGAGACAGCCTGGAACGGCTGGGGCGAGATCATCGACGATCCGTCGAAGCTCGAGGGTCTCGATGAGGGAATCGTCGCGACCGGAGAACAATTGGCCGATCTGGGAGAGCGCTACATCGACGCGGCCGGCGCCGATGACGGTGGTCAGGAGTTCGCCCGGATGACGAGCCACCTCACCGTCAACCTGGAGGCGATGGCGCTGAGCCACAAGGTGATGGTCGGGGCCCGCACCGCCCTCGTCAACCGACTCGGCGGTGTTCCGGCGGCGACGGAGGCGGCGGGAGCCTCGGCTCAGGCGACGACCACCGCGGGTCGGGCCGGCGCGACGGCGGGTCGGGCCGGTCGCACGGTGCCGCGGACCCCACCGCGGGCGACCACTCCGCGGCCGCCCGCGGGTCCACGAACGCCGCCGCCGGTCGACCCCAACGCGCCGACGGTCCTCAACGGCTACGGCCCCGCGGTGCGGGGCGCACCGGTGCGCGGTGGCGGGACACCCATGCAGGCCCATCCGATGGGCTGCGGTGCGGCCGTCATGCGGGGCATGCTGGCCGATTTCGGCCTCCGGATCCTGCCGGAGATGCAGATCCTCCGGGAAGGGTTCATGTTGGGGGTCTGGGAGGGAACGGGGATGTCGCTCAACGGCGCGGCCCAGGTCCTGCGGAGGGTGCTCCCGGCCGGCTACCGAATCCTGACCGGCTCGTTTCGAGGTGTGAACAACGCGGCCCAACGCATCAGCGGGTGGTTGGGGGTGAACCCCGCCGGACAGGTGATGGTCGGACTGCGATGGGGCGGCCGCTTCACCGGTGGGGCGGGGCACTTCGTGCGAGTCGAGGCGATCCGCAACGGGTGGGTCATCCTGGGTGATCCTCAATGGGGAGCCGGGGTGTCGGTCGCGATTCCCATCGCCCGGTTCAATCAATTGGCCGAAGTCGTCATCACGGTGGTGCCATGACCACAGATCCTCTCTTCACTCCTCTGCCCGACGACGGTGTGCCCGTCGTCACGGCGCTTCCCGAGGAGGCCCTGGAGGGTCTGGGCCCAGGACAGCAGGCCGAGGTGCGGGCGCAGCATCTCCTCGGGGGCGTTCTCCCGCAATCCTGGCTGTTCCCTCCCACGCGGATCGACGGTGCCGCGGTGTTTCTCTTCGCCCGCCACGACATCGAGCCGGGCGGCGATGGCGGTGACCCGGCCGTCGAACTACGCGTGTCGGCCCCGATCGGGCGCATCACGGTCGTGGGCGACGATGCCACGATCGATTGGGAACCGGGGATGGCTCCCGGCGAGATCACCGAGGCGACGGTTCCCCCCGCCGACCGACCCGTCATCGCCGATCCGTTGCTCGCCCGGCCCGGCTACGAGCAACACGCCCTGTCGGAGGAGCTGCGGGCGCTGGCGGTCATCGCCGCCGGGGGCGAACCCCATGACGATGTTCGACTCGGCCGGCTGTTCCCGGCCGTGGTGCCGGAGTGGCTGGTGGAGCGGTATCGCGAGCTCGGCGCCGATCTCGGCCCGCCGCCGCGTGCAGCTGCTCCCCGGATCGACGCTGCCTTCGTCCCCCGGACATTCGCGGATGGGCTCGGTGTCCCGGATGCCGGCGTGTTCTGTCTCGTCGGAAACCTCGTGGCCGCGGCGGAGCAACTGGGTCTCGAGGTCTCGCCGTCGAGTCCGCTCGCGGGGGTTCCCGCGGTGGTCGCCGACGATCTGGACCTCGACCCGGGCCTCGTGGCTTCGCTGGCCCGGCCCGACTTCCTCGTCTCCATGAGGGGGCTGGCGGGTGGGGGCCGTGTCGACGTCGACGTCGCCATCGCGTCGATCGACGGTGTCACCCATTGGACGGGTCTCTCGACGGTCGACGATGCCGTGATCGTGATGCCGGGGGTCGATGCGGCCGCGCTCGCCGAGTGGATCGTCGTGGCCCTCGATGTCGCTGATCTCGACCCGGCCCCGATGCTGATCCTCCCCGTCGACGCCGCTCGGATGATGGCGGTCGCCGCGGTTGCCGATGCGCACGGAAGCCTCGGCGCAGCGGCGTTCGGGCTCGCCCCCTCCGAGTTGCAGCGGTGGATCGACTCGCCGTCGCCGACCGGGCTGTCCGCGGTGTTCGCCGCGCTCGCGACCATGCCGCGCCCGGCACTGGTCGATGGCTTCGGTCATCCGGAGTTCTTCGGGGTGACCGACGGTGAGGTGGTGATGGATGCGATGGTGCGGACCTATGCCCGGCGTCTACGTGATGTTCGTGGACACGTGGCGGTGACCCTCACCGACTTGACCGGTCCCGGTGGGACGATCATCTCCGGACACGGATTCTTCACCGCGGACGGGCACCTCTGGACGGCGACTCCCGAAGGAGGATGGACGCCCGAGGGCGTGGACGCCGCGCAACGCGTGGATCTGGCAACCCTCGACCCCGGCGAGATGACACGGCTGATCGGTGTGCTACTCGGAGATGATCCGGGTGAGCGCCCGCAGCCGGAGTAGTCGGATGCGAACGGAGCTGTGATGACGGAGACCCTCGTCGGGAGAGGACTCATGGCCGCGGGCCTGGTCCTGATCGTCGTCGGGGTGGCGAGGATCGTGTCCTCGGGTGACGACCCTCCCGCGGTCGTCACCGCCGAGGCCCCGCCGGCCGACTCGGCCCCGGCTTCGACGAGCGGCGGCGCGTCGAGCTCGACCGCGCCGAGCTCGACCAGCACGTCAACCACGACGACCACGACGAGCACAACGACCACGTCAACCACGACGTTGGTCGTAGTGCAGGCCGAGACTCCGGAGGACTTCCTGACGGTGCTGGTCGACGCGTTCGCCGCCGGTGACGCCGCAACGCTCTTCGCCCGTATGAATCAGGCGACTCTGGACCGCTACGGGTCGGCGCAGTGTGAGGCCTACGCGGCAACCATCGCGGGCATGGCCCAGGACCTGGCCTTTCGGTCGGCGGCCGCCGCGCCCACCTGGGACTACACGACCGATTCCGTCTCGACGCCGATCCCGGACGCGACCGCCGTCGAGGTGGCCCGAGTTCTGAACGGCCAGACGTTGATTCAGGAGGTTCACTGGCAGCTCGTCGACGGCCGTTTCACCTGGTTCACCGATTGTGGCGATCCGGTCTGAGCGGCGGGCCGCCCCTGATGGACCGACTCTCATCGTGGGCGAGAAACTCCCACGTCCGGAGCTTCCGTGTGATCGACGGCCTCAACCCAGGAGCTCCGTGTCGGGAAAGTACGCCGACCAGGCGAACCAGAAGGTGTCGAGAGAGGTGATCGGCTGGAGTTGTTCGCCTCGTCGAGGACCGGAGACTGCCACACCGAGGATGTTCCAGGTCGAGCCGGTCGCCTCGTCGATGAATCCGTCCGCGGTCCGTTTGAACGTCTCGGCCGTGAGGTACGCCGCGACGGCTCCGATGTCGCGACCATCGGCCACCTGTGGTGCATCGAGGGCGGAGGTCGTCCCGGAGAGATGCCACACGGTGGCCGACGCACCGTCGACTTCGATCTGAAGGACACCAGCGGCCTCGACGACCTGTCGGGGAATCGCCACGGGAGAGTCCTCGCCGACGCCGATCACCCGGGTCATCGGGTCGGTGCGGGGATCGACGTCGGCTCGGAAGAAGGCATCGACCGGCCCGTCGCGCCCGTCGAAGTTGGGGTAAGGGTTGCGTCCGTAGCCGAGGGCACGGGGCGGTTCGAGCACGCCGCCGTCGGGGTGGGCCTCACGAAAGTCGGCGAATGAGACCGTTTGTACCGGGAACTTCTCGAGCTCGGTGCCGATGAGATCACCGATGACGGCGCGGCCGTCGAAGTGGGTCCACAGGCTCTCCGTGGCGCGGTCGTACATCACCAGGGCCGAGCGGTACAGCGACCCGGAGGTACCGAACTCCACCGGCTCCCCGTCGATCGTTCGGACGAGAGCGACCGCGGAGTTGCACAGCGGACAGTAGGAGATGAGGATCGGGGCTCCGGCCACGACGTCGTTGACGATCTCGTGGACATTCATGATTCGCAGCGGGTATGCCCGCGCGTCACCCCTGAACACGAACGACAGCACCGGTTCGGTGTCGGTGAGCCAGTGCCGAGTTGTCGACCGGCCGGGGTTCGACGAGAAGCCGGTTGAGTCGACGGGTCACCGCGTCGGGGTAATCGTCGAACTCGGCCGGCGATTCCTCGACGCCGCAGGCGGCGGCGAGGATCGTCAACACCACCACGGCGGCCATCCAACGGCGCATGATCGGGAAACCCCGTCGGTCGCGAGTTTCGTCCGCGTGTCATGATCGTGCGGTGTCCCCCGATGACGAGGATGAGCTCGGCCGGTCGCCCATCCCGACCCAGTTCGTGTCGAACGGCGAGTACTGGCCGCTGCCCCGGAGCCTTCGCCAGCGCCGGGTGGAGGCGCTGATCTCCGAGATGGCCGACGACCGGGCCCGCCGGTTGGGCACGTCCCGGCGCCGTTTCCTGCAGTCGAAAGCGGGTATGGCGGTGGCGTTCAGCGCCCTCAACGTCGTCTACGGGTGTGCCGCGAGCGATGACTCGGGGCCGGAGGCGGGTGTCCCACCGACGACCGGCCGTGCGCCCGGGTCCACCAGCACGACCGAGGCGTTCGTCGTGCCCGAAGAAGCAACGGTCGATGAGGAGGCGGCGTGCGAGCTGTTCGCCGGCGACTACTTCATCCTCGACTCGCAGACGCATCATGTCGACTTCGAGGGTCCGGCCGACGCTGCCCTGTTGAACGCGATCTACGGTCGCTTCACCGGGTGCCCGCCGTCGGCTCTCGACCCCAACGGGCCCTGCGAACCGGGTTCACCGGCCGAGAAGCTCTCACGGGCCAACTACCTCAAGGAGATCTTTCTCGACAGTGAGACGACGGTCGCCATGATGAGCGGGATCCCGGCGGCATCGACGGCCACCCAGACGATCTCCAACGACGGGATGGCGGCCACGTGCGAGATGGCCAACGAGCTCGGCTCGTCACAGCGCTGCATCCTCCAGGGCATGCTCACGCCGAACTTTCCCGACGCTGTCGACACCGGCGAGCTCGGCACCCTCGTGCGCGACATCGAACACCTCAAAGAGGACCTCGGGATCCGGGCCCTGAAGTGCTACACGGGCGCGGGTGGTGACGACTCCGCGTTCCCGTTCCCTGGCTGGTGGCTCGACGACGAGGACGTCGCCTACCCGATGTACGAGGAGGCGACCCGACTCGGGATCGGCGTGGTGAACGTGCACAAGGGGTTCGCCCAGGGCGTGTTCGATCCCGAGTTCTGCAGTCCCCGCGACTTCCCCAAGGCGGTCGCCGACTGGCCGGAGATCGACTTCGTGTGCTTCCACTCGGCGGTCGACCTCCCGCCCTACGAGCGGTACTTCGAGGATCTCCTGCGCCTCCGGCGGGAGGAGATGGCCGAGGCGACCAACATCTACGCCGAGCTCGGGAGCGCCTGGTCGACGAGGGTGATCCAGGGCGGCGACGCCGCGGCCCACTTCCTCGGTCGACTCCTCGTCGACTTCGGCGAGGACCAGATCCTGTGGGGAACCGACGCCATCTGGACCGGCTCGCCCCAGTGGCAGATCAACGCCATGAAGCTGTTTCGCATGCCGGAACGGCTGATGGAGGAGTTCGGCTATCCGGAGGTCACCCCGGCCGTAAAGGCGAAGATCCTCGGTCTCAACGCGGCGGCGCTCTACGACATCGACCCCGACGAGGCCCGCTGCGTCATCCCCGGGGACGTGATCGCAGAAACGAAGATCGTCTACGAGACCGAGCTCCGGCCGGAGCCGAGCAATCGCCGCTACGGGCCGACGACGAGACGCGAGTTCCTTTCGCTTCTTCGCCACGAGGGGTTCGCATAGAGCATCATCTGCGGATGGCACAACAGGCATTGGTCGGACGTCGGGTTCTCGTGGTTGGTGCGTCGTCGGGCATCGGTGCCGGCCTGGCCGAAGCGGTGATCGCCGCGGGAGGCGATGTGGTCGTCTCGGCGCGCCGGGCCGGTGCGCTGACCGACCTGGTCGAGAAGATGGGCGCGGGCCACGCCGTCGCGGGTGACGCGACGGTGCGGGCCGATGCCGAACGGGTCGCGGCGACCGCGGTCGCGGCGATGGGTGGTCTCGATCTGATGGTCTACGTGGCCGGTTATGGACCACTCCAGCGGCTTGTCGACTGTGATCCCGAACTGTGGTCCGACGTCTACAGGGTCAACGTGGTCGGTGCGAACCTCGCCGCGGGGGCGGCGCTACGCCACATGGATCGTGATGGCGTGTGTACCTTCGTCTCGTCTCGCACGGTCGAGGACGCCAACGCGTTCTTCGCCGCGTACTCGGCGTCGAAGGCGGCCCTCGATCAGTGCATCCGCACCTGGCGGGTCGAGCACCCGGATCATCGGTTCGTGCGGGTCGTCATGGGCAACTGCCAGCCGACCGATTTCGCCGATCACATGGGCATGGATCTGCTGGGAGAGGCGCTCGACGCCTGGACCGCCCAGGCGATTCCCGGGGGAATGATGCACGTCGATGATGTCGGTGCCGCGCTGGCCGAGGCGCTCGGCGTCGTCCTCGATCATCCCGACATCGTCAGCTCGGAGCTGAAACTCGACGCCCGCACCATGTAGCTTTGCGGTCGCGGGTGTTCGCGGCGGTGGAGGTTCACCTTGGCACTTTCGGAACTGAGCAGCGACGAGATCCGGTTGGAGCTCGCCACCATCGTCGACGGGCTCATCGCGGCGGATGACCGCGACTTCGCGACGAAGGCGGCGCTGCGCAGCCGGCAACAGGAGTTGCGCCAGGAGATCGCGCAACGTCCTGTCACCGCCGACGAAGTGGAGTCGCTGCGCCGGGAGCTCGACCGATTGAAGGTCAGCCTCGAACGTCATCTTGAAGCCCGACCGAACGTTGCGGCGATGAGTGACGGTGGCGAGGGGGGCGGCAACGGCTTGGCTGAGTCGCAGCAATTGGTGTGGGACTACGACGAATCGACCGGCTGGAAGGATATCCGTCGCCGCATCGGCGCCATCGAACGGCGGATCGCAGAGTTCGAAGGCTGAACCGGTCGGGCAGGTTCGGCCCGGCCCGGGCGAGCGAACGTTCAGCGCGGCCCGGAAACGACGCGGTCGCCCGTCTCGTGGATGACGACACCGTCACCGACGCCGATCACCGCGCCGACCGACTCGATCGTGCAACCGATCCCGAACAGCGCGCTGCCCTCGAGGAGCGGACGAAAGGCATCGTCGGCCGCCGCCGCGTCGGAGCACCAGCGGTGGTCCTTCAGCACCCTCGCCGGCTCCCGGTGACGCGAGCCATCGACCTGATCGACCTGCGGGATCGTGCAGCGCGGCCACGCCAGCCCCAGACCCAACCGGGCCGGTCCGATCGAGAAGTCCCGCCAGGTGTCCTCGACCCACGCGTCGCCCGCCGCGACGGTGAGGTTGGGCCGGAAGCGCTCCATGCCGAACGGTTCGTCGGCGCGATCGACGAGCCACTCCAGCGACGCGGTGTTCACGACGAGGACCGGCGCGGCATCGGCCCAACCGATCGTCGACCCGAGACCCGGGAGCGGAAGGCGGTGATCGCTGTCGTCGGTCATGGCGACGAGCCGTACGGAGGTGCCGAGAAGATCGGTGAACCACCCCGCGGCCTCGTCTCCGGAATCCGCGGCCTCGACCGACACGCCGAGAAGCGAGCGCACGGTGCGATCGTTGCGTGTCGGAATCGGTACGCGGATCGTCGGTCGGCCCTCGGCTTCCAATGTGAGCCACTCGTCGGTGAGCGTCGGCTGCACCGTCGCCAGCATCCGCTGCTGTCGCTGCGTGACCGGGTTTCCGTCGGTGTCGACCACCTGGAACAGGCGGTCACCCTGCAGGCCGGTGCGAACGATCTCGACCCGGTCCCGCGCGACCGCCCGGCAGGACTTCACCGGATAGATGTGGATGGCGGTCAGGACGGCGCTCATATGCCGGCGGGAACGATCGCCTCGACCACGCTCGGGCCCTCGGTGGCGAGGGATCGGGAGAGCTGGTCGGCGAGCTCCTCGGCCGTCGCCGCCCGGGTTGCCGGGACACCCAGCCCCTCGGAGAGCGACACGAAATCGAGGGTCGGCCCGCTGAGGTCGAGCAGCTCCTTGGCTCGCGGTCCGGGCGCATCGGCGCCGACCCGTTCGAGCTCCATGTTGAGGATCGCGTAGGAGCCGTTGTTGACGATCAGGGTGGTGACATCGAGCCCTTCGCGGGCCTGGGTCCAAAGGGACTGCAGCGTGTACATGGCGGAACCGTCGGCCTCGATGCTGATGACCCGCCGATCGGGGCAGGCGACGGCCGCACCGGTCGCGACGGGGAGCCCCTGTCCGATGGCGCCGCCAGTGAGACACAGCCAGTCGTGGGGTGGCGCGCCCGCAGTGGCCCCGGGCAGGAAGATGCCGGCGGTGTTGCCCTCGTCGGCCACGATCGCGCCTTCGGGCATGAGCGCGCCGACGACGTTGCAGACGTCGGGGGCCGTGAGCGAACCGGTGGGGAGCGCGGGCCGACCCGGTGCGGTCGGCGTGAACCCGTCGACGGGTGTGCCCAGTAGGTCGGCCACCGCGCCGAGGGCCGCGGTGCTGTCGTCGCTCGCCCCGGTGAGGGTGTGGACCGTGCAGCCGTCGGGCACGAGGCGGCTCGCCCGGCCGGGGTAGGCGAAGAACGAAACCGGTTCGGGGCTCCCGACCAGGACGATGTGGCGGGCCCCGGCGAGCTGCAGCTCGACGAACTCGGCCAGGTAGGCGAGCCGGTCGACGTGGGGCCGCCCGGCGCCCCGTTCGAGTCGGGTCGGAAACGTGTCGGCCAGCAACTTCGCGCCGGTGGCCGCCGAGATCCGGCCGGCCGCCTCCAGGTCCGCGGCGCGACACACGTTGCCACCGAGGAGCACCACGACCGATCCGGGATCGTCGGCGTGTTCAGTGAGCAACTTGGCCACCGAGTCGATCGCCGCCTCGTCGACCGTTCCCCTGGCGATGGGGGCGACCGGATCGGCCGGGCCGTCGGCCTCGAGCCAGCACACATCGGCCGGCAGGATGAGGGTGGCGACCTGGCCGGGGGGAGCCATCGCCGCGGCGACCGCCGCAGCGGCGTCGCCGGCCACGGTCGCGGGTGACGACGACGTGCGGATCCAGCCCGAGACGTTGCCGGCCAACGCCGCGATGTCGGACTGCAGCGGCGCGTCGAGCGCGGCATGGTAGGTCGCGTGGTCGCCGACGACGTTGACCACCGGGGACCCCGCCCGCCTCGCGTTGTGGAGGTTGGCGATGCCGTTGCCGAGCCCGGGGCCAAGGTGAAGCAGCGTCGACGCCGGTCGTTCGGCCATCCGGGCGAACCCGTCGGCCATGCCGGTGGCGGCGCCCTCGAACAGGGCGAGCACACCCCGCATCTCGGGCACGTCGTCGAGGGCGGCGACGAAGTGCATCTCCGAGGTGCCCGGGTTCATGAAGCACGTGTCGACTCCGCATCCGACGAGCGTCTCGATGAGGGCACGGGCGCCGTTGCCCCGCCAATGACTGGTCATGTGAAGATCTTTCCGGGATTGAGGATTCCGTTGGGGTCGAACGCCGCTTTGATCCGGGCCATGAGGGCGAGCTTGTTCGGGTCTTCCAGGGCCATGACGTAGGAGCGTTTGGCCAGGCCGATTCCGTGTTCGGCCGAGATTGTGCCACCCAACTCGATGCCGGCGGCGAGGATGGCCGTCATCAGCGCGTGCCGCTTCTCGTCGTCGCGCTGGAACACCGAGAGGTGCACGTTGCCGTCACCGGCATGTCCGGCTCCCGCCACCCAGGCGTCGTGCGCGGCGGCCAGCTCACCGACGGTGTCCATGTACTCGGGAATCGAGGCGCGGGGGACGACGACGTCGACGATGTCATCGGCGCCGTGTTCCTTGGCCACCCAGAACGCCTTCTCCCGGGCCGCGAGAACGGACGCGCCGGCCGCGGGGGGAAGGACGTAGACGTCCATCGCTCCCGCGGCGGCAACCAGCCCGCCGGCCCGCTCGATGTCCTCCTGGAGGCGGGAGTCGTCGTTGCTCTCGATGACGACCAGCAGGTAGGCGAGCGCGGTCTCCTTGACGTCGTCGGGGATGCCGAGATCCAGGCCCAGTGACTCGGCGGTGGCGGCCATCGCCATCGCGTCGACGTACTCGAGCATGAGCGGAACGAGACCGGCACCGAGAATGGCCGGCACCGCATGGGTGACTTCGGTCATCGTCGCGAACGGGGCGAGCACCGTGGCCTTGTGGACGAGGCGGGGGACGACCTTGAGCGTCACCTCCGTGACGATCGCGAGGGTTCCCTCCGAGCCGATGATGAGCTGGCCGAGGTCGTAGCCGGTGGTGGCCTTCACGAACTTGCCACCGGTACGGATGATCTCCCCGCTTGCCAACACGGCCTCCAGGCCGAGCACCTGGTGGCGGGTGACGCCGTACTTCACCGCCCGCATCCCTCCGGCGTTCGTCGCGACGTTGCCGCCGAGCGACGCGGACTCCTCGCCGGGCAGGATCGGATAGACGAGGTCGTGAGGAGCGAGGGCTTCGTCGAGTCGGCCGAGGGTGACCCCGGGTTGGACGACGGCCACGTGGTTGGTCGGATCGACTTCCAGCACCGAGGCCATGGCCTCGAACGAGAGCAGGATCCCGTCGGCGTCGGGAACCGCGGCGCCCGACAGCCCGGTGCCGCTCCCGCGGGCGGTCACCGGGATACCGAGCTCGTCGGCCGCGGCGAGGATCCCGGCCACGTCCGCGGTGGTGCGCGGCTTGAGAACGACCGCCGGGATGACCGGATCGACGTTGACGGCTTCGTCGCGGGTGTAGTCCTCGCTGATCTCGTCGCCGAGCAGGACCTGCTCAGCGGAAAGTGACGGAGTCAGACGATCGAGGAGTTGGTCGACGGCGCTGCTCATGTCGAGATGTTCTCAGCCGACTCGGGCGCCGGGCCAGATCTTCAGGAAGTTCTCCGCGTAGAAGCGGTCTCGGATCGGCTCGCCCCGGTCGGCGATCGCCGTCTCGAATCGGCCGATCGGGTCGCGGCCGCCCTCGATGTGGGGGTAGTCGCTGGAGAACAGGTAGAGGTCGTCGTGGGACTGATCGACGAGGGTCCCGACGTCCTCGAAGACGAACGGGGTGAATCCCATCTGGGCCCGCAGCGTCTCCGTGGCCGTCCGGTCGAGCTCGGCGAGATACTGGTCGACCCGGCTCCACGTGCGGATCAACATGTCGAGTCGTTCGAGCAGGGCCGGGACCCAGCCGGCGCCGAGCTCGACGGACGCGCCGCGAAGGTCGGGAAACTTCTCAAAGACACCGTCGAGCACCATCATCGACACGAAGGTCTCCGGGCCGTGGTGGAGCACCGCGAAGTCCTTGCTGCGAATGTTCTCACCGCCGCCCATCCAGTCGCGCGCCGGCGGTCGACCGGTGTTGGCCCAGCCCGGGTCGAGCTGCAACGGCGCGCCACCGACATGGAGCACGAACGGGGTCGCGCGCTCGGCCAGCCGGGCCCAGAACGGATACAGGTCGACATGGCCGGGGGAGCGGCCTCCAACGAGCCCGTGGCCCACCCAGATCGCCTCGAGGCCGGCGTCGAGGGCCCAGTCGAGCTCGACGAGGGCGTCGTCGACGTCGTTGAGGGGAACGACGCCCACCCCCATGAGACGGTCGTCGTCGGCACAGAACTCCGCCATCGCCCGGTTGTGGGCCCGGGTCGCCCCGTACCGCAGCCGGTTGGACATCTTGGTGCTCGGGTGAAAGATGGGCTTGACGCTGTGAGTGGCGAACACCAGCTGCCTCGCGAAGCCGAGCAGGTCGAGCGCGGTGGTGCGCTCCCCACGATCGAACGCGCCGAGGGCCTGAATCTCCTTCGACCGGGCGATCAGCTGGTCGCCCATCGCGATCTGGGCTTCGACATGGGCACGGGTGTGGCCGCCTTGGGCGACCAGGGTCGCCACTTCGTCGTCGGTGACGATCGAGGCGGCGTAGCTGACCGGCTTCAGCTGCTCGGCGACATCGGGATCGGCATGATCGATGAGGAACCGGGGAAGCTCCATGATGTGACTGTCGGCGTCGTAGAACGTGCGGTCGGCGGGTGCGTAAGCCATGGGCGACCCTAACGTGCGACGATGAGGCCCCGCATGAGCACCGACCCCGACCTCGAGGCGATCGACGCCGCGCTCCGAGCCGACATCCGACGGCTGGGGAACCAGCTCGGCGACGCGCTCGTTCGCCAGCAGGGCCCCGAGCTCCTCGACCGGGTCGAGCGGATCCGGGCGATCGCCCGGCAGCTGCGAAGCGGCGACCCGGCGACCGCCGAGCTCGCCGAGGTGCTCGGCGACGTCGACGTCGTCGACGCGATCTCGTTGGTTCGTGCCTTCACCATCTACTTCCATCTCGCCAACACCGCCGAGCAGGTCCACCGCATCGATGATCTCAACACCACGACCCGGGGTCGCGATCGGCGGTTCGCAGAGACCGTCGCCCGGCTGCAGGCGGCCGGTCTGGAGGATTCCGAGATCGTCACCGCGGCGCGTGAGCTCGACCTGCGGCCGGTCTTCACCGCCCACCCGACCGAGGCTTCCCGGCGCTCGATTCTCGACAAGCTGGCCGAGATCTCCGAACTCGTCGAACGGCGGGGGGACGAGCGATCCGGGGAGATCGAGCGGCGCCGCATCGACCGTCGAGTCGACGAGCTGATCGACGCGATCTGGCTCACCGACGAGCTCCGGCGGGCACAACCCGAGCCCAGTGACGAGGCCCGCTCGATCCTCTACTTCCTCGGCGAAGCCGTTGCCGAGGGCCTGCCCGAGTTGTTCGACGATGTCGACGCGGCGCTGCGGGCGATCGGCGGTGGTCTTGGGGGCGAGGCCACTCCCGTGCGCTTCGGGTCGTGGGTCGGTGGCGACCGCGACGGCAACCCGAACGTCACGCCGGCGACCACGCTCGAGGTACTCGAGTTCCAACGCGGTCGGGCGCTCCGGTTGCTGATCGGAGAGATCGAGGGCCTGTCGGCCGAGCTCTCGGTGAGCACCGCGGTCACCGACGTCTCCGCGGAGCTGAGCGCCCAGCTCGAAGCCGACCGGGAGGAGTTCCCCGAGCTGACCGATCGGTTCCGGGCGTTGAGTGCGGGCGAGCCCTACCGTCAACGGTGCGCGGTGATCCGCGAACGCCTCGTCCAGGCGCTGGCGGATCCACCGGGGCTCCACGCCTACGCGTCGGCCGATGAGCTCCTCGCCGACCTCGCCGTCATGGCGACGTCGCTCGACGCGCACCATGGCGCGCTGCTGGCCCGCGGCCGGGTCACCCGGGTCCGGCGAATGGCCGCGATGATCGGTTTCCACCTGGCCACGCTCGACATCCGCCAGCACACCAAGGAGCACCACTCGGCACTGAGCGAGCTCTTCGACGCGCTCGATGTCGACTACGCCCGCCTCGACCGCCCGACGAGGACCGAGCTCCTGGCCCGTGAGCTCGAGAGCCGTCGTCCGCTCGCCCCGCCCGGTCTCGCGTCGGCTCCGGCCGCGCTCGTCTTGTTCGACACGATCCGCCAGGGGATGGACCGGGCCGGCGACGCCGTCATCGAGAGCTACATCATCTCGATGACCCAGGGGGTCGATGATGTTCTCGCCCCGGCGGTGCTCGCTCGCGATGTCGGCCTGGTGGACCTGCCCGGCGGGATCGCCCGGATCGGATTCGTTCCCCTGTTCGAGACGATCGAGGACCTGCGCGCCATCGGACCGATCCTGCGAGAACTGCTCGCGGTGCCCGCGTACCGCCGGCTCGTCGCGCTGAGAGGCGACGCGCAGGAGGTGATGGTCGGCTACTCCGATTCCAACAAGGACGGGGGCATCACGACATCGCAGTGGGAGATCCACAAGGCGCTGCGGGAGATCGCCGCCGTGTCGGCCGAGACCGGCGTTCGCATCGTCGTCTTCCACGGGCGCGGGGGCACGGTCGGCCGGGGAGGGGGGCCGACCAACGCCGCGATTCTCGGGCAGCCGGCCGGGTCCGTCGTGGGCGCGATGAAGATCACCGAACAAGGGGAGGTGATCGCCGACAAGTACGGCCTGCCCCGCCTGGCCCAGCGCAACCTCGACCTCGCCCTCTCGGCGGTGCTCGAGGCCACCTTGATCCATCGCCGACCCCGCCACGACGAGGCGACGCTGGCGAGTTGGAACTCGGTGATGGAGTTGATGTCGACCTCGGCCTACGCGTGCTACCGCGACTTCCTCGAGCGCCCCGGCCTGGTCGAGTACTTCACGACATCGACACCGGTCGAGGAGTTGGCGGCGATGAACATCGGTTCGCGCCCGGCCCGGCGAGCGTCCGCGTTGGGCGGGATCGAGGATCTGCGGGCCATTCCGTGGGTGTTCGGCTGGACCCAGTCGCGTCAGATCATTCCCGGCTGGTTCGGCGTCGGCACCGGCCTGGCAACGGCCCGCCAGGCCGGCCACGGTGACCTGTTGGCGGTGATGTTCGACAACTGGCAGTTCTTCGGGACCTTCATCTCCAATGTCGAGATGACCCTGGCCAAGACCGATCTGGCCATCGCCCGCAACTATGTCGACCGGCTCGTCGATCCGGCGCTGCACGACTTCTTCGAGATCGTGGTGGAGGAGCATGATCGAACGGTCGACGAGCTGACCCGTCTCACCGGCGGCGAGCTCCTCGGAGACGTGCCCGTGTTGAAGCGCACCCTGGCCGTTCGCGACGTCTACCTCGACCCGATCAACCTTCTCCAGGTGGAGCTGCTGGCCCGCTCCCGCGCCGGTGAACCCGATGGCACATCCGCCGATCGACTGCGGCGGGCCCTGCTGCTCACGGTCAATGGTGTGGCCGCCGGTCTGCGCAACACCGGCTGAGCGCCTAGCGGAAGCCGGCGAGCCGCTCGGCGGTGTCGTCGATCGGGTAGCTGGTCGCGGCTTCGTAGGCGAGCCCGTGGGAGAGGGGCCGTTCCATCGCCTCGCGGTAGAGGTCCTTGTAGGCCCGAAGCGAGCCATCACTGTTCGCCAACAACGTCGCGACCAGCTCGTCGACCGTGACGTCGAGCCCGGCGAGGGGAACGGCCCGGGCGACCATCCCGAGCCGGTGCGCCTCGGCGCCGCTGAACGTCCGCCCGGTGTAGGAGAGATCGCGGGCCGCGGCGATCCCGACGAGCCGGGGGAGCCGTTGGCTCATGCCCCACGTCGGCCGCAGCCCGAACTTGGCGTGCGTGTCGCCGAACTTCGCATCGTCGGCGACGACCGCCAGGTCACAGGCGAGAACGAGCTCGAGCGCACCGGTGAAACAGAACCCGTTGACCTTCGCGACGGTGATCGCCGGCATCGTGGACAACCGTGCGGTGATCCGGCGGGCGGGTAGATCGAGGATGTCGCCCACCGTGCCGTCGACCAGTTCCCGGTCGCCCAGAGCCTTGAGATCCACGCCCGCGCTGAACGCCCGACCGGCACCGGTCAGCACCACCACGCGGACGTCGTCGTTCGCGAGCGCGTCGAGCTCGTCGTCGAGCGCGGCGAGCATCGTCGGCGTGATCGCGTTCAGCGCGTCGGGCCGGTTCAAGGTGATGGTCGCGGCGGCCTCGTCGCGGGTCACGAGGATCTCGGGTTCGGTGTCGGTCACGACTCTGTGTGTAGCCGACACCGGCCCTCGGCGCCCGGTCGGCGCGGGTACCGTCGGGGCGTGGACTCCTCGGCCCGACGCATCGCCGCTCTGTGCACGAGGGTCCTTCACCAGAACTGGCGTGAGGGCGAACAGGACGGACGCCGCTACGGGTTCAGCTCGCCGAGCCCCGGCCGCTACGACTGGCAGTGGTACTGGGACTCCTGCTTCCACGCGATAATCTGGCGCCGGTTGGACCCGGCCCGGTCCCGGCTCGAGCTCGAGACGCTGCTCGACTCCTCGCGAGACGGATTCATCGGCCACATCGGTTTCCTCGGACGACCGCTCAACCTCGAACGGGCCGTCCGCTACAACGTCGCGACCCGTCACGCGCCCACCACGAGCACGATCCAACCGCCCCTGTTGGCATGGGCGTGGTCACGGGCGGTCGGAGACCCGACCGCCGAGCCCCGCATCGTCGAGCACCATCGTTGGCTGCGGACCAACCGTGACCTCGCCGGCGACAACCTCCTCTGGCTGATCCAGCCCGACGAGTCAGGCCTGGACGCGTCACCGAAGTTCGACCATGTGTGGGGTCGGCGGGCGCAGGGGCACCGGCTCTTCCCGTTTCTCATCCACGGCAACCGGCGTCGCGGATTCGACGCGCGTCGAATCGCGGCCGACGACCGCCCAGTGGTCTGCGAGGTCGTGACCAACGTCTTTTGGTCCCTGGCCGAGCAGGCGATGGGGAGGCCCTCACCCACGCCCGCTCTCGTGGAACGGCTCTGGCACGACGATCTCGGCCGCTTCCTGGACGACGTTCGGTCGCCGGTGCGCGACATCGCCGCGGTCGACATCCCGTTCACGTGGGACACGCTCGCCCCGCTGGCGCTGCCCGATCTTCCCGACGAGATCGCGCATCGGCTGATCGAGGAGACCCTCTTCGCACCCGGGAAGTTCTGGGACGCGGTGCCCGTGCCCTCGGTCGCGCTCGACGACCCGGCCCACACCTCGCGGGACCACTACTGGGGACTGCGCCGCTACTGGCGCGGCCCGAGCTGGGTCAACGCAGCGTGGCTCGTGTGGATGGGGTTGTGTCGACTCGGCTACGCGACCGAAGCCGACCGGCTCCGGGATCGACTCGTCGAGGTCGTGCTGCGCGAGGGTCTGCGGGAGTACTACGAGGCGCGCACCGGAGCCGGGATGGGCGCCCGTGACTTCGGCTGGTCGGCCCTCGTCTGGGAGATGGTCGACCCACTCGACGCGACGTCAGTGGACGCCGCACAACTCGATGTGGAATGACCCTCGCCCGGTTGCCTTCGCTTCGTACAGGGCGCGGTCGGCGACGGCCATGATCTCGCCGAGGTCACCGGTGCCCGGATCGATCGCGACGCCCATCGTCGCTCCGATCGTCACACGCCCGACCGGCAACGCGTATTCCCCGCGCACGGCGCGGCCCAGTCGTTCCGCGGCCCGGGCCGCTTCGCGTTCGTTCCTGACGATCATGACCGCTATGAACTCGTCGCCGCCGTGGCGCACCAACAGGTCGCGGTCGCGTACCGCCTCGCGGAGACGACGAGCAACCAGACGGAGGACCTCGTCGCCCACCAGATGTCCATGGGTGTCGTTGACCGCCTTGAAGTGATCGAGATCGATCACCACGACCGCGCGCAACCGGTTTGCCGCGGTGGCTTCGTCGCCGATGAGGTTGGCGCCGCTGGCGAGCGCCCGTCGGTTGCCGAGACCGGTCAGCGGATCGTTGCGCGCCTCATCGGTGAGGGAGCGGTTGAGCCGGTCGTTCTCGGCCAGGAGCGCCACAACCCGAAAGGCGAGAACGGCGAGGAGGATCACGGCACCGGCGAGGTGACCCGTGCCGGCGTCGGAGACGAGAATCGCGCTCCCGGCCAGCGCGAGGGGCAACACGGTGATCGCCGCGTGCCAGCCGACGCCCCGGGTTCTCGGCTGGAGCTCGCCCTCGACCGTGACGAGCACCGACACCGCGAGCAGCCCCAGCCCGACCGTCCAGAGATAGTCCCACCACGAACCGAAGCGAAGCGTGCCCTCGTAGAAGAAGCGGATGTGGAACACGCCGGCCGCGCTGGTCACCGCCCCTCCGATCCCCAACATCCAGAGAGCGACCCGGCCGCGGCCCGCCGTGTAGGGGATGATCACGAGCACGGTGGTGCGCAAGGTGATGGCGCTGATCGCGAACGCCACGTGCACGAGCGTCGTGGTCGACGAGTCAACGGAGAGAAGGGGTCCGATGGTCCATGGCCAAACCGCTATCACGAGCGCCGTGGTCACCCAGACCGCGTCGGCTGCGGTCCGGAGCGAGGCCAGGCCGGGAAGGGCAGGCAGGCTCATCACGACGACCGCAGCCCAAAAGCCGAGTGCGGGCAGGAAGGCTGCATCGAGGGCCATGCTGAGCCCCTCCTCGGGAGGGCGAGGGTCCAGCGCTTAGAGGATCGTCGTCACCAGGAAGCTGCCGGCGATGAGACCCATCGCCAGGCGCTGGGCACCGTGGCTCGTCCGGGCCGTCGTCAACGCAGCCGCGATCACGATCAGCGAGAGAACCGTGTAGGTGACGTCGGAGACGAGATTGTCGATGTTCTGGTCGAGCGGCAGCGCGTAGAGGATGGCGGTCGACGCCATGATCCCGATGACGAGAAGGGCGACGAGCGGTCGCGTGCGCGAACCATCGCGGGACAACAACTCCGTGGTGTCGGCGCGCCAGGCGTGCATGGTCACCGATGCCAATCGGACGGTTCGTCGCGAATCGTAGGTGATGGATTTGGCTCGTCCGGCCCGATTGGGCCGCGCGCGGATAGGGTTCCGGTTCAGGGAGATCAATCGCCGCGCTGTTCGAGCAACTCGACCAGGGTTGCTGCGAACCGTTCGGCGTCGCCGGGCCACCGGGCGGTGATCAACGCCCCGTCCTCGACGACGAATCCCTTGCCGTGGACCGGAAGCAACGGTCCGGGCTTCCACTCGCCATCAGGCCCGATGGCGCGGCGAACCTCGTCTTGGACCCACTCCGGATAGGTGCGGAAGTAGTCGCCGCGGGTGGCCTTCGTCGCGATCCGGGCCCCCTTCTCGAACCGTTTCGGCAGCCCGGTGAGGGTGCGCCCGGCCACGACCGACATTTCCGATTCCGGGTCGACGGAACGGGCGAGAACCACCGTGCCGTGGCAGATCGCGCCGACCGGCGCGTCGGCACGGAAGAACGCCACGACCGCATGCTGCAGCGACGTGTCCTCGAGGTATTGACGCATCCCGCGGGCGTGGCCACCGGGGAGCACGAGCAGGTCGAACCGTCCGGGTTCGATGTCGGCGTAGCGAATCGGCGAACGAAAGGCATCGGTCGCCGTCATCTCCTCGTACGCCGCGGCGTGTGCGGGCCGGGCCTTGACCTGGCCGAGGAGCACACCGGACAACATGTCGGGATCACATGCACCGATCGAACCGTCGCCGGTCGCGAAGGTCACCTCGTGGCCTGCGTCCGTCAGGACCCGCCACGGCACGGCTACCTCGGTGGGGTCGAAGTCCCGGTTGGCGAGGGCGATGACGACGGTGGTGATGGGGGGACGTTACACGGCGCCGCCGCCGGGGCGACCTCGGCCCCGCTCGCGGTTCGTCAGTCGAGCGCGGCGGTGTACAGCGAGTGGACCCGCCGGGTCACAGGGCCGGGCCGGCCGGATCCGATCGGGCGGTCGTCGATGGTGACGGTCGGTCGGATCTCGGTGGTCGTGCCGGTGAGAAAGACCTCGTCGGCGGCGAACAGCTCGTCGAGCTCGATGCGGCGTTCATCGACGGGGATGCCGGCGGCTCGGGCGAGGTCGATCACCACGGCCCGGGTCACGCCGGCGAGGACGAGATCGTCGGCCGGTGCCGTGATCAGCCGGTTGTCGTTCACTATGAAGATGTTGTTGTGGGCGCCTTCGGTGACGACGCCGTCACGATGAAGGACGACATCGGTGACGCCGGCTTCGGTCGCGGCCTGTTGGGCGAGCACGTTCGGCAGCAGCCCGGTGGCCTTGATGCGAGGGAGCAGCCACCGCAGGTCCGGGTGGGTGATGGCAGAGCTGCCCCGGTCGAAGTCGGCGGGTGTCGCGGCGGACAGCGTCTTCGTGGCGGCGTACACGGTTGGCGTGACGGCGTCGATCGGGAAGGCATGTGTCCTCGGGGCAACCCCTCGTGTCACCTGGAGGTAGATCATCGCGAGGCTGGCGTCGGCGAGCCGATTGCGGCGGATCAGTTCGTCGTGGACCGGGACGAGAGCGGTGACATCGAACTCGATGCGGATCTCGGCCAGCCCGTCGGCCAGGCGGGCCAGATGGCGGTCGAGAAAGGCGCACCGACCGTGGTGGATCGCCGTTGCCTCGTAGCACGCGTCGCCGAGCAGGAAGCCGCGATCGTCGACGGACACGAATGCCTTGTCGTGGGGCAGGTACTCGCCGTTGAGATACACGGTGTCCATCGCCGCAACGTAGCGCCCCACCCCTCCCCTCGACCCCTCGAAATCTGTGGCGCAGGTGTACACGCGGTGTAGGCCAGGCGCCCTGATTTCGGGATGCGGGAGGAGGTGAGCTGAGCGGACGGCAAGATGATCCGGCAGCTTCCCCGGTTCGCACGACGAATCGGAGCACAGGTGCAAGACGCCGACGCGGTGGCTGTTCGGCTTCGCCACCAGCACGGGATCATCAATCGACAGCAGGCACTGGACTGCGGGCTCAGCGCCCGACAGATCACGTATCGCGTCCGAGCCGGTGTGTGGCATCGCGAAGCGCGGGGCGTCTACCGCCACCAACTCTTTCGGCCGACGTGGCGTAGCCGCCTTCTGGTGGCGTGCTTCGAGCTCAACGCGGTGGCGAGCCATCGTTCGGCTGCCGCGCTGCACCGGATCGAAGACTTCCCGCCCGGCCGTGTCGAAGTGGTGATGGCTCCCGGGAGGTGGCGTCGACCCCCGGCCGTGACCGTGCATCAATCGACCCAGACGGATCGCCTCGACACGGCCCTCATCGACGCCATCCCGTGTGCCGGGTTGACCCGAACGGTGCTCGATCTCGCGGCCGTGACCGATCGCCCCCGGCTCGAGGCGGCGATCGACTTCGTCCTTCGTGAACGGGGTGTTGATCTCGTCGACCTGTCAACAGTGCTGGCTCGCCACTCGCGCCGTGGCCGTGACGGCTGCGGCAAGCTCCGCGCCGTGCTCGACGAACGGCTCGGTCGATCGGGGATTCCGCTCTCCCGGTGGAGCCGCATGGTGGGTGAGTTGCTCGTGAGCGGCGGGATCCCCGCGCCCGTTTACGAACATGTCGTGACCGACGATGCCGGGCGGTTCCTCGGGCAGGTTGATCTCGCCTACCCGGCCGCCCGGGTCGCGATCGAGCTCGACAGTGTCAGCTGGCATCTCAACCGGGAGTCGTTCGAGAAGGACCCGCAGCGTCGGAACCGGCTCACGTGGCCGGTTGGGTCGTGCTCAACTACACGTGGCGCCGAACGGTTGACGACGCGGCCGGCGTTCGTCGGGAAGTCGCCGCCGCACTTCGTCGATCCCCGTTCTGAGGGCGCTCAGTGCACACGCCGTGTGCACTGAGACCACAGATTTCGGGGAAGGGTCGAGAGCGGGTGACGGGAATCGAACCCGCGTTATCAGCTTGGGAAGCTGATGTTCTACCATTGAACTACACCCGCGGAAGCGCCGATCGTAGCGGGTGCGCGGCCCGGCGTCACCGGTCGAGCGGGGAACTCCACTCGACGGTCGTGCCGCCATCGGGATGGGCGGCAACCGAGAAATGGCCGCGGGCGATGCGGGCCCGTTCGGCGAGGTTGGTGTGGCCGCTCTGACGAGTGGGTTCGGCCGGCATGCCGATGCCGTCGTCGCTGACCGTGACGGTGACGTGGCCGTTGAGGGCGCTGACCTCGATGGCGGCGGCGGACGCTTCGGCATGGCGGGCGACGTTCGTGAGGCTCTCGCGGGCCACGGCCAGCACGTCTTCATGAAGCGCCTTCGGGATCCGGTCGACCGGGCCGTGAAACGACACCGACGGCTCGAAGCCGAGCGACGGGATGAGACTCGTGGCGATCTCGACGACCCGGACTCGGAGATCATCCTGGGAGCGTTGATCGTTGCGGATGTCGAAGATCAGCGCACGAATGGACCGGATCACGTCGTCGAGGGTGCCGACCGCCGCCTCCACCCGAGCGGCCTTCTCGGGATCAGCGATGCCGGAGACGGTCGCCTGGAGACTCATGCCGAGCGCGAACAGCTCCTGGATGACCGTGTCGTGCATGTTCTTGGCGATGCGCTCGTGGTCCTCGGCGAGGATGCGGCGGCGGACCGACTCGATCTGACGTTCCTCGGCGGCGACGATGGTGGTGACGTCGCGGACCGCTGCGATCACCAGGTCGCTTCCGAGCGGGGAGAGCGAGATCTGGACGGGGAACGTCGACCCGTCGCCCCGTACCGCCTCGAGCCGAAGGCCGCTGCCCATCGGCCTCCGGTGGGGGTCGGCGTGGAACTCGGCTCGGAGCGCGGCGTGGCGCTCGGCCATCGCGGCAGGCAACAAGAACTCGACCTGCATTCCGGTGACGCCCTCGGGTCGACCGAAAACCCGGTCGGCCTCGAGATTGGCGAGTCTGACGCACCCGCTGCGATCGACGAGCAGCATCGCATCGGGGACGCTCTCCCACACGCCTCGGGCGTCGATGCCGTCAAAGGAGTGCTCCACCGCGTCACAGTAGCGAACCGGTCGTGCTCTGGTACGACCCGGGCTCTCGGGACGTTCGACCCTGTCCACCGGCGAAGACAGGCGGTTTCGTGGTGAAACCCGACACGACCGTCGAGAATCCGTGGGGAGTGGCCCTGTGCGGCGTCGAAACATCGAACTCGAACCGACCGACTGGCAGGCCAGTGATGGCCGACCGCGGGTGCTGATCGAGCACCACGACTCGTCGATCGGTGTCGCGGTGGGAAACCTGCTGACCGCCGAGGGATACGCCGTCTCCCACTGTCGTGGGCCCGAGGCGCGGGCCGGGAAGTGCCCGTTGGTGCAAGAAGGTGAGTGTGAGCGGGCCGAGGAGGCCGATGTCGTCTTCTTCGGGTTGGAGTTGTCGGATGTCGGCGATCGTGAGGTCCTGCGCAGCCTGCGCGAGCACTTCGCCGGAACGCCGGTGATCGTGGAACTGCCCGTGTCGCGGATTCCCGTGTACGAAGAAGAGCTCGAGGGATGTTTCGTCGTTCCCCAGCCTCTCACCAGGGACACCCTTCTCCAGGCGGTTGACCGAGCGCTGCGGTGAGCGACGCGCCGGCTGTCACCACCGTCACCCTCAACCCAACGATCGATGTCGGCCTCGAGGTCGACCGATTCCTGGTCGACCACAAGATGTTGGCGACATCGGTTCGTCGGGAACCCGGGGGCGGTGGGGTCAACGTCGCCCGGTCGCTGCGCCGGTTGGGGACCGACTGCCTCGCCGTCGTGGGTGTGGCCGGACCGACCGGAACCGAGCTCGTGACCCTCCTGGCGGCGGAGGACGTTCGCGTCCACGAGCAGCCGATGGCGGGCGTCACCCGCGAGTCCTTCTCGCTCACCGACGCGTCGTCGGGTGCGCAGTACCGGGTGGTGACGCCGGGACCCCGCGTGTCGTCGCCGGGACCGTTGATCGCCGAGATCATCGATCGGTGTCTCGGCTGCGAGATCGTCGTCTTGTCGGGCCGTCTCAATCCCGGCCTGTCGGCCGCCACGTATCGGCAGATCGCCGACGGTCCGGCGGGATCATTGGTCGTCGTCGACTGCGCCCCGCCGGCGCTCGACGAGGTCGTTCGCGGCGCAGCGGCGCTGGTCAAGCCGAGCCGGCGCGAGTTGGCGGCCGTGGTCGGCGAGGCGTTGGCGACGCGGTCAGATGTCGTTGCGGCGGCCCGGTCGGTGCTCGCGGCGGGCGAGGTGGGGGCGCTCGTCGTCTCGCTCGGCGCGCAGGGGGCGGTGCTGGTCGAACGTGACCGTACCGCCCACTACTTCGCGGCGCCGCTGGTGACGGCCGTCGTCAGCACGGTCGGGTGTGGCGACGCGATGGTGGCGGGGATGGTGCGGGCTCTCGAGCTCGGCCGTCCGCTCAAGATCGCGGTCGGGTTCGGTGTCGCCGCCGGCACCGCGGCCGCGACGTCGCCGGGGACCCGCCTGTTCGATCCGGCGCTGGCCCGCGCGCTCGAGCGTGAGATGGGCCCGCCGGAAGTGGTGTGAGGGGGCGTGCCCGGTCAGTCGTACTTGCGGCGTTGGCGTTCTTCGAGTCGGGCGGCGAGTGCCGCGGCTTCGGTTCGGCGAACCATCCCGAGCTTCGCGAGCACGCTCGACACATAGTTCTTGACGGTCTTCTCGGCGATGAAGAGCGCTTCACCGATCTCGCGGTTCGAACGCCCCTCGCCGATCAGGTCGAACACGCGGCGTTCCTTCTCGGTGAGTGAGGCGAGCGCCCCGGCCTCGGTGGACCGCAGGCGCTGCATCGCCATGCGGGTCTCGGCTGCGTCGAGGAGTTGGGCGCCGTCGGCGACCTTGCGGATGGAGTCGACGAGGTCGTTGCCGCGGATCTGTTTGAGCACGAAGCCGGCGGCGCCGGCCAGGGATGCGTCGACGAGCGCTTCGTCGTCGGCGAACGACGTGAGGATCAGGCATTGGGTGTCGGGGTGGTTTGCCCGGATGTCGCGACATGTCGCGATGCCGCTGGCGGAGTCGTCGCCGAGGCGGACGTCGAGAACGGCGACGTCGGGTTGGTGGCGGGCGACGACGGCCAGCATCTCGGCGCTGGAGCCGGCCTCGCCCACCACCTCCATGTCGATCTCGGCGTTGACCAGTTCGGCGACTCCGTGACGCACGATCTCGTGGTCGTCGAGGAGCACAACTCGAATGGTCGACGTGGCGGGATTGTTGGTGGGCACGAATGCTTGTCTAGCCGGGGATGACCGCGGTCGGACAGTGCGGCCGGTGAATCAGCGCGGTCGTCGTGGATCCCAGGAAGAAGTGGGGGAGCCCGGTGCGCCCCCGTTGCCCGAGGACCAGGAGGTCGGCGGACTCCGATCGGCTCATGAGGACCCACCGCGGGTCGCCTTCGGCGATCTCGCGGCCGACCCGTGAGGGTTCGACTCCGAGCGCCGCGCACACCTTGTCCGCCGTCTCGTTCACCGTTGCCCTCGCGGCCGCCTTGAGCGCACGGATGTCGAAACGGTTGACCCCGTAGAGGATCGGCCCGTCGATCGGGGTCTGCCACGAGGAGATGGCGATGATCTCGGCGTCGTCCTCTGCGGTCGCGACTGCCCAGGTCAGGGCATTCATCGAGTGATCGGAGCCATCGACCCCTACCACGATCCGCTCACATGGGGTAGATGGGACCGGCGTTTCGTGGCAAGGGACGATGACAAGTGGGACCGGGGAGTGATCGGCGCAGTAGCGACCCACCGAACCGATCACATTGCTCCGCACCGGTCCACGCCCGCGTGTGCCGACCACCAAAAGTTCGGCATCGCGAGCGGCCTCGACGAGCACCGGACCGGCGTCGCCGTGGAATACAGCAGGTTCTTCGTGGGGAACTCCTTCAAGGGTGTCGAGACAGGCGGAGGCGGCGTCACGCGCGGCGGCCTCCATCTCTTCGAACGGAGGGGCGGCGCCGGGGCCGAACGGGCTCGGCGCCCACACGGCCAGCGGGTAGTCCCAGGCGTGAACGGGTCGGACGGGTCCGAACCGGCCGGTTCGGGCGGCTGCCCATTCGAGGGCACGGATCGAGGGTTGTCCCCCGTCGACGCCGACCATGATGCCGTGGCGCTCCTCGGCGGCCGCGGCGAGATCTTCGCTCATGGAGCGACCTCCTCTTGGGGGACGGGCACCAGTTGGCGGCCGGTCACCCGGTGAGGATGGATGTGGATGAAACGCGCCTTGTCGCCGGTGGCCCACGGTTCGAGGTCGAGGTCCTGGTCGTGGATGACCGACGGCAGAGTGCGGGACTCTCGGGCCTCGCCGTGCACGACCACCGACCAGCCGACCCGGTTGCACTCGTCGATGTGGTCGATCTCGAACGCGACCCGTTGACCCATGAGCGCGGCGGCGAGCTTTGTGCCTTCGGCGGTGCGAACGACGATCGTGCCCTCGTCGAGGGTGTAGTTCACGGGGAAGATGTCGGGCTGCGCGCCGACCGAGACCACAAGACGACCGACCTGATGGTCGGCCAGCTTCGTCCAGCACTCCGGTTCGGGGAGCGACTCGATCGTGTGGGTCTCGCGGCTCTCGCCCATGCCTTGATGGTCGGAGACCGGCCGGATTTCCGACAGGGACCTACGTCCCAAATCTCGTCGGTGCCACGGCCCCGGGCTCGGTGTAGGTTGCCGTCCGATGGCGCAGCTGAGGTTCACCTTCGGGACGATGGGGTCGGGCAAGTCGACGCAGGCTCTGCAGATCCACCACAATCTGCGGGCTCGTGGGCTCGACACGATCCTCACCACCCAACTCGACCGCACCGACGGCCGGGTCTCGAGCCGTCTCGGCGTGTCGGCCGATGCCGAGACGGTCGAGTCGCACACCGATCTCTTCGAGCTCGTGCGCCGGCGGATGGCCCGCAGGGGCAGCGTCGATGCCGTGATCTGCGACGAGGTGCAGTTCTATGCGCCGGTGCAGTGCGAGCAGCTGGCGAGGGTCGTCGACGAGCTGGCGGTCGACGTGTACGCCTTCGGCTTGTTGACCAGCTTCCAGGGTGAGTTGTTCCCGGGAACGGCCCGAATGCTCGAGCTCGCCGATCTCCGCACGGAGATCCAGGTCGAGGCCCGCTGTTGGTGTGGGGCGCGGGCCACCCACAACGCCCGTTTCGTCGATGGTGAGCAGGTGGTGTCGGGTCAGCTGAAGGTGGTCGGCGACACCGGTGGTCCCACTGCGGGGGAGGTCACCTACGACTTGTTGTGCCGGGCCCACTGGCTCGATGGGGCCCGAAAGGCCAGGGGTTCCCAACTCGAGTTGCTCGATTCGGACGATGCCCGCTCCGCCGGCGACGACGACGATCACAGTGGTCCGGTTGAGGTCGACCCGGGCGCGGTGCCGACGCCGCTACGAGCCACATGACCTGTCCGATCCCCGCCCCCGTGGAGCTCTTGTGATCCTGTCCGACCGCACCATTCGCGAGCAGCTCGACGCCGGTCGCATCATCATCGAGCCTTTGGATCCGGCCGGGTTGCAGCCGTCATCGGTCGATCTGCGACTCGACCGCTGGTTCCGGGTCTTTCGGAATCACACGATGAGCCACATCGACGTCAAGGAGAACCTCGAGGAGCTGACCCAGCTCGTGGAGGTCGCCGACGACGAGGCGTTCATCCTGCATCCGGGTGAGTTCGTGCTGGGAAGCACCCTCGAGCGTGTCGCTGTCCCCGACGATCTCGTGGCCCGCCTCGAAGGAAAGTCCAGCCTGGGCCGTCTCGGCTTGTTGATCCATTCGACGGCCGGGTTCGTCGATGCGGGTTTCGACGGTCAGCTGACCCTGGAACTGAGCAACGTCGCCAATCTCCCCATCACCCTCTATCCGGGGATGAAGATCGGGCAGATCTCGTTCCAGCAGATGACCACGCCGGCCGCCGTGCCGTACGGGTCGGGGGCGTTGGGGTCGAAGTACAAGCATCAGCGGGGGCCGATGCCGAGCCGGTACTGGGAGAACTTCGGCGACTGAAGGCGGCTCCGGTTTTCCCCAGACCTGTGGACAAGTGGGGGGATGGTCGGTTGCGTTACCGGTACTGGGTGGCGGTGATGATGCCGCCGAGGATCATGCCGAGACCGACCAGCAGGATCGGGTTCGAGGTCTCCCAGATCGAGCCGACGTAGTTGAGCAGGATCACCAGCACGCCCAGCCCGAGGAGGGCGAACATGAGCACCGGCACCCAGGTGGGGCTCGGGGGGAGGCTGTCGTGGCCGGTGTAGGTCACGGTCTCGGGTTGGTAGCCGTCGGGTCGGGTTCCCTTCGGAGTGACCCGGCCGCCCGACACCCGGCGTTTGTTCGGCTTTTGCGACATGGTTCGACTCTAGGGCGTTGAACGCCCGGCCGCGGCGCGCCGCTGTCGCCACGAACCCGCGTCGGGAGAATCACAGCCATGTGATTATCCCCCGCCTTCTCCCCAGCCTGTGGAAAACCTCATTCGATCGGGGTGATCAGATCCATGTCCTCGAGACAGTGACGTGGCGGCGCCGGTTCCTCGTCGGGGGCGACGGTCATCCGTACCTCCGCGCCACAGATGCTGCAGCGGTACCCGAGCTTCACCTTGCGCAGCTCGCCGGCCGGAGGGGGTTCCGGAACCGGGCGGGCCAGTCCCCGGAGCATCGCGATGCCGACGCGCAGGATCACGACGGCGACGGTCACGGCGACGATCACGTTCAGGACGTTCACGGGATCGAAGCCTACGGGCAACGCAGGATCGTGACGGCGGCGCCGGTCGGTCCGAACGAGGCGCACCCGACGAGGGCGGGGGTGCGGTTCGACGCCACCGCGTCGACGATCAGCCGGAGCTCGTCGGCCGCGGCGGCATCGCCGACACCGAGCGTGCCGCCGTCGACGTTGACCCGCTCGGGCGGGACCCGGAGTCGTTCGATGGCGACGAGCGCCGCTGCGGCGGTGGGCTCGACGAGCTCCCAACGGTCGAGGTCGGCGGGGTCGCAGCCCAGCTCTGCGCAGGCGAGCACGGCCGCCCGGTCGAGGCCGCCGGTCGGGTCGAGCGGATCGCCGGCGGCCCGGCCCACGGCCGCGATCACCGGTGTCGTCGACGCGTCATCGACGCGAAGCAGCACGGCCGCGACCCCGTCGGCCGGAGGTGAGAACGTGAACGAGGTGACGGATCCCTCGGGATCGAAGCTCGGCGGCAACGAAGAAAAGTCCGCCGGCATCTCCCTCGGCTCGTCCCTTTCGACCGGGGCTCCCCGCTGGACGGCCAGCCGGTCGCCGGGCCGCGCGGCGATCGACACGAGGGCGGACGGGTCGGCGTCGCCGCGTCGCCCGTGGCTTCGCCGGGACCAGCCCTCCTGTTCGGCGCGGTCGATCCCGGACCGGGCGGCGGCGTGGTCCGCCGCGACGGGTGCGGGAGCCAGCCCGCCCGCGTGTTCCGTGCGCTGCGCGGGCCCGGTCCCCCAGGGACGACCATAGGTTCGGCCCAACGCGGCGGCACCGGGAGGAACCGTCGACGAGGCGCACACACCGAGGACCAGGGCCGATCGGATCGTGCCGGCGTGGATCGCGGCGGTCGCGGCGTGGAGCGCGGCGGCGCCGCTGGTCTCGGCCCGATCGATCACGGCGCCGCCGATGCGGTCGGGCCAGCCCGCGGTGAGCACGGCGGCTCGGGCCATGTTCGCCCCCTGGGCGCCGACCGGTTCTGCGCAACCGACCCAGATCTCGTCGATGTCGTCGGGATCGAGGTCGGCCCGGCGAAGTGTCTCGTTCATCACCTCGGCCGCGAGGTCGACGGGATGCCAACCGGCCAGGGCCCCCTGGGCCCGGGTGAACGGAGACCGGCAGACGGCGGCGATGGGGACGGACACCGCGGCATTCTTCTACACTGCCGCGCGGCGTGGGAGCCCGGGCTTCCACCCAGGCCGAGGAGCAGGATGGAACTCGCGTTGCTGGCAGCCGATGGGGTCGTCGACCCCGACGCGGTGAGTCTCGGGATGTTGATCCTGCGGGTCGCGGTCGGTTTGACGATGGCCGCCCACGGCTACGGGAAGTTCTTCCGGGGTGGTCGGATCAGCGGCACGGCGAGCTGGTTCGATTCGATGGGGATGCGACCCGGCATGGTTCACGCGTTGCTCGCCGCGTCGACGGAAGTCGGGGCCGGCGTGCTGTTGGCGCTCGGACTTTTGACCCCTCTTGCCGCGCTGGCATTCGTCGCGTTGATGGTCGTGGCGGGCTGGACGGTGCATCGCACCAAGGGGTTCTTCATCGTCGCGGAGGGTTGGGAGTACAACTTCGTCCTGGCGATCGTCGCCGTCGGGATCGCGACGGTCGGCCCCGGTGAGTACTCGCTCGACTGGCGCCTGGAGCTGGTGGAGGATTTCGACGGGGTGACCGGCTTGCTCATCTCCGCCGTCGGTGGCGTCGTGGCGGCCATCGGTCAGCTCGTGTTCTTCTACCGGCCGCCCCCCGAGGATTGAGCGACGGGCGGTTCACGCGTCGAGGTCGAGATAGCACCGCAGCCCGATCGAGTCGGGGAGTCGACCGCTGCAGGTGCGGGCGAGCTCGAAGGATTCGCTGCCTTCCGGCGCGAGGAGGTACAGCTCGTCGCAGGCCTGGTTGTTGCCGTTCTCGCAGGCGGTCGACAACAGGTCGACGAGGCGAGCGTCGTCGGTGGGTGTGGGAGCGGCCTCATCGTCGGTGCCGAGACACTCGGCGATGAGGACCGCCGGATCGACATCATCGATCGACCCGATGACGCAACGCGCCTGTGGCTCGGTCAGCGCGGTGCCTTCGAGCGCGGCGCCTTCCATGAACGACTCGACGAAGCCGGGGATCTCGGTCAGGTCCTCCACGCACTCGACCGCGACGGCGACGAGCTCGGCGTCGTCGTCTCCGCTGAGGGATCCCTCGATCACGGCGGTGGGTTCGATGCCGGTCTCGATCAGCCCGTCGAGCAGGCAGCGTTGCTCGTCGGCGGACAGTTCGGCGTCGATGAGGGTCGAGATCGCCAGGCTCTGGAGTGGGGTCGGCTCGGGGTCGTCGGCTCCGGAGCGGCAGGCGGCCGCGAGCAGCGCGATCGCGACCAGCACGGCGAGGAGGTGACGGGTGGGGTCCCGACGGCTCTTCGCGACGCGCATTCGGCGAAGCTAGCGCCGTTCGGTCCCGGTGCCCGGTCGGGGTCCGCCCGTCGGGCCGTGATCCCGCCGGGCCCTTCGCCATCGAGGGACCGTCGGCGACATTTCCTGGGCAGAGGCGCAGGCCTCCACCCAGGGAGTTCGTTCGGTCGTTCCCCCGACGCTCGTGGCGAACGACCACGAGAGCCATTGTGGTGGTCACGGAGAGTGGCCGTCAAGCGCGTTGTGGCGCGGGCCGGACGGCTCGGACGGGAACGATCCCCGCGTTCGCCGCCGGGTCGTCGCACAATGGTGGGCGACCGCGATGCGGTCGCCCACGAGAGGGAGGTCGCTCATGAGACTCGTGAGTGGGAAACTCGTCATCGTGCTCACGGCGCTCGCGCTGCTCGGCGCCGCGTGCGGCTCGTCGAACGAGACGGAGTCGACGCCCGACGCCGGGGTCGTCGCGTCCGATCCGCCGGCCACGGATCCACCGGCCACCGACCCGCCGGTCACCGATCCGCCGGCCACGGATCCGCCGACCACGGATCCCCCGACCACCGATCCGCCCGAACCCGAACCCGATCCGCTGCTCGAGCTGGCCCGGCGCGTCGTGGGTTCGTGGACCGGGGAATGGAACAACACGACATTCGGATCGACGGGCCCGATCTCCGGCGACATCGTTCTCGACGAGGAGGCGATGGAGCTCACGATCACCACCGACGTCGGCGGCAACGTCTTCGGAGCGGCGGATCCCGACCCGGAGCTGCTCGTTTTGCCGATACGGGCGGGCGACCACACCGGAAGCTCGCCCACGTTCGGCGACTGGACGCTCTCGATCGATGAGACCGGCGGGTTCTCGATGGTCGCGATCAATCTCCCCGCCCTCCCGGGCGCCACCTTCACGCTCGAGGGTGCCCTGTCCGACACCGGCATCGATGCGACCTATGTCGTCGACTTCGGTTCCGGTGAGCCCGCCGTCGGGGTCGTCACGATCACCAAGTCCTGAGCCGCCGCCCGCCGGTGCGCTCAGCCGAGCTCATCGAGGAGCGGGCCGATCAGGTCGCGCATCGACGCGATGCCGAGGGACCCGTCGGACCGGCGAATTACGAGATGGCGGACACCGGCGACCAGCATCGTCTCGGCGGCGTCGGCGATCGACGTGTCGGCATCGGCGATGATCACGTCTCGGGTCATGCAATCGACCGCCCAGGCATCGGTGTCCTCGGCGAGCGAACGCACGAGATCGCGTTCGGTGAGGATCGCGATGTCGCCGTTGTGTCCGGTGATGAGCAGCGCACCGATGTCGTTGTCGTTCATCGTCTTGGCCAGGCTCGAGAGGTTGTCGCCCGCGTCGGCGGTCGCGACGTCGAACGCGGTGACCGCGGAGATGGGGCTGTTCGCCCCGATGTCGGATGACGCTGCGTGGGACATGGATTCCTCCGGGTCGAGATCTACCTACGAGTGTGCCGGACCGGCACCCATGACGGCGACCGGGACCGGCGAGTTGTGCACGATGCGCATGCAGGTGCTCCCGAACACCCTCCCACCGGCGTTGCCGATCCCCCGGGTCGTCGCCGCGATCAGCGACGCACCGTGTTGCTCCGCGAAACGTACGACCGCGGCGGCGGGATCGTCGTCTCCCACGATCGCCCACCCGGCGCGGTGTCCGGCATCGGTCAACTCGTCGGCGATGTCGCGCACGAACGCGCTCTCCTGGATCGCGTAGCCGACGGCGCGGAGTTGATCGGCCTTCTCGGCGGCGGCGTCGTCGACGACATGGACCAGCCACAACGGACCGTCCCACGCATCGTGGAGGGCGACCGCGCCAACGACGCTCTCGAGCGCGGCGGCCGAGCCGTCCTGGGCCACGACGACGGGACCCGATGTCGCCCTTGCCCGGGCATTCGGTCCGACCATCAACAGCACACCGCCACGTTCGCGGGCCAGGGTCTCGGCAACCGAGAACGCGCCGTCCTCCGCGCCGGCGTGATTCGTGGCGATGACCAGCAACGACGTGGGCCGAATCGTGCCGGCCACCCCGCGGGCGACGTCGAATCCGACGACGAGCTGTGTCGTCAGCGTCAAGTCGGGATGGTGCCGCGCGAACTCGTCACGGGCCGTCTCGAGCATCGCGGCCGAGGCCATCTCCGCGTCGTTCGAGCTGTCGCCGGCGGTCGGATGGCCCGGCGCGATGTGAACGTTGACGATCCGCACCGGGAGATCGAGCTTCGTGGCGATGATCGCCGCTGTGTCGAGGCCGCGGTCATTGATGTCGGCTCGAATCAGGGGCACGACGATCTCGTCGAAGTGGAGGGTGCCGAGCGTCGCCGGCAGGTCGGGGGACGAAGACGCCGACGTGTGAGCCCCCACGAGGGGTTCCTGCGTACTCATTCCCGCAACGTAGGGCGGGCGCCCGTGGCCGCCCAGGGCCGTAGGTCCTGCCATCAGCCGATGACGATCCGCTCGCCTCGGCGGGGAGCGACGGCCGGCCATTCCCGGTCGGCCAGGGCGTCGACGAGGGCCTGGCTCGCCTCGGTTTCACCGTGCACGGCGTAGGTCATCGCCGGTTGATCGGGGCCCGAGGTGATCCAGTCGAGCAGGCCACTCCGGTCGGCATGGGCGGACAGCGCCAGGGTGACGACCCGGGCGCGGACCGGGTGGTACGTGCCGAAGAACTTGATGGCCCGGGCGCCGTCGGCCAGGGCCTGTCCCCGTGTCGACGGGGCCTGGAAGCCGACCAGCACCACGCTCGAGCGCGGGTCGCCGAGCCGATCGGCGAGATGATGCAGCACCCGGCCACCGGTCGCCATCCCCGACGCGGAGATGACGACGAACGGGCCGCGGCGAGCCGAGATCGCTTTCGATTCGTCGACCGACCCGGTGACGCGGAGGTCGAGCGCCCCGAACGGCGTGCCGTCGGCCGCGGATCGGTGCCGCATCCCGTTGCCCTCGCGGGCGAACGCGGCGCGATAGACGGCGAGGGCGCGGCCGGCCATCGGGCTGTCGACGAACACCGGGACCCGCGGGATCAGGCCGTCTCGGGTGAACCGGTCGAGATGCCACAGGATCATCTCGGTGCGGTCCACCGCAAAGGCCGGGATCACGACCACACCGCCCTGACCGAACGTGTCGGTGAGGGTGCCGAGGAGCCGTTCGGTGATCGACGGGTCGTGGTGGTCGGTGTCGCCGTAGGTCGATTCGCACAGGAGCAGATCGGCGGCCGGACGGGCCGCGGGGGGTGCGAGGAGCGGGTGGTCGCCCGTGCCGATGTCGCCGCTCCAGACGAGCCGACGCCCGCTCGGCAGGGTCAGTTGCACACTGGCGGCCCCAGGATGTGGCCGGCCCACGAGAACTCGACCGCCACGCCCGGGACGATCTCCGACCGCCGTCCGAACGCCAGCGGACGGAACTGTTCCAGAGCGTCGAGCGCGGCGGATCTCGTGTAGAGCGGCAGGGCGGGTTCGTGGCGGCTGTAGCCGTGACGGTTGGCCCGCTCGGCCTGTCCTCTTGGAGATGGCCACTGTCGGGAAGCACGATCCTGCTCAGCTCGACCGTGTCGTCGGTGGCGATCACCGGGCCGGTGAATCCCTGCTGCACGAGCCGGGGAACCGCACCCACATGATCGATGTGGGCGTGGCTGACCACGATGGCGTCGAGCGACGCCGGATCGGCCGGAAAGGTCTGCCAGTTGAGCTTCCGGAGGGCCTGCGGACCCTGGTACAGGCCACAATCGAGCAGGATCCGGTGTCGGCCCGCCTCGACGAGCAAGGCGCTGCCGGTCACCGTACCGGCGCCCCCCACGAAGGTCAGCCGCTCCATCGTCGTCGCCTTTCCGTGTCGGTGGTCAGCGTCTTCGGACCGTGCGGGCCGTGCACTGGCGCCAGGCGATCGTCACCGCGTGGGTTCCCGCGGCATCGAGGGGTCCGGACGTGTCGATCACCGTCGCCGACGGCCAGTCGTCGAAGCGGGCGCCGAGGAAATCGACGATCTCGGGTCGGGCGTCGGAGGCGTCACGTCCGGACTGTCGGCGCCGGGTCACCCGGCGTTTCGCCTCGGCGACGGACACGTGACAGCGCAGTTCGATGAGCTCGGCCCCGTGGCGCTCGGCGAGGTCGGCGGCCAACACCCGATTGCCGACGTCGGCCCATGATGCGTCGAGCACCACCGATTCGCCCGCCGCCAGCCCGGCGTCGGCGTGCTGGAGCAGCTGCCGATACGTGTGCGCGGTCGTCGCCGGATCGTAGAGCCCCTCTCCGGGGGCGTCGTCCACATGGGTCTCGTGGCCGAGCCCGGCGAGATCCTTGCGCTCCTCATCGCTGCCGAGGACCAGCCATCCGGTTCGCTGACCGATCTCGTGGGCCAGCGTGGTCTTGCCGGTGCCGGGGCCACCGCCGACGAGCACGAGCCGCAGGCGGGCCCGGGTCAGGTGCTCGAGGGTGAGCTGGTGGTACATCCGGGCCCGATCGGCCGCTTCGGCGATGCCCTGGCGGTGGCGGATCAGCTCGACCTTTGCCCGAATGTGGGCCCGATAGGCGACATAGTGGTGCGCGAGCGACCCGGGATGGTGTTCGCCGGAGAACTCGCGGTACCAGGTCATTAACCGTTGGGCCGCTTCGACGCCGGCCAACCGGTGGATGTCCATCACGAGGAAGGCGATGTCGGCGAGCACGTCGCACACCCGCAGGTCGCGGGAGAACGCGAGGCAGTCGAGGATCCGGGGACCGTCGGGAAGGATGAAGATGTCCTCGGCGATCAGATCACCGTGGCCGTCGCGGATCAGCCCGGCGGCCCGCCGGTGGGCGAAGAGATCGTCGGCGTGTTCGAGATAGTCGTGGACGAGTGACTCGGCTCGGGCGAAATCGGCGGCGTCGAGGACCGTTCCGGCGTCGGGGCGCATCTCGGCGAAGCTCGATGTCCACAGCGACAGCAGGCCGGCCGCGTCACCCATCGTCGTGGGTGCGGTCTCCGGTTCGAGCGACGCGTGGAACGTGGCGATCGTTCGGGCCACCGATCGAAGGGCCCGATCGAGCTGGGGCGTGTCGACGAGGTTCGAGAGGCGGGCCTCGTCGGGCAGGCGCCGCATCGTCAGCATGGTGTCGACGATCTCGCCGTTCTCCTCCAGGCCCGACACGCCGAGGTACACATCCGGCGCGAGTCGCCGGTTGAGGTCGAGCTCGCGCTGCACGGCCTCGGCCCGGGCGGCCGCCGACCGATGGTCGAGGAACCCCGTCTCGATCGGCTTCAGGAGCTTGTGGACCCGGTCCGGGGTGAAGAACAGCCGCGAGATGTGGGTCTCGCGTGCGTCCACGGTGGCGCTCTGGGTCTCGCCCATGGCCGAAACGTACGGAAGAACCGGCATCCGGCCCAGGGCCAATGGTCCTTCCCGGCGGGCTCTACCGGGTCGCGACGGCGTCGGCGAGCGCGGAGAGCGAGCGCAGGCAGTGCCCCTCGAGGAAGTCGTCGACGTGGGGCAGCGCCGCGGCCATTCCCCTCGCCGTGGGTTCGTAGCCCGGCCCGGCCTTCAACGGGTTGACCCACACGATCCGGTGCGCGGCGCGATGGAGCCGCGCCATCGCCTCGGTCATCTCCCCCGGGTCCCCGCGGTCCCATCCGTCGGACAAGATGACGACCGTCGCGCCGCGGGCCATCCCGCGGATTCCCCACGACTGGTTGAACTCGGCGATCGTGGTGCCCAGGCGGGTCCCGCCGGACCAGTCCGCGACCGTGGCGGTGGCCGCCGCGACCGCGTCGTCGACATCGTGGGTGCCGAGATGGCGGGTCAGGCGGGTGAGGCGGGTGCCGAGGGCGAACACCTCGACGTGGGCGCGGCCGACGACGGCGGCATGGGCGAAGCGGATCATCACCCGGGCGTAGGGCTCCATCGAGCCACTGACGTCGAGGAGCAGGACCAGGCGTCGGGTCCGTTCCCGGTTGCGGGTGCGGGCGACCCGGACCGGTTCGCCGCCGGTGCGCATCGCGGCGCGTGCCGTTCGCCGGAGGTCGTGGCGGTCGCCGGTGCGGGCCGGACGTCGCCGCCTGGACCGGCGGGTGGCGGCCCGGAGCCGCATGTCGGCCATGACCCGTTGCGCCTCGTGGAGCTCGGCGGCGGTGAACTCGGCGAAGTTCTTGTCCTGCAACGAGTCGCTGGCGCTGTAGCGCAGGGAGTTCTCCGGGTCGGGATCGCCATCCGCGTCGCCGTCGCCGGAATCGTCGTCGCCGGCCGATGCCGGCGTTTCGATGATCTCGTCGAAACGCTGTCGGAACCCCGACGAGTTGTGGTGGAAGAAGGCGAGGAACATCGCGTCGTACATGGCGATCTCCTCGTGGCGGATCACCAACGTGGCCCGCCCGGCCCAGTACACGTCGAGGCCGTCCCCGATGCCCGTCGCCTCGAGCGATCGACGAAAAGTCAGGGTCTGGGCGATGGTGATCCGCAACCCGCCACGCCGGAGGCAACGCACGAACCCGGCCACCATCCGGTCGATGTCGGGCCTGGCCGGGGACGACATGGTCACGCGCCCAGTGCGATCTCGAGGATCGACTCCAGGCCTTCCCGCCGCACCCGCTCCTGATCTTCTCGATACTTCAGGAGGGCGCCCAGCGTGGCGTCGACGGCGGCGGCGGTGAGGGTGGTCTCGCCGAGGACATGGAGCGCGTTGGCCCAGTCGAGGGTCTCGGCGACGCCCGGCGGCTTGTACAGGCCCAGCTCGCGGATTCCCGCCGCGGCGCGGGCCACCTGGCCGGCGAGGTCGGGAGCGACGTCGGGCGCCTTCACCCGCAAGATCGCGACCTCCCGCTCGAAGTCGGGGTGGTCGAGCCAGTGGTACAGGGCCCGTCGCTTCAGCGCGTCGTGGACATCACGGGTGCGATTGGACGTGATGACGACCAGGGGCGGATCGGTGGCGGAGAAGGCGCCGATCTCCGGGATGGTCACGGTGAAGTCCGACAGGGCTTCGAGCAGGAACGCCTCGAACTCGTCGTCGGCCCGATCGACTTCGTCGATCAGCAGCACCGGGGGCACGTCGCCGCGATGATCGATCGCCGCCAGCAACGGCCGACGGACGAGGAAACGTTCGGTGAACAACTCCTCTTCGAGCCGGGTGGCCGATGTCTCGTCGGCCTCTCCGGTCGCCTCGGCCGCCCGCAGGTGCAACAGTTGATGGGTGTAGTTCCACTCGTAGAGGGCCTGGGCGCTGTCGATGCCCTCGTAGCACTGGAGCCGGATCAGCTCGCCACCGGTGATCGCGGCGAGGACGCGAGCGACCTCCGTCTTGCCCACCCCGGCGTCGCCCTCGAGCAGCAACGGGCGTCGGAGCGCGGCCGCGAGGAAGATCGAGGTGGCCAGACCCCGGTCGGCGAGATAGTCGTGGGCCTCGAGCTCGCGAAGGACCGCGTCGACCGAGGACAATTGGGAGTACGGGCCGGCCATCGGCCCACCATAGAGGGCTGGACCCGACGAATCCGCCGGCCGTACTGTGCGGCACCGGAACGGTCGAGAGATGGCAGGGAGATCGCATGGAGATCACGAACGAGATGCGCGTCGGGGTGCCGATCGAGGAGGCGTGGGTGTTGCTCACCGACATCCCCGCCATCGCGCCGTGTCTTCCGGGTGCGGAGCTCACCGGCCGCGACGGCGACGACTTCGAGGGCCGCATGTCGGTGAAGGTCGGTCCGATCACCGCCGAGTACAAGGGCACGGCCCGCATCACCGAGATGGACGAGGACGCCCGCCGGGTCACGTTGACGGCGAAGGGCCGCGACACCCGCGGGGCCGGCAACGCGTCGGCCGACATCGTCGCCGAGATGTTTCCCGACGGGGCGGGGACCCGGGTCACGATCGTCACCGATCTGAAGATCAGTGGAAAGGTCGCCCAGTTCGGTCGTGGGGTGATGGCCGACGTCTCCAAGAAGCTGCTCGGACAGTTCGCCGAATGCATCGAGGCGAAACTGGTCGACGCGCCCGCCGACGACCCCGCCGCCGACGCCCCCGCCGACCCGGCGGCCACGGAGGGCGGTGGGCCGGAGGCGTTGGAGTTGCTCGATGTCGCCGGTGGCGCCATCGCGAAACGCCTGCTCCCCGTGGTGTTGGTCGTCGTCGTGATCGTCGTGGTGTCGACCCGATCGCGGCGGCGGGGCCGACGATCGGCCGGTGCAAAAGACGAAGCCCGGAGGGCGTGATAGAAGGGGATCTCCAGAGTTCGGAGAGCCGTGGCGCCGAAGCGACACGGCCGCACCTCGAGGAGGACGTGTGAAAGTCGAGATGACCGTCAACGGTGAGAGTCGGTCCGCCGACGTCGAGCCCCGCACTCTGCTCGTGCATTTCTTACGAGACGACCTCGGGCTCACCGGCACCAACATCGGTTGCGACACCTCATCGTGTGGCGCCTGCACCGTCCACATCGACGGTGAATCGGTGAAGTCGTGCACGGTGCTGGCGGTCCAGGCCGACGGCGCCGACGTCACCACCATCGAGGGCCTCGCCGGCGGTGGTGAGCTCCATCCGATGCAGGAGGCGTTCATGGAGTGCCACGGCCTGCAATGCGGGTACTGCACGCCGGGAATGGTGATGGCCGCCACCTCGCTGCTGTCCGAGAATCCCGATGTCGACGAAGCCGGGGTCCGCGAAGGTCTCGAAGGGAACCTTTGCCGATGCACCGGCTACCACAACATCGTGAAAGCGGTGCTGTCGGTCGGAGGTGATGGTTCGTGAACGCGATCGGCACCCCGATGAAGCGCCGGGAGGATCCGAAGCTCCTCACCGGCGAAGGCAAGTTCGTCGACGACATCCAGGTCGCCGGCCAGCTGTGGATGGGCATGGTGCGCAGCCCCTTTGCCCACGCGAAGATCGAGAGCATCGACGCGTCGGCGGCGGAGGACGCCCCCGGTGTCCACGCGGTCTACACCGGCGCCCAGCTCCAGGAGATGGAGCTGTGGATCGCGCCGTTGCCGTGCGCCTGGCCGGTCACCGACGACATGGTCAACCCGCCGCATTTCCCGGTGGCGGCCGAGGAGGTTCATCACGTCGGCGAGATCGTGGCGGTCGTGCTGGCGGATTCGCGCTACGAGGCCGCCGACGCAGCCGAGCTCGTGGTCGTCGACTACGAACCGTTGCCCGCGGTCGCGTCGATCGAGGCCGCGGTGGCCGATGAGGCGACGGCGCATTCCGAGCTCGATTCCAACAAGGCCTTCCACTGGCCGTTGATTCCCGATCCCGAAGCGCTCGACGCGGCGTTCGCCAACGCGGTCCACACCGTCGATGCGAGATTCGTGCAACAACGCCTCATCCCGGCACCGATGGAGCCGCGGGGTGTGCTGGCGATCCCGTCTCCGCACGGAGGGGAGATCACCCTCTACAGCGCGACCCAGGTGCCGCACATCTTGAAGGTGATGATCGCGGCCACGTCGGGCATCTCCGAGGCGAAGCTCCGCATCATCGCCCCCGCGGTGGGTGGTGGTTTCGGGGCCAAGCTCAACGTCAACCCCGACGAGTTGCTGGCGGTCACCCTCGCCAACCGGCTCGGTCGGCCGGTGCGGTGGACCGAGCCGCGCTCCGAGGCCGCGTTTTCCACCCATCAGGGCCGTGGACAGCTCCAACACATCGAGCTGGCGGCCGATGCCGACGGCAAGCTGACCGGTGTCCGGGTCCACATCGATGCCGACATGGGCGCCTACATGATGCTCATCACCCCCGGCGTGCCGCTGCTCGGCAGCTTCCTCTACACGGGGGTCTACGACGTCCCTGCGTTCGGGTTCACCTGTGAGGGACATTTCACGAACCTGACGCCCACCGACGCCTACCGGGGCGCCGGTCGGCCCGAGGCGAGCTACGCGATCGAACGGGCCATGGATCTCCTCGCGCTCGAGGTCGGTGTCGGCCCCGACGAGATCCGGCGGCGCAACTTCCTCGCCGGCGGCGAGGCGTTCGAGAACCTCGACGTGGCGTCGACGCTCACGTTCGACTCCGGCCACTACGGCCCCAACCTCGAACGGGCACTGGAGCTGGCCGACTACGAGGGTCTGCGGGCCGAGCAGAAACGACGCCGCGACGCCGGCGAACGGATCCAGATGGGCATCGGACTCTGCACCTATGTGGAGATCTGCGGCCTCGCCCCCAGCCGGGCGTTGGGCGGGTTGAACTATGGCGCCGGTGGCTGGGAACACGCCACGGTGCGGCTGTTGCCGACCGGCAAGGCGGAAGTGGTCAGCGGGTCGACGCCGCATGGTCAGGGTCACGAGACCAGCTGGTCCCAGATCGTCGGCGACAAGCTCGGCATCGACCCGGCCGATGTGACCGTCTTGCACTCCGACACCGCGATCAGCCCGCTCGGGCTCGACACCTACGGGTCGCGCTCGCTGTCGGTCGGCGGTGTCGCCATCGCTGCGGCCTGCGACAAGGTCGTCGAGAAGGCGAAGCTGATCGCCGCCCACAGTCTGGAGGCGAGCCCCGACGACATACAGTTCGAGGCGGGGGTGTTCTCCGTGGCCGGGTCGCCGGACCAGACCGTTGCCATTCAGGAGGTGGCGTTCGGGGCGTTCACCGCCCACGACCTTCCCGACGGGATCGAACCGAACCTCCAGGAACAGGTGAGCTTCGATCCGCCCAACTTCGCGTTTCCCTTCGGCACCCATGTGGCCGTCGTCGACATCGACGAGGAGACCGGCGAGGTGCGACTCACCGACTACATCGCCGTCGACGACTGCGGCAATCAGATCAACCCGATGATCGTCGATGGCCAGGTTCACGGCGGCATCGTGCAGGGTGTCGCCCAGGCGTTGTGGGAGGAAGCGGTCTACGACGACGACGGAAACTGCCAGAATCCGTCGTTGCTGGACTATCTCGTCCCTTCGGCGGCCGAGGTTCCGAGCATCGTCACCGACTCCACCATCACGCCGAGTACCAACCCGCTCGGGGTCAAGGGTGTCGGTGAAGCCGGCACGATCGGGTCCGCCGCGGCGGTGATCAACGCGATCTGCGATGGTCTCAGCCCTCACGGGATCACCGACATGTTGATGCCGGCCACGCCCCAACGGGTGTGGCGAGCGATCAACGACGCGAAGGGAGGTGCGGCATGATCCCCGCCGCATTCGACTATCAGGTGGCCGATTCGGCCGACGCTGCGGTTGCCGCGTTGGTGTCGCACGGCGACGAGGCGAAGTTGCTCGCGGGCGGGCACAGCCTGATCCCGCTGATGAGGTTCCGGCTCGCGACGCCGGCCGTCCTGGTCGACATCGGTCGACTCTCGGACCTCTCCTACATCACCGACGCGGGCGACCACATCGCGATCGGCGCTCTGACCCGTCACCGTGATCTCGAGACGAGCGAGCTGCTCGGTGCCCAGGCGCCGCTGATGGCGGCCGTCGCCGGGCAGGTCGGCGATCCGCAGGTTCGGCACCGCGGCACCCTGGGTGGGTCCCTTGCCCACGGCGACCCGGCTTCGGATCTTCCGGCGGCGCTGCTGGCCTGCGGGGGAAGCCTCGTGGCCAGGGGACCGAACGGAGACCGCACGATCGATGCCGCCGACTTCTTCACCGGCTTTCTCGAGACGGCGCTCGCGGCCGACGAGATGCTCACCGAGATCCGGGTGCCGAAGGCGGCCGGGATCGGCTGGAGCTTCCAGAAGTTCAATCGGCGGGCCCAGGACTGGGCGATCGTCGGCGCGGCGGTGCAGCTGGGTGACGCCCCGAAGGTCGCGCTGATCAACATGGGGTCGGTGCCGATGCGTTCGGCTGCGGTCGAGGCCGCGCTCGCATCGGGTGCGGCGGCGTCGGACGCTGCGTCGGTCGCCGGCGACGGCGCCGAGCCGCCCGAGGATCTCAACGGAGACGCCGAGTACCGCCGACATCTCGCCCGGGTCCTCGTGGGCCGGGGAATCGAGGAGGCCCAGAGCTGAGCGGCGGCCGTCGGGGCCGCGACGCGCGCGGCGGGCGGGGTCGTCGTCGTGGGGTCGCGACGCGATGTCGCCGAACCGATTCGTCGGTTCCGCTTGCCAGGTGTCGAATGCGCGCATAGACCGGGTTGTCCGCACACATGTGCGCCTTCGATCGGAGGAGATATGCGGAAGCTTTTCTTGGCGGTGACGATCCTGGCTCTGGCGTTCACCACGGCGGCGATCATTCCGGCATCGGGTCTCGGCCTGGCGGCGAGCGACGGGTCGAGTTTCGATGATGTCGACTCGAGCGCGTTCTACGCCGACGCGGTCGCGTGGGCCGAAGCGCAGGGGGTGACGACCGGGACGTCGGCGACCACCTTCAGCCCTGATGACACGATGACCCGGGCCCAGGGTCTGACCATGATGTGGCGCGACGCCGGGTCGCCCACCGGCAACGCGGACGCCGGCTTCACCGATGTCCCGGCCGGGACCTACTACACCGAGGCCGTGAACTGGGCCAAGGCGAATGGCATCACCACCGGCTTGTCGCCGGCCTTGTTCGGTCCCGACACCGGGATGACCCGCGGCATGTTCGTGACGTTGTTGTGGCGGGCGGCCGGATCTCCGATGGGCAACGCGGCCGCGGGATTCGCCGATGTGCCCGCGGGCGCCTTCTTCGCCGAGGCGGTCAACTGGGCGAGCGCGACCGGTGTCACCACCGGAACCAGCGCCACCACCTTCTCTCCCGCCGCGTTGATCACGCGGGGCGAGGGCGTGGCCATGTTGTTCCGCCGGCCGGTGGATCTGCAGTTCTTGACCCTGTCCGATTGGCACGCCCAACTCGATCCGCTCTTCGTGTTCGGTGAAGGAAGCTTCGGCGGTGCCGCGGAGCTGGCGGCCTACTTCGATGCGGAGCGGGCGGCCAACCCCAACACGATCACCCTCACGGCCGGTGATGCCTATGGCGGTGCCCCGCCCTTGTCGGGGTTCTTCGACGAGGAGCCGGCGGTGCGGGCGATGCGGCTGATGGGCATCGATGTCGACACGCTCGGCAACCACAACTTCGATCAGGGGATCTCCCATCTGCAACGCATGATCACGTTCGCCGGCGCGCCGATGGGTCTGGAGCCCGGTGATCCGTTCCAGTACGTGTCGGCGAACCTCACCAACCGGGACGACAACCTGACCGGGGTGAAGGACTATGTCATCCTCGAACGCAACGGGTTCAAGATCGCGGTGATCGGCGTCACGAATCCGGAGGCACCGACGCTGGTGTTCCCGGGCAACTTCGGCACCATGACGGTGTCGGATCCCGTCGCGGCCGCTCAGGCGGCGCGAACGGCGGCGGCGGCGGAAGGCGCCGACATCTTCGTGGCGTTGACCCACATGGGGGTCACGAGCACGACCGGGTCGGCGTCGGGGCCGGTGATCGACTTCGCCAACGGCGTGACCGGGTTCGACCTGATCCTGGGCGATCACACCAACGCCGAGGTCGAGGAGATGATCAATGGCGCGTTGGTGGTGGAGAACCGGAGCAAGGGTCGCACCTACGCCCGTGTCGTCATCAACGCGAATCGTTCGGGCGAGGTGTTCTCGTCTTCGGTCGAGTTCGTCGAGCCGGTGAGCGATGCGGTCACCCCTGATCCGGAGATCGTGGCGCTGCTCGATCCGCTGCGGGACCAGCTGGACACGTTGCTCAGCGGGGTGATCGGTCAGTCGACGGTCGCGATTCCGCGGTCCGACGAGTGTGGTCAGAGCTCGGGACGGACCTGTGAGTCGCTCGTCGGCGATGTGGTCGCCGACGCGATGCGGGATCGTTATGGCACCGACTTCGCGATCACGAACTCCGGTGGGCTGCGGGCCGACCTGACGTGTGCCGACCCGGATGTGCCCGGCGACTTCTGTCCGGCGCCCGACGGCGGCGATCTCGAGATCACCGATGGCCAGGTCCTCACCGTCTTGCCGTTCGGCAACTCGGTCGTCACGTTGTCGGTCACCGGCGAGGAGCTCAAGGACCATCTCGAACGGGGTGTGTCGTCGATGCCGGACGTGAGCGGTCGGTTCGCCCAGGTTTCGGGTCTGTGCGTCACCTACGACATCGCGGCGGCCGAGGGCAGCCGGATCCTCAGCGCGGTGCGTCAGGCCGGTGACGGCACCTGTACCGGAGCCGCGGTCGATTTCGGAGCCGGGTCGACCTACACCCTCGCCGAGAACGACTTCATGTCGAGCGGCGGTGACGGCTATCCCGACGACATCGGGTCGGCTGCCACCCGTGAGCCGTTGGATCAGGTGGCGGCCGACTACATCACGGCCAACTCACCGATCTCGCCATCGATTCAGGGTCGGATCGTCTGTACCGATTCGGTCGGTCCCGACGACTGTCCGGTTCCACTGCCCTGAGCGTCTCGTGAGTAGCGACGGTTGAGTCCGCGCCTCCGGGTCTTCCCCGGGGGCGCGGATCGGCCCGCGGCGCGTCGCTCGCGATGGATGCCCGCCGAATTGGTATTTTGGCCCAGGTCGACACGGACAGTGACAGCATTATGGTGTTCGGCCACGTGGTGTGGCCGACCGGAGGAAGTGGACGGCGCCCGCGAACGGGGGCCGGTTCGTCCGTTGACGGTCCGATCGACGTTGGAGGAGCTGCGGTGAGAAGGACGGGTCTCGTGCCGGCGCTCGTTCTCGGGTTGCTGGCCGCGACGGTCGTGACCGTCGATGCGGCGCAGCCGGGCTGGGTCGCCGACTATCGCGACGACTTCGACGGCCCGTTGCTGGATGCCGGCTGGACGATCCGGGACGGCTACGCCGACCAGTTTCCCGCGGACACCGCGAACCACGCGTCATTCGGCCTCGACGACGGCCGCTTGACGATCTCGTTTCCCGCGGGCGCGGAGCACAACCAGTGGTGGCTTCGCCAGGCGGAGGTCCTCCGGAGCTACGAGGGGAGTGGTGTCTATCAGATCAAGGTCGACTCGGCGTTCGCCGGGTCCCAACAGTTCGGCTTGTCGTTCGAGAGCAGTCCGGGAACCTTTCTCCAGTTCATGTTGTATGCCGACGGCGAGATCCGCGGGTACGTGGAGCGGTTCGTCCTCAACGGCGGAGTCATCGACAAGGCGACGGTCGACGGCTTCGGCACCGGCTTGTTCGTTCCCCGCGACGGCCCCTACTACATCCGAGTGTCGGTCGATGACGATCCGGACCGGTCCAATCGGTCGTGGGTGTTCGACTGGTCGACCGATGGCGCGAACTGGGTCACCGGCGCGTCGGGGATCTACGAGACGGGCGGCACCGCCACCGACGTCGGCGATCTGCAAACGGTGGGGGTCTTCGCAGGGAACCAACCCCCCGACCTTCGCGCCTACTCGGCGAGCATCGACTACTTCTACGCCACCGACGACTACGAGCCGGCCCCGCTCGACCCACCGGTGGTCGCGGCCACGAACCAGACGAATCGGGTCGAGCTGACATGGAACGAGGTGCTCGTCTCGGACACGTATTCGGTGCGGCGGGCAACCTCGCCGGGCGGACCGTACGCCCTGATCGCTCGACCGTCCGCCGCGACCTACGCCGACGTGAACGTCACCGGCGCGACCACCTACTACTACACGGTCGCCGTCGACCGCAACGGCACGGAGGGCCCCGTGTCGTCACCGGTGCTCGCGGTGCCGATCGCGCCGCCGACGCCGCCGGCCGCGCCACTCGATGGTCTGGTCCTGGCCCTCGACGCGGGGAATCTGACGTTGAGCGACGGGGCGCTCGTCGACCTGTGGCCGGACGCGTCGGGCGGCGCCGTGGACGCGTCGGCGTCGGGATCGGCGCGACCGACTTTCGTCGCCGCGGGGATCGGTGGCCGGGCGTCGGTGCGATTCGACGGGGTCGACGACTTCCTGCGCCTTCCGGAAGGATTCGAGGACTTCACCGACGGCATGTCCCTCTATGTGGTGGCCGAGCCGACCGTCCTGCAGTCGGGATTCAAGCTGCTGGCCTTGGGAAACGGCCAGAGCCTGCAGAACATCGTGCTCGGCCGATCCGGTGACACCGACGGTGTGCAGTACTTCGCGACGAGCACGACGAATGTGGGAAGCAGCGTCGACACGGCGGCCGCGTTCGTGACGGGGCAGGCGTCGATCCTCTCCGTCGACCAGGGTGGGGGCCCGGTCGACACGATGGTCGTGGCCGACGTGGCACGCGATGGCGTGCCGATCGGTTCCGGCGAGGTCTTCGTCCCACAGATCCAGAGCCGGGACCTCAACTATGTCGGCCGCAGCTACTGGTTCGAGGGCTGGTTCGAAGGCGAGATTGCCGAGGTGCTGCTCTACGACCGGGCGTTGTCGAGCGCAGAACGGGGCGAAGTGCTCGACTATCTGGCGGCCAAGTACCAGCTTTCGCGGCCGACGGATCCCGATTCACCGCAGGGCCCGGGCCCGGGCGGAGGGCCCCCCGGTTGCGACCCGTCGTCGCCCCCGTTCGCCGATGTCGACCCGTCGTCGTTCGCGTTCGCCGACATCGCCTGCATACGCGATCTCGGCCTGACCACCGGCACCGGGGACAACACGTTCAGCCCGGCCGGGTTGGTGACCCGTGAGCAGATGTCGGCGTTCCTGGCCCGGTTGTGGCGCACCCAGCGCGTCGACTGCGACGAGACCTCGATGGTGTTCGTCGATGTCGAGCCGTCGTCGTTCGCGTACGGCGACATCTCCTGCATCTACGGTCTCGGGATCACGACCGGTGTCGGCCCGACGACCTTTGCACCAGGTGGGCTCGTGACCCGTGAACAGATGGCGGCCTTCGTGGCTCGCACCTGGCGTCGGCTCGGCGGCGAATGTGACACCTCCCACCCGCCGTTCACCGACGTGGACCCGGACTCGTTCGCCCACGAAGACATCTCGTGCATCTACAACCTCGGCATCACCACGGGCACCGGCGCGAACACGTACTCGCCGGCTGATCCGGTCACACGGGAGCAGATGGCGTCGTTCCTGGCTCGCCTGTGGCGACGGGCGGTCGCGACCGGCCCGTCGATCTGACGGCGATGATGTTCCGCGTCGCCGGATCGGCGCGACCCTGGTCACGACAGCCAAAAAAGGTGTTCTCGATGCGATACTCGGGGCCGGACCGGGTCACTCCGCGGTCATCCCCGAAGGGCGTACGCGATGCCGGCGACGATCAACACGATGGCGGCCGAAGCCCAGGTGACGATCCGTTCCATCATGATCGGTGATGCAGCATCGTCGGCGGTGGCCGGGTCGCGGGGTGTGCGGATTCGTTCGGTGGTCCCGGGCGTCGGGCCGGTGTGAAGGATCGGGGTCGGTGCCTTCGCGAGAAACACCATCGCGAGCAGGAGACTGATCGGCGGAACGTTGATGGCGAGCGCGATTCCCGTCGCCCAGCGATCCTGGCGCAGCTCCGTCGCCTTGATCATCGCCCAGATCGGCACGAGAACGAGAAGGAAGAGCCCGGCCGCGATGGCGATGATGACGAGGAACGATCCGATGCTCGGCACGGCTCATTGCTAGCACTCGGCTCGCGACACATCCATTGCCGTCGTTGCCGGGAGTGGACTCGGACTCTCGTCCCATGCGGCCATGAAGACACGTCGGAAAGACCGCGTCTGGGTCGCCGCCGACGAGGCTGGTGATGTGGCCGGCGAGGTCAACGCAGCCCTCGATGTGGTGAGTGACCTCCTCTCGCAGCTGAATCGTGGCCACGTTCCCCAGGCTCAGGTGGTGGCCACCCACACTGCTTTCGACTCGGTGTACATGCCGATCACGTCGCGACCGTTGTCGCGCCCGAAGCCGCTTCCCTTGTGTCCTCCGAAGGGCATCGCGGGGTCGAACATGTCGTAGGTGTTGACCCAGACGACACCGGTATCGAGGGCGGCCGCCATCCGGTGGGCCCGGGCGGCCGAGCCGGTCCAGACCGCTGACGCGAGCCCGAAGGGCGTGTTGTTGGCCCGTTCGATCACCTCTTCCTCGCTGGTGAACGGATGCACGGTCACCACGGGGCCGAAGATCTCTTCGGTTGCGATCACCATGGAGTCCTCGACACCGTCGAAGATCGTCGGTTCGATGTAGTGCCCGTCGGCCAACGAACCGGCGATGAGACGACGGCCACCATGGCGTAGCGCTGCCCCCTCGGATCGGCCCTGCTCGATGTAGCCGAGTATGGCGTCCATCTGGAGCCCGTCGACGATGGGCCCGAATGTCGTGTCGGGATCGAGGGCGTGACCCACGCGGGCACTTCCGGCGAGCTCGAGCAAGCCGGCTACAACGTGGTCGACGATGCCTTCCTGTACGAAGAGGCGCGATCCCGCCACGCAGCTCTGCCCGGTGTTGCCGAAGGCGGCGCCGAAGCTCCTCGGTATCGCGACGTCGAGGTCGGCGTCGGCGAAGACGATGTTGGCGCCCTTGTTCCCGAGCTCCAGGCTCAACCGCTTGGTCGTGCCGGCCGCCGACGCCATGACCGCCTTCCCTGCGTTCACCGATCCCGTGAACGCGATCTTGTCGATTCCCGCGTGTGCCGTCATCGCTGCGCCGGTGGAGCCGTCGCCGGTAATGATGTTCACCACGCCGGGCGGAAGGTCAGCCTCCGCGAAGATCTGGGCCATCCGCAGGGTCACCAGCGATGCCTTCTCCGATGGCTTCAAGACGACGGTGTTGCCGCAGGCCAATGCGGGCATGATCTTCTGAGCCGTATGGATGAGAGGGTAGTTCCAAGGGATGATGGCGCCGACCACTCCGAGCGCTTCACGCCGGGTGTATGTGAAGAAGTCCGGTGAAGAGACCGATGGCGTCTCACCGGCGATCTTGGTGGGCCAGCCTGCGAAGTTGAACGCCAGCCGGGCTGCGACCCCGGAGTCGATCGCCAGAGTTTTGGCGATCGGTTTGCCGTTGTCGATCGACTCGAGCTCGGCCAGCATCGGCCCGTTGCGCTCTATCAGATCGGCTACTCGCCGGAGGTGCTGCTCGCGAGCGGGTGGCGTCAGCTTCGACCACGGCCCGACGAAGGCCGCGCGGGCGGCGCTCACGGCCTGGTCGACGTCGCCGGCCACGGCCCGCCAGATCGCGCCCAGTTCTCGTCCATCGGAGGGGCTGAGGATCTCGATCGTCGACTCGCTGTCGGCTTCGACCCACTCGTTGGCGATGAGCATGGGCTGCACCCGACGAGACACGAACTGCTCGGTTTCGGGGCTGGGCGCCGGCCCTGCTGCGTCGGTGGTCATGGCGTTACCTGGGTTTTCTGGGGGTCGGCCCTCGCGCACGACGCGACGGCCCGACACGCGGCAAGGCCTTTCTAGTCGCCCTGTCGTCTTTTCCATCGTATTGTGGGTTGTCCACTGCCTCTCATGGGGGCTGATGGCCTCGGAGTCACGAGTGACCGAGGCTCGGGGCAGGTTCACCGAGATGTCGTTCAAGAAGGATGAGGCGACCCGTTGACCGACGATTTCAGCTTCCACATGCCGACACGCATCGTCTGGCATTCGCCTGCTCGAGAAGCGATCGTGGCCGAGGTGACGGCGTTGGGCGCGGCCAGGGCCCTTGTCGTGACCGATCCCGGACTTGCCGCGACGGGCCTACCCGCGGACATCGGGTCGGCGCTCGAGGACGAAGGTGTCGAGGTGGCCCTGTATGGCGACGTCGCCGGGAATCCCACCACAGACGACGTTGCCGGGGCCCGCGCGCTCGCTGAAGAGCACCAGGTCGAGGTGATCATCGCCGTCGGAGGCGGTTCGGCGATCGACACGGCAAAGGCAGCAGCGATGCTGCTCGCCAACGGAGGTGACTACGCGGAGTATCAGTGGGAGGGTCGGCCCATCACGTCTCGAAGTCGTCCCCTCGTGGCGGTCCCCACGACCGCGGGCACGGGAAGTGAGGTCAGCAAGGTCGCTGTCATCTCCGATGCCTCCCAGCCCTTCAAGAAGGGGGTTCTGAGCCCGCTCATGTACGCACACGCAGCAGTCATCGATTCGAGCGTGACCGTTGGGCTACCGCCTCATCTCACTGCGGCGACAGGTATGGACGCGTTCGTCCACGCCCTCGAGGCTTTTACCGGCCTCGGTGCGAATCCTGTGAGCGACATGCTGGCGTTGGAGGCAATGCGACTTGTCGTGGATTCTCTCGAGAGAGCCACTGAGGATGGAACGTCGATTGCGGCGCGTCGTCAGATGATGCTTGCGGCGATCTATGGCGGCATCGCGATGGACCAGGCCGGTTTGGGGCTCGTTCATGCCCTTTCGGGGGGACTTTGCAGCCACGTTCACCTGCATCACGGGCTCGCTAACGCACTGCTCCTGCCCTTCGTGGCTGATTTCAACATGCCCGCGATCGCCGCCGACCGGCGGCGGGTACTCAATGGGTTGTTCGGGCTGGGCGACGATGCTTCTGCCGGGGACCTCGTTGACGCGATCACCGCTCTCGTGACGTCGCTCGGTCTTCCCGTCGGTCTCTCGGATCGACGCGACCAGACTGCCGACACCGACTGGGATGCGGTGGCCGAGGAATCGATGCGCATGGTCATGGTGCGGAACAACCCGCGACCCGTGACAGTCGACGACTGTCGTGCCCTTCTCGACGCGATGAAGTAGCCCGACCGCCAATGACGGATCACGCGGTCGAAAACGCATCTGCCCCCCTGCGATGGGGGGTCAGCCTCCTACCCGACCTGCCGGTTGCTCAGGTCGCGAAGCTCGGCGCGTTCGCCGAGGAGATGGGGTTCGACCGCTGCTGGCTCTTCGACGAGGGTCTGGCGACCAGGGAGCTCTATGTCACGCTCACCGCCCTCGCTCTGTGCACGGAACGAATCGAACTGGGACCGGGGATCACGAACCCCTACACACGCCATCCCAGCGTGGCTGCGTCGGCGATCGCCTCGCTTCACGAGCTCAGCGGCGGCAGATCATTTCTCGGGCTCGGTGTCGGCGGTAGCTTGACGCTGGATCCGATCGGAATGCCGCGCGACCGTCCTCATCAGACGTTGAAGGAGGCCATCCTCACGGTCCGTGCGCTGTTTGCCGCTGAGAGGTCGACCTACGAAGGAGAGGTGTTTCAGCTCCACCAGGCGTATCTGGAGTTCGCCGACCCGAGCATCCCGATCTGGGTCGCCGGACGGGGTCAGAGAGTCCTGACCACTGCATCCCAGCTGGCCGATGGGGTTTCGCTCGACCACATCCATCGTGACTTCCTCGGTGATCAGGTTGCTCTGATTCGCTCGGCCTCAGCCGATGGCGGCAACCAGATCGAACTGGCGTACTCGTCGACCATCGTGATCACCGATGCGGACCTCGAACGTGTGCGCCGGCACATGACCTATCGCTTGGCCGACTCACCACCCGCGGTGAAAGAGGCCATCGGTCTTTCGGAGGCCGACGCGTACGCATTGCGAGAGGCGATGGTCGATGGCTTGGATGTCGCGGCGCGACTCGTGCGAGACGAATGGGTGTTGCCCTTTGTGATCCACGGCTCGTCGGCCGAGTGCGCGGCCAGAATCCTCGAAATCAGCGATACGCATGGCTTCGTCGAGTTCACGGTTCCCGTCCCGGACCTGGCGGTGGCGCACGAGACGATGTCGGCCGCAGCCGAGATCGCCGCCCTCATCGTCAGCAGGACCGCATCCACGGACACTCGATCGAGGCCCAGCAGGTGTGACTCGTGATGGCAATGAGCTCCAGATCACCAGCCGAGGTCGCGACGCTCGTTCGGCAGGCACACGAGGCGTCTCGGAGTGGAGTTGATGGGAATCGAACCCGCGACCCCCTGCTTGCAAAGCAGGTCTGATGCAGTTCGCTGACAAGCGGGTTTACGTGTTCCGCAGCTCAGAGCGGGTTTTCTGTTGCCCCTTGGTCCCCGCCGTTGCCCGGTCGTGCCCCTTGCTTGGGGCACGTTGGGGGCACGAATCGAGTTGGGCGTCCGGCGCCCGGTTGTCTCACGCGGAGCGCTGCGAGGGGGCGGTTCGACTCTTGTCGGCGCCATGGGTGCTCAGCAGAGAGGTTCGCCGCCGGCCCTGCACGACGGAGACTTCGAGGCGGGCGCCGAGCGCGGTGACGTACTGCTCGAGCACGTCGATGGTTACGTTGCGTGAGCGTTCGATGGCGGCGATGCGCGGCTGGGATACGCCGATGCGTTTGGCCAGCTCTCGCTGGGAGATCCCCGCCCTCTCGCGAAGGGCCGTGAGCCCGGCCGCGAGACGAAGCTCGTCCTCGACCTCTCGGACACGTTCCTCGGCGCCGCGGGCATCGAGGACCTTCTTTTCCCACTGATTGAGACTCATCGTCGCTTTCCCTTCCTCGTCCTGGTCTTCTTCGAAGGCTTGTTGGCTGGTGATGTGCTGCGCTTGGAGGCAAGTTTGTCCTGGTGGTCATCGAACCGGTCGTCGGCGAGCGGGATGTTGACCTCGTACCAGCCCCGCCAGTTGTCACTCTTGTCACCGCCGACCAGTAGGATCGCTTCCCGCTCCAGATCGAAGGCGAAGAGGACCCGGATCTCGGTCCGGCCGGTTGACCCTGGGCGGAGCTCCTTCATGTTGTTGTGTCTGCTTCCCTTGACCGTGTCCCCCAACGGACGGCCCAGAGTCGGTCCTTGGTCCCGGAGCACACGCACTGCGGCCAACAGCGCTTCTGCGTCGGCCTGCTCGAGTTGGTCTGCCCACTGCTCGCAGGCAGGGTGGAACTCGACGGACCAGTCCGGCACGCCGATAATAGTATCGTTATTGGCCATCCGGGGCAACCCCTTTCGGCCCCGACGTTCGCCCCGGGGCCTTCGCCTGGCGCAGAGCGCTCGCTCAGTGCCCGTGCCTCCGGTTCGCCTGAGGTACGCGTTGGGCCTCGATCCAAGCGTCGACGTCATCGGGGTGGAATCGCACGAACTTCCCGATTTTGAGGAATGGGATGCGCCGCTCCTCGATGAGTCGGCGAACGAACCGCTCGGTCACGCCGAGGCGAGCCGCCGACTCGTCGGCTCCGAGGAGAGCATCTACCCCGGTGCTTCGGCCTGGCATCGGGCTGCGCCCGGGAGCTGAGCGGGAGGTCTCCCTTGACGCGAGCCGGACCGCGTCAGGAATCGGTGATCGGCGTGCGGGCTTCTTGTCCATCTCTGGTAGCTGTGGGGCAGCGGCGCGGCGGTTTGGGACACGAGCAATCGATCCCGCGTCCCCGCGAGATCACTCAACGTGGCGGTTTCGATCTCGCGTCATCTCACATTGGAGGTTCGGAACGAACCTCCAGTTGTGTCTCCAGTTTTCCCGTACGTGAGGAGGACCTGCGTGGCGGACACGCTCGGTGAGCGAACGGCTGGGCCTGGCGCGAGGCGTGGTCGGCTGCGGTGTGGCCCGGGCGGCGGGCCATGCAGGGCGGCTATCGGTCGAGGTCGGCGAACGGGCTGGGCTCGCCAGGCGGGCGACCGTATGCGGTGTCGTTGTAGCAGTCGATGTGGCAGTGGGTCTCGATGAGGCAGCGCTGATCGGCTGTGAGGTGGGGGAAGGCGTCCTTGGCGGTGAACTGGCCGGTGTGGAATGCGTTCAGGGCCGCGGTGGGAAGGTTGAAGGTTTCCCAGCGGGCGCAGCCGGCGCAGCGGCCTTCCCAGAGGTAGTCGCCGGTCGCGGTGCCGGTGGGGTTGGTTGGCATGGTCGGGTTCCTGTGGTTCGAGGGCGAACGAAGCGGTGCTTCGCTTCGATGGATGCCGAACTGCCAGCGGGTGAGGGACGGGGTCAAGGGGCGCCGCACGGCGCTCACGTGGTGACGTCTGGAGGTGACGCAACCGGTCGGACGCAGGAGCGGACGCGACGAGCACGACCATCGGGTACGGTCCCCGCAGGGGTCGGGCGTTGCCTGCAGGACGGCCTTGACGTCGGCCCTCGACCGAGGGCACCACGGTGGCGCTGCCGGCTCCGGTCACCGTCAGCTCGCCACCGTTGCTGTCGTGTGGGCGGCGAGTTGGTCGATCCTGGCGATCTCGTCGGGTGTGAGCCCGGCTTCGGGCGCGATCCGGGCGATGAGGCGCAGCACCCGGGCGGTGTCGGATTCGAGCCTGCGGTGGAGTTCGTTGTCGGTGGTCATGTCGGGGTGCTTTCGAGCCGGGTTGGGAGCGGACCGGCTTCCCCGACCGGTCCGCTCCCAGGCTTTGGCTACGAGTCCTCCTCGTCGGCTGCCTCGTTGGTGGAGGCGGTCGGGGTTGAGAGGTAGGTGACTCGGGTGCCGACGACTTCGAGTCGTTCCCGACGGTTGCCGGCCTCGTCGGTCCACTGGGACTGCGAGAGGCGTCCGACGATGGCGACCAGGCGGCCCTTGGCCAGGTACTTGTGGTGGTTCTCGGCGGCGCTGCCGAAGCACTTCACCGGGATGAAGTCGGCTCCTTCGGCGCTGCCCCGGTCGACCGCTACCCGGAAGGTGGCGATGGCGGTGCCTTTGGGGGTGTCGAGGCGGACGTCGGTGGCCAGGCGGCCGACGATGGTGAGGTTGTTCATGACTGGGTTGCTCCTTGGTTGGTGTCCCGGTGGTTCCGGGGTGTTCGAAGCGGCATCAGCCACGAGGAGAAAGCGAGCTGCAACTGCACCCGCAGGGTGAGCGAGGAGATTCCCGCGGACCTCGCAGCCCGGCGAACGTCAGTGAGCGGACCCGTAGGGCGGGTGAGAATGCTGGAGCGGGAATACCGCAGCGGTGGTTGCGGCGCAGCGGTCTCGTGGCAGCGTGCGGTTCGCACACACGGCCCGGACCCGCCGAGGCCACCCGGAGCGGCCCGGTGAACGATCGACGGCGTTCGGGTGACTGGCAGCTGTCATGCCGCGGTGGACCACCAGGTGTCCCAGACGCTGCCGGGGTGCAGTCCAGCGGCCACGGCGACCCGGTCGGCCTGCAACTCGGTCAGTCCTGAGGCTCGCCAGCGCCACACCGTTCGGGCCGACACTCCGAGCCGCATGGCGATCGTGGCTGTCGATGCGGGCCCGAGGTGGGCCTCGATGGCGTCGAATGCGAAACGACGGTCGACGCTCACGAGACGGCCTCAATATCGTGACGGCATTGCGGGCAGCACGCTTCGTGGTAGTCGCCGCTGGTGAGATCGAGACGGTCGGCGTCGCTGTCGCTGACACAGTGGCGCCACACCCACTCGTCGCCGACGATGGGCTGCTCGCAGGCCTGGCATGTCTCGGCGTGGGGGCGGGTCATGCTGCGACCTCGCCGTCGGTGCCCTGGCTGTAGGCGGCGAGATGATCCACGGCGGCCTGGGCCTTGGCGGCCACCACGAACAGCGCCTTGGAGTCTTCGTTCAGGATCTGCAGCCAGTGGCCGAGGTAGGCGGCGTGATCTGGCCGGGGGCTGTTGGAGATCCCGAGCCGGGCCGTCGCGAACGCTGCGCCCAACTCGGCGACCAGTTCCTCGGCGGCGTAGGCGTCATCACCGAAGCGGCGACCCATCTCCCGGTCGAGGCGACGGCGATGCCCGCTCCAGTGCACCAACTCTTATCCGCACCAGCGGGCGTCCTGCGACTGGAATCGCGAGCGTGTGGTTGGGTCGGCGCGGTGAGTCGGTCGGAGCTGGCTGGACTTCTGGGGCGTGTCTGGCGCCCGCGGCGCGGGCCGGTGATCAGAGCAGGTCGA